>JBMHDV010000001.1:0-31321 GCA_049889215.1 Candidatus Marinamargulisbacteria bacterium
GAAACCGTTCTTGATGCTTTTTTTGAAAAGGTTTAGCTACTGGCGAAACCATTCTGATTATCCGAACCTTCTAAAAAATCTATCATCATTAAGTCTGGTCCAAATCAGCAACTATATTTTGCCGTTAATCACATTGCCTTATTTGGCCAGAGTATTGGGTCCGGAGTACTATGGGTTGGTGATGATGGCACAAGCCACCATGATTTATTTTACGATTTTAACTGATTACGGCTTTAATCTATCGGCAACCAAAGATATTGCGGCTCATCAATCAGACACAAAAAAAGTGAGTGACATATTCTCTGCTGTCATGGGAACCAAGTGTGTACTTTTACTCGTTGGAATGGGAATCTTAACCATTCTCGTCCAAACCATTCCAATTTTTAATGCCCATGCCATTTTATTTTACGCATCATTCTTAATTGTTATTGGCAATACTTTTTTACCAACCTTTTTATTTCAAGGACTCGAAAAAATGAGCTTTATTGCAACATTCAACCTCATTGCAAAATGCAGCTTTACGGCACTAATTTTTGTGCTAATCACATCGACAAGTGATTACCAATGGGTGCATGCCTTGTGGGGCATCAGCTATATAATTGTGGATATCGCAGCATTTATATTCATCAGAACAAAGTGCAATGTTCGTTTAACCATACCATCAATCAACCAAATAAAGGCGCTATTTGGAATCAGCTTTGAATACTTTTTATCCCGCGTGGCCATTGCGATTTATTTGAGTACCAATGTCATTATCATTGGTATTTTATTATCCCCAGCAGCCGCAGGTATTTATGGTGGAGCAGAAAAACTGTTGTTTGCCATCACCACCTTTTATGCGCCATTAATTGAAACCATTTATCCATATATGTCACGCACAAAAAATATCAATTTTGCCAAAAAGGTGTTGGGCATTGCCATCAGTGTTAATATCATTGGCTGCCTGCTTGCTTTTGCACTTGCCCCTATTGTCATCCCCATTATTTTAGGGGCATCATTTGCTGATGCTGTCCCATTATTTCGGTGGATGATGATCATCGCTTTTTTGCACCTACCAGCATCCATCATTGGCTACCCAATACTTGGCGCAATGGGGCATGTTAAAACCGCAAATCGCAGTGTTATTGTTGGCGCCATCATTCATTTAATAATGGTCATTATCACCTACCCAATGATAACATCACCATTGCACTTTGTTTGGATAATGATCGCTTCTCAAAGTATCATTCTTGGTTGGCGACTGATTAAGTTTTTTCGTATTTTAAATTAATTTATTGTTTTTTTGCATGGTAATCAAATGACTGGTCAATCGCATTTGTATATTTTTTTGTTGTATGTGAGGACAATGAAAATGCTGGAAAGCGTAGCGCTCTAGAATTAAACGTCTTGCCATATGTTTCAACTGTATACACGCCTGTTTCTAATAGCGTCACCCGCTTTATCGCCATATCAAACGCATCAATATCAGGTGTTTCTGAAGTTTGGGAATATAAACGGCGTGCAAACCCACCAATGATTTGATTCGATGCGTCAAGAAAAAACACCATCATGCCACCGGCGGTTGTCTCATCGGAACCCGATTTATAAATATGATATCGATCAATGGTCGGTGTTACCTTTGAAGGAATAGGGATTAAATGAGGCACTCCCATGCACGCAGAAAAAACAAGTCCACCACTTCCTGCAACACCTTGATAACAGCCACTATCCGTATTTTGTACAGATTGGGTCCCCCAACCCAATTGATGCAAATCATAAAACATGGTCAACGGTGTCACATCCGAATCTGTAATAACAAGATCTTGTTGCAACTCGTAATAAAATCGACATTGATCAAATGTGACACTCACAAACTCAGCTGGCTCATCCGCAGCTTTTAATTTAAACGCTTCTTGGGTATGTGTATAATAATTCACGCCATTAATTAACGCCGTTCCTTTCAGCTTGGCAGTAAATGACGTATCGGAAGATAATGGGCACGACGATACCGTAACATAACGATACGACCCAGCTTTTATTTCTTTACGAAATAAATTATAAGATAGAAGATCACTATTTGAAAAAATAACCATGCAATTATCACCTGGGCATTCGTAAATTGCCAGAGTATCCCCAGCAGGTTGTCCACCAGCCGTCATATCAGTACTTAATACAATAGAATAAATAGGAAATTGAACTTCCTCTGGAGTAAAGCTGCCTTGATTAGCCGCAGAGAATAATGGGCATGTCAACATAAATACAAAGCAAAAATTAATTAATATTTTCAATTTTAAACTCAATAATACCTTTGGTTTCTTGGGCTTTGAACGCACATGATCCAAGAATACATCCACAAATAATTAAACAAACTAAACGGATACACCATTTCATATCAATTTAATTATCGATCAAATTTAACGAGGGCTTACTACAATCTTGCGATACCAAAAACATTACGATCAGCACTATCACCAGATCGATAAGAAAAAAAACGATCAGGTGAACACTGCGTGCAATCATCCGATAAATAAAAATAAACCTCTTGCCCAAAAATAGCACGCCATTGTGACTGATTTTCAGAAATTAAATCAAAGTAGCTATTTGTTTCTCGATCAATTTGATAACAACACACACACGATGCCGGGCCAAACCAACATGACACACGGCGAACGCCATAATCATAAAATTGCATGGCCATACGCTTAGAAATTCCCGCCAAGGTGCCTTCTCTTCCTGCATGAATTACACCAACATAGTCATCAGCCGCAACCAAAATAGGCAAACAATCAGCTGTCTTAACTGTCAAAATAACACCCCTATGATTTGTAAACATAGCATCCCCCTTGACTGTGTAACTAACACCACGATGAGCAAGAGATGTTGCATTTGAATGAGCCCCAGCAGCAACACGCTGCTGAGTAGAATCCGGATTCATCCAAACCCAGTGATCATTTTTTTGCTGAATTTCAACAACATCATTAGAATGGGTTTGATTCATTCCAATTAGAGCCTCTACTGGAAGCGTACCTACACAACCTTGTTTCGTAAACACAACTGTTTTACAAGCAGTCTCCAATGAAAACTGAGCCAATGGTGACTGGGCATTACTCACAACGATGCACCTGCTGACCTGCTGAAATAATCACATCTCCATTTAACGACATTTGCGTAACTTCTTCAATAAGCTCAGTTAATGACATATCCAGTTGTGTAGCAAGGGACTCTATTGAAATAGGTTCGGCAGGAATTTGAGCCAAGAGATCATCATCCTGCATGGGTTGAGCACACCCCAATAACGGCTGAATACCCAAAAAATGGGCCAATTGATCTGCATTCCCGATAGCAAACGCCCCATCATTCATCAGCTCATAACAGCCCTCACTTTGCGGTGCATTATACCCCCCAACAACAGCGGCAACATCACGCCCCAAACCGGCGGCAATATTGGCGGTTAATACTGCCCCACTGCGCTTGGCAGCCTCAACCACAATAACTTTACTTGTCATCGCTGCTATCAATCGATTTCGTTGAGGAAAATAATACGGCTTAGGAACTGTGCCAGGCGGACATTCAGTAATAACTGCACCAAGACCAGATTCAATCATCTGCTCAAACAATCCTTGATTTGTTATTGGCGTCATTTTATCCAGACCTGACGCTAAAACTGCCACCGTTTTATATGATTGATTTAAGGCTTGCTGATGCGCCATTGCATCAATCCCCAATGCACCACCGGATACAACCACCATTCCCTTTAACGATTGAACTAATGATGCCACACGAGACGCGGCCAATAATGATGGTCGCCGCGTACCAACAATGGCAACTGCACCAGATAATGAAGCCGGCAACACCCCGTGCATAAACACACCCAATGGAGGATCCGTCAATTGTCGAAAGCCCGCTGGGTACAATGGATGATCATCATCCACCCAAGTGATATTTAATGCAGATAACTGATCATATTGATTCGATAATAACGCTAAGCGTTTAACCAAAATGCGACGAAAAGGGTCAGTTGCTGGCAAGTTCAGCACAACATCTTGCATGTCCTTTTCAGATTGAATTGTGGCAGCAAATTGCGCCAATAGCCGTGGTCGATCAAACAACAATGATTGTAATATAAATTTTATAGGCATAGCCCCCTCCTAAAAAAAATGTATCCGTTTTAAAATTTAACGTCAAGATCCACAACAAAACCAACGATAATTAATACAATGGAACCTATAAAGAACGGAAAAGTACACCAACCATCAAGCCAGAATCCGCACCCCTTAACAAATGCAATATTAAACAATCAAGTGAAACAAAAACTCCTGCACCAACTCACCAATAACTCGGCCGGTAATTATGCGACAGCAGACACAGCTCGCAGTTTTCGAGCAGCCATGGATTATGCATTTTTTACAGCAATTCCAAACGATAACGCACGCTTTAGATCATGTATTCAAAATGGCCTTGCTTTGCAAAAACAGTTTTTTGGTCAACGAGAAAAAAACTCCCCTCCATCATTAAAACTTCAGCAATTTAATAAACATTTTAAAGACTCACCCAGTCATTTGCACATATCTTATATGGGCACACGGACACACGCCATCGACTTGGTGGTTACTCGCAATGAGAATGGCTTATTTATTACCGTTTGCAACCGCGGTGAGCGAGGAGATCATAACATTTTTGAAACCTATCAATGCAGCAAGTCAGCTAATTTTGCAGAGCAACACAAAACATTAAATCAAATACTAAATGCAGCCTATACTGCAGAAACAAACAGCAATAGCAATTCAGCCATCAACGACTTTTATGCATGTTTTGGTGAAAAAGCGTTGACCCCTACCGAGGGTAAATCAAAGGGATTTAAACCACCACCACCCACCAAGGATCAAAAAGCAGAAAACTGTGTTCGCGCAAGCATATCTGCTGCTCACAAATGGATGGCCACACAAGAAGATTGCCCAGCGGCCCATAAAGCCGTTAAACAATTACTCATCACATCACTTGAACAGGAATTATCATCGGCCATAAGGTCCGTCGCTGCTAAATCAATTAAATTAGAAGGTACGAGCCCCATTAATTTACTAACAACACTATTAACAAATGAACCCACAGCAGACGACATTAAACCAATCATTCACCCCTGGCTCCGCTACACCAGTGAGCGGTTGGACCCTGACATTGGAAGCGTTTCGCACGATAAAAAAACGGACACAAAAACGTTGAAAGATTTAACAGAAACACTACTAAACATAATTAAGCAAAATGAAAAACTCAGGCAACTGCTTGAAATGATTTCAAAACCTTAAGTCAATTGCAGCTGCAGCTTTACCTCTGCATCTAAATCAATAATATCTTCAATGGTAGAAACAGTGCGATGCTGAAAATGATCCAATGTAGTTAAAATATGATCATGAATCCCTAAGTACGTAATATCATCATTAAGAAACCGAGCAACGGCAACTTCATTGGCCGCATTAAACACAATGGGCAACACACCACCCTTTCGTCCACAATCAATAGCCAACGATAATAAGGGAAACACGTGATGGTTTGGTTCAAAAAACTCGAGTCCAGATAATTGTGTTAAATGGGCTTGTTCAAATGGCGTTTGGAATCGGTCTGGATATGTCAATGCATATTGAATGGGGTACCGCATATCTGGGCGACCCATGTGAGCTAAAATAGCACCATCAACCGTTTCAACAAACGCATGGACAATGCTTTTGGGATGAACCACAACATGAATATCATCATAAGCAATATCAAACAAATGGTGGGCTTCAATAATTTCTAAACCTTTGTTCATCATCGTTGCCGAATCTATTGTAATTTTTGCACCCATATCCCAATTCGGGTGCTTTAACGCATCCGCCTTAGTAATCGCGTTAAATGTACTGGGGTCCCGTTGCCAAAACGGCCCACCAGATGCAGTTAACGTAACATGCTTAACTTTAGCATCATCAAAATCAACTGCAGCTAAACACTGAAACAATGCTGAATGCTCGGAATCAACGGGGATTAAGCGAGTGCCAGATTGACGCACCATGTCCATAACAATAGTGCCAGCAGCCACAAGAACTTCTTTATTTGCAATCGCAATATGCTGAACCTTAGGAATCGCAGCCACCACAGGAGGCAACGCCGCAGTACCGACAATGGCCACCAATAAAATCGCCATTGGAACATCAACCAGTGATAGCAACCCCTCTTCGCCAATAAAAATTGTTGGCGTATATGTTAAGCCTGCCAATAGCTTTTCTTTAATATCAATCGTCGGAACAGCAATAAAATCAGGTTTAAACTCATTCGCAATACTGGTCATTATTGTTACATTTGAATAACCACTCATCCCTTTCAAGTTAAATGAATCAGGAAAGGCACGTATGACATCAACAGCTTGAGTCCCAATAGATCCAGTAACGCCTAAAACAACAACATCACGCGGAGCACTCATAAGAAACTCAATAAAATAAATAGAATTGGTGCAACAAATAAGGAACTATCTGCACGGTCAAGAATACCACCATGGCCAGGAAGAATATTCGAAGAATCTTTCACATTGTATGTGCGTTTAATTAATGATTCATACAAATCACCCAACTGCCCAGATAACCCAATCGCAGCGCCACCCAAAACCAAAACAAATGGAAGGTCTTTAATGTAACAGACGACAGCTACTGAAATCATAGCCGCAATTACTCCACTTACAGTCCCCTCTATGGTTTTATTCGGACTAATAGTACTCAATTGACGCTTTCCAAACCGTTTACCACCATAATAGGCAAAAACATCAGTGGCCCAAATCGCCAAAAACATAACAACAACCATTAGTAAGCCCTGAGACAGCTCTCGAATTAAATAAATGGATGAAAACCCAAAATAAATGTAGCAAAAATACTTTAAGTTATTTAAAAAAGCAACATTCCTAAACAATAGCTGTTTTTTAAAAAATTCATAGGTAAACAGAAACGAGCACACCAACATCAATCCAAAGTAAGCCAACCCAAACGATGGTTCACCTTGATACAAAAAGCCCATTAACAATGTGTAAAAGATCATATTGATGACCATTAAGAATTGAGAACGTAGTTCTGTAATCGACTGAACTTCATAAAATGCAAGAACCCCAATCAACCATAAAAACATCAACAACGAAATACCACCGTTCGAAATCACATAAATTCCAACCGCTAACAAACATAACCCCGTTATAACTCGACTCATGTTGACAATCCTCCAAAACGCCGATCTCGTGATTGAAATTGCTGAATCACCTCCAACAAAGCGACCATATCAAAATCAGGCCAAAATACATCTAAGAAAAACAATTCTGCATACGCACTTTGCCATAATAAAAAGTTACTAATTCGAATGTCGCCACCTGTGCGGATTAAAACATCTGGGTCTGGCAAATCTGCCGTATACATATGGCCTGACAATGTATCTTCAGTGAGCTGAGTCATATCCTGTCCAGTCTTAGCGTATTGTTTAACTGCGTCTAATATTTCACGTCTCCCACCATAATTCAACATAATATTTAATTGAATTTTAGAGTTTTTAGCCGTTGCAGCTTCACTTGATTGAATTAATGATAATAAGGTGTCATCAAAGGATGATAAATCGCCTAAAAATCGTAATTTAACCCCTTGCTCAACCAATTCATCAATTTCATCTTGAATCGATGACTTTAAAAATTTCAATAAAAAAGAAACCTCCTCATCAGGACGCTTCCAATTTTCGGTTGAAAACACATAAACTGACAGAACTTTAACGCCCAGGTGAACACAATTAATTAAGGTCTTCTTTAACTGCTTTTGACCTTGACGATGACCAAGGTTCCGTGGCATTAACCGTTTCTTTGCCCAACGACCATTCCCATCCATAATGATTGCAATATGATGTGGCACCCGGTCCAAATCAATGTTGTATTGATCGATAAGCTCAGTCACATTGGCCATTGGTTAGATGGTTCTAATTTCAGTTTCTTTTTCTTTAAGCAAGTCATCAACACGAGAAACGTATTGATCCAACGACTTTTGAATGGAATCAGATTCGCGTTTTTTATCATCATCAGATAAGTCATCCGACTTTTTCAATTCATCCAATGCATCACGACGAATATTTCGTAAGGAAACCTTCCCTTCTTCTGTTAATTTCTTAACATATTTCACCAATTCATCGCGTCGTTCTTCAGTTAAATCTGGTAAACGTAACCGAATAACAGTACCTTCAGTCTGCGGATTTAAACCGAGATCAGACGATAAAATTGCTTTTTCAACGGAAGATATTGCACCGCCATCAAAAACATTCAATACCAAGGTATTTCCATCAGATACTGACACTGACGCCAATTGCTGCAATGGAACATTTGCTCCATAATACTCCACAACAACTGGTGATAATAAATCAGGATTCGCGCGACCTGTACGAACCGACATTAATTTAGTTTTTAAATTATCTAATGTTTTTGTTAAACGATCTTCAAACGATGACATTTTGTTTTCCTCCAATTACTGTACCAATGGTTTCCCCTGACAATACTTTCACTAAATTTCCAGGCTGATTCATATCAAATACAACAATAGGAATATCATTATCTTTTGACAACGATATGGCTGTTGAATCCATAACACCTAGCTCATTCTTCAATACATCCATATACGATAAAGAATCAAACTTTTTAGCTGACGTATCTTTAACTGGATCACTTGAATACACCCCATCTACCTTGGTGGCTTTAAATAACGCATTAGCCTCTATTTCAGCAGCTCGAAGTGCAGCTGTTGTATCAGTTGTAAAATAAGGGTTACCCGTTCCTGCAGCAAAAATTAAAACTCGACCTTTATTTAAATGAGATCGTGCACGATCCAAAATAAAGGGCTCTGCAATTTCTTTCATATCAATGGCTGTTTGAATACGTGCATCCACACCAACCTTAGATAAAGCATCTTTTAAGGCTAATGAATTCATAACTGTGGCTAGCATACCAGTATAATCTGCCGCAATACGATCCATCCCATTTTCTGACGCAGCTAAACCTCGGAATATATTTCCACCACCAATAACAATAGCAATTTCAACGCCTACAGCTAGACCTGCTTTAATCTCTTCAGCTAAGTAAACCAAAAACTGTGGATCAATTCCGTAATCTCTTGTTCCTTTAATCGCTTCACCACTAAGTTTTAATAATACGCGTTTATAAGGAACTGTCATTGCTTCATCATACCAACTTCATAATTCGATTGTAAATAATTGAATAAAATTCAAGTTAATATCTACCGTGGCAAAATTTTTTGGTAAACTATCTTTATAATGATCTGGCTATCAAAATTCATATCTGAATTTAATGACTTATTGGTGATGGTGCTCCCTTATTTTATTTTGAGCATCGGCGCAGGCGCATTATTGGAATCCAAAGCAAATTTTAATTTTATTTACAATTGGCTTGGCAAAGGAGTTCGAAGCATCTTTTTTGCAAGTACACTTGGGGCAATTCTACCCGGTTGCGCTTGCGCAACCATGCCAATGGCTGAAGGGTTACTAAGAAAAGGAGCACGACTTGGAACCATCACGGCATTTATGATGACCTCTCCCCTTCTTGCACCACAAACCATCATTCTCACATATGCGCTTCTTGGTGGAAAATTCACATTTTGGCGTGTGACGTTTGCGTTTATCGGCGGGATTGGCATTGGTCTTATTATTCATTTTCTTGAAAAGAGGAACATGATTAAGCCAGCCAACCAACAAAACACTGATCATTGTTGCAACAAAAGCAATCAACAACCATCATTTTTTTCAAGTTTTGTATCAATCACAAAAAAACTTGGTCTGTATCTAGTTATTGGACTTGCCATTGCAAGCGCCATGACCATATCAATTCCTACCGAAATTATTCCAAACACCATTGGAAAGTACCCGTTCTTATCATATTTAGTAGCAGCAGTGATTGGTATTCCCGTTTATATATGTGAAGGAGAGGAGATTCCAATCACATACTCTCTATTATCACTAGGACTTGCCCAAGGCCCGGCCATGACATTTTTACTAGGGGCTGTTGGAACCTGCATTCCAACAATGTTATTTGCTCAGAAAATAATTGGAAAAAAACCAATGCTAATTTATGCAGGTTTTTGGTCAATTTTTGCACCACTATGCGGATTTATTTTTAGCTTAATCTAAAAAAACACTCTTAAATCACACACAAAAAAGCCCAACTTAAAAACACCAACTTTTTTCGATGTTTAAACTTGGCCTAGTATGGGTACAACCTTATTAGTGGGAGGCTCAAATGAACGAAAATGAGTTAAAAGCAATAATAGAACAGTCAGTAGAGCGATATGATCATTTAAGAATGGTTGAAAAAATTCAATACATTATGGATTTTGGTAAAGTCTACATTCAATATGATTTTTGTTTAAATTAATAAAAATAAGGGATCTCCTATCGAAACCTTACCTATACTAGAATAACGTAAGCAATATTGCACAATGGGTGCTTTGGCAACAAAGTTCAATGCAATTTTATTTTTATATTGAGGCTTTATTGTCCATGGATTGTGATTGACCAACGGCATGGTTTGAAAATTTGCTTGCCCCTTTAACCAATTCAATTCTGTACGATGAAAGGCATCTTGATAATCCTTACTAACTCTAGGAAGATATTTACCAATCGTGATAAAATCATTCGCCGAAATGAGATCACACTCTCCACGCTTGACCGCCTCTTTTATAGGAGAAAATAATGGTTCTTTATCGATTAATTCACCGAGCTCATCAAGCGTAACATCATTCAGCACGGCTCCATATTTTGCAACAATAACAACACGTCGCCCCGTCGCAATTAAACGCATAATCACCAAAAGATCCAATACAACTTCACCGGCATTATCACACTCATATGTAATCGAAGTGACATCACGCAGTGATGATGTAAATTCACGTAACTGAGTCAACGAGGAAGATGAATGAAGAATCTCAGCAAGTGCATTAATGGTCGACGATTCGCGTTGCTCATAATCAGGAACAACAACATCCAACCAATTTGCGTAACACGCAGCGTGGACCAGCCCATCAAAATCCCACCCCATAACATTAGTGCCAAGAACAGATTTAACCATGGACAAGACATGATCATTTGCTGTTTTTTTTATCTCAGAAAAATCAAAACCATTGGCATCAACCCGCTCAGACCACTGCACCATAAACCAAAAAAATTCTACTAGGGTCCAATCCATCATTTCATGTGGAGGGTCTTTTAAATGAGTTAACAACCAATGCAACGATGCTTGATGAGGTGACAGCATCGGTAATTGATAAAATAAAGTCACAAATCGTTTAATGACCACATAGCTTGGGCTAAATTGATGAAACCGATTTGACACACTATAATTTAATAACCGCTGAAAAAAACTACGACCAATAGAACGAACCGTAAAATAGTCTGGAACCAACGGCATATCTGTTGTAAGAAGCCAAGAATAATCGGTCCCTGAGTGGCGCTGATTTACATATGATTGAACATGCTCAAAAGAAGCGTTATACCATTTATTGTAGGTGGATTCAGGCGTCACTCGTTTGATGGATTAAATAGTCCATTGCCAATAAATAACCACGCCAACCCAAGCCAGAAATTTGCCCCACACTCACTGGTGCAATATAAGAAACATGGCGAAATGCCTCGCGTTTATAAACATTGCTAAGGTGCACCTCTATCACGGGGGATGTGATCGCATCAATTGCATCTCGAATAGCAACACTCGTGTGAGTAAATGCCGCAGGGTTAATAACAATTCCATCCTTTGTTGAATGGCGATGCAAACACTCAATAATGGCATCTTCTGAATTATATTGTTCAATCTCACAAGAGATTCCATTCTGTGCTGCGTAGTCCAATAGCTTTTTATTTATCTGATCCAGCGTCAATGCTCCATAATGCGTTTGATCACGTTGCCCTAATAAATTCAAATTAGGTCCATGAATAACCAACAATGACGTCATAGTATATCGCCTCCAAAAACAGCATTCAAAACAGCTTTAATCGCATCTTCGCTTACACCCTCAATCGTCTTTGTCTGACCAATATCCGTCGGAACCACATATCGAACAACGCCTTGGCGAGCTTTTTTATCTCGAGTTAATGCTTTAAAAAATGCTTCTGGGTCCATTTGATTCAAATCAAAATCATAATTAAATGAATCAATTAATGCCTTAATCCGATCATATGTCTCACTAGTTAAGTGCTTTAATGTTAATGACAACTTTGATTCAGCAACCATTCCCAAGGCGACTGCTTGACCATGAGTAACTGTTTGATACCCATAAACAGATTCAATCGCATGGCCAATGGTATGACCAAAATTCAAGATTTCACGATATTCTGATTCTCGCTCATCTTTTGATACAACATGCGCTTTATTTTGAATCGACTTATCAATAATAAACTGCCAAACATCCGGGCAATTATCATAATGAAAAGTATTTAATGCTGTGGTATGTTCTTCAAGGTACCAGAACAAAGGTTTGTCCATAATAACGCCATACTTTATCACCTCAGCAAGACCTTCTTTCATCTGTGCTTCAGGCAATGTCGCTAAAAAACGTGGGTCAATTAATGTTTTTTTCGGCTGATAAAAGGTTCCTATTAGATTTTTACCAATGGCATGATTAACACCAGTCTTTCCACCAATAGCAGCATCTACTTGAGCCAACAAACTGGTCGGCACTTGAAAAAACGAAATGCCCCTTAAGTATATGGATGCTGCAAAGCCAGCCATATCGCCAACAACACCACCACCAATGGAAAATAAAACATCTTTACGACCAACCCCAAATTCAAGGCATTCATCAACAATGGTTTGTACAGTTTCTAAGGATTTATACGCTTCGCCATCATTAATAATAATCGTGTGAATCTCTAAATCGATCATTGCTGTTAACTCGTTAATTAAATGAGCACATTGATCTAAGATGGTTTGATTGGTAACGATAACCGCTTTAGTTGCACCTGAAAGGTCATTTTTATCTATGCATGACAGCGCAGATTCACCAAAAACTATCGGGTATTTTTTTGAACTTGAAATATTAATATAATAGGTTTTCAGAGCACTCGTCATAGCCATAAGTTAACCATAACGATTTATAATTTTTTCTGCAACTTCTTGTATCGACAATTCATCAACATCAATCACAATGTCGCACACCTCATTGTAAGTGGCCTGACGAGAATCAAATCGATCCTTGATACCATCATCAGCCAACGGACGTTCATTTCCTACATCATTTTGAATTCGATGCATAACAGTATCAAACGTTGCACGCAGCCAAACCACTTGCGGTTGCTGTTTTAATATATCTAGTGACGGCGGATGTGTAATAATACCACCACCCGTTGAGATAAGTTGTGGGGGCTTTGCTGATTCAATCGTCAAAAGCTCATGTTCACGATGCCTAAAGTAAAGTTCACCTTCTTTTTTAAACAGTGTTGAAATATCACCAAAAGATGCGGCAATCTTTAAATCCAAATCACAAAAATCAAGACCTAATTGAGCTGCAACCGCTTGACCAACCACTGATTTCCCAGTTCCCATAAACCCAATCAATACAATATGGTCAACTGCTAACATACCCCGGCCTTTAATTATTCAACAGTAACGCTTTTGGCTAAATTTCTTGGCTGATCAACATCACAACCCAATTTTAAGGCGATGTAATACGACATTATTTGTAAGGGAATAACGGTCACAAGCGGGGACAATTCATCACTAACAGCAGGTACATAAATAACATCTTCTGCCACATCTTTTGCAGTTTCATCTCCGTCTGTTGCAACTAATATTAAACGTCCACCTCTGGCCTTGACCTCTTGAATATTCGACATCATCTTTTCATAAGTTGAGGTTTTAGGAGCAATACATACCACAGGCAGCTTGTCGTCAATAAGTGCAATTGGGCCATGCTTTAGCTCACCAGCCGGATAACCGGTTGCATGAATATAAGATAGCTCCTTTAATTTCAACGCACCTTCCAACGCTGTTGGATAGTTTAATCCACGACCAATAAACACAAAACTTTTTGAATCAAAATAACGGTCCATTAGTAATTTAATTTGATCTTCTTGATCCAACACTTGCTCGATTAAGACTGGAAGCTTTTTTATTTGCTCAATATGAGCATTGTATTTTTCAGCAGATATGGTGTTTCTTATTTTTGCCAAATGCAATGCAAATAAATAGATGGTCAATATTTGCCCAACATAGTTTTTTGTACTGGCCACACCGATTTCAGGACCTGAGTTTGTATAAATCACCCCATCAGATTCGCGATCAATGGAACTCCCCTCAACATTTACAAATGACAATACCGAAAAATATTTACTCTTTGCTTCACGAATACAAGCAAGCGTATCTGCAGTTTCACCAGATTGAGAAATGGCGACAACGATTTCATTAGAGCTGCTTAATAGGCGTCGATAGCGAAACTCTGAAGAAATATCAACTTCCGTGGGAACACGTGCTAAGTCTTCAATTAAATACTTACCAATAAGACCCGCATGCCAAGAAGTCCCACAAGCTTGAATAATAAATCGTGACATATTTTTAAGTTCGGTCTCGGGAAATTTTAATTCTGAAAAGACAATTTCATTTCCATCCAAATATCGATCTAAAATTGAACGAACAACTTGGGGTTGCTCATGTATTTCCTTTTGCATAAAAAAGTCATACCCATGCTTTTCTGAACGCTCTGAACTCCAATTGACCTTATCAACATTAAATGACTGCTCTTTTCCAGAAAAATCAAACACATTCACACTATTTTTACATACATGCGCAATCGTATTATCCGGCAAATAAACGACCTGTTTTGTATGAGGAACAAGGGCATTCACATCAGAAGAAACATAATTTTCATTATCACCAATCCCAATAATCAAAGGGCTATTTTTTCGAGCAACAACCATGCACGATGGATCCATGGCAGAAACAACACAAAAAGCAAACGAACCTTCTAATCGCGATACCGCTTTTTGAACAGCATCATTTAGTGAACCATTGTAATATTTATCGATTAAATGAACGATAGCCTCGCTATCTGTTTGTGAGCGAAATAAGAATCCCTCGTTGATTAACTCTGATTTTAACTGCAAGTAGTTTTCGATAATACCATTATGAACCACAGAAAAGCGGCGCTTAGCATCAAAGTGTGGATGAGCATTCACTTCATTTGGAATCCCATGCGTCGCCCAGCGAGTATGACCAATCCCAATGGTTGCATCGGTACTTTTTGACTCAAGCTCCTTGGCCAAGACATGGACTTTACCAGTGCGCTTCCAAATACTAATTTCCTCATCAGCAACAACAGCGACACCTGCGGAGTCATAACCGCGATAGCTCAATCGCTCCAATCCAACAATCAGAACAGAAAGTATATCTTTTTCGCCAACATATCCAACAATTCCACACATAATTACTTAATTAATGATGTTATTACATCGCCACCAACCATTCGTTGGAGCTCAACTGCAATATCATTTTCCTTTATTTGTTTTATAGTAACATACGCATGATCATTCGTCGTCTCTTTCGATAAAACAAAATGATGATCGGCAACTCGTGCAATTTGGGGCAAATGAGTGATCACAATCAATTGATGAGTTTTTGACAATTTTTTTAATACATCTGCCATATAATTCGCGGTAATACCACCAACACCAACATCCACCTCATCAAAGATAAGTAATGGTTGACGCATAACCTTTGAATGACTAACCATTAGAGCCAACATCACTCGAGAAAGTTCACCGCCAGATGCAACCTTCTTTAGAGGCTGAACACTCATATTCGGATTTGCGGAAAATAAAAATTCAACAGCATCTTGGCCGTGAGCGCCAATAGCCCCATCTGAGTCAATTTGAACAGTAAATGCTGCCTCAACCATACCAAGCTGTCGCAATTGATTGGTCACTAGATATTCAAATTGAGCGGCATGATCTTGACGCTTCTTTGATAACTGAATCCCCAAATCGACTGTTTTTTTATAAGCCGCACTTAAATCAGCTGCCAACGTGCCCTGGGACATCACGTCATTTTCATATTGTTTAATACGTGTTTGCGCCACATCACAACGATCCAACAAATCATCAATCGAATGAACCTTATACTTTACCTTGGCCTTAAAAATTTGGTTAAGACGGGCATTAATCTCATCCAAATCAAGAGACGCAATGTATTCGATATCAAGAATCTCTTTGCTCATTGTTTGATGCAAAGTCGACAATGCATCAATCATCTCAATTGCATTAAATTCATACGCCACATCAACAACTGCATTTAAGTCACGCACCGTATCATCAAGAGCATTTAATTCAGCACTTGCATTATCCGCTAACAATTGAACTTTTTGGACAATATCTCGTCGCTCATTTAAGCGCTCACATTGTTGCTGCTTTTGCTGCAACTCATCTTCTTCTCCTCGTTGAAATAATTGCAATTCCACATCATCAACCATCGATTTTAAATCAGCGATTTCGGCATCCAAATGAGATTTATTTTCGTTAAAAACCGCTTCCTGTGCTTTTAAATTAGAGTAAACGTTGTAGGCACTCTGATAATCATCTCGAATGGCAATTGCATCGGCAGACATAGCCGCATCAAACATTGATAAATGGTTGGATGATTGCATTAAGTTAATCACTTGATGTTGTGCGGATATAAATAAAACATGCTGCATCACTGCTTTTAAATCTTTTAAGGATACTGACTCGTAATTAATTTTATTAACGGTTGAACGCTGTCTGTAAAATCGACGGGACACAGTTAAGCGACCATTATCCAAATACGCCTCGTTAATTAATAACGACGGTGGAATAATAAACGTTGCTTCAATAAATGCCATTTCCTCATCAGGGTGAATTAATTGCTCCGACCCTTGTTGCCCGGATAACAAATCCAATGACTTTACGATTAATGATTTACCTGCACCGGTTTCACCCGTAATGACAGACATCCCTGATGTAAAGTCAATGGTTACCGCTTTTGCAATTACAAAATTATTTAACTGTAAAATCTCAAGCATGTCTGTAATAATATACGGTTGCTTGACCCCATGCAAATCTTTCATGGATTTTTGCCTCTTCCACAAAATTTGGATGAATTAACCCGTGACTAACTGTGATTAACCGAGCACCTTTTGGAATAACATCAGACAATTTAGCAAGCATCACTTGCCGATTGTATTTCGACCAGGATGTCCAAACACATAAAAAAACAGTATTGGAAGTTGCACGAATATGATCAATGTCCAAACATTTCACATCTGTAATAAACAGCAACCGTGTAATAATTCGAATAAAGGTTATGAATCTCTGTTGCACATCACAACAAATAACACTCCGTTTAGTCAGTAATCGGGCCACCATCGCAGCAACCCCTTCACCACAACCAATATCTACCACCTCATCAGCAGCTGCAACCAAATCGTGAGAAATAACGCGTTTAATCGTTAAAACAGGTGATGCCAAATAATTTGTATCACCCGTTATCGGCCCACGAAATATAACTTGAACGGCCCGAAAATAAACCACTGCCACGTAGTATAAAAAAAAACGAATCATGAAAGAATATTTACAGCTGACTTATACAGCATTGCATCAACAGCTAAACAAACATGTACAGGATAAATAAATAACGAGTCACCAATTGATATATCTTGCAAACGATCCGCAGAACCAACCACAACCGCGTGCTCTTGATATAATTCCGTAATTATAAGGGGTTGATCAAGTATATTTGGATCATCAATGGTGGATGAAACCACACCAAATCCATATTTCGCATCCGCATGATGCTCTTTAGATAAATGAACCGCTCCACAATGCAATACTAATCGGCAATCATCATCATATTTACCAATTACATTTGCTTCAACATAAACCGCAACATGCGACAAATCACAAAGGCCTTTTGCAACCATTGTCATATCATTTAATAAAAAATTACCGGCACGAATTTCATCCACCAAGTCAAATTGAGCCATTGAATAAAGCGATGGCGTATCACCAATTGCCAATGGTACCGACACATTGAATTTTGCGTCTAACGATTCTTTAATTTGCAATATTCGCATCATAGAATAAGACGATGCTTGTAAAATTTCCTCACGATTTTCACAATGATAATGATGACCAAAATGGGATGATATCCCACCAAAAGCATGTGGCGACAATTCAATTCTGTTCATTAAAGACTCAACATGTGCCAACTGCTTCCAGTCCACACCAGACCGTGCTTGACCAGCATCTATTTCGATTGCAATAGTAACGGGTGTTTTAAATTTATCCAACGCATCCAAATGGTGAAAATGATCAACATAAACCGTTAATCTCACCTGATATTCATCAACAATTTGATGAATATCATTTGCCATATGAACGGGAAATGGCAACGCCAAACAGATATCTCTCCAACCAAATTTAGCAAACTCAGTTAACATCCCCAAATTTGAAACAGAAATTTTAGTCAAACCATTCAAACGTAATTTCTCTGCCAATTCAGGTAAATGAATTGTTTTCATATGCGGGCGCAACTCGACCCCCAAAGTGCGACACTTGCTTTTTACAATATTAAAATTCCGAATCATCTTATCAGAATCCACATGCAATATCGGCGTGGTTTTCATTAAAAATATTATACAATACAAGTATGCAAAACTTTACCACAATTAACCCATACACATTGGAAGAAAACTCACTTCCTTTCGAGCAAGCAGCAGACATTAATATAAAATTAGTTGAATTAGAAAAGCAATTTAATTTATGGAGTAAAAATTCCCTAGAAGAAAAAGGCAACTGGTTATCATCACTCGGTAAAAACTTATCTAAAAATAAAGCTGAATTAGCAAAAACTATCACACTAGAAATGGGAAAGCCCATCAACGAATCCCTTAACGAAGTTCAAAAGTGCATAGACTGCTGCCACCATTATCAACATCAGTTACATAAAATTAACGATGCAATGGTCGTACCAAAAGGGCAATATATCCCTGTAGGAATAGTGTTAGGCATCATGCCGTGGAACTTTCCTCTTTGGCAATTAATTCGATGTATTGTTCCTGCCATTTGTGCAGGAAATACAGTGTTGATAAAACCTGCTCTTAACACAGTTAAAACAGCAAAAAAACTCATTGAATTAACACCAAAACCGACCATTGTATCCAGCTGTATCGTGAGCAATAGTGAGGCATCTGAATTAATCAAACATCCGTTGATTGGTGGTGTTTCATTTACCGGAAGTGTCGCTGCTGGGAAAATCATTGGGGGATTGGCTAGCACCTACCTTAAACCAAGTGTTCTGGAACTCGGTGGCTCAGACCCATTTATCATATTTAATGATGCAAGTATACCAAATGCTATTGAAAATGGGGTTAGCGCACGTTTTTCAAATAATGGGCAAACGTGCATTTCTGCTAAACGCTTTTTGGTTCAAGACGACATTTTCGAATCAGTTTTAGATCAATTTTCTAATCATTTAGAAAAACAATTGCATTACGCAAACCCATTAAGTCCAGAAACAACCATTGGGCCAATGGCCCGACTGGATCTAAAAACACAAGTATTAAATCAATTGGATCGATCAAATATCCAAAAAGATGCCATCAAATATTCCTACCAGCCCCCAAAACAACAGGGCTATTTCGTTGCCCCGATGGTAATTGATGGCCGCAATCTTGCCATAAACAATCCATTAAATACCGAAGAAGTCTTTGGCCCCATTGCTGTATTCAATTCATTTTCAAGTGTGGATGATGCGATTGAAAAAGCAAACGACACCGCATTCGGCCTTGGGGCAAGTATATGGTCAAGCTCATCACCCCGACTTAAGCAGTGCAGTAATCAAATTAATTGTGGGACAATCGCATTAAACCAACCCGTGCATTCATCATTTGACACACCTTTTGGCGGCTGGAAAGCATCTGGGCTGGGTGTAGAACTTGGCATTGAAGGCTGCTTAAGTTTTACACGATTTAAAGCGATTCAACAGTAACTACAGCGGTTGCTTCGATTGTTCAAATGCTTGCGCAACGATATCGCTCAAACTAAACATGTGGCATTCACAGTACTGACTAAAAGGAACTTGATTCATTTTTGAAACCAAATCGTTTAAATCATCCGACGCACTGGTTGAAGTGAGTACCAATGAAAACATCGGCTTTGCACCAGTCACCTTTGGCTTAGAATAATAACCAGCACGAACCAACCGGTGATCTTTAAACACGTCCTGGTAATGACGTTGAACGTCAATGCGATTTGAGTCATTGACATCATCAAAAAAAACGTTCCCTAATTCACGTAATAATTCTTGAGTATTTAACCGTTGCGGCTGGGAAATAAGCGCCAAAAGTTGAAACTCATCTCGAGACACCAATACAGACTTCCCGTTAGAAGAGGTTAAGGCAATACCCAAAATATCTGAAAAAGCCTTCGCCTGATAACATAAAAAATCAGCAGAGATTTTTTGAAAACTTAACCCATATTGCCCCATCTGAGAGTTAAATTCTTCACTATTTGTAAATCCACAAATCAAATTACCTTCACTAACTGCCTTATCATCTGATGGCGCTGGAAAAGTATAAATTAATGCATTTGGGTCTTCCGCTGATTTTGTTGTAATTGGTACAAAAACAACCGATTTTAACAGTACCTTATAAAATAAAAGTCGATTTGTTTGAGACCCATCAGAATTAAGGGTGTCAATCGCAGCATCCAACTGAGGCTGTTTAAAAAATTGATCAATACCAAACTCGATTGCTATATCAGTAGAAAAGGATATTGTTTGCCGAGCCCAAGTTGTTTCAATAATCGGAACTGGATGATCAGAAAACGTGGTTGTCTTCTCAAAATCAAAAACAAGATGAATCCGTTCATCAACAATAATTGCAGCTCGATCACCCGCGTCATTCCAACGCACAACAACCTGTGAAGCAGCCACATCCTGATCAAACACATACTGATCAGCAATTGTCGGTTCAGATTCATGGGGAATCAACGCATAAACAACAGCTAAGTCTTTATCAGACTCAAAAATAACCATAAAAGGAGCATTTGGGGATTGGGACTGCACCAATTCAGCAGCATCAAAATTAATCGTCATACTTATTAATTTATCATAGTTGATTCGACAATGTGAATGCCAGGTTCAGTTTGATGCAAGTCACTCACCATTAACCGGGCGAGTGATTCAACATTAGTCGGTGAGTATTTATCTGGAATAACAAATGAAAACGTACGAAATAACCAGGACATAATAATCTCACCAAATCGAAACTCCTGTCGATTACCTTCTAAAAGAGAAGGCCTGTAAATCACCAACCGCTTAAACCCAAATCGATCAAGGGTTTCCTCAACAACACCTTTAACATATAAATAAAATGATTTTGACGATGAGGACGCACCTAAACTTGAAATAATTTGATAAGACTCAACCCCATGGTCTTTTGCTAAACGCGCTACAGTTTTAGGAATAAAATGATCAACCATCTGGAACTGCTCTCGTGTTTTTGCTTTTTTAATCGTGGTTCCAACACAACAAACCACATGGGTAACACCTTCAAACAATTCCTTACTTTGATCCAAATCAAAAAAGGAAACCACATGATAATTTACTTTCGAATTTAATAATGCATTACATGGGGTTCTAACAATGCAGCGAACTTCATCAATTTGCTGGTCACGCTGAAGGTTTTTTACAAACTCGGCCCCCACCAATCCTGTTGCACCAACAACAAGCACAATCTTTTTTCCCATTAAACAATTATAATTGATTTTGCTGAATTATTAAACGTACCGCTTCTGGCACATAATCGTTAATCGGCTGATGACGCTGAATCATGATGCGTAAGCGGGATGAGGAGATTGCAGTTGGGTACATCTCATGAATACGAATAGATTGCTTAAATGGAACCAATTCTTTCGGAAAATATGACATTAATCGCTCATGATCAATTCCTCGCCGCAAAATCACCAACAATCGACACTTTTGTAAAATCTCCTCATAACTTCGCCACCGATGAAACTGATATAACTGATCAAATCCAACCACTAAAGTAATATTATCTGGCTGATATTTGTCAGACAAATGGTGAATTGTATCAATACTGTAGGATGGCCCCGACTTACTTGTTTCAACATCGGAAATATCAATCATATCATTTCCATTAAATACAGCATTTAACATTTGATGTCGCAAATCGGACTCAAAAAAAGTAGCATCTTTATGAACAGGCTCGCCAGTAGGAACAATCACCAATCGATCCAATGGAGACACTGCCAATAAATAATTCACAATATCTACATGCCCATTATGTAAAGGGTCAAATGCACCACCAAATACCGTTAAACGCATTTAGTATGACTCCTCTTTTCGAAAAACAACTAAAACTGTTTTTAAAATAATTTTTAAATCAAATAGAAATGACCAATTCTTAATATAATAGAAGTCATATTTAATCTTTTGTTCAGGACGACGCGTTAACACTGATCGACCATTAATTTGAGCCCATCCAGTAATCCCAACAGGAACAACATGACGCTTGCTAAACAACGGCAATCTTTTTTCAAATTGATCAACGAAGTGAGGGCGTTCAGGCCGTGGACCAACGATACTCATCTCACCCTTCAAAACATTCCACAATTGAGGAAGTTCATCAATGGAATACTGTCTTAAAAATTGGCCACCTTTAATGTAACGTGAATCACCAGACTCATTGACCATAACTGGCCCGGTAAACTTTTCTGCATCTGGAATCATCGACCGAAATTTAATCATCTGAAAGGGTTGATCCATAAAACCCACACGTGTTTGACAAAAAAATACAGGCCCATTTGGAGACACAATGCGTATCCAACAAATTGTGGCTAAATATAGTGGTGAAAGTATTAACAAACCGGCAACGGAAACAATAATGTCTAAAGCGCGTTTAAATGCTAACCCCATTCGCTGATCATTAAAACTAAGCGATGTTAAAACAGGAATGCCATCAAAATTTCGAAATCGATTTAGGGGTGCATTTAAAACAGGCTCTGTTAATACATTTAATTCAATATCTTGAGCAATACAAAATTGATTAATTAATGTGTATAAACGCTGAGAAATATCCCGTTTTACTAGAAAAATAGCCGACACTTTCTGATCATCACAAATCGATTCAAATTGCTCCGTAGCGCCCAAAAGTTGAAACCGATCACGCAAGTGAAAATGAATACGTTCTGGCGGCGCATCATCAAGGGTACCTACATAAAAATAGCCCAAACGTGGATACAACAACATACGTTCTGCAATATCTTGAGATAATTGCCCTGACCCAATAATCAACGCACGATGCCCACCCAACCCCTTTGAATAATATGTAGACTCCAAAAGCAATATTAACCAACGACCAATCGCAATAAACAAACTACCAATCACCCAAAAGTACAATAAAACCATCCGAGACCCGGGCATGACACTAAAGAAAAATTGCAGAACAATTAAACCAATGACCAACAACGACATTGCTTTTAGGGCATGAATTAATTCATCTATTTCAGGCAATACCCCAACTTTGGATCGATACCCACCAGTTGCTTGAGTAGCAAAAAAAGAAACCAATAAAACCACCCAAAACGATTGAATATACGGTTCTATTTGCGCATGGTGTTGTATTATTCCATATTGAAAATCCCAAAAGTAAAGTGTAATAAACGGAATTTTAAATTTAATAATATAAGCCAATAAATATGCAAATATTAATGATACTGAATCACTAATGCATTTAAGTAAAACAAACCGTTTTAGGTTTGGTGATCGAACTCTGATTTTAAGCCTCTTTCCATTAATTCGTGAATAATTTGTTCAGGCGATGAATTTTGATCAAAAAATAATCGTCCTATTGCACTCATTATCGGTAAATCAAGACCAGCCTCAATCATTTTATCCTGAAAAAGTTGAATCGTGCGTAGCCCTTCAGTAACACCACGATTTGATGCTTGCCAATCCTTCGAAGAATCACTTGTAACAACCTCATGCCCCAACTGCCAGTTTCGAGACTTATTTGACGAACAGGTTGCAATCAAATCTCCCAATCCAGAAAGCCCCATCAAGGTTGCATCTTTAGCACCATAATGTGCAAACAAACGCTGCAATTCAACCAAACCACGCGTTATTAACGCAGATTTAGCATTATCACCAAAGTTTAAGCCATCCAAACAACCCGCTGCAATGGCATAAACATTCTTAAAAATCCCTCCGCATTCTACGCCACGAACATCCGAAGACGTGTACACACGAAAGTAATGATTACTTAACGCTTGCTGAATAAGTAACGCTAAGTCATTATTTTTTGATGCAACAACAGTGGCTGCCGGTTTTTTTTGAGCAATTTCTAATGCCAAATTAGGCCCAGACAATACCGCAAGATCTCCATCATAGATGTCTGCTAACCAATCAGAAATAAACATATGGGGTTCAATAATCCCCTTCGCTAAAATAACAAGCTTAGAAAATGCACTCCAGTTGATTTGATCCTTCATATCAACCAATTGCTGTGATGATAATCCCATAACTATAAAATCAACATCATAACAATCCGATAATTGAGTTGTCGGTTGAATTGTCGAGTTTAATGCAATGCCAGGCAATCGATGATGCCGGCCAGATGCTAATTCATTGCAGCGGTCGGTTGAATAACACCACAATCGAACATCGTGGCCATTATCAGCTAAAATATTTGCAATGGTTGTCCCCCAGGCACCAGCGCCGATTACCCCAACCGATGTCATTTTAACTTATTTTCTTGTCCCTTAATTAATCGAACAATGTTTGAACGATGTTTAATAATAATAAACATTGATACTGGCACAATTGAATTAAAAATGACAGGATCACCCCCCATGAAATAAACCAATGTAGGCAATAATACGCAGCCAACTAACGTTCCGATGGAAACAATTTTTGTTAGCAAGATTAAAGCAGCAACAACAGCGAATGTAATAAAAAATGGAACCGGCACCAATATGGCAAACACACCAGCTGCTGTAGCAACCCCTTTGCCACCACGAAACCCTAAAAATATACTATAAGAATGAGCAAAGATTGTAGTGAACCCTATTATTATAAGTATAATGGGTGACGAAAACATCGACGCTGCTAGCCAAACTGTTACCGCACCTTTTAAGGCATCTAAAGTAAAAACAATTAAAGCGGCTGGCAGTCCCATGGCCCGATACACATTGGTCGCACCAAAATTTCCTGATCCAACCTTGCTTAAGTCAACCCCTTTTAGTTTAGCAAAAATAACGGAGAATGGTATTGCCCCAATAATATAGGCCAGCGTAAGCAATAACCCAAAGACGGCTGGAGCTTGGATCATGATGCTAAACTCGCAACGTCATCAAAGACATGCTCAGCTAAATAAGAGCTTCGTACCAATGGGCCTGAAAACACATATTTAATACCAGCCTCTTCAGCTAACGTTTTATACTTATCAAACTCTTCCGGTGTGTAATATTTTTTAACATCAGCTTGATCTTTGGTCGGCTTAAGGTATTGCCCCAAAGTTAAAATATCAACCCCACGATCAGCAACATCACGAAATGTTTGCAATAACTCGTCATGGGTTTCCCCCAACCCAAGCATAATGCCAGTTTTTGTTAATGTTTTAGGGGACTTTTCTTTGATATAACTTAATACATCCAAGGATCGTCCGTACAATGATCCTTTTCGGATATCTCGATATAAGGATGGGACCGTTTCGATATTATGATTAATCACGTCAGGACGACCACCAATCACAATATCCAAATCATCTGTCTTCCCCTGAAAATCAGGTATTAAAACTTCAACTTTTACTGATGGGTGATCTTTATGAATCGACGAGACAATGGTTGCATAATGCCAAGCACCACCATCAGGTAAATCATCCCGATTGGGCGATGTTAAAACAACAAACCGTAAGTTCAGCTTAGTAATGGCATGCAATATTTTTTGTAATTCACTTAAGTCAGGTGGCATTGGCCGACCATGACGAACCGAACAAAATGCACAATTACGGGTACAAACAGTCCCTAAAATCATAAACGTCAAAACACCCTTCGAAAAACATTCTCCGCGATTGGGGCAGCGGGCTTCTTGGCAAATTGAGTTAGGAACTTCCTTCTCCAACCATTGGGACAACTTTTTCGTTGCCTTTGCTTTGGTTTTATTTTGCTTTAACCACTGCGGTAATCGCATTGGCTTTTTTGATTCAGCATCTATTTTGGAGGTATTTTCTTTCACAACGTCCATGCTCAAATTATACCCGGTGAGCACCAATGCTTCAAGGCAACCGCTTTTGACATCAATTAAAAAAGATCCTACATTAATCAGGTTCCATGAAACTTTTATCATTTTTAATTTTATTATCGTCATTACAAATTATTGGGATTGAAGGATTATCTTTAAATAAACAACGCCAAGTCATTACAACCGAATTTAAAGGGTATAACATTTCTAGTTCAGAGCGAATTCATTTATATGGCGCTAAACGAAGAAAATTCATTAATCAAACCACCTACTGGGGTGAAGCCGGTTATGGAGCGTTGTTTGGAAAACGTTCTGGCTACCTTGAAGGTGGCGTGATTGTTGGAAAACTCGTCAATGGGCCATTGAATAATAGCCTGATTGACTTTCGTTTTTTTACAGGTGCAGGTGGCGGCGGATCAGCTCCACAAGGCGGGGGATTTATTATTCACCCAACCATAGGATTTGGACAACAAATCAACCAACAATTATTTTACATGATCGAACTTGGGTACATGCATTTTGTTAATGGGGATATTTCTAGCCCAAGCGTTGCCATTTCCATCAATATGAACACTTGGAAACTGACTGAAAGGACAAAAAAATGAAGCATCAACTGATCTTATTATTAATGTCGGCATCACTATTATTTGCTGAACCATTAACATCAACTGACTACAAAAATTTAAAGCAACGAAAAATAAAAGAACATATTTTATACGAAACTTACCTAGAAACAGATAAGGGATTGGCCTCTGTTTTTGGCTACCAGTTTGATACTTTTTTTAATGACAATCAGTGTTTTATATTGGCCATTTCTGGTGCCGTTAATGGCGAACGTGGCGGGTATGGCTTTGCAGCATTTGGGCTGGGGCAGGAAGTTCCATTGAATACCCTTTTCACACTCAATATTCGCGGGCTTGTCGGATCTGGTGGCGGTGGGGGATTACCTGCTGGTGGTGGATTTATGTTAGAAGGTCATATAGGTATTGTTGCACATATAACGAACCATATTGGCATTGAACTAAATACCGGTTATTTGCATTTTCCAACAGGCACATTCGAAACCCCGATGGTTAACGTTGGTATTCAACTGGCTGAACGATCCGTTTATTTACCTTGGTAAATTATGGACGCATAAAACAGATTTTCATCTTCCAAGCAAATACAAACATTGTCCCGGCTTCCATCAGATACGTTCATAAATTATTTATCCAATCAACAAGCTCATCTGAGTCGTTATTCACATCAGGCGTATCGCTCCTCTCACAATCACTCGGTACAAATAAATCATTGGGTGAATGGTTTCCAGCCCCAGAACTGCCATCAGGAGAAAAAAGATCAATGATCGCCGCATCGATATCAATTTTTTCTGACCATTGATTTTCAAATTGTTTTCTAATTTGATCAACAATGTAAATTGTTGGAATCGATGTACTATCTATATTCTTTGGGGGTGGTGAATTACAAATACGCACGGTTTTATTCCCGCTACCATTCAACACATAAAAACCTCGATCAACACTGTAAGACACCTTGCTTACACGAACTTGCCCACTAAAATTAACAAACAGTACATGGCGCCCTTTGAATTTTAAGGGACAGTCTTGTTGAACCTGTATTTGCATCAATGAAACATCTTCATCGTTTAGCAATGATGTGGGAACCAGACGAGCTGGTGGTTGATGATATTCAATATTTTCATGTTGCTCAACCCACGCTTTTACATGAGCGTTACTACTTACTGATCGAATCGATTTTTTTGCAGGATCCAACAATTTTCTTTTTTTAGGTCTAGGTTTTTGCAATCCAATTTTTACCTTATTGGCCTTTCTTACTGACAATGGAACTACCCTCCCTTATTGTTTACAGATACTGGTAAATTCTCCAGCATAAGAGACATTGCATGCGTTGAGTCTGTTTGCACTGAAACAGTCCGGCCCTCGATATTTAATAAAAAAAAGTAATCGGCTAAAGCTTGAGCTTGTGCAAACTCATTAATACTTCCAGGGGTGTGTTGAGAGGTCTCCAATTCACAGTGATGAGACGGTAAATTTTGACTCCGTCTAGCAGAACTTTCCCGAACCCGTTGGGAGCATAAACAACTTAAAACTCTTAACATAATACGATGTTACTCCTTATCTTTAGGGTTTGGAAGATAGGCCACCCAATCGTTTAACCAGTCGGTTAAACCAAGACGAAATAACTTTGGGGATACACCACCATCGTAACTTAAATCCCGATCATCAACCTCAATTTGATCAGATGCCGAACCCACTTGTCGAACCTCGTTATACACAACATTCGCGAAGCGATCCACTACTGTAAATTTGACATATGTACGAAACCAACTGGTTTTATGACCATCTTTTAATTGTTTTGCAAAGGAAGGAAGTGTATTTTCAAATGGGTCCTTATATTCATCCCAAAGCATTTTATTGTCTAATAAAATGCCAAAATAAATACGAATATCAACCACTGCATCAACATTTAGTCGCTCAGCCAATCCAGCCATAAATATGTGATTATTAATATCAATAGCATCGTAAGGGTCTAATAAATATTCATAATAAATCTTGGATTGATTATCATAAAGCAACGATGTATTGACTAATTTTAGTGGACGAACAAACGAGATATCTGTAGATTCAAGCGTACGAGACATGATATCCGTTAAAAATTCATTTAAAAGTAATTCATGAACCTTGACCTGGTTAGCCCCCCCTTTAAACTGACTGTAAACAACATCTGAGATTGCATTTGTTTGATCATCGATCACATAAACTGAAGGATCGTATTGAACGGCAACAATCGCAACCTTGGGTGATTGTAGCAACCGCTCCACAGGCTTGCTACATGAAGTAAGCAATAGCATAACAAGAAACAACAACCAACGCATGATGTTGTAGTATACCATAGGCACTCCAAATGGTCTGGGTTATTCTGAGGTTATCGAAGTTAAATACCCAAGCAAGGAGTTAGAGCCCATGATGGTTGTTAATTTTGAGTAAGCAAACAAAATTCTAACGATACCAGCTAAATCGTCCGATCATGAAAAAATATTGCACAAATAATGGAGAACATCGGTAATGTTGATTGACCTGGGGACCGTTTAACACCGTGCAACCCATTAAACGCCACACAGTCCCCTTCAGAAAGCGCCAGGGTCTGCGACTGATGATTTTCACCAACCAACTTAAATCGATAATGGACATTGGTTAATGTTAATGGCATCAGCATTGTTAACGGCACACCATCCTCATGAACGTTTTCAACCACAGGGGCTGGCGATAAACCATCATGCTGCAACAAATAACAACTCAGTTGTTTTAGACCAGTCACACCACTTTGCTCAACCTCAGCCCCCACCCATTGGCGTACATTTGGAGGCAACTCGATCGGATCGGACCCCATGATCTTTGAATATTGAATTTGACTCCGATTGATTGACACAAATGGTGATGGAGTGGCCGTTACTGCCCGTTGCCAAGCCACTGGTTGAAACGATTCATAAATCTTCTTCCTTATTGGCATGGGGCACCGTGACAAACGCAATAAACTCATAATTAATAAATTTAATTAAAAAAAAGAATTAAGGCAACTGAATTAACGATGGATCATAATGGTCTGGCGCAATAAAGCCCAACAGGTTGCATAAGGTCGCTGCAACATTGGCCAACCCAGGGGTGTCCAAGTCTGCCAACGTGTAGCTAGCCGCATCATCCACAATAACAAATGGCACCGGATTGAGCGTATGCGCTGTTTTGGTCATATCATCAGCATTGCCATGATCCGCCAACACCACCAAAATACCATCGGCAGCTTTAACCGACGCTGCCAATTGCTTGATGCTCGCATCCACGGCTTCCATCGACGCAATCACCGCTGCCAGGTCACCGGTATGCCCCACCATATCACCGTTGGGGTAATTGATCCGAATAAAATCATAATCATTCATGACCTCACAAACGTGATCGGTAATGGCTTGCGCCTTCATGGCCGGCCGTTCGTTAAAAGGCACGGTATCCGATGGAATTTCCACATAATCTTCCAGCGACTCATTCACCTTACCTGATTTATTGCCGTTCCAAAAAAAGGTCACGTGCCCATACTTTTGGGTCTCAGAAATGGCCAATGTTTTGATGCCATTCGCACACATGTACTCTGCCACAGAACCTTCAATTTGAGGCGGTGAGACCAAATAATGGTTGGGGATATTTAAATCACCATCATATTGCATCATGCCGGCATACAACACATCTGGGCGTCGAACACGGTCAAAATGGACAAAGTCATCATTATCAAAGGCTTGGGATAATTCAATAGCACGGTCCCCACGAAAATTAAACAATACCACAGAATCACCATCGTTGATTGGGCCCATGGGCTGATCGCCATCTTCAATAACAAATGGTGGAATGTATTGATCAATCAAGTCTGGATCTTGATACGCACTGGCAATAGCATCTTTGGCCGATGCAAACCGCTGACCTTTACCCAACACATGGGTCTGCCAACCGCGTTCCACCATGTCCCACTCCGCACCATAACGGTCCATGGTAATGAGCATCCGACCACCGCCAGACGCAATTTGATAATCACGTTGTGAGGACTGATTAATTTGACTCAGCCAGTCTTCCAACTCATCCACATACCCCATAGCGGATCGTGCCGGAACATCGCGGCCATCCAACAAAATATGCAAACGCACTCGCTGCACATGGTCTTTGGATAATTCATCCAACATCGCTTTTAAATGATTTTTATGGGCATGCACGTTCCCATCCGATAACAACCCAATCAAATGGAACGTCGATTGATTGGTAATTACCCGACCCGTTAATTGGTGCCATAAATCTGTTTTAAATAACTGCTTGGATTCAACAGCTTGATTAACCAAACTGGCCCCTTGCGAAAACACACGTCCAGCACCCAAGGCATTGTGCCCCACTTCAGAATTTCCCATATCCTCATCGGTGGGCATCCCAACCGCTGTACCATGCGCCTTTAAGGTCCGAAACAAGGGCCCCTTAAACA
>JBMHDV010000002.1:0-8642 GCA_049889215.1 Candidatus Marinamargulisbacteria bacterium
AAAATCATTTTTATCGCAAACCCCAACAATCCAACTGGAACCATGCTCCCGCACAATGAAATCAAGCGTTTATTAGATGCAACCAGTAAAACAACGTTGGTGGTATTGGATGAAGCCTATGCAGAGTATGTCACCGATCCCAATTACCCAAAAAGCTTGGACTTAATCAACGAATACCCCAATGTATTGGTCACCAGAACATTCTCAAAAATATATGGCTTGGCCGCACTGCGAGTGGGCTATGGAATTGCTCAGCCGAACATTATTGAGGGGCTTCAAAAAGTACGCCAACCATTTAACGTCAATAGCATTGCGCTTGAGTGTGCAACAGCGGCATTAAATAACCAAGCATTTGTAAAGGAATCCATTCAGACCAACACTACTGGGAAAGCCTTCTTACTGGATGCGTTAAGTAATGTTGATTGTACGATTCCAGCATCTGAGGGTAACTTTTTGTACATTGAGTTTAAGCATATTGACGGCATTCGATTATGCAGCGATCTATTAAAACAAGGGGTCATTGTACGCTCTATGAAAAGTTTTGGACAAAACAATGCCATTCGTGTCACAATAGGCAGCCTAGAACAAAACCAGCGGTTTATAAAGGAGCTGCACGCATGTTTAAAAAAACAATCATAGGAATCACTGGACGAACTGGAAGCGGTAAATCACACGCTTGCAAGTGGATCAATACAAACATTTCCAGCGTTGAACACATTGATTGTGATAACATTGGGCATCAGGTGCTTGAAATGGCAGACATTAAACCAAAATTAATTGATGCATTCGGTGCATCCATCGAAGAAAACAATAAAATCAATCGCTCAAAATTGGGCGACATCGTATTTAATAATAAGGCCGAGCTTTTAAAATTAAATACGATTGTTCACCCTAAAATTTGTGATGAAGTTAACCGCATTATTCAAAGCACAACAAAGCAGGTGATTATTGTGGAAGGTGCTCTCATTCACCAAGTGGGCTTGGAGCATGTTTGCAATCATACCATTTGCATTGATTCGCCAACCAAGGCCATTCTAGAACGGCGCCCGGATAAAGAGGTTATTTTAAGTAAACAGCCCAAAGCCAATGATTATATTAATATGTGCTCTCACACCATTAAAAATAATACGAGCATTGAGCTGTTCGAAAAAAAACTCGGTCAATTATTTGATCGATTAAACATTAACTAAACGCTCAGCAACAAATTCAGGAATTTGATCTTGGTTCGATTCATTGATTAATTCAAGCAGCGATGCATCAATATCAGAGAAATCATCCGCGGTAACCACTTTAATAAATTGCTGATTCACATCCTTCAATGATGATGATTCCAGTGACTTAAGCAATGATGTTGCTACCCAGCGATCCTGCTTCAAAACACGCATCTTTTGAACGTAATCATTGATTGTATCGTTTAGCAATTCAATATCCGCAGTATCCATCGCTGCAACAGCGAGTCGTTGCAATGATTCAGACCGTATTTGATTATTGTCTAACAATTGTTGAAACAATCGTCGCGGTAAGATGAACGTACCACCCGCTGCTGCCGCAAACGGGTTAATGCCCAATGAAGATGATCGACCTAAAGGGACATCTGGATTGGATGCAATCGACCACAAATCATCGTAATCCGCGGATTGTCCCAAAACCAAGCACAATCCATTACCAACATAATGACCAAATGAGTCGCCACCAGTTTCAACAACCAAGGTCGCGGTTCCCATACGGTACCCCGCTTCTGAGTCAACATGGGCCGCATATAACTGGCCCCCTTGCAAGCCAACGCCACATTGTCGCCCCGCAAAACCAATGGTAATTTGCCCATCATTTTGCAAGTTGCCAGCAAAATCACTCACCGCATTCGCATAAAGGTCCAAGGCTTGGTTTCCGCCACCAAAATAGGTTCCACCGGTTTGAACAATAAATTTACGATCGGCAAACATGGCTGCATTTTTTTGAAAGCGTGAGAAAAAACCAATCGCGCCAGGCGCACCATCCAGGTGGATCTCAACGTCATCTGTTTCAGTAAACAACGACTCAGCTCGTGCTTCATCATCCACTTGCTGACCACTTTTTTGGTCCGAAATTTTACTGACTGGAATGGCCTGAATTGGCTGCCCATTACTGGACTGCTGTGACGCCAACCAACTTGAAAATTCAGAATGATCCGTTGGCCGTAACACCTCAGATAACTCGTTATCTGATAACCGCCCCCCGGCAAGTTTATCTTGAATCCCAATTTCATGAGCAATGTTTGCAGCTTCATTAAAGACATTAAAAAATGCTGGCAATTGATCAATTACAACCCTTGGATTAAACTTCTCAGGATTGGTTGTAATGTTTTTAGGGCAGTTTTCATGGCATTTCTTAGCAAATACACACTGCTCCAACCAAACCAACGCCGCAGTACCAATTTTAATTTTATCGGCATGCATCCAGCCTAATATCATTTGTTCAGGTGTAAAAAAGTTATTGGAAAAATGAATATCCGTATCCAAACCAGATGTTGCAAATGCTTCCCTAACCGCTCGAAGGGCCGTTAATCCATCAATAACAGTATTGGTACGAATGTCATTTTCACTGGCAGCGGTTCCACCGGTTCGTCCCCATTGCCCACCAGCTAAATTTAAGGTGGCACCAGCTCTTGCAACTGCAAGTGAACGTGCAACAACATTATACGCACTCGATACCTTAATAATCGGTTTATGTCCGGTTAATTGCTCCATAAAAATACGCCACAAAATCAATTCTTCAACTGACTTAATCGTCGGAACATTATTGGGTGATGGCACATCAATCCCAGGCTTAATTCCACGTAGGTTTGCAACCGCTGGCGTGTTTTTGGAACCAGGCACACGACCACCAATCGCATCTTTTGCGGTTTGACCACCTTTAAGTTCAGCTGCAAAATTGGGGAAGTTAACCCCTTTCAAAAATTGTCCCGAGGCAAATTGAAAAATTTGAGGATAAAACAACTGAGCAGAATAGGTTAACAACGGCTCCCCTGATGCATCACGAAGCAGCTTCTTAGTTAAAAAATCACCATCTTGATTGGGAATGTTCCCTTCACCAGCCGTATGGGTAAACCCATCCAATGGCGAAACATCGGAAGGATCATACTTTCCAGCCAATAGCGTGCGAAGAATAATCGAAAACATCACCAAGGAATACCACGCCGCAGGATTTAATGCCCCCAACGACATACCATCAATTCCTGTACGAGCAATTAATGCCCGGGACAAAGGGTCCGTTTGTTTAAGTTGATCACGAATGCCAATTGCTAAATCTGTTGCATACGCCTCATCCAACCCATACGTTCTTGGATTTAGTGGATTGCCTGATTGTGACAGCCCCCGCCATTGTGCGCCAGAATTGATTGGCTGTGACAGCCACCGCCGTTGTGCCCCAAACAATCTTGTTAAACCAGACGGTCTAAATATTCTCATTTTCATCTCCTTGTGGATTTGCCCCATTGGGTAAATATTCTCGCATTACAGCTTCCAAATGGGGCCCAGCAACAATATTTGCTGGTTTTGTGGCAGAGTGCTGACAAAACAAACGCGAATCAGCCGTTGTTTCCAATGCTATTTTCACCTGTCGTGCCAGTGCTGTTTCAGATGCTGTAGGTTGTTTAAGGCCCCCACCCTTAATCGCCCCGCCACATTGGGAACACGTGCCATCACCACCACAATCAAATTTATGTTTATTAAAACCAAGCTCTACAATAATACCGTCTAAAATTGATGAATGATCAGCATTTAAATTTTGAGATAAAAGCTTATCACCATTGGCTGCATAGATATTTATTCCGTCTGGTAACGGTCGATTTAAAATCTCATCAACCATACTCGTCGCTGGCAACTCATCAGTAACAACAGGCGTTGCTGGAACGTGACCAGCACCATTACCACTATCTACAACAGCCAACAACTGGGTCAACTCATGGTCGTTCACAGATCGGTTATCTAACAATTGCTCAATAATACGTTGCTGCATGTTGTTGTCAATGTAAACCCGGGATTTTTTAATGTCGTGCAATTTCGATGTCTTAATTCGCCGTTCATTTACCGAACCAAATCCGCGTGGGTCTGGTGCATCCAATCGCGTCACATCATCCATAATGCCTTTCATATCACTACTTTTGTATGACCAACCAAGCGCTGACTCAGGAACAACATGTTGAAGCACATCCGGTGATTGTTGTGGAACATAGCCTTGAATCCGGGCACCGATGAATGGAATCGATGAAACAGGACCATCCAAGTCAATGACACCAGAGTCTGCATCATAGTCCGACACACTTGCCTTAAAGACGATATTAATGCCATTGGCTGGCAACCGCCCCTCTGCAGGTGCCCAGTAACGTTGAAACTCATCTTTTAATTCTGATGGATCATCACAAAAGATTCGAAATGGCTCATTGGTAGTTGCCAAACCATGCACCCAATCATCCTTCCAAAGCAACGATTCAGGTCCACGTCTTGCCAGAATATAAATTGGCATTGATTCAAATTGGCGACGCCATTTTTGAAACAATAGTGATGGGTTTTGGGATCGCTCATCCTCAACCCTCAATGCCTGAAGAACATCCCAAGACACATTCCCAACCCCCTCAACAACGACCCCTGGGTACTTACGTTCTTCTTTAAACGGTTTGGGGATTTCAACCGCCTTTGTTGTTGAAATATCTCCAGCATAAGCAAAATCTAAAAATTCTCTGGCCGGCAATGTGGTTGATGGCGTTGGTGTTACAAGTGACCCCGTGCAGTTATAAACATGATCCGCCAACTGAAGCAATTGCTCACGAACCGTTCGTCGCGCACCCCCCATGTAAGTGACATCAGGGCGTTCTAACGTTGCATTAAATCGATGCAAAAAACTATCATACATGGATTGATGATTACCAGAAATATAGGCCGCATTGCCACCTCGATGAATGATTTCCCGCTCAACCAACAAAATATGAAAGTGATTTTCAGGTAACGACTCAACAACACTAACGCCACCTGGTCCAGCCCCCATAACAACAACAATTGGTTTATTGCTGGTGTTTTCAGTTGGCATAAATTCCATCGGGTAACCTTTATGAACTTCAAAAATACGATTAATTATAGGCTGTTGACTTGGGTCCTGCATCATGGTCGCACGTTCCATTGTTAATACCTGATTATCAGACATTCGCTTTGTCCCATAATCTCTGGCAACACCCGCCTGTTGCATCACGGCCCATTGCAACGCATCATGCACGCTAAATTGTTCGCCGCCATGGTTGGGCACACCCAAAAGTGCAGCCGTGGTTTGCATGCCTTCATAGTGAATAAGCCCCGCATCCTTCAATGCAGCTAACCGACTAACCCCTGTTCGCATGGCCAATGTTAATAGCGACCCTCGAACAGTGTCCAACTGCTGTTCATAATCGTCACCAGTCAGGTGAGGATGATAAATAAAATCTGCCCCAACATTCATTAATGTAAAAGCATCTTGAGCATGTTGAACCATAGGGGTAGTAACAATCAGATTCACTTTCTTTTGTGATTCTGACAAGCGATTGCACCCCAGCTGAGTCAATCGATTTGACACCGCTTTCACCACCAATTCTCTTGGGAAAATTGGCGTCTCATCATCCTTTAGAAACCGTAAATCTATGGTCGTGTTGCCCGCCGCTATTGCAGCATCCACCTGATCCAAAATGGGATCAAGTATTGCATCAAAATCTTCTTTATTATGGATGATACTCAATGCGTCTTGTTGTGAGCGTGTGGCATAAATAACACTTGCCTCTTCGGTTAATTGCTTATGCTGAAAATGAGATAATATGGGATGCAAAGCAATGGTGTCTTCACCATTATAAAAAATAACATCATTATGAGATGGATCAATCCCTACCGAGTTACTGGTATTCGTAATGCCAGCGGTTGCCACTCGAGGAAACGGTCCGATTTGTCGCATTGAGCCCATCGCAACCTTTTGTGATTCATCTTCCAATGCCCGGTGGTACGGTTGTGTTGCATCAATATTGGGCAGATGAGTTGTAATTTGGTCTCCAGTCGTCGACATTTTATATGTTGGTTTAAACGATTTTGGGGATAATTTTTCATAGGTGTAATGTGTAATTAACCCATTTGAATCACGATGTGCTTTTAGTCGATTCACTCGACCAGGCGTCACCTGAACCTTTTGCCAATCTGGCAAATCAGTACCGACATTTATGTTACTAACTGAACCAACACGGTACGCAACAATATCGCCGTTCTTATTTTTAGCAACATCCAAATAAGCTGGCCGTTGTGCCTGTGAGTCATTAACAAAGTAAAAATCATCGTGGTACCCAATCATCATGGTTGCAGGGCCTTCGGCAACAAAACCAGTAACATATGCGTGATCATTCGGTTGAAAAACACCGCATAGTACTGATTCTAAGGACTTTCCTTGAGACAATTGAAATGACACATACATCGAAAATATTGCGGTATCACTATAATGCCCCAACACATCCGCTAAATCCATACCTGAATCCCATTGAAGAAATTCCTGAAAGGCACTGTTTTGCGCCAGATAAATTCGTAATGAATTGATGTTATTAATTTCACCATTATGCATCACTCGCATATCAGATGTCGGGTGAATTGAGAGCCGAGATGCCCCCGTATTGGTCGCCTCACGACCGTGAAATCGTAACCCATTGGCCTTTAATTCTTTTAAAAAAGGAAACAAATCTAAAATACCATCCCCCTTAAACGACTTACAGACCATTTCATTTTTCGTAATCGCATCGATACTGGCTGGGGAATATCCCTGAGTGGTTTTATCCAGCCCCTTTTGCCGAAGATTATACGATAAGATTAATTGCAAACAAGACTGATCAAAGTCATCCGCAGCCTTATTCGGCGGGCATTGAATTAAAAAGTGCATGAGCTGACCCTGACGATCACGTTCATTGTTGGTCCCATACCGTAAACAATCAAAATTCGTTTCTGGCTGCTTCTCCTTTTTTATAACAACACCTAGCTCATTTAGCTGGTCAATCAAATCTTTTCTTTGATTGTTATAATGATCACTATTTTGAGAAAAACTAACCTGTAAAATACGCGTATTGTTCAAATCAGACACAGCCACATCAAAATGTTTAGCAATCTCACTGGTTGGTAACGCCGCAATCATCCCCCCACCATCACCACCACCCGTGGTTGTATGGTAACGTGCTTTTAGTTCATCAACAGGGCACGTTAAAAGATCAGAAATTGGGACTGCCACACTGGCTTGATCTGCAAATCCAACACCAAATATACCACAATCACTTTTGGTATCTGGAACGTAAACCTGCTGTTTCACATCATTAAGCAACGAATTAAACACCGGTATCGATGGCGTTTGGTGTAATGATCTTTTATCAAGCAACGGTTTAGACAACTTGGTAACATGCCCAATATTCCTTGACAATGAAATTGGTTGACCAACAAGTCGTGAATAATGACGTAAACCTGTAGCTACGGGTTTAAATAGATTTCGCAACATTAAAATTCCTTCAATTAATATAAATTTGGGAGTTATTTAGGGAATTTTTAATTACTGTAACGAATTTTCACAAAAAAAAGAAGGGGAAAAATTATCACACCCTTTGTGATTCAATTCAAATACCGTATAATGTTGGCATGAATCCATTCGGCCCCATTGTTACAGCCATGATTACCCCCTTTAACGAGGATGGCACGGTGAACTATAAACAAACCGTGGAACTAATCGACTATTTAATTCAAAACAACAGCAGCAGTATTTTATTAACTGGAACAACGGGTGAATGCCCAACCTTATCGCATGACGAAGAATATGAAATTTATCGTCTCGCCGTAAAATATTTTAAAGGTAAAGTTCACTTAATGGCAGGCACTGGGTCAAATTGCACCAAAACCGCCATCACATCCACACAAATGGCACAAGACATTGGCATCGATAGTATTTTACAAGTCGTGCCTTATTACAATAAACCCTGCCAAGCTGGCATCTACAATCATTTTCGCGCCATTGCCGATGCAACAGATTGCCCCATCATGATCTATAATATTCCGGGGAGAACGGGCGTTAATATGACTGCAGAAACAGTTAAAAAGTGCGCAGAGATCCCAAACATTATTGCATTGAAAGAAGCCGCAGGATCGGTTGAGCAAATGAAAGAATTTAGAGCCGCTTGCCCCATTGATTTTCATATTTATTCCGGTGATGATGGCCTAACGTTGGATTTTATGGCCGAAGGTGCCAGTGGCGTTGTGTCTGTTGCATCCCACATTGCTGGCAGTCAAATCAATGACATGATTACAGCATTCCATAATAACGATATGACAACCGCCAAGGAATTAAATACCATTTTACAGCCGTTGTTTGATGTTTTATTCATTACCAGCAACCCCATTCCAGTCAAAGCGGCACTTAAACTCATTGGGTTTGATTGTGGAACAACCCGCCCCCCATTAATGGCCATTACCGACGACCAAAAAAATCAGGTGGAAACCGTTCTTGATGCTTTTTTTGAAAAGGTTTAGCTACTGGCGAAACCATTCTGATTATCCGAACCTTCTAAAAAATCTATCATCATTAAGTCTGGTCCAAATCAGCAACTATATTTTGCCGTTAATCACATTGCCTTA
>JBMHDV010000003.1:0-57617 GCA_049889215.1 Candidatus Marinamargulisbacteria bacterium
TAATAGTAACGACTTCACAATTTAGTGAATTAAAAGCCATATCTGATTATTTTGATAATAATACTCTTTTAGAGACAAATACTTTAAGTGAAGCTGAAGGAGATGATTACCTATATTCTGGAAAGGAAGAACAGTGTGATAAACTCAGTTTTCTTATCAAAAATTTAGACAATTGGAACACAAACCAATTTGAATCAGAGTCAAGCCGTATTCAATTTGTTTCTTATCTGACGGAGTTTCAACCAAAAGAAAACATCAATAAAATCATTATTGAAAGGGTTTCAATATCACTTCCTAAATTAATAAATTCCTATGTATATTCTATACCTTACTTAGGTAAAGAAAAGGCCGATAAAACATATTTCGAATCATTGTTACATACAAAGACTATTTTTCAAGATTCTCAGATGATTACTAAAGTACTGAATAAAATGGACTTTTCATGTCTTTCTGAAGAAAGTATTACAACACTTGCCACGCTATTCTTTTATAATTTAAATGAGATTAATTTAAAGCGTGCTAGACTATCTAAAGATCAATTTAATGCATTGGTTTCTGGAATCGTAGCGAGCAAGGGAATGGTTGAAAATGCTCCGAAATTAACAAAGATTGTTTTAGGATATAACGTTACCTGTGACAATGACGCGATGAAGGCATTGGCAGCGAACGCTCAAGGCCTAAAAATACTTTACTTAGGAAATAACGTTACTTGTGACAATGACGCGATGAAGGCATTGGCAGCGAAAGCTCAAGGCCTAAAGGTACTTCGCTTAGGAAATAACGTTACTTGTGACAATGTCGCGATGAAGGCATTGGCAGCGAAAGCTCAAGGCCTAAACTACCTTTGGTTAGGAAATAACGTTACCTGTGACAATGTCGCGATGAAGGCATTGGCAGCGAAAGCTCAAGGCCTACATGTACTTTACTTAGGAAATAACGTTACCTGTGAGGATGACGCGATCAAGGCATTGGCAGCGAAAGCTCAAGGCCTACATGTACTTTACTTAGGAAATAACGTTACCTGTGACAATGACGCGATGGAGGTATTGAAAAATAAAGCTCAAGGCCTATATGTACTTTGTTTAAGTGGTAGAGTTACCTGTGACAATGACACGATCATTGCATTGGCAGCGAAAGCTCAAGGCCTAAAGACCCTAGATTTAGGAGATAACGTTACCTGTGACAATGACGCGATCAAGGCATTGGCAAATAAAGCTCAAGGCCTAGTAAATCTTTTCTTAGGAGATAACGTTACCTGTGACAATGAGACGATGAAGGTATTGGTAAATAAAGCGCAAGGCCTAAACTACCTTTGGTTAGGACATAACGTTACTTGTGACAATGAGACGATGAAGGCATTGGCAAATAAAGCTCAAGGCCTAAACTTACTTGTTTTAGGAAATAACGTTACCTGTGACAATGACGCGATGAAGGCATTGGCAGCGAAAACGCAAAGCCTAAACTACCTTTGGTTAGGAAATAACGTTACCTGTTTGCGTTCGACAAGACAACTTTTTTTTGAAAAAAACAGATCCCTAAATCGTATCGATTGTTATAACCAGACATACAATAGAAATCACCCCTTTAAATAGTTGGAAGTTCACGAAGTAGATTCTGAGTTATCCCATAAACGATCGTTTGTGGTGAGCATGATGAGATTTTTGATTGGTGAGTCAGGGAATAATCAAGCATCAATCATTGCGAAAACCATCAATCACTTATAGGCTTATGGTATGCCAAATTATAACACCGCCATAACCCAACAACCCGCTTATAAAATCACGGCGTTGCAAGATAAAGCACAGGCATTGCGTGATCAAGGCATCGATATCATTAATGCCACCATTGGCGATCCCAAAGACGATACCCCAGTAAATGTTCAACAAACACTGGTTCAATCCTTAACTTCCAAATCATATTCACAATACCCGCGCTACATTGGCACTGACGCATTACGAACAAATATTGCCAATTGGGCCAATAATGCCTACGGTAGTCAATTGGATCCAGACACACAGATTGTGGCCTGCAATGGCACCAAAGAAGCCATTTACTCGTTTCCTACACTGTTTGACTGGTCAAACGGGCAAAGCATTCTGATTCCATCATTATCGTATCCAGTGTATCAAATGAGCGCAAATTACATGCACATTCCAACCGTGTCGTTGCCGCTAACTGAATCCAGTGGCTTTTTACCGGATTTAGATGCCATCGATCCAGCCGTTCTAGAAAACGCGCAACTATTTTGGATTAATTCTCCCCATAACCCGACCACGGCCATTGCATCGCTCGACTATTTAAAACAGTTGGTAAAGCTGGCAGAACAATATGACTTTATTGTTTGTTCGGATGAGTGTTACAACGACTTGTATTCCAATCAAGTCCCAGCCTCTATTTTGGAAGTTGATTCGGAAAATTGGGTCTGTTTTCGATCGTTATCAAAACGCTCCCACATGACGGGGTATCGGTCTGGTGCCATCATGTCCAATAACAAAACATTAATGGCCCACTTAAAAAAAATGCGATCACCCATGGGGGTTGGTAGCCCATCCTTTGTTCAATCGGCGGCGACTTGGGCGTGGGGTGATGAATCCCATGTTGCTAACCACCGCGATCATTACAATCAAAAGCGACTCAAGTTAAAACATGCCGTAGGGGCTGCCGGGTTGCAGGTCTTTGGTGGCGATGCCGGCTTTTACCTGTGGATCAAATCCCCACACCATGCCACATCCGAATCATTAAGTGATTGGTTTTTAGATCGTGGCATCTTGGTTACGCCAGGAACCGTCTTTGGCCCTGACGGGGATCCGTACATTCGGTTGGTCTTTTGTTTAACTGACGATGTTTTGGATACCTGCATTCAACGAATCGCCAGTTGAATATTTCGCCATTCTTCAGCTATGCTGAAGCCATGAGCACAGAACTCTTAATGAACTTATTATCAATTCCATCGCCCACCTATGGTGAGGGGCCAAAAGCTGATTTTTGCAGCCAATGGTTACACACAGAGTTGCCACAAGCCGAGCAACAACGGTTTGGCAATAATATCATTGCCACCATGGGCAACCCTAGCCAAACGACGGTGGCCTTTGTTGGGCATTTGGATACCGTTCCTGAATATTTTGAGCCTCGCATGGACGATCAACATATTTATGGCTCTGGCGCATCGGACATGCAAGCGGGTGTGGCCTGCTATTTAAATTTTATTAAAACCCATACGGCAGCATTGCTCAATCGGTATCGGGTGATGATTATTTTATACGATAAAGAAGAGGGGACGCCATTGCATGAAAATGGCTTACATGAATGCATTCAGCAAGCCGGCGACCTGATATCATCCATCGATGTTGCCATTGTAGCTGAACCCACCAACAATGCCTTGCAGTTGGGCTGTGTGGGTAGCATCCATACCACGGTAACAATTCCAGGCAAGGCCGCACACTCAGCTCGCCCATGGCATGGCGAAAATGCGGTCTACAATGCACTGCCATTCATTCAAACAATGGCCAATATGCAACCAGTGAGGCAAACCATTCATGGCGTCGACTTTTTTGATGTCATGAGCATTACGGAAACGCAATGCAGTCCGGGCCGTACCACGGTTCCAGATTGGTGGCGAGCCAACATTAATTATCGGTTTTCACCCATCCATACTCTGGATGCGGCCCGCACCCATGTGCAGGCCACCATTCAAGCGGCCTGCCCAACGGCAATCATCGAAGAATTAAATGCTGTCCCAGCTGGTGACGTGATTGATCACCCTGTGTTACAGTCAGCCAAACAATTATTGCCAGTTGAAGCCAAGCAAGCATGGACGGATGTTGCTCAGTTAACCGGGCAGGGGATTTGTGCCTTTAACTTTGGCCCTGGCCGCCAAGATCAAGCCCATCAACCCAATGAGTGTGTGAATGTGGCAGATATGGTACAATACGAAACATATTTACAACAATTATTATTGGAGGATTAACCCATGGGATACATTGGCATTGGATTTCGACGAACGCGCGGCACGACTGTTTTGGATGTGCATTACCCGATCATTTTAGAAGGGGCTGACGTTGTTGCGTCTTGCTTAAAATTAATTGGTGAATCAGCCACTGGGGTTGCCACCATTAACCAGGATCAATACCAGACATTACGCGATACCCACTTCTTAACGTTGCCCATCGATGTTGCTGGTGCTAGCGATTACCATTCACACGATGTCATTGTTTGTTCAGTGACTGATTTGCAAGCTGCCATTGAATCCACCGAGGAGGCCTATTTTAAATTGCAATTGCTATCCCAGCGTTTGGTGAAGCCACACGGTCAAAATCTGGGCGGTATTTTTGGTCAGTTGCCCAACATTGCCTGGTCATCCATTGGCCCGATTTTGCCAGAGGATGTCCCCAGTGTGCAAGTGGCACAATCCATCAAAGGGACGCCATTAACAATTACACATGTCGATAAGTTTCCGTACATGGTCAACTACCATGTGCCAAGCGGTGTTCGAATTGCCGATGGCAGTCGGGTACGTTTGGGCGCCTACTTGGGCGAAGGAACCACCATCATGCCAGCAGGCTTTGTCAATTTTAATGCGGGGACCTTGGGTAACGCCATGATTGAAGGTCGAATTTCAGCGGGCGTTGTTGTGGGTGAAGATTCCGATGTGGGTGGCGGCGCCTCTATAATGGGAACATTATCTGGGGGCAACGATCACGTTATTTCTGTGGGTAAAAAATGCCTACTTGGCGCGAACTCTGGGATTGGTATTTCGTTAGGCGATGGCTGCACCGTCGCTGCTGGTTTGTATGTAACTGCGGGTAAGAAAATCACCTTAGTAAACGAATCCAATCAACCGGTGAATGTGGCTGGCGATGTTGTTTCCAATGGCGAGAACATTGTTAAGGCAGCTGAATTATCTGGCTCTAACTATCGCTTATTCATCGAAGATTCACAAACCGGTGAAATTATATGTAAACCCAACACCAAAGTCATTCAATTAAACGAAGCATTGCATAGCAATAGTTAATTGGTTTAGTTAGTTCATTATTGTTATGTTGATATTCCTAAAAAACGATGAAATAGTTTTTTGTCAGACTCACTAAATAAATAGTTTTCCAGACATGTTTTTTCATTAATGTACCCATTTATTATCGGCCCAATTGAGTTAGGGAATATAACGGTGTTACAAAGTTGAATTGGGTATAAACGCATTGCTACTTCTGCAAGTTGTTTTTTTGAATGAATATGCTGGGTAATTTGTTTTATGATTCTAATTTTTAAATTGACAATATTGTTTTTCATTTTCTCAAAAGGAGTTGGATCTATTTTATGGTTAGGTATTCGCTGTAATGTTTGTACAGCATGAGTGTAAAGTTCAATTTCATTAGATAGTTCTTTGTAATCATTAGAAAATTGATCAACCAAACGACCAGACTCTTCAATAATTGGTCCATAAGTTGGAGCTTGTTCAATTCTATTAAGCATTTTGACTGTATAATTAAGTAAGAGGTCATTGAGATAATAAGTTGTTATGTATCTGAAGGCATTTGATAGTCTACTATTATTCGTAAATTTTTTTACTAATTCTGGAAACTGTTTGTTAAGATATTCACGCTGCATCATTTTTAATAATGGTGATCGAATTCTATTGATATTTTTATGAAGTTTCACTAAAAATAAGCAGTCATTTAAAATGATTTTATCTTCCTTTAGAAAGCTCTTTTTGTCTTCGTTTGGAAACTTTTGTTGGCAATGCGCTTTTAAGTCCCTAAGTTTATTATAGATTTTGTCTAATAACAGCTTATTGGAATTATTAAGCTTGGGGTAAGTTAAAGCATGAACCAGTCGATCTAGATAAAGATCAATGTTTTGACTGGGGGTTCTTTTCAATATTTTTTTTGCGGCATCATTGAATAATAAATAGTTGTTAATCTGAATAGATAAAGTCTCTATCATTTTAATGTTGTTAAGCCCTTTATGACTGATTAAGTTGGGAGTATTCAGAGAAGATTTTATATGTTTAATTGTAGCAAGGCATTCACCAATTGTTTCGAGTTTAGTTTTAAGTTCATTTTCATATTTTGGTGTTAACTTATTTCGTTTTAGTATGGGGGCCGTTCGTTTTAAGCATTTTTTTAAAGTAAAATTAATCAAGTAATCCAAAAAGCTTCGTGTTTTTTTAAACACGTCGTATGGCTCTCGAAATGATCGCTTCAGGCCATTCAAAATAAAGGGGTCATTAAAAATAGTTCTTAATTTATTTGAGATTTCATCAAACTCAGATTCTTTAGATTCTAATTCTAAATTAGCTATCTTTAACGTTAATGAAGAATAAAAGTACAAAAGAATGTCATTAAAGTCATTTAAATGATGATTGTTCATGTGGTGCTGAAAGTGCGAATTAAGATTTTGGGTGATGACACGATAGATATCTATTTTTAAGTCTGGAAAATTTTGAGTACATTTAATAATCATATTGATGCGTAACATTTGTTGCTGAATGATGTCATTATTGGGTTGTACATCATCAGCTAGCGAGATAGCGTTACTGCTCAAGATATGAATGTCTCTTAGTAAGCAAGCTTTTAAAATACCTTGGTTAGCTTCTTCAGTTTTAAATTTTTTCATTGCAATTGGGTAAACAATATTTAAAAAAGTGAGGCTCTGAAATTTTTTTAAGGAGCTTGCTACGTCTGAATAACTGAAATTCCTGTTAAATGCACCTTCTACAATTGTGGTGGCATAATGAATTCGATTTTTTTTATCAAGATTCATCATTGAATGAAGTGTATAAAAGGCTAGGTATAAACATAATTCAAAAAACGTTTTGGATGTATAACTTTTAGTCAGTTGAAAGTAAAATGTGCAAAACTGTTTTGGTGTTAATGCATTGATTAGCCCATGTTTTAGGATGTGCGTGATGGTAATGTTAGCAATTTTGTAATTAGAAAGAAGTTGGTTTTTTGTTTTCAGTTGTAGTTTTCCTGATATTAATTCTTTTACTGTTTTTTTATTTAATTCAGTTAATAATTTAATATCATTTAAATATTCGTTATCTGAAGATTGTAATATAGCCAAAAGTGCTGTTTGTTTTTTGAAGTACTCATTTAGGTCAGTTGATGTTTGGTTTGACCATACGTACAGTTTTTGTGACGCGTCGAGAAAATAATCAGAGAATAAGTTGTGAAACTCTTTTTGAGCCAGAACAAGTTTTGAGAATTCTTCGTCATCAATGATGTTAATATCATTTACCCCTTGAGTTAAATGTAGTTTAAGTATGTCTGGAATATTAAAAATAAAATCGCACATTCTTTGAAAATATTGTGCTTTCTCAGGTTGAAAGGTGCGTTGAATAAACGCTTTATACTTATCGACCTGTTCTTGGGTTGAACAAAATTCATCAAATAAATGAAATAAAACATTGAACTTTGAGAAAAGCATAGTCGACTTCTTTTTATAAAAACTTATCAATTGAGCCTTTAGGGTTAACATTAAGGTATGACCTTCAAATGTTTTATAAATTAAAAGTTCTTTTTGAGGGATGTGGCGTAGTGATGCTTGAAAAACTTTATTTATGAATGACTCAGGTAGTGTTGCATTTGTTTGAAATAAAGTTTCAACATCAACAAAATTATGATAAAGCTCAATGAGTCGACGAAGATGAAACGCGTCAGGGTCATAATGGGTAAAAGAGTCTGAAATTTGTGTGAATTCAACCTGACCATTATTGTCAATTGTTGTTTGAGCCGGCGAATATTTATAGTTTCCTGTATTAAAGTACCGTAATGGCGGTTTAGGGCACAGTGTAACGTCTTTACTAGGGTGCTCCAAAATAAATTTGCAGTGTTGTTTCAATATTTTTTCTGTTAAAAATAATGCTGTTGATTTATACCCAGGTTGGTTTTGAAGTTCAGTCGAATCTTTAGCACAGTATGTTCGTAATGATACTGGTTTCGTTGCGATTAACTGAGCCATAGATAACTTGTTTGGTAACGATGATTCATTACAATCCTTAAGGTATTCTAGCTGATAATAGTCATCGATGGAAACATGGATGGGATTAAGCATTGCAACATTTATGTAGTAATAAAGTGTTTCGATACTAAAAGGAATATATTGATTAGGTTCTAAGCTAATTAAATGATTAATTTCTTCAGGGAAAAAATAGGTGAATAACTGAGCTAAGTTTTCATCTAACTTAAATTGCACGGGGCCTTCCATCGAAAAGAGCTGAAGGTTTCCATCAGTATCTTTAGAAATATAGTGATGCGCTAAAACATCGACAATCTCGTTACTATAATGAAATATTAAATGGGAGGATGTTGGAAATGTTTGCGTTAAATTAACAATGAATTTGTTGTTTAAAAACGACGCGTTAAACACATGAAGTTGTTTATTTTTATGTTTACGAATAAGAATTTTTTTTTGGTTGTCGTTTAAATATTTGTTTTTATATATTTCGTCATCTGTTTTCCAACGGTCACTGAGTTCTTTGCTTTGCTCAACAATCACATAAGTCAGTTTATTTTTAAATAAATCGAATAATTCCTGATCATTACCCTGATCAATTATTTTATGGCTCTCAAGCTGTTCAAAAAATGTCGTCATAAAAAGCCCTAATCCAGCCCCGCCTTCTATCAATGTTGGTGTAAGCTTTGGCGTTATCTTAAACTCTCTGAACATCATTGTAATCAATTCTTTCGCCTTTGCTTGAGCTGTTTTTTCATCAGTCGCATCGGTTTTAAATCCCCATGTGTCTTCGCGGACACCAGTATCATAGTGACCAGTTAACATTCTCCTCATTAAGTCTGCAGGGTGATCTTTTCTCATGCCCAAACATTGATTAATGTGTGCTTCTAATCTTTTAAGTTGAGTTTGTTTAAGCTCCAAATCACAACGTTTTATTGGGAGTGGTGTTGAGCGACGTTGTAGAGTTAAAATGACCCATTCTCGAATACGTTTATGTTTGATTTTAAGTAGTGTTAATAATAATTGTGAACTTGAAAATAAATTCTCAGAAAAAATAAGTTGTTTTTGTGATTCTAGAATAGCAATACTTGTTGATGCATCTGCATGTCGAGTATGCAACAATCCCGATATGCAATTTGAATAGTATTTTCCACTGATGAGTAATAAGCCTTCGGTCAACTTTAATTTCGTTTGAGGATGTAATTGGTCATTACATAATAGCTTATGATAAAACTCATTAAAATATTGAGTTAAAAACACCTTTATTTCAGGTACGTTTTTAAATGACCTAAACGTACGAAGGATCTTATCTTTATTTAATTGCGCATCTTTAGGCGTAGCGGAATATAAACATAGGTTTAATAATGAAAATGAGATTTTATTAATAAGTTTTTGACAGCTACTCATATGCTCAAATGTCGCCGAGTAGCATTGAAGAAATAATTCAATTTCATTTCTACTAAATAAAAGTATAGAGTCAATTAAATTAGTAGGGAATGGACTCAATTCATTCGTTTCATTTAATGTTTTAGCTAATTTAATGACGGGTTCTTTAAATGCATCTTGCTCAAATGGAAGTAAAAAGTAATTGTGCACAATTTTACTTTTTTCATGTGCAGATAATTGGCTTGAGTATTGTATCATTTTATTAAAAAAATAACGGGTTAGTAAAATAAGTTCATTTTGAATTAGATATTCTTTTATGTGTAAGTCGTTGATTAATCCCATACCATCTTTAAATAAATCTTCACTTTGTTTAAATGTGATATCTATTTCATCAAAGTTTGGTTGCAATGATGTCCATAAAGTAGCAAGTGTAACTATACTGGTTTGTGCACAATTGAATGTTGATTTATGAATTAACTGTCTGGTTGAGTGTAATTGTGTTTTTAATTTTTTGACTGGATTATTTGTATAGCGGACTCGCTTTGTAATTGGCCCCGAACTAGTTGGTGCGGGACGTTTGAAATTCGATAAATTTATAATAGATTGTGTTTGCATTTAATAGTTGCCTAAACCGGTATCCGTAATTAGTTAACAAAAAACTTCTGTAATAATGTTAGTTGATCTAGTCGATTGTCACCAGTGGGTATTGATTCAATATATTGCTTAAGAAACGTGTTTAATAAAAAAAGGAAATTATCTTCAGAGGTGCTGGGAAGTTTTGAAATAAACGGCACTAAAAAACTAGCGTCTTGATTAAGCTTTTTCTTAAACCAATCAAGTTTGAAAAGATGCTTTTCGTTATTATTAGCTGTGGTATTTCCAAAGATTGTGTCACATTGATCATACAGTTCTATTATTTCAATGATATTATACTCGACATAAGATATCTGAGTTGCTGCAGGTTGTGGAGTGTAATCTGCTTTAAATTGGTCTATAGAGTGCATCGTAAATGCGATTAAAAAATCATCGATGATTTTTTTATTACAATTTGAATCACGATAAAGGCAATTAATTAAGAATTCTCTTCCTCTTACTTCAATCGAAGGTGGAGAAAAAAAGGTCGAATTACTTGCTGTGGCCATTGACTCTTGGCGCAATGTGGGGGATTGGTTTACTTGTGTGGTTGAGGTATCAGACTCGATTTGTTTTCGTTTGCCTAAAATAGAGATCGATGGATCACCTTGAGGTTTAATCGTTTGTCGACGAATACAAGAATTAGAGTTATTCGATGGGTAGGTTTTGGCAAGTTGTTCAGCTGTGTTATTCGTGGTTGTGTTAGCAGGCGTTTGATCCACATTGTTTCGGGAATTCAAAGCTAATAAAGTTTGAGCTATGTCTAGACTTGTTTCTTGATTTTCAACCTGTGTTGATTCAGTTTCGCTTTGCAGTATAGCTGTATCGACATTTTTGCTTAAGTTTGTTTCCCGTATCGGGGCAGATTCATGATGAATTATTTCAGGTGGGGTATCTATAGTGATGGGCGGCATTTGATCAGTCATTAGAGGTTGCTGTCTTGTTACGCCATTCGTTGATTCTCTGCGAGAATTTGGATTGATAAAATGAGTAATTAGTGCATGGTTAGCAGCTGGATGGCTTTGATCAATTGAGAATTGCTTAATAATAGGTTCGGACGTATTGTTCACAGGTGCTTGGTTTTCATCAACGTCGGTATTTTCCGCTGACTCTCCAAGGTTTAATGTTGATGTTGCTTTTAAATAAACTTCTTTTTTAATAACACTAAGGCCATTTTTTAAAGATTCTAAACAATTTATTATGGCCATAATGTCACGCTTTACAGTATTGCTTTGATAGTCAATTAATTTTAGAATTGTGGACAATTCCTGTAACGAATACCCTTGCCTTATAAATAATGTTTCTAAATGATCAATGTAAAATGATGATCTTGGATCAAGTTTTAGAATAAAAAAACAGATATTCAGCTGTTTGAGATTCCTTAAATCATGGCTTTTTTTATGGATGTTTGGTGTTTTTGTTAAGTTGTTAAATATTTTTATGATTTCAGTTACCACGTGTGAGTGTCGTTGTTCAGCCATTTTTTTGAGAAGATGTGTTTGTTTCTCAATAAGTTGATTATAAGTATCCATTGACTTAATTTGGTTATATGACTGATCTTTACAATTAGACACAATATGACGTAGATAATAAAGCTGTAAAAAATTCACATACCCTGCAGGTCGAACTGCGGAAGCAGTTTGTAATTGTTGAGTGATATAAGCCATGTGTGCCTGAGTATATTTTATAAAAAATAAATGAGCATTTATATGATCTTGTAAAAGAATGGATTCATTATTTAAAGTAAAAGCATCCATACCAGCACCTACTGTATATATGAGTAAATCTTCTTCTCGAGTTTCTTTATTTAGGAGGAATTTTGAAATTTGTTCATATGTAAGTTTACTTAAAGAATTAAAAAGAGTTTGTTGAAAACGCGCTAAACTGGCTGTGATTTCTTTATAATTCTTGTTTTTATCTGATTTGCTTTCACTGTAGAGTGACTTTTTACCCTTCAAAACAGCCGCTTTTTCATTGTCTAAATAGGTTCGCTGATGATAAAGAATTAATTCAATCGTATTCAAGCTGATACTTTGCGATTCCAATGCGATTGCATTGGGTTGGTTTTTTTCTAGTAATTTTGCCAGAAAGTTATCCAAGAGTGTTTCTAGTAATGCGAAATTTAATTTGTCTGAGGAATCAAAATAATTGAAAATTACACGATCTAAACAGTTATCATCATTGGGGCGTATATGAGACAAGCTTGCCTGCAGAATTATATTAATCGGATGTTCTAAAGAACTGAATTCTGATGAAATAAACTCAGCTGTCATCTTGTTAAACAAATTAACTATAAGTTTGCGTATAAATGGTTTATCATCCGTGCATGAAAGGATTGACTTCAATAAACTCATCGCTTGATCGGGGGTCAAACGATTTAAAACGGTAGAGTTGTTATTGAATAGTAATTGATTTACTTTCAATAAATCTTGTTTAGAAAGTGAAAATAATGGGCCGGATTTATGGGTGCATGAAAATAAAAACCATTCAATTATTGAAAATCCTTCACTATCCTTTAGCGTTAATTTATTTTGGTGTACAAACTCAAACATCGATTGATCTAACTGCTCTAACAAAAATGGCACACATTTGGTCCACCAAAACTCATTTCCATTGAAAGTGAAGTTTTTAATGGCAGATATTATTGTCTTATCTTCATAAAAACTAATAATGAAAGTTTGAATGAGTTTTTTATATGAATCAAAGGTGTCTTCATTAACGTTATTATTAACAACTTGCCAAAATGGCTTTAGGTGTGAATTAAACTTAGTCGTTGTATTAAAGAAACTTGATTTAAATACATGATGGTTCTTTAAGAAGTAGGGGATAAGATCATCCCAAAAAAATAATCGATACTCATCAATTTCGCTATTAAAAAACGAACAGGCAATAGAAAAAAGTTTGACAAGAGCTGAGCTATTGGTTTGTAAGCCTGGGATTTGATTGTTTTGATTAATTTGGGTAATAAATAGGTTTTTTGTGAACGCTAGAACTTCGTTTAGAAACTGATCCGTCTGATCACTAAATTTGTTTTCGCATTCATTTTCAATCCAAACAAGTGTGTTTAGTGTATGGTCAATGAATTTATGTAAGTCAACAACAAAAATTGGTTCTCTAGATAGCATTACAGTGGTGGTTTTTTCAAATCTCAAAAATAGGCGAATATTTGCTTTTGATGCATTTTGATTCTGTTGTTCAAAACAAATAATTGGCTGACACGGTACGTTAAGGTGAGTTGTACCAGATTTAATTTTAAGGAGACAGTTTTCATAAAAAAACGATGGTTGTTTTATTTCATACAGGTAGGCCCGATCTCCATTTATTTTACCTATATTTGAAAAGGTTCTAATGTAATTCAAGACTTCTTTTGCAGTTGTTGAAGCCACCAGATAAGTATTTAGTGAAACTAAGCGTAGCCGATCTGATGCGAATGAGATCTTTTCAAGTATCGGTTTTGGCATTAGGTGCAAGTCTGTTATGTCAATTACGTTGTTTGATGAACCTGTTTGTGCACGACCAGGTAGACGACCCGCTGATAAGTTATAATTAATTTGATTGGTTAACATCGCACAATTCCTTACAATGAATAAACTAACATAAAGGTTCCCTATTTTGAATAATTTAACTAAAAAAATATTCTTTTATAGATAAGAATTTACGTTCAATATCATTAAATAAGATGAAACGGATTAGGTGCATGCAAACGTATCAGTATCAATTTATGGATAGATTCTGTTGTTTGTTAAGGTATTTAAGATGAAGGTTTAATACGTTGTGTGGCATACTTAAAAATCGTACTAATTTTTAAAAGAGGTGCATTAACTGGTTGTCTGTCCGGGTTAAGCGACGTACTAAATTTGAAACAAAATTTCTTTTTTTCAAAATCATAAAATGGATGACTTGCCGAAATTGTATGATTCTCCAGAGTGAGTTTTATACCGTCTTTGATTTTATCCCAATATGTCGAAAAGCTCATTCCTGGATGTGTTTCTTTTAGCTTTGAAGAAACCAAATTATACGCGTCTATCATTTTGTTGATATCCGATTGGAATTCGCTTAAGTCCTTTCCCATATCAATGCTTATATTCGAGTGATCCGCCTTATAACTACTATAGTGAAATCGTTGAGGAACAGCATTTTCCAAATTAAAACATGGGTACCGAATATCAAAAACCAAGCTGGAAGAAAAATTTGCTATATTCAATATTTCAAATTCTGGAGAATGGTCGTTTATTTTTACACGAATTTTAGAGTTAGCTTTTAATACTAAATCGAAAATATCTGTGGCTGGAATATTTAAGGTTGTTTTAAAAAAATTAAAATAACTTGAGTAATAAAAGCTTTTTATTTTATGGTAAGATTGATTTGACACGCTGGACTTTAGATATTGATTGACCCATTCGTCATCAGCCTTAGTTGCATTGGTTAACCATTTTTTTTCAGTTTTTTTAAATTCTTCCATAAGGTTTTCAATAGTGTAATTTTGATTCGTTGTTTTTATCAGAAGATTTCTGTTTTGATTGTAGAATACAAACTTTTCACCAGGTATTATTTGAAAAAGTGTTGATTGTTTCATTATTTTTCCAAATTTAGAGGGAGTGTAGCGGTACCTATGGGTATGGTGATTACGACATAAAAAAAGTGTGCAAAGAACATCCCGAGGAGCGTTTAAAGTATCCCTGAAAAATTTAAATGTATCAGATTCTATAAATCGCTTCATGCAACTGAATTCTCTGCCTTGAATTTTTAATGTCAGTAATACCTTTGCTTCGTCGTTCGAAAACCCAACATGTTCAATAAGCCAGTCTTTTTCAGAATTATAGAGCTGTTTAATTTCAGGAAATGACATTGTTGATTCTTGGTCGTTTTTAACTTTAAATGAGTTGTTTCCTAAATATGCGATTTTAATGCCTGGCAGAAGTTGAAAGTATGTCTTGTCATCATAACAACTGTTGATTAATGATGTTAGTTTAAGGTTCTTCAATTTCGATTCAGATGTTACTTGAGGGTCTTCTCCGTTTAGTATATCAAGGAAAAATTTGTATTTGTCTGAACAAATAAAATCTTTAACTTTAGTATAATCATTTTCAGATAAACTGTTAAATAACGTAAAGGCTGAGTGTTCATTTATTTTTGAATGCGTAACAAACCATGACATTTCTTCTTTATAGAGTTTTTTTAAATCCTTAAAAGATAGTATGGTACCCGAATCTTGTATAAAGGCATTCTTATGAACATGTGCAATTCTAATACCTGGTAAGACATTCATGTAAGTATTCGGTGCGTAATGACTACGTAATAAGTTTTCAAGTTCCTCTTTTGATGAATTAAACAAAAAAAAGCGGAATGTATCAGATTTAATAAAATCCTTTAGATCGTTGTATTTATCACAATCGTAAAACGGATAAACGTTAGATAATTCAGACAAAATTTGTTCTGCACGTGATCGTTCAATTCCGGCATGCTGAATCAGCCAGAGCTTTTCATTATTATATATTGATATAAACTCATCAAATGTAAGCTCTTTATTATTAAGCAAAATCGAATCGTTACCCAATACAGTCACTAAACGACCTGGAAGAATATCAATAACCGAATATCGGTTATTGATTCGGTCGTTGGCTAAAATTTTTAGCTTATAAATAGAGAGTACCTTTTTTGATAAAGAAAAAATTCTGGATTGAAAAAATGAAAACAGGCTTGAATAATTTTGGGGTTGGGTGGATTGAACTAAGCCTCTTGCTAAACGTTTTGACAACTTTAAATTTTCCATTATAACCTTAACTAGGTTTTCTTCATTTATCGGAACACCCCAACCAACACGGATTTTTTGGTGATTATGGCGGTCAAATTGCACATGATAAGTCATGGGGGTATTTTGTGCTGGGGAGGGCGATTTATTCGCAATATCTGAAGATGTTTGTATACGTTTTCGTTTTTTTGATGAAGTGCTAGTGCTGGATGAAGAACCTTTACTTGATGAAGCGCCATGGTGTAATGATGGTGTACGGTTACCTGATAGTTGATTATTAGAAGAGTTAGCTAACCTTAAGTGATTGTCATTACGACGAGTCATTATATTGAGTTGTTTTGTTTGTTCTGAAGCAAATGAAGTTGAAGCTAATACCTCTAGAGGGAATTTTTTCGGTAAATCACTAAGTTTACATTTATAAAACCTGTTTTGGATTGTAGTCCCATCCATGACTTGTGCTACTTTAAATTGTGCAAAAAGGTTATTGTTTATATCTATTATTATTGCACACATTTTATAAGCACTTTTTGAATGAGCGTAGTTGTATAATTGTTGACGTAAACTTTGATCAAAACGTTGGTCTTGAATCATTTTTTCAATACTTTCATGAAAACGTAATGTTGACTCATCGATATCACAGACCATCATTTTTTTAAGAGACGCCGTTATAGAACCCTGATAACTTATTCGACGATTAACCCAAATGGATGTGCGCATGCTATTTAGTTTTATGCCAAAATTTGTGAGTGGGCTACTGGATTCTTGTAAAGTGGTGATACATAAAGATTTTAAAATTGTTGGTTCATCAATACTCATTGATTTCAAAAATGACGAAATTGTTTGCAATGGAAAATACTGAGTTAGAAATTTTTTAAGTTCATCTCTCGAAATAAGGTTTCTTGAAATCAATAACTTAAACAATTGATGTTGTTTTTGTTTTACGAGTTGGTGTAGAAAATTATGCCATTTTGATTGGTCAGATATGGATTGTTTAGATTGTTGAATAATATTAATTGCTAAGTTGCTGTCATGATTAAAGATCACATCAAGTGTAGTTAAGGACCCAGCACCTTCTTGCTTGTTTAATTTTTCTAATGAGATATATTTAATCATTTCATTTAAAGTATCTCGGTTGAGTTTATTTGTTTCATTAGATTTGAATAAGTCAATAATGGCTAAACAAGCTAGGTGGATGTGGGTTTCGTTAAATGTTTGATATTTTAGGCATTGAATATTGGTGGTCTTATCGGTAAGTAATTCTTTAAATTCTTCAATAGAATTGGGTAGTCGTTGCTCATATATAGTGAAATCCTCAATTATTATATCCGTCTCATACTTATTACTCGATGATTGTGAGTTGATATTCATTTGTCGGTTATAACTGTTTTGCGCTGGTTGACCACGTCTTAAATTTAATGATAGTGAACTTAAAGACATTGCTATTATTTCCTTAATTACTTTTATATATTTTATTAAAATAGACCATATTTATCAAGGGGGGGGTACATGCTGTCATCGAAAAATATCAAATAAATAGAATTGATTTACTTCTAATTCATGATTATTATATAAATATCCCCCAAAAAAAGGTGAAATATGATAAATCTTATAAAAACTTATGCCCGACAGTCTTATGATCGTCCTCAACAAAAATTGGCAACTAGCCCTCGCGTGAATACGTCTACCTCAACAACAGCTAAAGCGCTTGGCGCTGTCGTTGCCGGCTGTAGTGAAGTGGCAGTTTTTCATCCAGTGGACACCATCATTAAAGGTAAAATGAACAATTCCACGATTCTAAACTCGAACCAAGGGGTTAACTTGGCAACCGTGCGACGGTTGTACTCTGGTATAGGATTTGGATTGGCTTACAAGGTAACGCAACGTGTGTATAAAATGGCCGGGCAGGGTGCGGTTCAGCAAACCATGGTGGGGTCCACATTTGATCATTGGTTAACAAACAATGTTGGCGAGGTAAATCGTAAAATGGCACTGGGTGCATTATCTGGTGCAATGGTTGGTGCTGGCGAGGTGGTGTTACTGCCATTGGACCGCTTAAAAATTCAACGTCAAATTAATCCCGATAGCACCAGTCAATTGCGTGAGGTCTTAAGCCCTCAAGGGTTAAGGGCTGCGTATCGTGGCGTGGGCATTACCTTACTACGTAATATTCCAGGCTCGGCTGGCTTTTTTGCTGGGAATAATTCCGCATTGGCCGCCATGAACACCAATCAAAAAGAGGCCTCGATTTTGCAATTTTGTGCAGCCTCATTAATTGGATCGACCATTTCATTGGCGGTATCCAACCCTGCGGACGTCATTAAAGTGCGTGTTCAGGCAGCGACATCCCAGGCCAACCTGTCAACATTGGGTACGATTCGAAACATTATTGTCAACGAAGGGCCAAGAGCATTCTTTAATGGTTTGGGGACGAAGTTAATGACCATTACCCCAAAGTTGGTATTTTCAATGACCATTGCTCAAAAAGCTGGCGCTACAATCTCTGGGTTAATTGATCAAAAGTAATGCAATCGGCAGCGTTTACACCATTTCGCCCACATCTTAATTCAACCGTCATTAAGCAACTGGCAAACCGAATTAAGTACGATACCTGCACCATCGATGACGCTGCACTTGTTTTTGATCAAGAAACGGCCAATCAAACCAGTCAGACATCGTTATTCATGAACGATCAATTTCGCCGTGCTGTAATTAAGTCATTTTTGCGGCACGGTGCCGAGGATTTTATGCCCTTATTAAAATCATTTCTGCAGAACCTTAGTGTTAAACAACCCAGTGTCCAAAAACGTGTGTCTCGCAAAATATTATCAACCATTGGCAGCGAATACAAAAAAAAGCATTGGGAAGGGCGGTCACGGGTATTGGCGGAGTTAATTATTTTGAATGCCCGTTACATTCGTCTTGGTGATAACAACGTTTTACGTGCGCTGGCATCTGTCATTCACACAGTAAAATGTGCGGATATTCCCACGGATACCTATGTCCACCTTTCGCATTTATCCCTTAAATCTAAATTAGCATCATTTATTATTCAGGATTTATCACCAATCGGGTTTCGGGATTAATTTTAGATACTACCAGGGCAGCACATCGCCATTGGAATGCCAAAAGGTGCCAGTCGTATTTAATGTTAGCTCGTCAATGCGGTCCATTAACTGTTTCGCTGCAACATCAACCGTATAATGACCGGTATTCCCTGTCATGTCGGTTTGCACCCAACCAGGATGTAAAATGGCGACCGCAATTTGCTGTAGTGCCAGGTCAATGGCCAGCGATTTTCCGGCTGCATTTAATGCTGCTTTACTCATTCGGTACCCATAATGTGACCCAGACTCATTATCTGCAATTGATCCCATTCGCGATGTAATTAACGCCACTTTAGCGCCGGGCTTCAATCTGCTATAGCAGGCTTTGGTTACCCGTAACGGTCCCATGGCATTCACATTCCATTGATCTTGCAATATAGCTTCATCATTATAGTCAAGGCCAACCCGCTTTAATATCCCCGCATTGTTGATTAGAATATCAATTTCATTTGGGCACGTTTCAATGGCAGCATTTACACTGGCTTGCGAGGTTACATCCACATCCTCAATGACGGTTGTGTTTGGCAATGCTTGCAATGCCTCACTGGCCACACGACACAACGCATACACGTTGTGTGTCGAGCTATAATTTTTGGCTAATTCAAGTCCAATACCTCGATTGGAACCGGTAATAACAACGGTACCCATTAAGCGGTTACCTTATCGGTGATTAACCCGTGCAAGGTCTCCACCCATCGATCATCATCATTTAAGCATGGAATCAATGTGAATGATTCACCACCATGTTCTAAAAAGATCTCTTTACCTTCTTCGCCAATTTCTTCCAAAGTTTCCAAGCAGTCGGATACAAAAGCCGGACAGCACATGGCCAAATGTTTAACACCTGATTTTGCCAAGCGTTCAATTTCATCATCAGCAAAGGGCTGTAACCATTCGTCCAAGCCCAGCCGTGACTGAAACGCCCAGCTCCACTTATCACGTGGCATATTAATTTGGTTCATGACCAAGTTGGTGCTCTCTTTGACTTGATGCGCATAGCAAACCGGATGAGCCTCCGGATTTGGTATAAAACAGCAATCCTTAATTTTAAAGCAATGTTTTTTGGTGGGGTCTGTTTTCTTTAGGTGTCGTACCGGCACGCCATGGTAACTAAACAACAGGTAATCATGTTTGTCCGTTAAATGGTCCTGTATCGAACCTGCCAAGGCATCAATGTAGCGTTGATCTTTATAAAATGGATCCACAAAATCAATCGCAATATTGGGGAAATGGGTTTGTTGCACAGCCTGTGTTTTTTCAACCACAGTTTGAGTGGTGGCCATGGCGTAGTGTGGGTAAAGTGGCACTGCAATAATGCGATCAATATTGGGGTCTTTGGCCAATAAATCATCGATGCCAGCTTTGATGCTGGGGTTGGCGTAACGCATGGCCAAGGAAATGGGATGGCTGGCAATGCCTGCTAATTTTTTTTGAACCCGTTCACTAATCACAATCAATGGTGATCCGTCATCCCACCAAATTGTTTCGTAGGCATGGGCACTCTTCTTTGGTCGGACATTCAAAATAATACCTTTCACCAATAAATAGCGTAACGGGTAAGGCAGATCGATCACGTACTCATCCATTAAAAACTCATCCAAATATGTTTTAACATCCTTGGGGTCGGTTGAATCTGGTGAACCTAAATTAATTAATAATATTCCTGTAGACATAAGCTAAGTGTAATCATGAATCCAAAAAACACCAAGGGTTTAACTTAAACAATTATAAAGAAGTTACTCTTCACGATAATCACTCGGTGATTTGCCAGTCACTTTTTTAAACGCTGTATAAAAGGCTGAATTGGAATTGAACCCAACATCAAGGGCAATGGCCAAAATGGTTTTATTGGGTTCATTCTTTAATGCTTTTATGGCGTCATTAACTCTAAAATCCATAATATAAGAATTAAAGTTTTTACCAACTTCATGATTTAAAAGTTCCGATAACTGGTGTGGGTTCAAATTGATTTTTTCAGCCAATGACCGTAACGATAAGTCAGGGTCAATGTAGATTTTCTCGGTTTGCATCACATAATTTAAGTTCGCCAAGGCATTGTTTATCTGCAAACTTTTCATGCTTTACTTATAAAGCATTGGCGCTTAAATTAATAACATTGTTATTGTAAAATAAAAGCGTTAAACTTCATGCAAAAGAAAGATAACGGCCTGAAGTTAGTTGTTTTAATATAGGAGTGAGAGAGATGGCTATAGCATATATTCCCAGACTACGTTTTTTAAATGGGGCTAATGGCGTTGTTAGGAAGAGAAACCCCAATCAACCAATAGGAATAAAGATCGGAGTACCTTCTCTAAAGCAATTATGTTTAAGGGTTTTACTAAAAGGGAATGTTTCAGCAGATGTCAAATCTATGATTTCTAGAATGACATTTTCATTAATTGGTGAAGATGGTAAATGGGTTGAAGATCAGAGGGTTTCTGCTAAAGAGTTGATTCCAAATTTGTTTCTTGAAGTAACCCCTTCCGGTAACTTTGGTATTGATTCTTCCTGCCCACCAGGCACGATTAGATCTGTAAAAGATCATAATATGAAATTGGCGGGTGGTATTCAATTAAGATACACAGGGTATGTCAAGGAGTTAGCAAATTCAAAAGCTCTTATTCCAACAAATTTAACCACTAATCCTTATATGTATTTTAAATTAAAATCAAATATTAATTTTTGTATTAGTGATATGAAATGTGTTTTAGATTCAAAAAGTGGCTTTCATGAGTATTATCCACAGGGCGTTGTAAAAATCTTAACCAAACAACAGGATGGGGCCCAAAAAATACAAGAGGGAACATGGGGGCCAAAGGATCCCAAAAGTCCAAAAGGGGCATGGATTTTAACTGGTCAAGGAAAAATCGTTCTCAAGCAATCTGATGGGGCCCAAAAAATACAAGAGGGAACATGGGGGCCAATTGATCCCAAAAATCCAAAAGGGCCCTGGTTTTTAACTGGTCATGGAAGAAGAATTGAAAGGCAATCAAATGGGGCCCAAAAAATACAAGAGGGAACATGGGGGCCAATGGATCCCAAAAATCCAAAAGAGACATGGGTTTTAACTGGTCAAGGAAGAAGCGTTAAGGAGCAATCGGGTGGGTCTCAAAGAATACAGGAGGGAACATGGGGGCCAAGGGATCCCGGTAACCCACTAGGGCCTTGGAATTTAACTGGTCAAGGAAGAATCGTTTTCAAGCAATCGGATGGATCTCAAAGAATACAGGAGGGAACATGGGGGCCAAGGGATCCCGGTATCCCACTAGGGCCTTGGAATTTAACTGGTCAAGGAAGATTCGTTAGGAAGCAATCGGATGGGTCTCAAATAATACATGAGGGAACATGGGGGCCAAGGGATCCCGGTAACCCACTAGGGCCTTGGTTTTTAACTGGTCAAGGAAGAAGAATTGAAAGGCAATCAAATGGGTCTCAAATAATACAAGCGGGGACTTTTGGTCCACAATATCCCGGCAATCTAAAAGGGCCCTGGAAGTTTTACACTAACAGATTGGTAAATAGCCCTATCACCAACACATTAGGAAAAAGAAAACGTAAAGAAGCTAGTGGATCGTAAAAATTCAATTATTCAGAACGATAGTCACTCGGTGATTTTCCAGTCACTTTTTTAAAGGCGGTATAAAAGGCTGAATTGGAATTGAACCCAACATCAAGGGCAATGGCCAAAATGGTTTTATTGGGTTCATTCTTTAATGCTTTAATGGCGTCATTAACTCTAAAATCCATAATGTAAGAATTAAAGTTTTTACCAACTTCATGATTTAAAAGTTCCGATAACTGGTGTGGGTTTAAATTGATTTTTTCAGCCAATGACCGGAGTGATAAATCAGGGTCAATGTAGATTTTCTCGGTTTGCATCACATAATTTAAGTTCGCCAAGGCGCGTTCAATATTAATGCTCATTAGGGTCGATTTTCGATCTTTGGTTTCTTTAATTTCAGTAAGTAATAACGGCAAAAAGTCGTTGTATCGAATATGAAGCGTGGTGGCCACCAATACAACCACCGAAAAGAATAGGTTGCCCCAAAACAGAACGTTTAGTGAATGGGTTAATAAGCTGGATAACGAAATGGCCGAGAAGATGACCCCAATTGTTGTAATTGAAAACATTAAAAAGAACAACGTGGTTTTTGTTTTTGCTCGGGCAATGGTGGGTAAATACTGAAACAATACCACGGCGTAAAATACAATAGATGCAACACAGATAATTGAAATAAAGTTATATTCAAACGATACTGTTTCGTAATATAGCTGATTAATTAAGGCCAGTTTATCGTCACTTGGGGTTAGTATCATTGGAACAATGGCAATGGTCGATATAATGGGCAAAATGCCATGTCGCAACAATTGAACTTTGGTTAAAGGCTGATTAAACACACGGTGCTGCACAAAGTAATACATAATGGGGCCAAACCATAAGATGGGTGGTATGTAGGTTAAAAAAAACACCGGATAGTAAAACAGTTGTTTGGTGTAAATTAATTCAAACTGGTAGGGTACAAACGAAATGATTAACAACAACACACCCAACAGGCGGTCCATGTTCATGCGCCCAAACAAATACAAAGCACCTAAAAAAAAGTTTAGCACATACGCAGCTTGAATAATTAGAGACGATACCGGTTCAAATGGCATTGCGGATGTCTCGAATAAACTGCAAGCGGTCGTCCACCAACGCTGTATGGGTGCTCGGTTCAGAATCTAAGAACGGTTGTATTAGGTGTGATCCGATCACCACACCATCCGATATGCTCGCCATTTTCACCGCCGCTTCAACACTACGAATCCCAAATCCAATCACCGTAGGTAAGTGGATGGTGGCCGTTAATTCGCTTAGGTGGGCTTGAATTGCAATTGGGTCCGGTGCTTTGGTGCCCGTTACCCCTTTAACCGATACGTAATAGATGAATCCAGACCCCGTGGCTTGAATCGTTGCCAAGCGGTTGGATTGAGTCGTGGGTGTGACCAAACGAATCATGGCCAAGTCATGATTATCTGGAATCAAACGTTCATGGTGTTCCGGTGGTAAATCAACAATCAATAACCCACTAACACCCGCCTGCTTTGCGGTGGGTAAAAATGAGTCAAACCCATAATGGATGAGAGGGTTTAGGTACGTCATAAGCACGATTGGAACCGTTGGATGCTTGCCTTTAAATGCCGCAATATCCTCAAATAACGTCGTAAACGAAAACCCATTCTTAATGGCAATTTCACTGCTACGTTGAATCACGACGCCATCGGCCATGGGGTCCGAAAATGGGATCCCAATTTCAATCACCGATGCACCGGCATCAGGCAATCCATGAAGCATGGCATTAAATATCTCTCGATTTGGAAAGTCAGCGGTTAAAAAGGGTACAATCGCTTTGGTGTTATTGGCGGCATGCGCATCAAAAACAGCCTGAATGTCGTTTACCGTCAAATGGTAACTCCAAGGGCATCTGCCACAGTAAAAATGTCTTTATCCCCACGCCCACAAAGGTTCATAACAATGGTATGATCACGGGGTAGGGTTGGTGCTATTTTTAAAACGTGTGCCAAGGCATGGGCTGGCTCCAATGCAGGTATAATCCCTTCCTGTTTTGAGCATAACTGAAAAGCGTCCAAAGCTTCATCATCGGTAACTGGTACGTAATTCACTCGGCCAGAGTCCTTTAAAAAGCTATGTTCAGGCCCAATGCCAGGGTAATCCAAGCCTGCCGATATGGAATGGGTTTGGGTAATTTGACCGTCATTATTTTGCAATATGTAGGTGCTATTGCCATGTAAAATACCCGGTTTGCCTTTGCTTAACGACGCCGCGTGTTCGTTGGTATCCACACCAAGGCCACCAGCTTCAACGCCAATCAGTTCAACACCAGCATCATCTAAAAATGGGTAAAATAATCCAATCGCATTGGAGCCACCACCTAAACAAGCCACCAACGTGTCCGGTAAGCCGTCCAGCTCCTGAATGCATTGCTGTTTAACTTCTTCACCAATAATGGACTGAAACGTACGCACCATTTTAGGGTAGGGATGAGGCCCAGCAGCTGTACCGATTAAATAATAGGTGTCATCGACATTACTGACCCAGTCACGCAACGCCTCGTTCATGGCATCTTTTAATGTGCCATTTCCTGCTTCGACTGGTACAACTGTGGCACCCAATAAATTCATGCGAAACACATTGGGTTGCTGACGCTCCACATCTTTGGCGCCCATGTATACGGTGCAAGGCAATCCAAATAACGCGCACACGGTTGCCGTGGCCACACCATGTTGACCAGCCCCTGTTTCTGCGATGATGCGAGTTTTACCCATCTTTTTTGCCAATAAAATTTGGCCAATGCAATTGTTAATCTTGTGCGATCCAGTGTGGTTAAGTTCATCGCGTTTAAAGTAAATCTGAGCACCACCACAGTGATCCGTTAATCGGCGCGCAAAGTACAGTGGCGAAGGTCGCCCAATGTAGTGCCGATGGTAGGCTTGCAACTGGTCTTGAAACTCTGCCGTTGCAATCGCATCATGAAACACTTGATCCAGTTCATGAATCAGCGGCATCAAAATCTCTGATACATATTGACCGCCATAATCTCCAAAAAAACCGTGTTGGTCTGGGTGTTCCGTTAAAGGTTTTGTCATAGGTTCATTATAAAAAATTACACCGTGTTTGAATAGTCACCAATGCAATAAAATTAAATGATTACTGAACAATATGGCGTTGAGTTGGGTATGCCAAGTCAATATCGTCATGCGCTTCAGTTAGCTCCAGGATTTGTTCCCACAGTTCATGATTGGATTGGCGGATGCGACGAGTGGCAACCAGGTACCGAATGGTTAAACTAATGCCGTGATCCAGCGAGCTTGTATAGATGGTGGGTGTAATGTACGTGTAATTGATTGGGTAATCCTTTTGGGCTTGGCGAAGCTCACGTTTAAGTTGATCTTCATATTGCTTGCAGTAGTCAGATATCAGATCGGTTAACAATTTCTTGGTCTTCTTCCAATCACTTTCATACGTCACCACCACTGGGATTTCATACCAGTTGTAGTTAAACCCCTTCGAGTAATTTGCAATGGGTTGATTAAAAACATCTGCATTTGGAATCCGAATCATTCGTCCGGTGCTTTGGTTGGCATCCACCCAGTTCCCAATTTCAAGGAGGGTGAACTTAAACACCCCAATATCAATCACATCCCCTTGATGGTCCTGAATCTGAATTCGGTCACCAATTTTAAATGGGGCTTGCCAGAGCAAATAAATCCAACCGGCAAAGTTAGTCACTACGTCTTTTAACGCAATGGCAACACCGGCCGTAAATAAACCTAAAAAGGTTCCTAAAGATTGTATGCCCTTAAACCAAAGAGGCGCAATAATAAATGCCGCTAAAATAAAATGAAAATAACGAGATAATTTTCGAGTGGCGTAGATGGTGTCGTGTTTTTTTAAGTGGCGTTTGGTAAAGAATACGATGATGGTGTGGGACACCCATAAACCAAAAATAGCCGCCAACGTAATTGCACCACGGTATAAAAACGTGTCAATAAAGTCTGGCTTTAAGTTTGATAAAAAATCTGCTGCAACACCCATGCTCATATTATAATCAATTTATCGATAAACGCCCATTAATATTCAGCATTATTTGCATCGTAATAAGCGCAACCAAAAAAATGCAACAATCTTACCCAGCAAGACAATCTAAAACAGCATCAAGATCTGAGTCATCACTATCATATAAGTTACTTTCCATGTCACTAGCAAGCGGACTTGAGTTAGGATAAAAATCAAAGGCATGCGCTTCGTCTTGAAGCATAAGAAACCGTTGAACAGGTTCAGAGTATGTATACGGTAGGCCGTCAGCGGTGTAATTTTTGGTATCTACAATGTATTTGATTTGCGGGTAAAGGTCAGAATATCTTTTATGTAATTCTTCAAGAATATTAAAATGGTCATTCGCTGCAGCACCCTTATAGGCCTGACCTATGAAGCGCATCATATCCGTCGACTGGCAATTAAATTGTTCAATAAATAAATGCAATGTTTGTTGGCATCCAAATAAAGCTGCATCAAAAAACAAGTCATCAATGACCGTTTTTTTCAACTTCATGTTTACCAATAACGTTGGGAATTTTGTTTTTAGTAACCAATGTAAGTTAGAATCTGCTTTTTTTTCAATGCATTCAGTTAATGTCGGTAGGGTAATATGTTCAGCTGTTAATTTGAATGTGTCAAACACCCATTTCGTCAGTGATATGTCATCGGTTGCTACCAGAACCTTTTTTAAAAGTGAGGAGTTATCCGCTAAAAAATCATCCACCGTTATCTGATTCTCAGCTGGTAGATTATCATTTAGTAATTCTTCAAAGATGGCCCTCACGTCCTTGCCGCTAATTATGTTACGAGATCGTTTAAAGGTATTTAATAATATCACCTTTTTGTCGTTTCTATAGTCAATAAAACCGTGGTCGTTAAACCGAGACCCAGCGGCTAGGTTTTGGTCAATCATCCATTGAACACCAATAACATGTCCAGCTTTTTGTAAAGATTCAATTGGGGTTTTATTCCAACTCTCATAAAAGGCGCACATGTGATCATTATTCATTGGAAAGTTCGTATGCAACCATTTCATTGAGTCAAGGTGCCCGTGAAGTGCAGCAGTCGAAAATGCATAGGCAGGGTCATTATTTAGTTCACTGATACAGTTAAATTTGCGATTTAGAAACTCAAGAATATGAACATGATTATTTTCAGCAGCGCGCATCAATGCCAGTTTTCCTTCATAGTTTATAACGGCAGTTTTTTCCTCAGCAGTCATTTTTTTAATAAACGTGTCTGTTAACCAAGTTACAATATCAAGTAACCCATCCGATGCAGCACAACTAAACATTGATAGCAGATGTTGGTGGTTTCTTTCATTTAAAAAGTTATTGAACATATCGCAGTAATTATCATGGATAAATGTAACAACTGCTAACTGGATGTTCTGTTTTCGGGGGATGTAAGCATCATGTGCGCAAATGGCTTGAAAATCAATGCTAAATTGGTCAGAAGTGAAATATTTTTTGGCTAGCCCGGCTTCATTGAACCAATGAAGAACAGGTACTTGTCCGTGCATCATGGCCAGTTTAATGGCCGCTGGAATGTCGCAGTCACTTATTGTGACAGTCTTGTTAATCCAATCTAAAATAGTTGTTGTGCCAAATTCACAAGCTGTTTTGAGAAGTTCGTTACAGGCATTGAATTTCCATTGCATAAAATTGTCTTCTTCCAGCAGTGATTTAGCTCTTGAAAAAACAAGATTCAATGCATTGGTTTGATCTTTTGTTGCAAGTGATGTTAAGACATTGTTAAACTTCCGATCTAAATCATCCATTGATTCATAATCCTGTAAATAATGATCTATAAACCACCACGCAATCTTTGGCTGATGATTAATCTCCTGCATAAGCTGTTCTTGAAATTCCAACAGGTTGGCATCAAATAACTGCCCGTTTAAGTCATTAACCTTTGTATTTACGCTTAAAATAAGTTGGTGCGCAGCTGGTCCATCATTCTCAAATTGAGTCAAATGCTTTAATAAATGTTGACGTTTTGTATAATGCAATTGCTTTACATTGGCTGGGAATACCATGCAATGATACATGAGGGCCGTTGAGGGTGGCAGAAATTCCTTGATTAATTCATGGGTTAGTTCAGTATTGATTATTCTTCGAAATAAATGATTTTTATGTTTTTCATTTGTGATGCTTTTTAGAGTGCTTGTTGATAATTGTGGACAATCCTGTGGTGTGACTTCAGTTTTTTGTTTCTTTGTAACCTTAGAATGTTCTGATGATCTTTTTCTCTTTAATAGCTGCTTTTCAGTTGTATTTATACGGCTCATAGCCTTAATTTTTATTAAATTTAATTAAATATGTCAATGTGAGGTTGTAAAGTGCAAAGCACTAAGTTCCACAAAATGTTTGATAGGGCACGTCTGTTGGCGGCGGTGGATCTTGATAATGTGCCGTTAAATTCGTGTTTTTGTATGGGGTTTTCAGGACGGTGAGTAAATCTAGCATTGGTTGATCGTTGCCAGCAACAACCTCACTTAACGCATGTTCCACGTGATGATTGCGGGGAATCACCACTGGGTTGTGTTGATTCATCACCTCACGGGCCATATCAATGGGCGCATCATTCATGGTTAATCGTGCTTCCCAGCGGCGGTGCCAATCAATAAATTGAGGCTGATTACACAGGTCTTGTGGGCTTCCAGTTGCCTGGCTCAGGTGCTGAAACGTAATCGTGTAATCGAGTGAGTGCTTGTGCATTAAACTCAATAGGTCTGTGATTAATTTGGGGTCAACGGGGTGATGATTGAGTAGGCCAAGTTTGCCTTTCATCATATCGGTCCAGCGTTGATTATAGGTATCTGTAAACGAGCCAAGGTGGTCTTTGGCCAGTTCAATGGCATGGTCCAAATTCGAATCAATCAGTGGCAATAAGGTTTCCGCCAATCGCACCAAGTTCCATTGTGCAATCATGGGTTGGTTTTTATAAGCGTAGCGGCCCATTTGATCAATCGAACTAAACACAGTGTCCGGATCATATGCATCCATAAATGCACACGGCCCGTAATCAATGGTTTCACCGGCAATGGCCATGTTATCGGTATTCATCACACCATGAATAAACCCAACACGCATCCAATGCACAATCAAATCAATTTGTTGATCCATGACATGCATTAAAAAGGATAGGGCGGGATTATCGTCGGTTGCTTTTTCAGGGCAATGCCGCTCAATGGCATAGTGCAATAACGCCTCAACCATGGTTTTTTCTTGAGTACTGGCCGCATATTCAAAGGTCCCAACTCGCAGATGGGATTGTGCAACCCGTGTCAAAATAGCCCCAGGGTAAGTGGTTTCTCGAAACACATCTTCACCGCTGGTCACAACGCCCAAACTACGGGTGGTTGGAATCCCCAAGGCATGCATGGCTTCCGACATAATGTATTCACGGCACATCGGCCCTAAACTTGCTCGGCCGTCACCTCGCCGAGAATATGGTGTACGTCCAGAACCTTTAAATTGTATGTCCAACCGTTCGCCATCAGGTGTCATGTGTTCTCCTAAGACATGGGCCCGCCCATCACCCAACATGGTAAAATGGCCAAACTGGTGCCCGGCATATGCTTGAGCAAATGGTGTTGCATCACTTGGGAAGGTGTTGCCCGCCAATAAATCAGTCAGCGTTGAGGGGCTCAGTTCATCCAAGGTTAAGCCCATAGCCTTGGCCAAGGCATGGTTAACAATCACCGTATCCGGTGCTGACACTGGGGTCGGGTTGCAAATCGTATAAAAATGCTCAGGTAACAATAAATAAGTCGTATCAAATCGAAACCCGCTTTTATTGATATGGGATGCTGTTGTTTTGGATGCCATACTATTGGTATATCACATCCGTTCAATTTGTAACATGATCCCCAATCACCACTGCGCAAACATGGCATTCGGTGATACAATACCATTATGGTAACAATGACAGATTTAAATAAACTTACGGTTGAAGAAGGCATTGACCTGCCAGATTCTGCTATTCCATTTTTGTTGGATTTAAAGGTATCTGGCTACCAAGATCTGGTTCAGAAGGTAAAAACGGTCGTTGCGGCGTATCAAAATCAAGACAATGCCGATGTTGTGAGTTCCTTAAATCAACTTTTTAACATTAAGACCACCAACATTACTTTGCCATTGTATGGCTCTGCGGTGCCTTGTGGTTTTACCTCACCAGCCGAAGATCATGTCGAGAATCAGTTGTCTTTGGATCACTATCTGGTGGCCAATCCAGAAGCGACCTTTTTTGTTAGAGCATCCGGGGATAGCATGACAGGTGCTGGTATTTTCGATGGCGATTTATTGATTATTGATCGCAGCATCGAAGTCAAAAACAACCGCATAGTTCTTGCCATTTTAGATACGGAGTTTACAGTCAAACGATTGATTCAAGATGCTGATAAGATTACATTGCGTGCAGAAAACGACCAATACCCAGATATTGTCGTGGGTCCCCAACAATCCATGATGGTATGGGGCGTTGTTGTTCACGTCATTCATCACCTTAAATAAACGTGATTGCACTGGTTGATTGCAATAGTTTTTATTGCTCCTGTGAACAAGTGTTTCGGCCTGATTTACACAATCGCCCTGTGGTGGTATTAAGCAATAACGATGGCTGTGTGATTGCACGTAGTGCCCAGGCCAAGGCCCTTGGCATTCCCATGGGAGCGCCATACCATCATTACAAAAAACTAATGACGTTTCATAAAGTCGCGGTATTTAGTGCGAACTTTCCGCTATATGCGGATTTTTCGTCGCGAATCATGAGCATTTTAGGGCGCTTTTCTGATCAGGTTGAGGTGTATTCCATTGACGAAGCCTTCATCGATTTATCGGGCATCACATCAGATCCGATTGCCTATGCCAAACAGATTCGAGCCACCATCCTAACATGGACAGGGATTCCTGTATCCATCGGGGTTGCCAGCTCCAAGGTGTTGGCCAAATGTGCCAACCGGTTTGCCAAGCAATTGCCTGAATCGGGTGGGGTGTTCGCTTTAACACATCCAGGTGTGATCGACGAAGCGTTACGTCAAACCCCCATTAACGATATTTGGGGAATCGGCACGCAACAAGCCAAAAAGCTGCAAAAGCGTCATATAAAAACAGCGCATGACTTTAAATCACTCACCAATCGAAAACAGATTCTGAATTTACTAACCAAACCAGGATTGCAAATATACGACGAGCTTCATGGCACAAGTTGCATTGACATTCAATCGGGGTTGGAGCCTCGAAAAAATATTCGGACATCCCGTTCATTTCAGCCGGAACTTACGGATGTTGATGATGTTGTTGCGGCGTTAACGGTGTTTACCACACGGGCCATGGAAAAACTCCGTCGTCAACACTCACTGACACAAATGATCACGGTATTTGTTCGAACAAATCCATTTAATCCTAAACTCCAGCAGTATCGCAATGCCATAACCATTGGGTTTTTAACAGCCACTAACGATACCATCTTGGTTGCAAACGCGGCACGCGCGGCCATTAAACAATTGGTGCCTCCAGGCGTGCCAATAAAAAAAGCGGGCATCATTTTAGGCGAAATTACCGATGATGCATCAGTGCAAGACTCACTCTTTCAACGCGCAACTACGAACCCATTAATGGATGTGATGGATCAAATCAACCAACGTTTTGGCCGTGATACCATCCATGTTGCCAATACCCAACGCTTTCTTGCAAAACGGCGTGCACCACAATGGGTGTCCCCACAATACACCACAAATTGGGATGATGTGGTGCGTGTGCCAGCATGATTAGAAATCATGTTTATTCCTGCCTTCTATCATGCTAAAATGCAATCAAATTACATCAAATTTAAGCGTTAGGAGACAATTTTTGAATTCAATTGGACCCATTTCATCAATAACGACACAACATCAGCAACATGGTGCTGGGGCAAGTAGCAGACCCTCATCCACTGATCAACCAAACCCGCAAGGAGGAAGCTCTTCCACTAACCCCTTTCCGAGCAGTTGGCCATGGGTGTTACCAAAGAATCCCGCGGCAATTGTTGTCAATCGCCCACCCGATGAGTTAAAGTCATCGGGGCTATCGTAGATTTTTCTTTATTAAATCGGTCGCATACTTAAATCATCAGCCGCACCAGTATTGATGTAATCCGGAATGGGCCTATCTGGACGAAGTTGAGTTAGAATTTCCTCATAAATTGATCGAACTTTAACGTTGGGCGGGATCTGGCGCAGAGTATCGCCAACCATATCCAAACTAAATTGCAATGCCGGAGGAATATAGCTTAGATTAAGCTCGTTCACCACTTGGTGCCGTTCATCAGCACTGAGCGCTTGATGATGCTTCGTCATCATGTCCTGAAGGTGATCTGGTAAATCGGGCACTGGGTTTGGGGTACTCTGTGAATAAAAGCGAATAAGTGCAGCTCGATGATCGTTGAGCAATACCGAATAGGTTCGAGCAACTTTCTGATCTTGTTCTGTTGGGTAGATGTGCTGACTAAGCGCAATATTGGTTTCAGGAATGGCGCGCAAGTTCGGTAAAATCTCAGTTTTAATGCGCTCAACACGTTCAGCCATTGGCAATGCCATGATGGTTTCGTAAGTCGCATTAACGTCCAGATTCTTAAAATGCCCGCGGCTGGCCTCTTGTGGGTAGCCATTTAGGGCCCCTTTAGCGATAGCTGTGGCCAGTTCCTGTTGATATGCCGTCATAACCTCACGTGACGCTGGACCAACGTGCAGTGCCACAGTTTCGAATAACGATGCCGGGTGTGATTCAATGGTGGCGCGTTTTTCAAGTTCTGTGTATTCATTCACCATCGAACGAAAACTATCCCCTTGCTGAACGGTTTTACCTAAGCCAAAGCGTTGGCCCAAGTTTGCCCAGGTTAGGTGGGTTAATGTGCCACCTCGCACAATGGTGGAGCCATTGCCAACATAACGCAATTTAGGATTAATATGTCGAGCCAGTCGTAAATTTAAGGCCAACGAATAAAACGGGGCTCTGGTTCGCTTAATCTGATCACTTTTACCTAACAAAATCCCAATTCGATTTAGTGTGGGGGTTAAATGCTCAGGTGATCGTTCTAACAGGTTGGTAAGCCGTTGGCTATCTTCAGGTCGTTCAGGTAAGGGTAACACAATGCTATCATTATGAGGTTTAAATCTATTTGCTAATAACAACGATCGTTCTTGGTCAATGGTCCCAAAATCTGCAATGGTTAAATGCACGGGTGCAATTGTCGATATTTGTTGCCACAGCTGATTGCAATCATAAATGATTTTTTCTCGCCCTTCGATCCCATGCCAGTGGTAATCTTTGGCCACTGGTTGATAGTCCTGGCATTCAGCAAGCGATAAGCTCATGGCATCGTTTATGTTATGTTGTGGGTTGGCAGCAGCGATGCGTAGATCTTGACTCACCCAATCAAAAATATCAGATTCCCGAACACGGGCCGTTACACTCACATAGGGCTTTAAACAGTTGATTAAATAGGACACTTTTCCATAGCGCTGTGGTGCCAGTTCAGCCAGTAATCCTGAGATTTTTTGCACCATAATAATGTGATTGCAAACAGTGTCAAAATCATCGATGGTTTTAACATTAAATTTACAGGATTCAATCAAGTCATTTAACGTGATTAACGCTTTTTGTAGAGATTTGTATGGGTTATTTTCATGCCGTTTGCTGGGTGAAAATACCTGGCGAATATCATGAAGGTAGGCTTTGATTTTATTTTTCTGTTCAGCACTTAAGTCAGGTGCATTTGGGTCAATATCAAACCCGGTGTTTGGTAAATGCTCACTCACTAAACGTGCCCCATAATAACATTGGGATACCACACTTTTTAAAAAAGCATTCGGCGTGTCTGGGGTGACCCCAGTATCCGTATCATGCCAAATGTAGCTACGATGATTTTGTGCGTCCAATCCCCAAAAATCACGCGCCAATGATTGATACTGTGCTGGGTTGGACAGTAAATCCTTTATAAGCTGGGACCGATTATCTGCATTGGGTGATGATTGTTCAGATTTGACCATTTCAGCCATCCAAATTTTACTGGCTGTATCCAAAAATCTCAACTTGATTTTAATGTCTTCAGTTCGACGATAAGCAACAAATTCAGCCTCAGTACCAGCGTCAACTTTCCCCTCTGCTTGTTGGCCATTTTCAATATCCGTTAAGTTTTCGACGATGTCCATAAAGTTTTGGGTAATAATGGGACGCAATTGCCGAGGGGCATCATCCGGGAATGTCATTGATAATAGCAAGAGTTCTGTTAAATTCATTTCTTTGCAGCGCAACCAAAATGGAACCAATCGATCGGGATGTTGGGTGTACATGTTACCAAGTATGTCGGACCCATGAATGATGCGCAATTGGTCATACCCTTCAATACCTTGCTTCTTCAAAAGGTTTAATACATGCAAGATTGGTGTTTCACCCAGTGCCGGTTGTGCACTTGCCAGACGTTTTGCTCGAAAATATGAACGTGTAACAATGCCCATGGTGGGTTGCTTGGTCATATCCACATAATCCGTAAACTCTTCAATGTTTTTAAACCTTGGCTTAATCAGACTGTCAACTTCAGAACTGCCAACGTTCGGCAATGTATTAAATAGACGTTTTAATGGCATTGGGTGTTGAATCGCACGGTGTGCATTGGTGCAAATTTTAGAAAGTATTGAGAACATGCGCTTAATCATAATAAAAAATAGTCAACCTTAGAAGTCTTTTGGTTTCTTTTGTTAAAACATTATTAATTCTAGTTTATTTATCGGTAATTTTTGCTCAGCTCTTTTTAAAAAACTTGTTGTGGTAGTATAAAACTATGTTTGATTTAATTGTAATCGGAGCTGGTTCAGGTGGTTTAGCTGCAGCAAAGCGAGCGGCACTGGCACAAAAAAAAGTCGCCTTAATTGAAAATGATAGCGTTGGTGGCACCTGTGTCACTTACGGTTGCGTACCAAAAAAAATGTGGCATGCCATTTCCATGTTTGCGCATCAATCAAGCGTTGCCAATCATCACGGGTGGTCCTTTGGTTCGCCGTCATTTGATTGGGGGACTGTAAAACCAAAATTGACAGCTTACATTCAATCTTTAAATGATCGTCACGAACAGAAGTGCTTGGATGCTGGCATCGAAATGATTCGTGGTACCGCACGATTGGCTTCTCCAACCAGCGTTGAGGTCAACGGCAACATGATCGAAGGGCAACACATTTTAATTTGTGTTGGGTCCAAAGCGGTACGCTTACCCATACCTGGTGCGGAATTGTGTGACACGTCCTATGAGTTTTTTGCTTGGGATCAGTTACCATCATCAGTGGTAATTTGGGGTGGGGGATACATCGCTGTTGAATTGGCATCAATTTTAACTGCATTGGGATGCAAGGTGGATGTTATTATTCGCCAACCCCTTGTTCTGCGTGGCTTTGATTCGGATTTGCGTCAATTCTTACAAGATCGTTACACCCAACGCGGTTTAACCATTCATTCGGATACCACCATCGAAGCCATTCAACAATCAAGCAATGGCTTGCAAGTGGTCTGTGGCAATGGCAACAAAATTATGGCAGATAAAGTCATCCAAGCGGTAGGTCGTGTGCCATTTACAGAAACCTTAAATTGCGATGCTGTTGGCGTCAAAACCACCAAAAATGGTGCCATTATTGTCAATCATGATTACCAAACATCGGTGCCATCCATATCAGCCTTGGGTGATTGTATCGATCAAGTACAGCTGACCCCGGTCGCCATTGCCCAAGCTCGCGAATGGGTGGATAAAGTGCTGCTGAATAAAACATTTCCAGTGGATTATAATATGATTCCTACCGCTGTTTTTTCACATCCAGAAGCGGGCACTGTTGGATTTAGCGAAGACGACGCACGCGAAAAATTTGACGATATTTCAGTTCGAAAGCTGCAATTCAATCCACTCACTATGGCGTTGACGGATGAGCATAAAGAACCTGTGTTTATGAAGCTTGTTATGCGCGGTAACGATCAGCATGTGATTGGCCTGCATGTATGCTGTGAAGCTGCGGCAGAAATTGCCCAATCCTTGGCCGTTGCGATGCAAAAAGGCATTACCAAAGCTGATCTTGATCTCACCATGGCGCTTCACCCCAGTGTGATGGAAGAATTGGTAACGCTGTATTAAGCAAAATAGTCTTGCGGAATTCTATTTGCTTTGGATAGTATTGTACTGTTAAACAGAAAGGGAGAATACTATGCCAAACGTAGCCGTTATTTTAGCTGGTTGTGGAGTGAAGGATGGATCCGAAATCCATGAAGCGACACTAACCTTATATTTTTTAGATCAATTGGGAGCCAATGTCGATATCTATGCACCAAATCGTCCACAATATCATGTGGTTGACCATGTAAACGATAAACCAGACATGAATCAACAACGAAACATTTTACAAGAGGCTGCCCGTATTGCCCGTGGGAATGTATCTTCCTTAACCGAGTTAAATGTTAATGACTATGATGCGATTGTATTTCCTGGTGGATTTGGAGCCGCAAAAAACTTATGTGATTACGCCATAAATGGGCTTAATATGTCGGTTGAAGATGATGTTGCCAATGTGATTACAGCAGCACATGAGGCCAACAGAATTCTGGGCTTCATTTGCATTGCGCCAGTGATGGCAGCCAAGCTTATTTCAGATGTTACTGTGACAGTGGGGGATGATTCCGATACGGCCAAGCACATCGAGCAATTGGGTGGTTATCATCAAGTTGCACCAGTGTCTGCCGTCGTTTGGGATGAAACCAACCGTGTAGCATCAACACCTGCTTATATGTCAGGTGAATCCATTAAAGACATTGGTGAGGGAATAAAGGCCCTTTGTGAGTTGGTATGCGCCAAAGTCGCCGACACAACCGCCGTTCATTAATGAAGTTTTTTGAGGGTGTTACACTCATTGTCGGGGGCGCATTGGTATTATGGCTTGGGTATGGTCTGTTATTTGAATCCAATATCGAAGCCCCAACGTATACCAAATTACCATCGGTTGGCGAAGTCTCATTGCGGTCTTACCCAAAAATTTTGGTGGTATCGCATGCCATGGGATCTCAAAATCAATCGTTTCGTCAGTTGTTTCGCTACATTGATGGTAACAATGCTGCCAAGCAAAAAATTCCAATGACAGCACCCGTCATTCAGTCCAATGGGCAAATGATGTTTGTTATGCCCAATGCCATGGCTGAAGCGCCAGACCCGACCAACAGCAATTTGTCTGTAAAATCATTCAATAATTTAAAAGTTGCCGTTCAATCGTTTCGTGGTTCTGCTAGAGGAATGGCTCGCGCAAAGAAAAAGCTTGAAAAGAATATTAAAGCGGCTGGGTTAACCCCTACGGGGGTGTGGTACCTTAGTCAGTACAATTCCCCGTGGGTGTTTCCATTGCTTCGTAAAAATGAAGTATGGATTGAGGTGAATTAATTAAAAACCTTGATCAGCCAAAACGTCATTCCATTCGCTAATCTGATCAGAATGCGCATCTAAAACCGACACATCGCCATCAATTTCAATATCAACAATGTGATCATTTTGCTCGATCATGTTAACCGTGGCTTGGTCGTCACCTGACACAACTTCACCAAAAACGGTGTGGTTACCATCCAACCATGGGGTTTCAACGTGAGTAATAAAAAATTGACTGCCATTGGTGCCAGGGCCAGCGTTTGCCATCGACAATATGCCTGGTTTGTTGTGTTTTAATTCCTCAACAATTTCATCACCAAACTGGTAACCGGGTCCACCAGTGCCAGTACCTTGTGGGCAACCACCTTGAATCATAAAGTCATCAATAACACGGTGGAATTGAATGCCTTTGTAATAACCACGTTTGGCCAAGTTTACAAAGTTCGCCACCGTTAGTGGTGTTTGATCCGCATGTAAGTTTAAGTTTATGTTCCCTTTATTTGTTTTAATTGTTGCTTTTAATGTTGTCATAATAACCATAGAATGCCATAGATTTAGCCTCACCACAATATGAATTTCGTTTTTTAAATAACCAGTGATAGCATTAAGATATGAAAATAGCGATTATTGGTGCTGGTATAGCTGGCGTTACATGTGCATATGAGTGTGAGAAAAAAGGTCACGAGGTGACCTTGTTCGATAAAAGTCGTGGCGTGAGTGGCCGTAGCACCACAAAACGATGGGATACGGTTAGTGGCATTGGTATCGATATGGGTGTCCCTTACATCGAAAAGCATGATATTTCAGCAAAAACCCAACCTTTAATGGATGAATTAATTGATCAAGGTCAGTTGATCCCGTGGTCATTTAAACGCCAAGAAAATAATGACTTAATTCCAATTGATGCGTTTATTGGTGTAAAAAAAATGAATGGCATTGCACGCTACCTCGCTGGTGGCATCGAGATCGTTTCACAGTCAAAAATCACGGCAATTAACCATCTTAATGGAGTCTGGTCATTAACCACCGATGAGGACACTTTTACTGGGTTTGATTGGTTAGTATTAGCAATTCCAGCCCCACAAATAGCATTATTGGATGGCTGCCCGGCTGATATTGCTTCAAAAGCAGCAACCATCAATTATTGTGCAGTGAATACCATGTTATTCGAAATGCAGTCCCCATTATGGTTTTCAGATGCAGATGAAGATGTGATTAACGGGCCAATTATCAATCGTGTGATTGCTGATCACCGAAAGCCAAATCGTGAGTCGCGTCGACACACCTATGCAATGCATTCCCAACATGGTTGGGCAACCAAAATGTTTGATGATATTCAACCGGCTGAAGTTACTGTAAAAATGATGACCTCAATGTTATCTCATTATAATCGAGGTGACCAATTGGTGGTCGACCATCGCTTGCATCGGTGGAAATATGCTTACTTAGAGGGCCCACTGGAAACATTGCGTTGCAACTACTATCAATCCATTGATGCCCCTAATATTGCCGCCTGTGGGGATTGGTGCCAAGGGCCAACATTTATCAATGCCATTGAAAGTGGGTTGTCATTAGCGCATAATATCTAAATGCCAAGCATTCCATTTAAAACCATATCGCCGGTATCAAGCATGCGTAAGCTTGCAATTGGTGCCTGGTCATCACCGAACGATCCATCTGTTAATGTGCAGTTGGATTTGGATGTCACAAAATTAGTGGCATACTTAGACACCCAACCTGGAATTACACTTAAGCACGCGTTGGTTAAAATTTTTTCAACAACCATCCACAATGTCCCTGAATTGAATACGGTATTGATTCGATCAAAGTTTCGTCAACGCTTAAATAATCGTATTTTTATACCAACGGTATTTCGTCACCGATCGGTATTGGATTTAAACGGCATTGCGATTGATGATGCCTATGCGATGAGTTTAACGAATTTAAAATCAACCTGGGATCAAAAAATCAGTGATTTACGTTCAGGTGCAGATCGCCCCATACACCGTGTTGCCGCTATTTTTAAACGGTTGCCGTCATGGCTCTGTCGTCCAGCAATAAAGCTGGTTGAGTTTATTCAGTACACATGCAATGTATCGTTAGGGGCGTTTGGGTTACCGAATGATCGATTTGGTTCCATGACAATTACTTTTTTGGATAAATACGATATTAAATACGCTGCTATTCCCATCTATTCTTTTTCTCGATCACCGATCACGCTTGCCATTGGAAAAACAATGAAAGACGGGGATAAAAAGATTGTCCCCGTAACCTGTACTTTTGATCATCGTTGCTTTGATGGATTTGAAGGCAGCCTTGGAATAAAAGAATTAAAAAAGATTTTAAATCAACCTCAGTTATTATAGGAAGGCCGCAACATCTTCGGGTGATAAATGCTGACGTAAATCAGTCAGTGCAGCACTTTCAATTTGTCGAACGCGTTCAGCTGAAACGCCTAAGAACTGCCCCACATCTTTTTGTGTCCGCTGTTTTCCATCATCCAACCCAAATCGCAATCGAATGACTGTTTTTGAACGTTCATCCAAATGATTTAAAGTTTTAAACAACATGCTGCGCAATAATTCTTGATCAATAACATGTTCTGTATTCAAATTAGAATTGGACTCATCGGATACGGTGTCACTTAACTCATCTGTTGAATCATTTTGATGCGCAGCCATATTCAATGAAAGAGTAGGGCCAGATACCATCATTAAGTCATTGTATTGCTTTTTAGATAGATTCACTTCTTTCTGTATATCTTTATCGTTTTTATTCGAGGTATATAGTAAATCATTTAAATGTATGGACCGGTGATACAAATGATCTGGTATTTTAATCATACCCACCTGATTAGTAAGCGCTCGTCTTATTTTTTGTTTAATCCACCACGTGGCATATGTTGAAAATTTAATGTCCATGGATGGATCAAATTTTTCGGCCGCTCGTATCAACCCAATGGATCCTTCTTGAACCAAATCACCAATTGGTAACCCTTTATTAATGTATTTCTTAGCAATAGAAACAACCAAACGTAAGTTTGATGTTATAAATTTGGATTTAGAGCGCTGACAGCCCTCTTTGACTTTAACAATAAGCGATGCGACATCATCACTACTTAATAAATTGATTGAGCGAAGCTCATGAAGAAATTGATCCATAGAATCATAATTGGTTGCTAACATGATCACATCATCGCAGTTTAGTGTGCCTAATGACGTCCCAAATGATAATTATGGATATACAATTTTATAATCATGTGAAAAGTTTCCTCATTAAATAGATGTTAATTTATTAATATTTGATTAAAAAAAGATTAAGAGTATGTTAAGATGTGATTAACCGCTGGGTAGCTAACAAAATTTATGTGTTATAATTTATATTAGTAACCCAAACAAATTCAATTATGAGGTGAATATGCCAGTACTTCGAACAGCATCAGAGAAAATTAACAGGTCTTATAATCATATCAATTTATATGATTCTGATTCAGATGGTGATTATGAACCAGGATCTATTGCTCAAGAACTTGCTTTGGTGGATCCAAAAGGTGCTTCATTTTTCAATGAAATTGGTATTATTGCAAAAATAAATACTAATGTAGACCCTTTATTTCAAGAAATTGAAGATTCTCGAAAAGAAATCGAAAGTTTAGGCGCACTTTTAATTCAAAAAACAGCCAGAGGTTTTTTAGGCAGGCGTAAAGTAATTAAATTAAAACAAAGATTACAAGAAACAAAACAATGTCGCAGTGATTCATCAGATTCACTAGATTCAACATCGACAGTATCCGATTTTGAATATCAACAGGAATTAGACAACTTTAAAAATCCTGAAACAAAACAATGTCCCAGTGATTCATCAAAGCCAGTAACTTACTCAGAAGACGGATGGCTACAGTTCCAATTTGAAGAAGAATATCTTAATGATGATGGTCAAGTTGATCAACTACAGCAGTACCAATCGCGTGAACAAAAAGTTGCCTAACTCCTAATTATTAACCTCTGTTATTCGTTGTGCTTATATGGCCTGTCAGCCAATTTTCTGGTAACTTATAATGTATGTTTTTTCCCAGAAAATCATGCTTATTGTCATTAAACTTATTTAAAAACGTGGCTTATATAAGTTTAGATGATGAGTTGCAGTTTCCATTTGATGAAGATTACTTAAATAAAGTCACACCAACTCCGATGGAAAATAACAATGGTTATGTAATAAGTGTAGCTGATAATCAAAACTCCAGACATAAAAATTTAACTAGATGCGATTTTTCAAAACCAATAGAAATAAAAGGGGCACAAACTTTGATCGAAGAATCCAAATCACTAACAGGCATTAAATTTTGGCAGTCGCGTGCAAATGGTGATCAATTTAAAAGTGGGAATTCCTCTTATGATGAAAGAGCGTTATCCACCTCTACTGAGCCACCTGTCTCTGTGTTTGATTCATGGTCATTAAGTGAAGACAATCTAATCTATAGTAATTTGATGCATGAATTACATAAGTTATCACAATAATCTCCTTTTGTTCTTATTAAAAAGTAAATAGAATATTAGTATGTCAAACTACAAAACAGGCCTCGTTTGGTTACGACGCGATTACCGACTCCACGATCACACGGCCTTAAATCAGGCGTTAACACAGTGCGAACAAGTCGTGGTTTGTTTTATATTCGATACCCATATTTTAAACCCTTTAGAAAATAACGATCAGCGAATCCCATTTATTATACAGTCCCTTCGTGAGGTTGAGGATCAATTAAATCAATATGGATCAAATCTTTGCATTCGGTATGGACCACCAGAAGAGATGTTGCCTGAGATTATTCAAAAATACAATATAGATGCGTTGTTTTTTAATCGTGATGTTGAGCCCTACGCAATCAAACGAGATCAAGCCATTCATTCATTATTGAATATTCCAATTCACACATCCAAAGACACCGTTATTTTTGAAAAGGATGAGGTATTAACTAAGGATGGTGGGCATTACAGAGTATTCACACCCTATAAGAATCAATGGTGCCGATTATTGTCACCCGAGGTGATGAAGGTGAATCCGTTACCGAATCATCACTTTTTAGCTGTTGAGGAAGATTCAAGCATTCATGATGATCGTTGGTTTGATTTAATGGGGTTCACGATTAAATCGTGTTTTTTGCCAGGGGGTCGTAGCCACGCATTAGCTGCAATGCAGGCCTTTAAATCAATGATTGATGGGTATCATGTTGACCGTGATTTTCCCGATTTAAATCGCACATCCCAATTATCACCTTACATCCGGTTTGGCTGTGTTTCCATTCGCGAACTGGTGACGTTTGCGGTGACGTTTGAATCCGAGGGTGCCGATATTTGGTTATCTGAATTGGTTTGGCGTGATTTCTATCACATGATTGTGGCAACGCATCCCAATTGTCATCAATCGTCAATAAAGCCAGCATATGATCGAATTGAGTGGGTGGGGACAGATGATCATTTTGACGCTTGGTGCCAGGGACAAACAGGGTTTCCCATTGTCGATGCCGCCATGCGACAACTTAATACCACCGGGCTCATGCACAATCGCTGTCGGATGATTGTAGCGTCATTTTTATGCAAAACATTATTGGTTGATTGGCGTAAGGGCGAGGCCTATTTTGCAAAAAAACTGTTGGATTTCGATTTTGCCGCCAATAACGGTGGGTGGGCGTGGGCATCGTCATCTGGGTGTGATGCACAACCTTACTTCCGCATTTTTAACCCCACCAGTCAGTCACAAAAGTTTGATGCTTCCGGTGCATATATTCGTAAATATTGCCCAGAATTGGCGCATCTGTCGAATAAAGATATTCATCTCCCACCACCAACACCGGGTTATCCTGCTCAAATTGTCGATTATAAAAAAAATCGGCAAGCGGCATTGGATATGTATTCTGTCGTTAAATCTTAATTTTTTTGATACGCTAATACTATGAAAGCTGTAATAATTATCGATCACGGGTCCCGTTACCCAGCTGCTAATGACGCTCTATTTGAAGTTGTTAATCGCATGCAAGAACTCACGCCAGATATTATGGTAAAAGGCGCACACATGGAACTGTGTGATCCATCCATTCAACAAGTCGTTGATGATTGTGTTGCCAATGGCGCCACCCATATTATCGCTCACCCATACATGTTGTCTCCAGGCCGGCATGCCATCCGTGATATTCCAAATATGGTGCATGATGCGGTTGCCAACCATCCCGATGTATCGGTTGAGGTCACACCACCGTTAGGGTTGGATGATGGCATTATTGGTGTGATTAAAAAGCGGTGTGGCATTTAAGCAATGTTTTTAAATGAATCCCGCAAGGAATACACCAAATACGAATTCGATACTTCCCACGCATTAGATAACCCATTTCAACAATTCAATGAATGGTTTGAGTTTGCAAAGAAAAACGCTGTTTTTGAGCCCAATGCAATGCATGTGTCAACGGTTGATGCGGAAGGTCAGCCAAAAAATCGAGTTGTATTGTTAAAATCGTTTTCAGATGATGGCTTTGTTTTTTTTACAAACTACAATAGCGATAAGTCGCAACAACTGTTACAAAACCCAAGGGTCGCATTAACGTTTTTTTGGCCAAACATTGAACGTCAAGTTCGAATCGAAGGGGTAGCCAAACAATCGTCAGCAGCGTTTTCAGACGCCTATTTTAAAACTCGACCGCGTGATTCTCAGTTATCCGCTTGGGCCTCAGACCAATCTCAGGTGGTCGAAAACCGCGATGAATTGGATGCGCGCTTGGCATTATTTAACAAAAAGTTTCCAACCGATGTTCCTCGTCCGGAGCATTGGGGTGGCATTGAAATACAACCGCACTATTTTGAGTTTTGGCAAGGTCGAAACAATCGCTATCATGATCGGATTGTATTTAAACAATCATCAGATCAATGGGACATTTCTCGTTTGTGCCCATGACGTGTCAGCACTGTTCAACCAATATTATAGTAACCACACCAGAAGGCGATACCCACGAGCGAAAAGTATGTGGCAATTGCAATACGATTCTTTACGAGAATCCCAAAATTGTGGCGGGTGTTTTACCCATATTTGAAGATAAGATTCTGTTATGTAAACGCAATATCGAACCGCGAAAGCACTTTTGGACCGTTCCCTCAGGCTTTATGGAGCTTAACGAAACCCTTAAAGAAGCGGCCCTTCGTGAAGCGAAGGAAGAGGCGGGTATTGAGCCAACCATCGATCATCTCCACACCATTTATGACCTTCCTCATATTGGCCAAGTTTATTTTCTTTTTAAAGCCCATTGCAATACCCCTGATCATGAGCCTGGCATTGAAACCATTGAATCCAAATGGGTAACGTATAATGACATTCCATGGGATGAGTTGGCCTTTACTTCAGTTGAGTTTGGTTTGCGACATTTCCATAGTGAAGGTCCACATTACGGAAATTATAAAAAGTAAACATTAAATACTTAAACCATGATTCGATGTAAAATGATGACTAATCAATGTGCATAGCTTGCACGGAGTCCGAGTTGTTTTATTTTTTATGTTTTTTATTTAAGGGCTGTTGTAAATGATCTAAACGTGAGGGGGCAGGTTCATTCTCTGGTACTCCCTCAAACGGACTGCTGGCAACTTCCTCATAAACGTAAACGCCAGGGCTTTTCCATATGCGTCTGATTGGGTTTTTCATTTTTGAGGATGTCCCACTTGCCCGATCCGACTCACGTTGCTCAAGTATTTCGCCTTCCTTTTTATTGATAACCTTGAGTTGATTAAAATGTTGTCCCAACTTATCAATAATATTAAATTCCGCTAATTCATTGTCTATTCCATCATCATCATCATTAAAAGGATATGTTAACAAGCTGTGTAGTTGGGTATTTTCTCTACTCATAATCTTCCCATCATCGAAATGATTAGGTGAATTACGTCTAGAACCAAATGGAACCGTTTCTACACTTTCTAACTCCCTACCAACCATTTGACTTTTTTGTATTGTATTTTGTGATGCACTATTCATTTCAACATCATCAGTTTTTCTTAATACTCTTGAGTCTGGTCTAAACAGAGGCGATGGACTATTCCCACCGAAATTAACGTTATTTATTTTAATCACACACCTTATATAAATTAATATCGATAGCTCAATATTAAAGATTTCATCACAACAGATTTAAAACCTGCCCATTTAAAATAGGCTAAAATAAAGTAAAAGTAAATAGGGGAGTAAACTAAATTTTAGATAAACATCCATCAAGTTGATTGATGGCAGCAAACCCTGCATGCTCGGTTCTTAAAATAAATCCGCCTAACGAAAACGGAACGAATCCGGATGATTCAAAAAGGGTTAAATCATTTGCCCCAAATCCACCCTCTGGGCCAATGGCTAAAACAAGGTGATCAAACGTTAATTCTTTAATAGCGGCGCTGGGACCTTGCGTTGCATTTTCATAGGCAACAAGTGCGAGTGTTGTTGGCGTGAACGCAATGTTGGCCAAGCACGTTGCAAGTGATTGAGGCTGTTGAAGTGTGGGGATGGACGACTGTTTGCTTTGTTTGGCTGCACTATCAATTGCTGTTTGTATACGACGAAATTTATTGTCAGACAGTTCCTTTACATCACAATACTCACTAATCACAGGGTAAAACGTCGATACCCCAATTTCTGTGCACATGCGGCATATATCCGTTAGTTTGTCTTGCTTTGGTAACGATTGGATAAGGCTGATTTTAAACGGTCGGCTTGATGAGAGTGACCATTGATCATTAATTTTGTAGGCGATGCCATCAGCTAAAACCTCAGTAATGGTAATGTTCAACAACCGCTTGCCATCAATCACAACATCAAGTTGGGATCTTTCTCTTAATCGACACACATTTATTAAGTGATGATAGGATTCTTTCGATAATAATATGGATGATTCCTTGAGTTGATGCTGATCAATAAATATGCGCTGCATTTTTTCAGTTTAACCAAAAGCACCCATGGAAACAATTCAGCAATCAATAATTTTTGTGCTTTTTATAAATTTCGTCGATATACTTAGATTGAAAGGAGGTTCGTTTGAAACTTATTACACTTTTATTACTAATTATGTGCACTGTCACAATTTTTGCAAAAAAATCTGGAAAGCTTACTCACTCAAATGCATTAGAGTCGTCAAAAATATATCAATTTAAATTAAAGGATATTGAAGGAGAAGAATTCGATTTTTCTCAATTTAAAGACAACGTTATATTAATTGTAAATGTTGCATCAAAGTGTGGCTTTACAAATCAGTATGAAGGGCTTCAGAAATTATATCAGGGATACAAAGATCAAGGATTTGTTGTTATTGGTATACCATCCAATGATTTTGGTAAGCAAGAACCTGGCTCTGCTGCTGATATTCAATCGTTTTGCTCAATGAACTACAATGTGACATTTCCAATTTTAGAAAAGTCACGAGTTAAGGGTAAGAATGCAATACCTTTATATCGGTTTTTGACAGACAAGAAACTGCATCCGACCACTGGTGGACAAGTTTCTTGGAATTTTAATAAGTTTCTTGTCGATAAGAATGGGTACGTAATTGATCGATTTAGTTCATTTACAAAACCTGAATCAAAAAAAGTAATCACGGCAATCGAGAAAAGTTTATCACTTTAGTTGGCTTGTACTCTCGGATCATGATATGATTTTTGCGTGATGCAAATAAGGAGATTATTAATGAGAAAAAGTATTTATATTTTATTTTTGTTTGTTGCTTTAATTGGTTGTGGTCCATCATATGATCAAACCGTTGAAATAGAGTCATTGGGTAACCAAATGAAATACAATGTACCTCAAATAACTGCAGCAGCAGGTTCATCTATGTTAATTAAGTTTAGAAATAACGCAAACATGGAGATTATGAAACACAATATTGTTATTTTATCAGATAAAAAATTCATTGATGAAGTGGGGAAAGCTGCTTTATCAGCTGAAAATTATTTGCCCGATCATGAGGCAATCATTGCTGCTTCTGAGTTAATTGGCCCTGGTGAATTAACTGAGCTTGAATTACAAGTGCCAGCCCAACCTGGTGAGTATCCTTACATTTGTACGTTTCCTGGGCATTATCAAGTAATGCAAGGCATAATTGTCGTAAAGTAAACAGATATTATGGCGAAAATAGTTGTTGTTGGTGGTGGTTTTGCGGGATTGAATTTAACCAAGTCTTTGGCATCTTCAAAACATGAAATCTTATTGATTGATAAAACAAATCATCATTTATTTCAGCCCCTTCTTTATCAGGTAGCAACAGCTGTTTTATCGCCTGCAGACATTGCGGTTCCAATTCGTGATGTATTTCGAAATAATAAAAATGTACGTGTGTTGATGGGGGATGTAAAAACAATAGACAAGCAAAATAATAAAATTATCTTAAAAAGTAAAAAGGTCTTTTCTTATGATTACCTTGTTGTTGCCACCGGTGCGCGTCATTCATATTTTGGGAATGACGACTGGGAGCAACACGCTGGTGGTTTAAAAACTGTCCAAGATGCGCTAAAAATTCGCGAGAAAATTTTGTTGTCTTTTGAAAAGGCTGAGCGTGAATCAGATTCGGTAAAACGACAACGTTTTTTAAATTTTGTCGTTGTAGGTGGCGGTCCTACAGGTGTTGAGATGGCTGGCTCGATTGCAGATATTGCGTATCAAAATTTAACAAAGGATTTTCGTAATTTTTCGACAAAAGATGCACGTATTTATTTAATTGAAGCATCCAATCAAATTTTACCTATGTTTGATCAGGGATTATCAGATAAAGCGCGTAAATACCTTGCAGATTTTGGAGTTATTGTCCGAACAAATGAGCGAGTGACAAACATCTCAAAGCAATTTGTTGAGACGTGCAATGATACTATTGAAACTGAAAATATTATTTGGGCTGCTGGTAATGAAGGCAGTCAATTGTCCCGTTCGCTTAAGTCAGACTTGGATAGACAGGGGAGGGTCATTGTAAACTCAGATTGTAGCATTCCCCAATTTTCAAATATTTTCGTTATTGGTGATGCTGCCCATTTTAACCATGATAGCAATGGTGTTTTACCAGGAATTGCCCCTGTAGCAATTCAACAAGGTAAGTATGTTGCTAAAATAATTAAACGAGAATTAAAAAATAGACCCCCATTTCGTTATTTCGATAAAGGGATGATGGCAACTGTTGGAAAATCAAAGGCAATTGCAGAAACTGGGCCTTTCAAATTATCTGGATTAATCGCTTGGTTAGCTTGGAGTTTTATCCATTTAATGTATTTAGTTGGTTATCGAACGAAAGTTTTGGTATTGATTGAGTGGATAATATCCTATATTTTTAATAAAAAAGGACCACGATTAATTTACAGGTAAACTTATGAATTTTAATAACAAAAAAATATTAATCGGCTTTATTGTCGCGTTTATACTTGGACTCAATGTCTACAATATTCCATTAAAAGGCCAAGATTCTCAAAGCATTGCCACAAATTCTATGCAATATGAAGCAGCCACAAAATTTAAAACTGAGCAATTAAATTCTGTATTAAATAAATCACTCGATGCACCTGTCAATTTTAATGAATATAACAAGGTAATTATTAGTTTCTGGGCGACTTGGTGTCCATCTTGTCGGTTGGAAAATAAAATTTTTAATAAGATTTTAAAAAAAACAGGGAAAGAATTATTAATTATTGGAATCAGTGTTGATAAATCACAAGATGCTCTTGATGAATATTTGAATAAAAATAAACTTTCTTTTCCAGTATTAAAAAATACCCCTGAAGTCGCTAAGTTATTTGATGATATTGTAGCTGTCCCTACTCATTACATCATTGACGTCAAAACAGAAACAGTTCGAAAGAGCATGGGGGTTATGGATGAATCTGAAATTAATAATATTATAAAGGAAAAATTATGACATATCATATTGCTATTATTGGAAGTGGTCCCAGTGCCTTTTATGCTGCTCAGGCTTTATTTAAAGCAGATAAAGATATTAAAGTTGATATGTTCGAAAAATTACCAACCCCATTTGGTTTATTGCGAGGTGGTGTCGCACCCGATCATCAACAAATGAAAACTGTGGCTAAATCCTATGATAAAATCGCAGATCATCCAAATTTTCGTTTTTTTGGTAATGTTGAAATCGGCAATCAAATTGATTTACCAACATTAAAAAAACATTATCACTCAGTCATTGTTGCCGTTGGTGCGGAAACGGATCGTAAGATGAATATTCCAGGTGAAGATTTAACTGGTTCTTATACTGCAACTGAATTTGTTGCCTGGTACAACGGTCAACCCAGTTATCAAAATCATGAGTTTAATTTACAAGGTGAATCAGCCGTAATCATTGGTCAGGGTAATGTAGCCGTAGATGTGACCCGAATACTTGCAAAACCAATACATGAACTTGAGCAAACCGATATTACTCAAACTGCAATTGATCATTTAAAAAATAGCAAGCTGAAAAATATTTACATGATTGGTCGAAGAGGCCCTGCGCAAGCCGCATTTACAGAGCTTGAATTAAAAGAGTTAGGTCATATTGAGGGAGTTAACGTTAAAATTCATGATGAGCTAGAGTTAAGCATTGCAGACAAAACTGAAGTGGAGTCATCATCCAAAGCAAGAAAAAATGTGAATCAATTAAATATCATCAAACAAAAAGACCAAGTTGACTCGAATCAAAAAACAATTCACATATTATTTTACTCAAGCCCGAGTGAATTAATTTCTGAAGATGGAATATTAAAAAAACTAAAACTGGAGCGTAATCGTTTAGAAGGGGATGCGGGAACACAAAAAGCATTCGCAACTGGCGAGTTTTATGAGATTGACTGTGATATATTATTTCGATCCATTGGTTATCGTGGCGTTCCATTTCGCGGGCTTCCATTTGATGATCGACGGGGTGTTATCCCTAACAATGCTGGTCAAGTTGTTGATTTAAATAATGATCCGATCGATGCGACTTTTGTCACAGGATGGATTAAGCGTGGTCCATCTGGAGTAATTGGAACCAATCGTTCAGATAGTATTGAAACAGTAAACACTTTATTAGATTCGTTAGAGTCAACCTCTCAACAATCAACAGAAGATATTGCAACTGTATTAACCGATAAACAAATTCGTTATGTAACTTATGCAGATTGGAAGGTTATTGATGAATATGAAGTGTCCGAAGGGCAGAAAAAAGGTAAACCACGCGAAAAACTAACATCCATAGATCATATTTTACAGATATTAAATAAATAATGGCTCTGTTATATTCAACCCCAACTGATCATTTGAAAACAATGCCCAAATTCAGGTTGAAAAACACGTCAAACACATATGTTTCATCAAGTGATGTCATGGGGATTAGAGGGCTAGTTGTTTTATTCACGTGTAATCATTGTCCATATGCTATTGCGTTGTGGAATCGCATTATAAATGATTACCAATTCATACAAAAATGTGGTTTTAATTTAATTGCGATCAACCCCAATAATAATCCAGATTACCCTGATGATTCATTTGAAAATATGGTTCACCTTGTTAATCAAAAAAATATACCATTTGAGTATTTATGGGATGAGTCTCAAGTCACTGCTAAGGCATATGATGCTCAATGCACGCCTGATATTTTTATGTTAAATAATTCATATGAGTTAATATATCGAGGTGCTTATGATGACAATTGGAAGTCTGAAGAGGATGTAAGGAATCGTTATGTACTTGAAGTTGCTAAAATAATAATGAGTGGAACAACAGTTCCTAAAGATTTTGGTCAGCCAAGCATGGGATGTTCAATAAAATGGGTAAGAAAAAACTAATTGCCCTTATCATAACTCTTTTTCTTTGTGTGATCATTGTTGGTCTATCAAATAAAAAGAATAATTCTATTACATCTTCAAGCAAGATTTTATTAAAACAACAGGAGCGTATTTTTGATGAGACTCGGTTTGTATTTAAACCGGTCTTAGAATCATTTAAGACCAAACAAGAGCTGAAAATACTATTAGAAGTTACTAGTTATATCCACCAAGACATCATTGATTTTGATTTTAAATCAAATACAATGCTCGAAGTAGGGGACATGGTTTTATTGCCTGATGCATTTGTGGTTTTAGAAAAATCCAATCACAAATTGGTTGGGCAGTATTTGTTTCAACCAAAGGAGTTTCAACCAAATCAAAATTGGGCAATTAGATTGTTTACATATTCAGACCATGAAATTATTTGGAATTAGTAGTTTCCTAATTAATGTTTTAGTTTTATCAATTCCATTACTGGCTTTTAATCACATCTTTGACCGCATTCCTAAAGAACTATCTCATACAGATTATATGTTTATTGTTGAGATTGATACACAGACCAATTATTTGTTTTATAAAAAAACATTAATTAACACGTATAAAGTATCCACCGGTTCTAAAACACGCTATAAAGGCAATCGAGAAATGAAGGAAGCTGTTTGGAGACTAGGTCAACGAATAGAAAGCGGACTCAAGCCTATTTATGGCGCTCGACTTATTTATTTAGAAAAGTACCGACCTGATCGAAAGATATTTGTAAAAACAAATAAAGCCTTTCATGGGACAAATGAACCACATAATATTGGGAAGCCAACATCAATGGGCTGTGTGTATCATTTTGATAATGATATTATCGATATCTATTCATTTATACCCGATCATTCTCTTGTTGTTACTGTGAAATTAATCTGAATAAAATAAATCACCATCTAAATGTTAATGATTAAGTGATAGTATAGTTTTATGAGTAAAAAGTGGTTTTTTTTAATTGGGTGTGTGGTTTTTACTATCATTGGCATTTCGTTTATTCAGACAATCACGTTTGTCCCATACAAAAAACATAGCGCATTAATTTCAACAATCAATGATGGTCAATTGGTTGCCTTACCAGATCACTACCATATGTTAAAACGAAAATACCCTGACCTAATCAAATTGCTGGATCTTAAAGACCTTAGGGATAATCAAGTTGTTATTTTACCTTGGAAAACTAATCATAAAGATTTAATACCAATTAAAATGAATGGCCATTCGTTTTATGATTCATCAAAAGGTGCAATCCAAATAAAAGGGTTGTCAGCAATCAATGATGGCTATCACTCTTTTTTAAAGGAGCGTGTCAAATTAACGGCTGGTGGAACCGTCGTTTTAGCGCGAGGTGTTCATAAAGTCATTGCTAAAAATAGGGATATTCATTTTCCTTGGAAAGGCACGCGGCAGTTTTTTAAAAATTCAGATATTAACATTCTAAATTTTAAGTCTCCATTAGTTTCCAATTTTAGCTATCCAAAATCATCTTGGTTACTGATTGGGAAGACTGTTTATGCAAACGCCATGGTATCTGCAAATATTCATTTGGTTTCACTAGCGGGTAATCATATGGGCGATGCTAAAGCTGCAGGTCTATCTGAAACAATACAAACGTTGGAAAACCTAAACATCAAAACAGTCGGTGCAGGAGTAGGGGTCCAATCAGCATATCAATGCCAAATAATCTCAAAAAAGAAGACGAAGTTTGGGTTTCTTGGTTTTAATAATGTGCCAGGCTCTATTGGTAAACCCAATAATGATAGTGTTGGGATTGCCTGGTTGGATAATGATGCGATAGCTGCGGTAAAAGCATGTAACGCTAAGGTTGATCAATTGGTTGTACTAGTGAATTGGGGAATTGAGTATACGCATCAACCTCGAAAAAAAGAACAAAAATGGGCAAAGAAATTAGTTGAGGCAGGTGCTGACATCGTTTTAGGAGATCAGGCTCATTGGGTACAATCTCACCAAACAATTAATGGTAAACATGTCTCTTATGGGCTTGGAAATTATATCTTTGATCAACATTGGTCACAGAATACAACGGAGGGTATCATTCAGACATTTGTATTCCATCAGAAAAAACTGATAACCATAGATACAACACCTGTTAAGCTTCAGCGCACGGGGCAAATCCTTCCAATTGACACAACCTCTAGCCGATATTGGCATGTTCTAAACGCATATAATAGTAAAATTGTTGAGAACAACTAAAAATTCTTTCCTTTTTTATTTGATATCTTCATAGATCGATGGTAACATCAAACAAACTTAAATTTGGAGGCGTTATGACAACCAAGGAAATTACTCATTTTAAGAGATCGTATGGATTGAATGAGATTGCGCTGGTGCCTTCATCATACACCTTAGATCCAGACATTGTTGATATTTCATCAACCATTGGTGGATTAAAACTAGAAATCCCAGTGATTGGATCAGCAATGGATTCCGTTGTTAGTCCAAAAACAGCATCTATTTTAGGTAATCATGGTGCGTTGGGTGTTCTAAATCTAGAAGGCGTTCAAACGCGCTATGAAAATGCAGATGACATTCTTAAGCAAATTTCAGCAGTCTCAAAAGCAGATTATGTTGATTTAATGCAGAATATTTATCGTGATCAACCAGTTAAAGAAGAGTTGATTCGTAAACGCATTCAAGAAATTAAAGCATCAGGTGCACCTGTTGTTGTTTCATCAACACCTGTTAATGCACGTAAATATGGAAAAATTGCGAGTGAAGAAAACGTCGATGCTTTTTTAATCCAATCCACAGTTGTTTCAACCAAGCATAAAAGCGCCAATGGCGTTGAAGCGTTGGATTTAGATGCATTTTGTAAAGAGATGGATGTGCCTGTTTGGGTTGGAAACTCCGCAACTTATGATGTTACTGGCACATTATTAAAAACGGGTGTGAAAGCAATATTTGTCGGCATTGGTCCAGGTGCAGCATGCACGACTCGTGGTGTTCTTGGGGTTGGTGTTCCAATGGCAACGTCAATTGCAGATGCTGCTCAAGCACGTGATGATTATTTTGACGAAACCGGCAACTACGTTAGCATTATAGCCGATGGTGGTATTGTGAATTCTGGAGACATTTGTAAAGCGTTAGCATGTGGTGCAGATGCTGTAATGATAGGGTCACCATTAGCTAGAGCCTCAGAAGCACCTGGTAATGGTTTCCATTGGGGTATGGCAACACCAAATGCGGTACTACCACGTGGCGCACGTGTTGAAGTTGGTACGGTAGCTTCATTAGAAGAAATCTTATTAGGCCCATCAAAATCAGACGATGGATCTCAAAACTTAGCAGGAGCAATCCGTACTTGTATGGCAACAGTTGGTGCAGAAAAGATCTCTGACCTTCACCAAAGCATTGAAGTGATTGTGGCACCATCCTTATTAACTGAGGGTAAAGTGTATCAAAAAGTTCAAAGCTTGGGCATGTATAAGTAATGATTCTTATTCTTGATTACGGTTCACAATATACCGAACTAATTGCTCGGCGCATTCGAGAGTTAAACGTGTATTCAGAAGTGGTGCCTCACACCATTTCAGTTGAATCAATCAAGCAGAAGAATACCAAGGGGATTATTTTATCTGGTGGCCCATCCTCGGTGGATGATACCGATGCGCCGACCATTGATGAAGCAATTTTTGCTCTTGATATTCCGATTTTAGGCATTTGTTATGGCATGCAATTAATTGCAACGCGTTTGGGCGGCAATGTGGCAAGTTCCATGACCCGTGAATATGGCGCATCATCCCTTGATATCAACGAATCATCAGCCTTATTTCAAGATATTCCAAAGAATATTAATATTTGGATGTCACACAGTGACTCAGTCAAAGAAGTTCCGTCTGGATTCCGGTCAGTTGCAAGTACAACCACATGCGCGGTTGCATCCTTCGAAAACCAACAAAAACAAATTTTTGGGATTCAATTCCATCCGGAAGTATCCCACACCGATTATGGTAAAAATATTATCGAAAACTTTGTGATTAAAATTTGTAACTCTCCACGTGATTGGACTAGCGATACGTTTATCGAAAAATCAATCGAGCGTATTCGTGAAGAAGTTGGTTCTGATAAAGTTCTCTGTGCCTTATCAGGTGGTGTTGACTCATCTGTTGTGGCGGCGCTTTTACATAAAGCCATTGGCGATCAACTAACGTGCATGTTCATCGATACCGGGTACATGAGAATTAACGAAGGTGAACGCATTAAGCAGGTCTTCGAAGATCAGTTTAAAATTAATTTGATTTACATTAACGCACAAGACGCATTTTATTCTCAACTGGATGGTGTGTCTGAACCTGAAAAGAAGCGTAAAATCATTGGAAATGAATTCATTCGTGTATTTGAACGTGAAGTTAAAAAGCTAAATAAAGACATTCCATACTTGGCTCAAGGTACCTTGTACCCCGATGTAATTGAATCGGCTAAGTTTGGTGTTGCAGCCACAGCTCAAACCATTAAAACACACCATAATGTGGGTGGATTACCTGAAGATATGGATTTTAAAATCATTGAGCCCCTTAAAATGCTCTTTAAAGACGAAGTTCGTCAAGTTGGATTAGCCCTAGGCTTATCTGAAGATATTGTTCATCGCCATCCATTTCCAGGCCCTGGATTGGCCATCCGTATTTTAGGTGAGCCAACCAAAGAACGTGCTGAGGTATTGCAAAAAGCTGATGCCATTGTTTTAGAAGAAATTAAAAAAGCGGGGTTGTATCGAGACATTTGGCAAGCATTTGCTGTGTTATTACCAGTAAAGTCGGTGGGTGTGATGGGCGATCAACGTACCTATCAAAACACCTGTGCCATTCGTTGCGTGACATCTGATGATGCAATGACAGCCAAATGGGCAAAAATCCCTTATGACGTGCTAGAATCCATGTCCAGCCGGATCATTAACGAAGTTGATGGCATCAATCGCGTTGTGTATGACATTTCTTCCAAACCTCCTGCTACCATTGAGTGGGAATGAGGTTTTTAACTTCTTCAATTTTATTGTTTTTAATATCATGTTCAAATATAAAGAGTGATACAGCAACACTTTATCGTTCAAGTTTATTATCTAATAATTCTAGAATTCATATTGCATCATTTAATACAAAAGAAGGGGCTAAGTATAATTGGGACAATTGCGAACATGCAAAACGACTATTTCAAAATCAAAAAAATGTTAAAACAAAATTTTGGTGTGAAAAAGGCGAATATAAAAAGTAACTTTACCAATTACAACTACTCATCCCATCATTCGTTTCAACCCATGACGATCCATTGCAAACACAAAGCTTATAATTACTATTAAGTGCAATTGCGCCATCATGATCTAAGTCGCAAGTAATGGGTTCGGCACTGTATTTCTTTAACCGCGTATACCCATTAATATCCAATGTGGCTTGAGGTGTGCCCGTCTTAACTCCGACATTGCCAGCTTCTTGTATTTCAAAACGTGACTCACCATTAATATCCAATACTTCAATAATTGAGCGTGTAGGGATTGGATTGCTGGTTGGAACACTTTGTACCAATAATGTAGGGCCAAATTCAACACTGCCAATATTGGTTGTTCCCACCGCTGATTGGTACCGTGCAATAGAGTGTGCAAATAAGTTAAACCCATTACTTGCAATGGAATACCCATTCTGGGCTCCATTATAACCAATGCTCAACTGACCCGCAGAATTGATTTCCGTTAATATGGCATTATTAGCATCTTTTATTTGAATTGGGTTTGTTAATGTAGAAGAAAGTCGGTTGATAACAAAACTAGCCGTCGAATTCGATCCAATAGTAAAGGTATTATTTGCCCAGCTTAGATTACTTGCAAGTTGAAAGGTGTTATTTATTAACTGCACACCATTAGCTGCTTGGTATGAAACTGTTTCATTTCGTGATGGCACCCATGATGCGCCATCCCAGGTTAACTGTTG
>JBMHDV010000004.1:0-101342 GCA_049889215.1 Candidatus Marinamargulisbacteria bacterium
CGCCAGCGTTCATCCTGAGCCAGGATCAAACTCTCAATTGATTGTAGTAGCCGAAGCTACCAGAAAAAATTATTAACCGAAGTTATTAATTATAAAATTAGAAATTAACTTTAATGGGCCTGTTATTTAGTACTTAACATAAAAACAGATATGAAATTAACAATGATCTTCTTGGTATTCACTAATATATGAACTTCTGATCGCTTTGTCAAACGTTTTACAGCATTTTTTTTAGTTTTTTTTTAAAAGAAAAAATCCCTTGGTTTCCATCGCTTCAATATTGAGTCTAAAACATTAAAAACATGATCAATTAAATCAATATTGAATAACATCATGATAAAATCGAAATATGCAAAAAATCTTAATTATTTCGTCTGGATATTATAGAGGAGAAAAAACACATTTGGATCAAATCACAACAATTGATGAAATTTCATTTGATATTATTGCAAACAAAGCACCTGATGAATCCACCGTTAAACGGTTTTCGTTTTCACTATCTTCATTTATTAACGTGTTAAAACAAATTAAACGAGCATCCTACTCATGCATTCACTGCCATGGATTTAGGGCCAGTATATTTATTCGATTATTAAACACACTATTTAAATTACCACCAATCATATACACCATTCATGGATTTCATAGCGCTTATCAAGCCACAACAATAAAAGGTAAGATTCAAATCATAGTGGAACGTCAATTAAAAAAACACCAAAAGGTAACCATCTGCGTTAGTCAATCAGATTTTGATTCCGCAATTCGATTAAACTGTATAGAAAAAGATAATGCTATTGTGATTGCAAATGGTATAAATTCAAAAAAGAGCAACGCCCTCCCCTCACCTATCAATATGTTCGACTCAAATGACATCATTTGCGTATCCTCAGGCAGTTTGGAATGGCGCAAAGGTTACGATGTTATTATTGATGCCGCCAATTTATTGAAAAAAACACCAAATCTCAAGTTTATCTTCTTGGGCGATGGTCCACTGCATGGCAAGTTGTCAAAAAAAATCACATCTCTTGGCCTTTCTAAGCAAATTTACATGGCCGGGCATCAAACCAATGTCGACGCATGGCTACAACATAGCCACATATATTTAACAGCAAGTCGTTGGGAAGGGCTCCCATATGGGGTTCTTGAGGCCTTTCAACATAACCTACCTACAATAGCAGCAAATGCCCCAGGCCTTCGTGATTGTATTACACATAACGAAAATGGGTTTTTGTTTGAGCTAAATAACCCCAATGATTTGGCCGATAAATTAATCAGACTTATGAATAATAACCAATTGAAATCAAACTTTATCGAGGCATCAAATGCACGATTAGAGAATGAATTTAATGAAAATATCATGAAGCAAAAACTAAACACCATTTATGACCAATTCAACACCTAATGTATTAACCATCATTATCAATTACAACACATGGGAATTAACCACCTATTGCTTGGCATCTTTAACTCACATTAACAACATAAATCACACAATTATCGTTATTGATAATGGGTCAACCAATAATAGTGTTCAAAAACTTCTTGCTTGGAATTATGGGGAATTACCACGTAATCCAACCATTCATAAAAGTCTGAAAAACCATTGCACCATTTACAACAATCATTCGATGCAATTGATAACAGAATCAAAACCTACACACTTATTACCTGGAACCTACTTATTACAATGTAGCAAAAACCATGGTTTTTCTGGCGGCAATAACAAGGTATTAGAAATGGTACCGCCATCACATTACGACTTTATTTGGTATTTGAATAACGACACCGTGGTTACCCCAAACGCATTAAAAGAAAAAATTAACATATTTAACTCAAATCCAACCATGGGCTTAGTCAGCTCGACGTTATATCACTATCATGAACCAACAAAAATCCAGTCAGTTGGGGGAAAAGTTAACCACTGGCTAGGATCAACTAAAACCATTATTGATCACTCTACTCACATTGATTTTTTGTGTGGGGCATCACTATTAATTAGCACAAAATCCTTTGAATCTATTGGAAAATGGGATGATGCATTCTTTTTAAATTATGAAGATGCAGATTTAAGTTACCGAGCAAAACATCATGGACTAAAAGTAAAATGTTGTGAAACTGCGATTATCTACCACAAAGAAAGTGCATCGTTTAATAGTGAAGTAAACAATGGCAACTTATTTGTAGAATTATGCCGGATAAAAAGTCGAATCATTTTCTCAAAAAAATATAATCTTCCCACCGTTGGCGTTATTTTTGGTTTAATAATTAGTATGTTTATTCGAATTAAGCGAGGACAATTTAAGCTTGCATCTCAGCTGTTTTTACTCATATTAAATATTAAAAAACCAGTCCAGCATTTTACAAACAACAACCAAATAAAAGAACAAACAAATTAAAAACGACCCCAAGCTAAAGATATTGATTTTGGTTAACTAAAAAAATAATGGTATAAAATAGAGCATTACCAGAAACCGATCGATAAACTAAATGCTTAGCTTTAGTCATTAAAAATAGGGAAAATTATAAAAAACTACATTATGTTAAACCAACTTTCTAACCTACTATTCAAAAATCATACGTTTTCTCAAATAATTATCAAAAACTCAATGTGGGGTTATTTTTCTAACATTGTTTCAAAAGTACTCAAAGTTGGACTTATGATTACCATTGGGCGTATTATGGGACCTGAACAATTCGGGGATTTTAGCTATGTAATTATATTTTCAGCCCTATGTTTTTCTTTATCAGATGTGGGCATTAATGCATTAATAATAAGAGAATGGCAACAAACACAAAACAGCAATAAAGAACTAATAACAAGCGGCATCATTATTAAAGCCATACTTATTTTAATCAACACAATTGTTGCTATAATCTGTGCATTTCAAATTGATCAAACATTATTTGCCGCATTTTTAATCTTTGTAAACATGAACATTATTGATAGTGTAAAGCACTTTTACGTTGCTGTTGCCCAAGCCAACCTAAGGAATGAATTTGAAGCAATTAGTTTTATTATCGAAACAACAGTTACAAGTATTCTTGGAATTATTTTTGTCTTCGTTTTTAAAAATATCATCAGTCTAGCTATTGCATACTTCACTGGTTCTCTACTTGCAGCAATATATATTCACGTTAAAACAATCCGGTTTATCTTGCCCATCAGGAAACCAAACAAAAAACACATTATTAAATTAACAAAAATGATGTGGCCATTTATTTTATCCTCATTTTTAGCAATCGCCTTTACAAGTTCAGATACATTAATGATTAAATGGATGATCGGCGCAAAAGCTTTAGGTTTATACCAGAGTGGACTAAAACTTGTTGAAGTTATCATCATTATTCCAACAATTTTAGCAGGGAGCATTTACCCGTTTGCAGCAAAATTTAAACATAATATCCACAAATTTAGCGGACTTATAAAAACATCTACAAACGCAATGCTAATGATTGGACTACCTATTTTAGGTGGGGGTATACTTTTATCAAGCCAGATATTAATTTTGATATTTTCAAATAAATTTTTAGAAGGAACCCACATTTTTAAATATCTACAAGTTACAGGGTTTCTTTCTTTTTTTAATTTAATTTTTTCAAACAGTTTAATTGCAGCAAAACATGAAAATAAAATAGTAAAATTAAATTCGTTTATTTTTATTTTAAATATTATTTTCAACTTAATATTTATACCAACATTTGGTGTTATTGGCGCAGTAATTGGCTCCGTAACCGGAAGTTTTTTTAACTTTATAATTTTAACTTTCTTGTTTTACAAACTATTCAAAATAATGCCATTTAACCTACAAGACACTCTTCGATACATTTTTTGCACAACCATCATGATAGTATCAATATTAATCGCACAAGAATATTTCTCGAATGTCCTACTACTAATTATGTTTGGTGCATTAAATTACATCATTGTCCTCTACCTAATCAATGACCCAATTATAAGAAAAATTAAAAACAACATTAAACCACCTATTAAATAAACCACCCTCTTGGCAACTTAAAAGAATAAAAAGGTAAATCGAAAATAAATCATGGTAGCATTTAATTAAATTCAATTTATTATTAAAAAAACTATGAACTCAAAAAAGAACCACTTATTTATTGTTTGGCTTAATGGTATCGGGGACTTCGTAATGGCAATTCCTGCATTATGTGAATTTCAAAAGACCAATAATTTTACAGAGATTACTATTTTATGTAGGAATGATATGAGCTCGATACTCAGTAAAACTACCATATTTCAAGAGATTCCAATACGTCAAATTATTACAAATAAAAAAAAACCTCATTACGACATTCATTTATTTTATAAATTAAGACAATTAAATGCAGATATTGGTGTTACGATTTTTCCAACCCAAGGTATTTCATCAGCTTTACTACTTCTCTATTCAGGTGCAAAACTTCGATACCATCACATTTATAATTTCAAATGGTTTAAAAATATCCATTGGGGAATTAATAAGCACGCACCAATCTTACTAGACACCCACTTCTCTATACAGATGAATAACCTACTAAATCACAATGTAAGAACTGTTAAAGGGTTTGGTTCATATTTCTCAAAAACAACAGTAAGAAGCAATGATATTGGCATTCACTGCTGTACATCAAATCATAAAGAGCATCGGGAATGGACAATAGAAAATTGGCATAAAACAATTGAGTTTCTTTTGAAAGAAGACATAGAAAACATTCACATCTTTTGGGGAAAAAATGACTTAAAAGAAATGAAAAAATTCAAAGAAAAAATACCCAAGAAAAATATTATTCATCACTACAATTTAAAATTGGGCCAATTAATGAATAAAGTATGGCAATGCAAGTTTTTGATCAGCATTGATAGCAGTATTGGACACCTCGCAAGTATTCAGGAGATCCCACAAATCGTATTGTTTGGCCCATTTAATGAGACCTATTCAAAGCCACTTAATATAAACGCGATTATATTGAGACCCAAAGATACAATTTCTAGCTTTAAACCTTACTATGATAGGTTTAATAATAATTTACCTAAAGTCACTGACATAAAAGTAACTGATGTTACCACATCCATAAAAGAACTTTTAAAAAAGCAACACTAAGTAAAAAATATTCTTAAAAATTTCATAATTAACCGCAAGAAAAATTTATTAGTAATTGGAAATTTATACTGTTTGACAGATTCATGACCGGTTTTTGAATCAAAAGGCGGTGTCATTTCTCGTTTTTCAATCACCAATACACTATCGTAAAAATGAAGCCCATACATCGAACGTGTAAAATCTGAAATTTTAAATTTTCGTGGTTCTCGACTATGCCAAGCATGAATATCATCAATAAAATGTTTACTAAATTCAATAAAAGAGTTCTTCTTTTTATAACCACCAGAATATTCACGCCAATAGGATGTATGCAAATCTTCACAAAGATACACGCCATTATTAACAACCTTATTATAAAAGACTTGAAACGTATTAATTTGCTGCTTCATGGTATGTCCACCATCATCAATTAATATATCAATGGGTGGAATTTTTTTCGAAATTTCATTCAAAGCGTTTTTATCGTCTTGATCTGCAATCAAAATTTCAATCTGATCTTCCTTTAATGCAATACAGTTTGGATTGATATCAATACCATAGATCTTCACTCTATCGCCAAAGTAATGTTTCCACATTTGTAACGAGCCCCCATGAAACACACCAAACTCTACCAAAACAATATCTTTGTTTCTAAATTTTGAAAAATATCGATCATAAATCTCAAAATAATGATCCCACTTATGGATCAGGTTCCTATTATTATTTTGGAAATATTCTTTAAGATCATTCATTGCAACATTATAGCATATTAAAAAATAATAAGTTTAACTTTACGCTTTAAAACGATGGTTAAAAAAAAGATCCTTAATTAAACTTTTAACAGGTGCACATGAAAACCGATGATAGTTACCAAATGCAAAATAGGTAATCACTTTAAAAAAACGAATCAAAAAATTGCCAGGTAATGATTGTCGAAAATCAAAAAAATGAATCCGTCTTAGAATAAGCTTTTTGTTTTTAACGATGTTATATTTCTCTTCATTTTTTTTTATAATTCTTAACAATTGCTCACACTCTATCACTTTATTTTTATAAGCAACATGAGTTTTTGTCATTTTCTCGTAATTTTCTACCGTAGAAAATAAGCGACCAGCACCAATAACGTTGTTATCATGCAATCTGTAACGAACTAAAGGACGATCTAATACGATGGAAGATTGCATCAAAGCTGATTTACGCTCCAAATATCCATCGTGTAAAAAATAAGTCCAAAAATCATTATAAATTTCCTCACCCTCCAGCAACGACTTTCTAAATAACATCGCCATTCCATTGGCGACCCCCCGCTTTAAAACAACCTCGAGTTCGTGACCAGAATTGTACCTAGCTTGTTCTTTTTTAGTAAAGCTATGAGCATCCCATTGAGTATAGTTTAATGAAACATTATTTTTATCAACAACTTCAACATCAGAGAATATAAGCTGCTTATGAGGAAGATTATTCAACTTATTAAACAAAATTTCTAACTTATTTAAATACCAAATATCATCTTGGTCAGAAAATGCAATAAATTCACTCTGACATAACTGCACCGCCCGATGGAACGACTTTGCAACACCACTATTTTCTTCATTGATGTAAACATAAATAGGTATCGTGGTTTTTTCTGAAATTTTTTTTACAATTTCAACAGTGTTATCTTGGGAAACATCATCGACAATGATTATTTCTGATGGCGGTAATGTTTGAGCAATTATGGAATCCAATTGCTGCTTTATATATTTTTGCCCATTATATGTCGCCATTGCTACAGAAATCATGTTTCTAATACCCAATAATTATTAATACAGAAACACAAGCCATATAGAAATATTATAAAATCAAATCTGTTGAACGCAATAAAAATTAACAGGGGTCGTGTTAATATGAAGGAATGATTAACTATATCCAAAGATATTTAAAACATAAATCAACATTATATTATTATTCGATAAAACGACTGTTATTTTATGGCCAAATTAAAAATAATATAAAAACATCTAAACGTCTTTCTTACCTATGGCCTAGCACGCCTAACAGAACAACATTAATACAAATGTTGATAAATAATAATGAGTACAAAAGCTACCTTGAAATTGGCTGTGATAAAAATATTAATTTCTCACAAATTAATATCGAAAAAAAAGTTGGTGTTGATCCAAATAAGGGAGGTACATTTAGAGGAACGTCAGATGAATACTTTAAAAACAATAAAACAAAATTTGACATTATTTTTATTGATGGACTTCATGAAGAAAATCAAGTAACACTAGACATAATTAATAGTCTATCAGTTTTAAATGAAGGGGGAGTTGTGTTATTGCATGATTGCATTCCGCAAACATTTATCGAACAATTCTGCCCTCGACTTCAACTATCCTGGACGGGTGACGTTTGGAAATCTATTTTAAAAGTTAGACAGAAAAAGGAATTAGACTGTGCTACCTTGTTAATCGATCATGGTGTAAGCGTTATTGTTAAACGAGAAAACTCAATGCCGTTAAATAAGATTGATGAAAAAGAAATTAATTTTGACCGTTTTGTAGACTGCCATAAGGAATGGTTAAACTGCATTGAATATAATGAACTATCTGAATGGCTTAACCAAGAAAATAAATCCATTAATAATATTAAAAAATTAACGATTTAAAATTTTTAATTATCCAAACTAAGATTAGACTCAACGACAATTTTTAGAAAAATGTTTTGTTGATTAACTATTCGATAATTAAATCAATGATTATTGCTACTCGTAAATCTAAAAAATAGTTAAAATAATTGAGTGCGTGCAATAAAAAAAGTTTACTTATTCATAAAAATGATCTTACGCTTTATTTTTCAAATCATTCGTGACATCGATGGTTTATTTACATGGATGACGACATTTTGGCACCCCAAACAACCCATCTATGGACAATGCAAACAACGCGGCGTATGTTGTCAAAACATTGCTGTCGGCGTAAATAAACGCATAAACAATACGCCCATCCTACTAAAAGTTATCAATTGGTGGTACCGCTTTGTCTATAATTTCTCACTTAAAGGTTGGTATAAAAATGATCAAATTATGATTTATTCATGCAATTACTTAAAGAACGGTAAGTGCAGTATTTATTGGCGCCGCCCACTTATTTGTCGAGAATATCCACGATCCAAGCGCATTGGACAAACCACCATGCCAGGGTGCGGCTACTCACTTCAACCAAGTGATCCGTTTTAAAATCATTGTTTTATTTTGTAAAGCCGCTATAATTCAATCATCATTTGTTTTCATAACCCAGAAACAAATCAAAATCAATCGAGTTGTTATGAAAAAAAATATTGCGCTAGCCCAACCATACCCAACAAAAACACAACCATCACAGTGCACAACACTTGATCGATATTTTCGTGCAGCTTTACTTGTTATCGAACTGGCATTTATCGGCTTCTACCTAAGTCAACAAAAAGACACATCAAATCAACAATGGTTTAAGCCACTTGGATTGATCACCTTTGCTTTTCTTGATATTGGGATTCAAACCAAGGAGTTTTATCAATCAAAAAAAAACATAAACATACTACGCATTTATGGCACTGAAATTTTACTCAACCACGCTTTATTTTTAATGAATGCATGGCTTGGTGAAACAGAAAATAACCAGCGCAAAACCATTGGACTCAATGTACAGCGACTTTATATCGCACTTGCATTAAACCCAACCGGGCAAGCATTGAACTTATACTTTAATCCAAGAGCAAGCGATGATCCTCAACCAGCAATAAGTCACACCTCGAATGAAAATAAACAAAAACCCAATAATCGACAAACAATTGCCGCTTGCACAGCAACCCTACTAGGAAGTGGGCCACTCATTGTTGATTCATTGCCATGGGGAAACAAAATCAACAACATTGTGCCCTATCGCATTGCATTAAATACTAGCTACTTTTTCGCATCCGCCATTGCCGCAAAAATTCAATCCACCAATGACATAATGAGCCGAAAATTTGCGATAAATATGTTTGTTAGCATGATCATGAGTGGGTGGGCAGTACTTCCCTATAACTTTGAAACAGGGTTCTTAATGGTGTTAATTGGTGAAGTTAGCTGCACGCTATGTAGTATTAAATGGAAACAGCCTAAAAATAAACCACCACTTAACGTTCGGCAACTTAACCAAATGAACACTGAAAGTAACCACGTAATCGAAATTACACTTTAATTAAATGAACCGTAAAGTCGTTCGGTAAATAGCTATGATGAACTGTCACATATGATGTTTTTTCAAAACACAAGTCCATTACTTGAACCGGATCATAATAGTTGAATAAATCTGATTTCTTTTGGGATTTAGTACTTAACAAGTTAAAGATAATATGTTCATCTGCAATAGAAAACAATTGATCGATTGCATCCGACAAAAATGCCAACGGATCCTGACCCGATTGGATGCTTAACCCACCAGAACAAACCACAGTATTGTGTGTTTGATGATACTCAAAGAAATTGCATTTCCGAATAAAAATACCTGGGTATCGTTCAACCCCTCGCCTTATCATTTCTGGCGAAATATCAATGCCTTTATAGTCACAATCAATTGTCTTTTCTTGCAAATAGTGAAACAATCCACCATCCCCACAGCCAACATCCAGCACCGATCGATGACTTAAATCTAGTAAATAATTTATTACTTCAAAACGTAACTGTTGATTAAACTTAGATGACCACCCCATTGCTCGGGCATCATCCTTAACATGCTTTGCACAATCGTCATAATGACGAATAACATCGTCAAACAACAGCGCTGTCGGCATTAAATTAAAGCTTCAGCAATTTGCACAGCGTTAAGGGCGGCCCCTTTTCGTAAATTGTCACCAACGCACCATAACTCGATGCCATTTTCGCTGGAGATGTCTTGTCGAATTCGACCAACCAAAACATCGTCTTCACCAGCCGCATCACGTGGGGTTGGGTATTTATTTTTGCTTGGATCATCAATGACTTTTACACCAGGTGCATTTTTTAGTAAATCACGAACATCATCCGAGGAAATGTTTGATTTGGTTTGAATATTAATGGCCTCACTATGGGATACAAATACAGGAACACGTACGGTAGTTGCTGTCACCTTAATTGTATCGTCACCTAAAATCTTCTTGGTTTCATTGATCATTTTCATTTCTTCTTTGGTGTACCCATTGTCCATAAACACATCAATTTGCGGAATAACATTGAATGCGATTGGATACTGAAATTCTTTTGGTGCTAAGTTGGTACCTGACAAATTTGCTCTGGCTTGGTCTTCCAATTCTTTAATTGCCGCTGAACCAGCCCCAGAAACGGACTGATATGTTGATACTACCACACGTTCTAAACCGACCTTATCTAAAATGGGTTTTAAAACAACCATCATTTGAGCCGTTGAGCAGTTTGGATTTGCAATAATATTTTTGTGCCCTTTAAGTGCATCTTTATTAACTTCAGGCACAATCAATGGAACACCCTCAGTCATACGAAAGTGCGACGTATTATCAATGCAAATAATGCCACGCTCTGCAGCAATTGGACAAAACTTTTTTGAAATTGAAGATCCAGCTGAAAATAATGCAAAGTCCAAATCAGTTAAGGTTTCTTCGCTTAACACCTCAACATCAACATGACCACCATTAAATGGGACCGTTTGGCCCAATGATCGTTCTGATGCAAATAAGCGCAATGACTCAATTGGAAATTGACGCGCTTCTAGAATTTTAATAATTTCTTGACCAACAACACCTGTTGCGCCAACCACCCCTACACGATATTTCTTAGACATAAAAAAAACTCCAATCGATTATAAAAAAAATGTATCACATTCACACTAATTCGTCACCACATGGTTAACCTAAATCTTTAAAAATAAAAAGGTAGCAGCTACTATACACACATGCTTTTTTCAATAACACCTAGATTTATAACTGAATTAACACCAACGCATCAGGGACTTTTATCAGGCAGTTTAGACTCAGCATTAAGCTTACCTGCCCTACTCGATAAAAACAAAAAACAAGCCGGTAGACGTCCAACCCCTCGCGGAAAAATCACCTACGCATCAGGCGCTATAATGAGCAATGTTGTGGGCCATGTTTTGAGTAATCAGAATCGTTGGGATACCACGTTAATCGCATCGTCTATTTCTTTAACAAGTGAAGTTATTACTCGCCCGCTATTTACCGGCGCTGCACTTTCAGTTTCAGCAATTCCATTCATTGCCGCACGAGAGTGCAGTTATTGGCTTGGCATAACTACCAGTAATTATTTAACCAAACAAAACATTCACCCTTCAATTAGTTTACTTACCCAGTTTACCATTTGTTGTGCGCTTGCAAATATACCGGATACTATTATCGGACAATGCACCGCAAGGGAATTAAGCATTAAAGAAACCATAAATGATATTAAAATCCAACCAAAGCACTATATAAAATTATGGCGGGACTCCTTGCCATCCCGGCTAAAGTGCGCCGGCCTGTACCCGTGGCTAGTCATGCAATTTGTATACGGAAGTAATAAAACTTAAAGTAGCTTCTCTAAACCGTAAACCAAACCCGTTACATCCAATGACTTTTTGATGGCTAAACAAACACCAGGCATAAAGCTTGCGCGATCCATACTATCATGACGAATGGTTAATCGTTGTCCTGGAGACCCCATTAAAACTTCTTGAGAAGCGATATAACTGTCCAAACGCACAGAATGAATCGGTATATTTTTATAGTAGCCACCTTTGGCACCCTCTATAAGTTCTGTTTGCTTAAAATCACCAAAACGGTCGTTAATAGTGGGGGTTACATCATGAATCATATCAGCGGTTTTAATTGCTGTCCCGGAAGGGGCATCTGCTTTGTAAGGGTGATGATATTCAATAATCTCAACCTCATTTAAATATTTGGATGCCTGTGCAGCAAACTGCATCATTAACACGGCACCAATCGCAAAGTTAGGACAAACCAATACGCCTGTGTTATTGGATTTGGACAAGTCATCCAATTCTTGTAATTGAGGTTCAGTTAACCCTGTGGTTCCAATAACGGCACGTTTGCCAGCAGCTAAAATGGTTTTAGCATTTGAAAAAACCACATTCGGATGTGTAAAATCTAAAACAACATCTGGCCCTAAACTTGAAATTTCATCTTTCAAATTTGAATCTACATCACATTGAGCAACGCAATTCAATTCATCATCGTGGTCAATTGCCTGAACAGAAGCTTTTCCCATGTTCCCTTTTGCACCATTAACAATTACTTTAATCATGAGCTACTGCCCTCCTACTATTTATTGCTGATTTAATATCTAAAAAAATCTCATTGGGTGTACGGTTTTCAGCATCAATTTTAACCACACGATGCTGATTTAATTCATAACATTCTAAATAAGCTGTTCGAACACGATCATGAAAATCAATGGTCTCTTGCTCAAACCGATCAAGTGCACCTCTTGAAGCTGCACGAGAAAGCCCTTCTTTAACTGAAACGTCTAAAAATATCGTCAAATCAGGTTCTACTGCACGGGTTAAACGAATAATATCTAAAATATCTTCCTTTGGATGTCGACGACCACCGTATTGATAAGCAAACGTCGAGTCTATATAACGATCACAAACCACCCATCTCCCGGTTGAAAGGGCTGGTTCAATGACTTGATGAATATGCTCTGTACGATCCGCTGCAAAAAGAAAAAGCTCCGATCGATTGGTCGTAATTCGTGAATCCTTGGATAGCAATATCTTTCGGAGGTGAACACCAAAGTCAGTACCTCCAGGTTCACGTGTTTCGATAACATCATGCCCTTCACTCTTTAACCAATGTAATACGAGCTCTCGTTGTGTTGATTTTCCTGATCCTTCGATGCCTTCAAATGTAATGAACATGATCTATTTTCCGATTTTTGTTAGTTGTGGGTATACTCTAACACGTCGGTTAGGCTCTTCGCCAATACTTAATGATGATAAGTTTCGCTCTGAAGCAATTCGATGTTGCAATCGTCGCTGATACGAATTTCGGGGAGCTGCATCAAACGCACGTCCTTCAGAATCCACACGGTCACAAATCGAGTTAATTTCATTGATAATATCCGTGTGAACAGCCTCATCGGATTGATCCATTTGAAAGTATTCCCGTAAAAACTCTTGTATATATTTTTGAGAGTTTGATTTAATTACGTGCACAGGAACACGATGACCTTTAAGCAATTGCTTTACTTTTTGATTTGATTTGACTTGAGATTGCGTCGTTAGCAATATATCTGCTTCTGCTATGGTATGCGATAATGTCGCAGCCACATTCAAGTCTCGAATAGCGGAGTATAACTTATCGGTATTGATTGCAAATGGGAAAATGTACGTTAATGTATCTGGAGAATAAATAATCTCCTGATCAAATTCGTCTGACCAATGAATAATCTCTTCTTTTTTGACGATCTCACCAGAATCCAATTGACGTATTTCTGGCTGATATTCTTCGCCTCTTAAATATAAATCCACGACTTTTGCAACGTCTTTATAAATTGAAACAGATGAACGATGCTTTATTTCAACAATATAATCAAACGTTGGATGAGATTTTCGCTCTAACACTGTTTTTTGAGTGCCTCGCATTTTTGCTTCTTCATCTCCTAAAATTACGGACTGTACCCCCCCCAATAAATCGGATAAAGTTGGATTTTTTATAACATTAACAAAATCATCACCATGAGCGGTTCCAATTAATTGGACACCTCGTTCTGCAATTGTTCTTGCAGCTTTGGCTTCAAGTTCTGTTCCAATTTCATCAACAACAATCACTTGTGGAGTATGATTTTCAACGGCTTCAATCATCACCTTGTCCTGAATCTCGGGCGATAATACTTGCATGCGACGCGCATAACCAATACCGGGGTGTGGAATATCTCCTTCACCACCTATTTCATTGGATGTATCAATAATCATGACACGACGGTTATTATCTGTTGATAAGAATCGGGCAGCTTCACGCAACTTTGTTGTTTTCCCAACCCCTGGGGGACCTAAAATCAATAAATTTTTACCTTCAGAGATTAAGTCTTCTATAAGTTGAATTGCACCGATAACTGCACGACCTACTCGGATAGACAACCCAAGAACTTTTCCTTGTCGACTTCGAATTGCTGAAATACGATGTAACGTTTTCTCTATTCCTGCACGGTTGTCTGAATTAAACTCACCAATTTGAGCAGTAACATGCGTTAAATCGGCATCAGTCACATCACTAAAATCGGTTAATCGTTCATGCTCATCCTCAAACCGAATGGAAGGTGGATGACCAATGTCCATCACAATTTCATTTAAATCATTTAACAATAGATGAGATTTTAAATAAGATTTTAAATCATTCGGTAATATCGATAATAAACGGTTTACATCTTCTTCAAAATGGATAATCTTTTCTTGTGTCATAATTGGCGTTTCCCTTCAAAAGCTTTATTTATTGTCACTTGGTCAATGGTTGAAACATCGGACCCAATGGGAATGCCCTGAGCAAGTTTGTAAATATTTACGTCCAAACCCGATAGCATATCCTGTAAATACAACACTGTTGTATCCCCTTCGACTGTTGGGTTAAGGGCCAGTATAACCTCTTTGATTTGTTGATTGTTAATTCGTTCTTTTAATTCTTTAAATCGAAGCATATCTGGGTATATTCCATCCAATGGAGATATAACCCCACCCAAAACATGAAACAACCCCTGATAAGAGTTTGATTGGTATATATTCAGTACATCTTTTGGCTCCGACACAACACAAATAGACGTTTGCAGTCGTGAAGGGTCCAAACAAATATGACAGTAATCCGACCAAGTCAAATAATGACACGATGAACAAAAACGAATGTTTTTTCGTGTATTCACCAATGCATTTGCAAAACGCTCAACCTTCTCGGGAGCCAGTAGAATAGCCTCTAAAGCAAAACGCTGAGCAGACTTTTTACCAACACCTTTAAAAACAGAAAAGTGATCGATCAGTTCGCTCAGCGGAAATTCATTTTCTGATTCGTTAAACGAAAATGACAGATTAAGCGCCTCCTGGGCCTCCACCAAATAAACCACCTGTCACCGCTTGTAATTTATTAGTGGCTAAATCTTTTGCTTGTTTAATGGCCTTTGTAAAGCCTTGCTTTACAGCCTTTTCGACAGCGTCTTTTTGTGATGGATCAAACAGAGAAGGGTCCATTTCAAACTTACTAACGTTTAGTTCACCTGTAATTTCAATTTTTATTTTTCCACCCATTTCAGTGATTGGGATAACACTTCTTTCAAGTTCCTTTTGAACTTCCTCCATCATCCCTTTCATATTTTGAGCTTCTTTTAATGCTTTCCCCATATTTTTAAATTTCTCTAACATAATGTATCTCCTTTTGTTTTATTGTAGTATTTGACCTTCAAACATTTCAATAACTTGGTTAACGGTTTTTGACTGAATTGATGATACTGTACCATTTGAAACAGCGTCTTTTTCCACATTCTCAGCAGCATCTTTAGACAAAGAATCTTCAACAATTACTGAACTTTGATTTTTCATATCATAAATAACATTAACATCTGATGTAACAAACCAAGCCGTTAAAGAATCAGACTGAGCTGTGTTGTAAGCATCGAGAAATGCAAGTTTAAATTTGTCTTCACTCAACTTCTTCTCAAAAAACTGATAGGTTTCTTCCAAAACTAAACAAAGCATATCCCCTTGTACCATTAACGTTGCGTCTTTAATAACAGGTTTAAGAACGGGAAACTGGTTAGCTAACTTTGCCAACACATTTGCTGAATGGTCATCATTTCGAGTTGTTACAACTGGGGAACTCTTCTGAGATGAAGGTGTTTCTGAATGTATTGAAGAACTGACTGGTGTGGAAGATGTACTTACTTCAGGTGGCGTACCATTTGATGATGGATTTCGTGGCGCCATCTCTGGTTTAGCTGCAGGAACAGGGGTTGGTTGCGGTGTGTTTTGGATTGGTATTGGGCTGTGTTTGGACAGGGCTTGTGAAGAATCAATTTGTGGGCTTATTTCACTCAAAATACGTTCTTTTAAATTAACTTGTGCAACAAGAGAGGGTGAATTGGATTGCTTTAAAATTGCAATCTGATCACAAAACCAACGCATCCAACGCGAAATAATCAAGTCATCAACTTGAAATGAGTGCGTGGACTGAATAAGAAAGTGGCGATGCAAATATTGAATAACATCATCGTAAAACTGAAAAACGTCAATTCCTTGATCAAGAAAGTCTTTAAGTAACTGATTCACACTAAAATCCGAACTAAAACAGGACGTTAAAAAATGTTCAATTGAAGATGCATCAACTGTTCCTAAGACATGATTGATATCACTTAAGACGATTGATTTTTGCTCGGCAACACTCATTAGCTGATCAATTAGTGACAATGCATCACGCATGCCCCCACTCGCAATGTTAACAACCTTTTCCAGTGCATCATCATCTATTGAATAGCCCTCGGATTCACAAACTTTATTTAAATGAGCTTTAACAAGATGCCCTTCTAGCAATCGAAAATGCAAGGTTTGAGCCCGTGATTGAATCGTTGCAGGAATTTTATGCAATTCTGTAGTGGCCAAAATGAAAATCACCTTCTGTGGGGGTTCTTCGAGTGTTTTTAACAAAGCATTAAATGCACCGGTTGATAACATATGAACCTCATCAATAATAAACACTTTGTAAGCAGCCTCAACAGGCAAAAACTGAACCTGTTCAATTAATTGTCGCATATAATCCACACCCGTGTGAGATGCCGCATCAATCTCGATAACATCAACACATGACCCCATGGTTATCTTTGTACAAATTGGACAATCATTCATATCAGGGGCCGTTGTATTAACCATTTTAGCAAGAATACGAGCCGTTGAAGTTTTTCCTGTCCCACGCGGACCAGAAAAAATATAGGCGTGAGCTAAACGGTCATGATCAATCGCATTCGAAATAGTTTGTATGACATGCGATTGGCCAACCAACTCGTTTAAATCATTGGATCGGTATTTGCGATATAGGGTTTGATACGTCACTGAAACTCTCCATTTATCATAATTCTATCGATACCACCTTGTAATGCCAATGTAATTCCATTTAACACTTCTTTTTCAACGGGGTCACTAGATTTGTTCTTTAATGCAATAAATGTTGCTTGATCATTTAAATTCAAATTATTCTTCTTAAAGTTTTGAAATGACGCAGGCGCTGAAAAAAACCGCTGATAAGCATCCAAATCAACACCCAAGCGAATTAGCGCATCCACCCCAACCGAAAAGTACCCCTTAACGCTTGGAACTCTATGATCACAATCAAAAAAGGACACCGGTTGTGGCTCACCAAGTGCAGGCGCATGCAATGATGTAAAATGATCAACACCATGAATATTAACCTGATCAAAAAGAGCATCCATCGTAACCTTAGAACGTAACGGCGGATTAAATTTTGCAGCGGAGTTATAATGAAGAAGAACATCATCCGTCAATGATAAATGATATGGAGAAACCCCAACTGTTATATTTGGATATTGCTGTTTAAATAATTGGATGTAAGCCAAGGCCTGTGGCGAAGACACTGATAGAAAGTGAACTGGAACTTGTGTATGCTGTGCGATCATAGAAAGTAACGATTGAACCAAACGAAATTCGTCATCGACCGGTTCACCTTTTATACCAATTTTGAAGGATACAGCCCCATCATTTAAATGCGCTGCATTATGAATTAATTTTGTAAGAGGACCAATAACAATCGGGCATCCAATTAAATCAATATAAGTTAATGCTTGCTTTAATAACGCATCATTTTCTATGATTCTACCAAAATATATTCCTGATGCTCCGGCTTGATGCAATAACGACATTTCAGTTAATTCATCAACCCCGTTATTTTTTGTTGCACTAGCAATCACCTGTACCGATCCTGTTTGAGTTGGCAACGCTAACGTTTCTGTTATTGCTGATGGCGTATCAAAAGGTTGAAACGTTTCATTCGGTAACAATGCCACATGAAATACACCTGCAGATTGAACTTGTTTCACGTATTGATCAAGATCATTAACATTTGGAGCAAATACAAAATCAAATGTATTGGCTAGCAACAAGCTTTGCATGATATCAACCACTTGAATATTGGCCTCATCTTCATCAGGGATGTATCCAACACCAGTAATTTTAGATTTTTGAACCATTAAATTCCGAACAGAAACGGCATCATTTAAATCAATGCACTTCCCATTCACTATTGCTATACCCACTACTTCGCCTCCAACAGTGATTTTAAAATCGCCATTCGTACAAACACACCATTTTCAACTTGATTTAAAATCACATTCTTTTCACCATCTGCAACAACAGAATCCAATTCAACGCCTCGGTTGATCGGGCCTGGATGCAGCACGACTGCTGTTTCCTTTAACAATGACTGCCTTGACTCAGTTAAGCCAAATTGCAAACGATAATCGGCCATCGACGGCAATGAAATGCCATGTTGTCGCTCAAATTGAATACGTAATACATTTACTGCATCAACATGAGGCAATATTTCATCAAGTGAATCGGCAACATCAACGCCCCACTCAGCCAAACCTGATGGGATTAAATTTGGGGGACCTGCAACAGTCACTTTTGCACCCAACAATTTTAGTGCCCAAATATTGGATTTTGCCACACGAGAATGACGAATATCACCAAGTATTAATATATGTTTATTCGTTAAATCCCCCAATGTCTCTTGTAATGTAAAAATATCGAGTAGCCCTTGTGACGGATGCTCATGATACCCATCGCCAGCATTTATTATAGGAATTCCAACATGCTGACTCAAAAAATAAGGAATCCCACCATCTGAATGACGCACTATCAAAGCATTCACACCCAAAGCTTCAATATTTCGCATCATATCGATTAGTGACTCACCCTTTGTTAAGGAACTATGCTTAACATCCAATATCATTGGATAAGCCTGACAACGTTGCGTTGCCATTTCGAACGATAATCGTGTTCGTGTTGATGGTTCAAAAAAGACATGCGCTACTCGAGCCCCAGCCAAATTTGGAGTTACCTCACCCATTTTTATTTTACGTGTTAAAGCAAGCATCGCTATTAAATCATCTTTTGTAAAAAATCGAATACCAATGCAATGGACCATGTGTTTTGTCATCAGCTTTTAATTCTAGTCGAATGCAGATCAATTAACAAGCAGACTAGTTAAAATCACAGGCATACCATACACTAAGTCAAATGGAAGTATTTTCACCGTTTCAAATTCCTTACCATAATCGTAATCAACAAGTAAATTCATCTCCTGTAGATGACGCCAACCTAGACTTAAGTGATCCCGACGAAATGTATGCCCAATGGGTTGCACCCGCCATCGATATTTTTGATGGTATGACAAAAGAAGAGTGGCGCACAGACATCTCAACCATTCATGAGGTTTACTTAGAGCTTTCTAAAAACTCTGCTTCGAAAATTACCACATCACTTTTAAAAGAAATGAGCATTCAAGTTAGTATTTACGAGGCACTCATCTTTAGAGAAATTATTCAAAATAAGCAGAAAAACAATTGGGTCTTATCAAAAGAACAAAACCGAACCCACGAAAAAGCATTTATTTTCGAATCCAATAACACAAAAATAAGTACAATCATCCATAAAAATTCGGTACACTTTCAGCAAAACAATATATCTATTGGCAAATTAGCCATCGATATGGAAAGTGTTTTATTGGAAAAAATTCATGGGCAACTATTTGATCAACCATTTATCTTAGATCCCATCTGGTTAAAAAAACAAAAAAAATTAGATGCTGTAAAACTGCAAATTGACCAACTCAAAACAGAAATTGTTCACAAGAAGCATCATAAACAAACGATGTGGACCGGAGGCAATCAAATATCTCGAATGACCATTTCAAAAAATGATTCAATTCATATTAATAAAGCTCTGATATTAAATATTAAAAAAATCCACTGGCAACAAAAAACACTTCGCACATTGCAGTGGTATACCCCCTGGGTTAGATTTCCTGTACACGGAAAATTCATCTTAGATAGTGATTAAATTCATTTTTTTTGATAATTTTTAATGATGGACCTTTTACGCTTTAGTGTTGCTGAATTTAACCAATTATTTGCAGACATTATTCACCAACAACTTCAACTCAACAGACTGTGCATTCATGGTGAAATCACACAAATTAAACAATACCAAGATCATTTGTATTTAACACTCAGCTATGAGGGGGCTCACTTACCATGTGCAATTTACAGTGTAAGCAAAAAAAAACTACCATTTGTAAAAAAAGGAGACATGTGTGATGTGATTGGCGAATGCCGATACTTAAAAAATAAAGGACAATTAATGTTTTCTGGGGCAACCATTATACCCAAAGGATCAGGCAAAAAGAATGCTGCTCGTGACAACCAATTGAGCCGGTATAAGTCATTAGGGCATCTTGAGAAGCTAAATATTGACGCTTGTCCGAAAATCATTGACAAGGTTGCATTGATCACGGCTCCTGAATCCGCGGCCTATCATGACGTCAAAAGCATTATAAACAAATCACCACATACTTTTGATACAATACTTATTCCTGCAACAATGCAAGGATTACAGGCGCCAAATGAGATCATTCAAGCAATTCATATTGCTAACTCACTATACCCTGATATTATTTGCTTAAGCCGTGGTGGTGGCGCTGAAGAAGATTTTGACTGTTTTTTTTCTGATGATGTTGCACAAACAATCCTAGCATCAAACAGCCCAATTGTATGTGGCATTGGCCATAAAATAAACATTACTTTAAGTTGCCTTTGTGCAAATGCACATTTTGAAACCCCAACCGCAATGGCACAATGGTTATGCAACACATCCACATTACCAATATTGGATTTGATTCAGCAGTTAGAACAAATAAAAACAAAACTTATTGATGAGTGCAATGACATTGAATATGCGTTAACCACTGCATCAAATAAAGCCTATACAAATATTATGAATCAACAGCATAACTTTCAGTTAAAAATAACGGCACTAAGTGAACAGCTTATTGCATTAAACCCACTTACTCGCCTTAGTAGTGGCTTTGTCTATGCTGAAACCGAAAAAAATAAAGCCATTACCTCTGTTCATCAAATCAAACCTAATGATATTATCAGATTGAGGGTTGCTGATGGCAACGTTGAAGCAAAGGTTAAACATGTCAATTAAAGAACAGATAAGTGATATTGAAAAAAAAATAAATCGTCTGAATGATGACAGTGTTTCGTTTGAAGACAAAATCGCCATTTATAAGGATGCACTCACATCTGTATCAGAAATAAAAAAAACAATCGAAGAAAACAAACAAGTCTTGGAAAAATTTCAACCAAATGAACTTTAATGATTTAAAAACAAAATATTTACCAATCATTGAAACCGCTTTAGAAAAAGCAATTGAGTTCCCATCAATCGACGATAACCGTTCAATACTTAAATCAGCTATTGAACACAGTGTTTCTACACCAGGCAAACGAATTCGACCACTCATTTGTCTAAGTATTGAAACGGCCTTAAATTCAAGTAATAGAATTGCACTACCAATTGGGGTTGCAATTGAACTTGTCCATTGTTACTCATTAATTCATGATGACTTACCTGCGATGGATAATGATGATTTTCGTCGTGGAAAGCCAACCTGCCACAAAGCATATGGGGAAGCAATCGCTATTTTGGCAGGAGACACGTTAAATACATATGCATTTGAATATTTAATTAATCATTTACAGACATCCGTTTCCCCAAAAACATTAATTGACATCACAAAGGAATTCGCAAGTTCCTGCGGAATTCATGGAATGGCTGGGGGGCAAGTGTTGGATTTGACATCATCAAACCAATCCCCTAACCCAATGTCTCAACTAAAAAAAATTCATGCCTTGAAAACAGGGGCCTTACTAAAAGCGTGTTTTTCGTTAACAACAAAAGCGTGTAGCTCAGATAGCCGCATCCTTTCTGTTATGGATTCCATTGGCACTCATTTCGGACTTTTATTTCAGATCATTGATGATATTCTAGATGAAACTGGATCACTATCATCACTTGGTAAAAGCCCAGGTAAAGATTCCGCACAAAACAAGCTTACTTATGTATCCTTACTCGGACTTGAGGGAGCACAAAAAGAAGCTGAACACCAGTATAGAGAAGCCATGACAGCACTTAATTCTCTAGATACTCCATTTCCAGAACTAGCAAGTATTATCAATACCGTTTATGAAAAAGGAAGTGTAAATGCCATTTAATGAACTTTACAGTTATTACCCATTAATTGCGTCGATTTCAGCAATGGCCTTTTCCCAAATTATTAAAATCATCATTTTAATTTTGCAAAATAAAACAATCAAAACAGATGCTCTTACTCGATCAGGAGGAATGCCATCATCACATTCTGCTCTAATAACAGCAATTACATTATCCGTTGGTTTAAAAGAAGGATTTGATTCAAGCTACTTTTTTTTATCTGTGGTTTTATCACTCGTAGTTATCTATGATGCTCGCGGAATTCGACATACTGTGGGAACTCATGCCCAAGTCATGAATGAGCGAATTCTTAAAAATGAATATAAAAAGTTAAATGTTAATATTGGCCACACCCTTCCTGAAATTATTGTTGGTATTTTTATTGGTTTAACAACATCCTTTTTGATGTATCATTTATTAAAGTTTTAGTATACTCTTATTACGTTATGACAACACAATTCCTTGACCATTTAAATTTACCTGAAGATTTAAAAAAACTAAGTCACAATGAATTAATTCAACTGTCTCAAGAAATTCGAGATCGTTTAATTGATGTAACAAACACTGTTGGTGGGCACCTAGCTTCGAATTTAGGCGTTGTTGAAATAACACTAGCAATGCACACCGTTTTTGAAAGCCCAACCGACAAATTTTTATGGGACACCTCCCATCAAACCTATGTTCATAAGATGCTTACCGGACGTTTAGATCAAATGTACACCATAAAACAATATAATGGATTATCTGGATTTGCGAAAATAAGTGAAAGTGAACATGATTGTTTTGGCGCAGGTCATGCGTCTACATCATTATCAGCAGCAATCGGTGTTGCCCAAGCAAGAAATGCTAAAAAGCAAGATCACTCTGTGGTTTGCGTTCTTGGTGATGGTGGCTTATCTGGAGGGATGGCTTACGAAGCACTTAACAATATAAAAGAATTAAACGGCAACTTCATTTGCATTTTAAATGATAATGATATGTCCATATCACCTCCAGTGGGGGCAATGGCTAACTACATCACATCTATAAGAACAACCAAAGTATATGATGAAATGAAAGATAAATTTCAACGTATTTTTGATCGTATACCAAAAATCGGAACCCCACTTAATCGAAGAATTGAAAAAACAGTAAAACGATTTAGAAGCAGTCTAATTGACACTCCGTCAGGTGTGTTATTTGAAGAATTCGGATTTAAGTACCTAGGGCCTATTGATGGGCATAACCTTACAGCTGTTATGGCTGCACTAAAATACGCAAAAGAGTATGATGGACCTGTTATGCTGCATATGATTACAACCAAAGGTAAAGGCATGGATGTCGCAGAAAAAAATCCGGTAAAATATCATGGCGTATCCGCAACATCAAAGTCGCCAGTTGCACCTGTAAAAAAACGCCCTACATACACCCAATGTTTTGGTGAAGAAATCATAGAAATTGCCAAAGAAAATGATAACATTCATGTTATTACCCCGGCAATGCGTGAAGGAAGTGGCTTAGTTGAGTTTGAGAAGCAATTTCCAGATCGCTACTACGATGTTGGAATAGCAGAAGAGCATGCGGTAACCTTTGCGGCAGGTTTATCTAAAGGTGGGGTAATGCCAGTCCTTGCAATATACTCTACATTTTTACAACGTGGGTTTGACCAAATGATCCATGATGTTTGCTTACAAAAATTACCTATGATCCTTGCAATTGATCGTGCTGGTCTAGTTGGGGCTGACGGCCCAACTCACCATGGTGTTTTTGATATTAGCTATTTGGTTTTAATCCCAAACATGGTTGTTTGCGCACCCAAAGACGGGACAGAGTTAAAACAGATGTTGCGTTGGGCAAGTCGGGAAAATCATATTGTTAGTATTCGTTACCCACGTGGCGAAGTTGCCGCTGAAGATGGGCAACAAATTGAATCTATTTCGTATGGAAAATGTCAACTGTTGTTAGATAATCCAAACCCATCGATAGATGTACTATTTATTGGAATCGGTAATTTTGCATGGAAGGCGAAAGCAATTGCCGATGATTTAAATCATCAGGGAATTCGGGCATCTGCCGTTAATTTAAGATTCATTAAACCCATCGACACATCAAAATTAGAACCACTAATTAAAAAGTCAACCTTGGTATGTGTCTTAGAAGATGGATCACAAGTTGGAGGTAGCTTTCATTACATACTCAATCAATTCAACCATTTAAACAAACCATTAAATCAATGGGTATCTATTGCCATTCCTGATCGATTTATTGACCATGGAAAAGTATCAGAACTGCATGATGAAATCGAAATGACTACCGAAAAAATCAAAACGAAAGTATTGAACCGATTAAATCATACGACTCAGCCAACAAACTCATAATAAATAGTTCAGAAATTCAACAATATTTGTTAAATTAAAATTACATGATCTTTTTAGAACTCGTCCCCCACAATATGGATCAACTGCAAAAAGATGCATCTTGGGCACTTTCAAACTTTAAAACAATATCAGGCATTAATATTCCTGATATACTTAGACTTAATAATCGTAGCTATGATGCAGTAAAGCCTTTGGCAAAACAAAATATTACAACCATTCCACACATCCGAATTTGTGATTTTGAAATGAATGCATTAATTTTATTATGTAAAAATTTAATCGATAATGGTGTTCATCAAGTATTATTAATTTCTGGAGACCCCCCACCCAACCCATTACAACCAGTTTTTGACCACAATATCATTGAGGTAATAAAAATAATAACTACCTCATTTCCAAACTTAACAATTTTTGCGGGACATGATCCTTATCGGCAAAGCTTAAAGGCTGAATTTGATTACACCGAAAAAAAATTAGCAGCTGGTGCAAAAGGTGTATTTACTCAACCAATCTTTGATTTAAATCTTGCTAAACTTTTATTAAACCTTCCAATTTCAGGTGAATGGTTCATTGGTATCTCACCAGTATTCACAAAGCCATCCTATGATTACTGGACAACTCGAAATAACGTTGTCTTCCCAAATGGGTTTGCCTGTACCGAAGAACATAATACGGCAATTGCCAAAGACATTCTAAACTTATGCGCTGAAAAAAATATGCACAACTACATCATGCCAATTAAGGCAGATACAAAATATTACCTAAACGCTATCTTATGACAACATTAGAACGCCTAAAGCATACAACAATGGAATCAATCAAAAATCACTGGCTTGGATTGATCCCTGTAATCCTGTTATACCTAGTTGCATTTCGCCAAATTTACCTGCACAACTATGATCAACTCAACCGTTGGAAAGGCGGTGGATTTGGTATGTTTTCAAAAATAGAAGAGCGCTTTTATCACATTCACTTAATTAAAAAAGATGCATTAGAATGCGCAGTTCCACCAGGTGACTTTTCTCGTCAGCTTTCTAAAAGCATGACATACCCCAATTATTTACACTTAGAAAAAATAACACGAGAATTAACAAAAAATATTTGGATATATTCTGCATTTGATCAAGAAACTCGCAAGCCAACATCTGTAGAAATGATTCCACTAAATAAATCACTAGAAGCCAGTCAAAAAATGGCATACTTTGATTCGATTGAATTGCAGATATACAAAACTAAATTTAATCGAAAAACATTAACCATGCAACCTCACTTAATTCGAAAGATGAGAACATTAAAATGATCAATAAATTGCAACAATTCCTGATTAATTTAGACACCATAAAGTTAAGCCGAATCTTAACATTATTTTTTATTCTGGTTCACTTTCAAGGGTTAATCAATCGGTACCCGATGATCGCAATTCCAACCCTAATATTTGCAACCATTGGGCTTATTTTTCCTGAAGCTCGTGATAAAAAGTTCCTATGGGCTGGCATATCAACCTCATTCACAATATACATTTTTTTAAACTGGCAATTGATTGATAATCACATTTATCTTTGGGGGTATTGGCTTTTAGCTAACGTACTATCCTTATTTTCAAGAACGCCTGATGAAACACTAAAATTTTCAGCAAAATTTCTTTTAATGTCGTGCATGTTATTTGCAGTCTATCAAAAAGTAAACCCAAGCTATTTATCTGGCGATTTTTTTTATTACACATTACTCACAGACCAGCGTTTCTTTTTTATTAGCAATTTAATTGATTACAATATGATTGAGTTAATAAAAGAAAATAATTTTCTTCTAATGGACATGAAATCGTACTCAAAAGCTGTTATTTTTTCTGCTGGCCCACATATTCTAAACCAAATTGCTCTTTTTTTGACTTGGTACACCATAATTCTTGAAGGCATTATATTTGGGCTGTTTGCACTTCCTCGCAGAATTGCACATCAATGGCAACATTGGTTTTTATTTCTATTTTTCACTGTCTATTTTATATTACCTATTCAGGGCTTTGCCTATACCCTAATGAATATGGGGATTACGTTGGTCAAAAAAGATGATCTTCTTTTTAAAATTATTTACATTGCGTTAATTTTTTATATGTTTGCATTCTCTGAAACAATTGTTAATTATATCTTTAAAATTGTTGATCCGACACTTTAATAATAAACGCAAACACGTAAAATGATGGCTGGTTATCCCATTCATGATTATGGCCACCACCTTTGTGGGTATGAGCACCTGTATCACTTACTGCCTGTAAATGATGCACGCCAGGCTTTGATTGAGAATCTTGACCATGAATATGAGAAGCCGATAAACCATGGCTATGGCCATTAGACTTAATAGCATATGTTTCTTTGCCATCAGTCCCCCTAATATCATAATCCGTATGGCTTACACCAGTTGATACAACTGCGCTGTTATCGTTATAATTATTTGAATCCACTTCAAGTGTATGGGCATGTTTATCATCAGATAAAACATGTGCATGAATACCATCAGATACATGAGTATGCGCCCCATCATCACTTAATTCAATCTTATGACTTCCACCTGTTTGATTTAATTTTTCAGGGGTAAGATCAGACGCGCCTTTAATAAACATATCTGTTAGATTTGGGGTGTATTGATCCGTAGTCCCCTGAATAAGGTCTCCATTACATAACTGCCAACCTGAGGGAATATCAGCTTCACTACCTGTCCACATAACAATTGCACCCAATGGAACGGGATACATGCGATCTTTATTAATATATAAATTTTCTGACTTCACTACCCCATTAACATCCAGATTATGCTGTTTAGTCTCATTGTTATTCGTGTGCGACCCTGGTGTTTTACCAATCCCAACTTTTCCAGAAATAATGACAACATCAGGCGCAGATAAATCCGAACCATTACTTTCAATGGACAACTGAGTTTTAGAATCAACGTTTCTTAACCCAATTGTTGAAACCATGGCTCCTGCATTTGTTGAAAACTCAACTGATGGAGGACCGTTCTTGCCATCTAAAAGTACATTTGCAGTTCCTGAGTTATTACTAACAATTAGATTATTTGTTGTTGAGTTATCACCTCCTCGAATATCCACAGCATCTCCAATAATCACACCTTCAGGAACAACTGAAAGAATTGGTGCATTATCAACATCAAAACTCATTTTTTTTGAAATGTTTAAATCAATGCCATAGTTGGATGGAATTACTGAAATTTCACGAGGCTTAACTGAAAATATTTTTGATTGGTCCGTATAAAAATCAAGCTTATCCTTAAGCTTTAAGCCACCTTGAATAGCAATTGCATCTTGAGGTTTTGGGATCCCCACGCCTAAACGTCGTTCAACATAAATGCCTTTTAAGTTCGCTGGCATAAGTTCATGACTCTGCTGACCAACCAATAAATTATCTTTAGCAAATACCGTACCACCAGTTAATGATGACATCGAATGTCCAACTGATAATTTTCCAGCAATCGATAGCCCTGTTGTGCTATTTAATTGCAATTGCCCTGCAAATGGCTCACCTACAACGGCTGTACTTTGAACATACAATGAATTTTCATTCTCGTCTTGTCCAATTGAAACAGAACTATCATTAACATATAATCCCGGTTCAATATTACCGTTGGTGGTGAAATTGATCGAACGATCAGCGACAATAATTGAATCATTAATATTACCAATTTCATTGCTATCCACAGGTAAATTCATTTTTAGAAGACCTGTTTTATTTTGATTTGATGTATTCAGACTAAGTACTGGGTAACCTGAGTTTAATGCTTGCATTAAAACACTGGCTGTTGCTGTGTCATTTTTTAAATGAAGCATTGCCTGAGGGTCATCCGTAAATAAACCAACTCGAACATCTCCTTTATCAACCTTTGGTTTTAAGCTTAATAGTGGATCTAAACCATTTGCTACAATCATTGAATCATAATCATTTGTATTATCAGCATCAATGCTAAAAAGCAGACCTTGATTTACGGTTGTCATACTTTCATTCTGAATATAAATAGAATCAACAAATGCTGTCTTACTTACTTTAAATTCCTTTACCCCCATCGTTGAAGCAACATCCAAGTCTGTTTGCGGAAATCGAGTATCAATACCAACATTTCCAGAGGCGTACGTTAAATGAGTTAACTGCTGTTGCCAACGAAATGGAATCGATTGAACTTCACTTCCATCGGCATCTGTTCCATTCACATAAAGCTGACCATTCAAGGTTATTGTCCCCTCAATGATACCACCATCAATTAAAGGATTATAAAGCTCGATAGAATCGGGCAGTGTATCGGAATCTGTATCAATTACATTGATTGATACACCACCATTCGGATAAACTTCTCTAAACGCTACAATATCTTTACCATTGGGCTCAACATAGCCACGTTGACCAGATCTCAAAACACCATCATAACGTGGTGATTCATAATACTTGACATAATAATTAGGCGCATAAAGCTCAACAAGTTGATTTTCCTTATTAACTGAATAAGAAAGACCAGATGACTCATCAAAAATTAGAGATCGAACCGACCGAACCTCTGTCTGATTATTTACATCCGTTGATTTTGTCTTTAATAAGAATGATTGAATTAAACCTTTGCCCATATCTTCATAAAAGATTGGGGCTTTAAATACCGTATCACCATTCACAAAAACCGCAGCATCTGCAGATGGTTGCATCGAGTTTATAGCCAACTGTGATTGATTATTTATAGTAAACACAACATCCCCTTCATCAGAATCCATGACCACCATGTTCGTTGACGGCGACAACTGAAATTGAAACCGATTGCTACTTTTTTTAAGCGTCCCCAAGGTTTTCTTTAACGCATTCTGAACAAAGATTTCAGATGTATTCATTAAGCCCATATCACCATCAATAACCAAACTATTTATTTCATCTGATACTTTAGTAGTAAAAACACCAATTTGAGACTGACTTTTAACATAAAAGTATGGCTTACTTTTATCTGTACCATTTATCGAAAACTGCTTATTATTATTTTCAAATGAATAGCCACCCCCATGATTCAAATTCAACACAGAGCGTTTGGGTGACTCAATTCGTGCACGTGTACCATTTATACTTCTTGCAATCAAAACCGTACTAGGGTTATTTTCTTGGCCAATACCAATACTATGATGACCAATATCCATAATGATCTGATCGTTTTGGCGAAACTGGATTGAGGGGTCTTCATTAGATATAGAATGAAGTTTGAATTGCTTTCCATAATTTAATGCACTAAATAACGATGATCCCGCCATACCTAGCGCAACACCACCGCCATGAATAGTGACCCGTTCGTGCATGGGGCCTGAACCAATAATCATATTTCCAGATGCATCAAATTGAGCAGGCATCGTGTCCCCGACATAAAACTGAATTGGTTGAGATCGTTCAGCTGAGCCAGAATTAATATTTAAATCATTATCCTCAGAAAAATAAACAAATTGAGACTCGCCATTATTGACCAATTTATTTGCTAGACCAGGTTGATCTAAAACCGAGTCAAAGCGAGTATTTTGAAGATCAAGAGACCCATGAAAATCAACCGTTACCCTGGGAAGTTCTGCTGTATACATCCCTGTAGGAGTTAAATTTAACGAATCTGCTAATTGAGTAACTTGATGGTGCAGATATGGTTGCAATGTTTGCCGAAAACGAAATTCATTATCAACAATTCCAATGGTAGCACCGTATAATAAGGATTCTGAATAAGTGCCTTGACCATTGACCATTTTAAAATCTGACTTTGTAGAATCTCTGTAATCAATATTTAACATGATCAAACCATCCGTTGGGGAAAATGAAACTCGATCCGAACCAGAAAATACCAGTGGGTATGTTGTTTCAGTATGATCTGCATTTGATTCAAGTAATAAGGGAAATCGTTGAGAAGGGTTTTGATCCGCCAACGATATATTTTTTTGTGTGTAAATGGCATTGGATGTAGTTACCCATAACTCTTTATTTACTGGTAACCACATACTACCATTAAAATTAAAGACATCATCTTTATTGGCATCCATTGAATCTAAGTTAAACGTCAAGTCATCCAATTTAAATCCATGTCCAGGCAATAATGTTGTATCAGTATCCTGGGCATCTATCGAAATCCAATCATTATGATATAGTTGCAAGCCATCGGATTCAGAAAATTGGATGGTTCCGTTTTCTATAGCCCCAGATTGAACCGATTGTTGAATTGTAATTCCACCAGAAACCGTTAATTGGGCATTACTTTCTAACGTACCAATCGACACAGGACCATCAGAATAATTAATACCAGACCGAGTTGAACCAGCAAAAATTTGTTCCCATAAGTCTTGACCTAAAATTACATCTGTAAGATAACGACCATCACCAACAAATTGTCTCGCTTTTACATTCCCTGACACAGACAAAAGATGATCTGCAGCAGGAGCGCGGTTAATCCCCATACCTCGCTTTGATTGCATCATCATGGTATAGTTTCTCGTCACGACCAGTGGTTGTGAACCATCAGAATAAAGAAATACTGAATTCGCGGTTACTTGAACATCGTTTCCAATAACAATATTTTTCTGACCTGTAACATTATGATTTGTCCCCATAATCAAATTATAACTACCGTTCACAAAATGACGTCGTCCAAACATTGTGCCTAGGTAGCCGTCAACAGTATTATTTTCGCCACCCAACACAACATTATATTCCCCGGCAACATCATGCGTTCGCCCACCAAAAACCACCGACCACTCTCCATCCACATAATGATCAAAGCCACCAGCAACAACATTGTTCATATTATGAATCTCATGTGCCTGCCCACCAATAATAACAGAGGCATTGGATTGTAAATCAATACGATGATCTTCACCTCCAAGAGCAGACGCATAATCAGACTTAACAACAATATCTTCTCCGAATCCCATTGAAAAGCGACCAATATCAACACTCTTAACTAAACTTGAAAAAACACCAGAACGAAAGGCACTTCGATTTGGATCCCATAATAATACTGAACCTGAAGGTATATTATAACTAGGCAAAACATTCGAGCCATCCGATCTAAAAATAGCATTACCATTCACATGAAGCCTTGCCAAAGGATTGGTTGTATGAATTCCAACATTACCTGTATTGCTTACAAAAACAACATCTTTAAAAGTACCATCTTCCGAATTAAGTGAATGACCATCATTAAAGCCTGGGCCTGTCAAATTTGTTAGTAAAGAACCATCTCCAACGAAATACTTTGCATAAATATCACCATGAACAGCTAATGATGCGTTACTCGTAGCATTTTGAATAACCATACGGTTATTCAAGTAATCCAACTGGATTAAGTCATCATCATTAAATTGACGGGTTTGGTTTGACTGCTCTGCAAGAACAGAGAATGGCATATACTCAAACGGAATATCCACATAATCATTTAAAACAAGTACTCTAAGCTTTAAATCCTGATTAGATAAAATAGTTACCCAATCCAAATTTGGATCTCGAATCATGGTAGACACTTCACCTTGATCAATTTGTAATGTTTGTGACTGAGACCAGATGGGTTGACCGTTAGCATCATTGATAACCTCAAAACGAACATTATGAGTCCCCACCAATGGGTTCATTCGATCGCCAGCTGCATCTAACGGTTGAGATAAAGTAACATTAACTTGAAACTCATGATTGAACGTTGACTGAGACTCCCCTATAACCATCATTGAAAATATTAAGAGAAAAACCATTAAGCGTATTATCATTCTTTCGGCTCTCCTTCCAAATATATAAATGCCAATGTGTAATACTTGGGTTGATTGCTGGCTGTATGAATATGCTTAATATCATCATGAGTATGAGACGTTTCATTAAATGAATGCTTATGCCCACTATTCTCTTTAAGCCTTGCATCATGATCATGGTTAAGTTTAATTTGATGTTTATGCAATCCCTGATTTTTTTTAGCAACCATTGCTTCTTTTGAGCGAACAGAACGCCAATGCGTCTCATCTGGGTATCGGTATGATGTACCGAGACAAAGGCCCCACCAACTGTCGTATAACCAACAGTATTCCTCTGCGGGATTCGTAATATATGTGGCCTCTCCAACTTTTTTAGAATTCGCTACATTGCCAACAGCATATGAGTCATTTGAATTGATTGTACTATTATTTGCGGCAATGGTTTTTTGAGCATGGCTATGTTTTGCAGAAGAATTTTCACCATGGCTGTGCTTGGATGTATGTTCATGTTTATAATTATCACCTGCTGAGGTATCTACTGCGATATTCATGTCGCCCACTTCAGTATTAACTTTTTCACTAGCTGTTTCACCCATAATAAATTGATCACGCATGTCACATTTGTCTGTTGTTGTTGCACTTGGTGATCCAGCACAAAGCTTCCAGCCATCCGGTAAATCTGTCAACCAACCTGACCACATGATAATACTACCTTCAGGCATATGTGTTAGAACTTTATTTTTCCGATATACTTTTTGGCTAACATTGACAACTGATTTAACATCAACTTTAACATTATGCGAAGGCAATGCAGCCTCTGTGTCTCGAATATTGTAGGCAATATCAACATTACCATCCATATCAATAGCCAAATCAGCACCTGCATTTAACATTTGCTTTTCATCAGACATAATAAATGAATTTGGCACATACTGAGAATGACCAATAACACCAATACTTCCTGCACCAAAAACCAAACGAGAATCTCCATCCCCTGTTCCCAAAGCTTCAATCTTTAGTTTTAAATCGTTTTGGTTAATATGAACTAACGCAGAAGCAATGCTTGGCCCGATACTAAATTGACCCAAATTATTTAACTTCAACGATGTCCCATTTAACTTTGGGCGGAACTCAAAAAATGAATCATCTTTAAAATGTAAGATACGATCTGATACCCCACTTCCATACCCAATTGTAAGGCCCGAACTATTATCAAAAAATGATAACTCTGAATTTGATTGCGAACCTGATTTATTAAAATAAAGGCCCCCATAACCAACATACGATCCATTAATCAACAAAACATCTGTATCAGCTTGAGAGTCATATTCCTCTACAAACAAACGAGACTGAATAACAAGATCATTATTTAAACCAGAAATACTACCCAAATAGGTTGATGAATGACCAACAACCATTGCCCCTCGAACATCAATCGTCGCCTTTGGCTGAGGTGTACCAATACCAAATCTTGACTCAACCATCACAGAATTTGGAGATGCAAGAATTTCGCCAGCTATATTCGCGCCAATCACCATATTACCGCCAACATCAAGAAAATTTTTGGCTAAACCATTAACATTTAACGCAAGTTTATTTTCTTGCGATAAACTATGATAATGGTTGTTAACGATAAAATAGATATCAGACACTCCTTGAGCAGATTTAAAATTCATATCACCATAGGCATTAGAGGAAATAAAAGCTCGATTATTTAATGATAATTCTGCCTGGGTTTTTGCATTAATTCGTAACACACTATCAATGTATTCACTGGGATAAAATGCCAATTGATAATCCGAGTTCATTTGATTTAAACCAGCAGACTCAGACTCAAACTGCAATTGGTTAACTTGAAATAAAGTATTGTCATCCTGAGTGGTTTGATTAACTGTCACACGAATATCTTCATTAGCAATAACATTAAAGTCATCACCATAAGGATCCAAAAAGCCAGTAACATTCAACGATGGAATGATTGCCACATTCGTTGAAGCTATACCATCAACATCTAGGTCATACTGTGGTGATGCAGTGCCAATTCCAACATTTTCAGTAATCACATATTCATAGTTAACTAACTCATCATTAACATAAAACACATGCTTCCACGGAAACGGAATATTCTCCATTTCAGAAATATCACCGATCATCTTGTTAGGCTGTCCATCCTCACCAACACCAATAACTCTTAAATTACCAGAAATAAGTAAATCACCATTAATTACCCCACCATTCATTAAATCATTATAAAATGTTAACTGGTCCATATTCCCCATGGGGTCCCCCAACGAACTAATATTCGTAGCAGTGATCGAAATATTGTTCCCAACAAAGCCAAATAAATCGATCCCATTCGGCTTGGCCTCAACAATTGGATCATCATCATCAGCATCATACTGAGTTCCAGTTATTTTAGAAAAATGGTCCGAAAAGGATACCTTTGCAACATTATCTTGCGTACTAACAAGTTCAAAACCCGTATCATAATCAAATGTTAAAATTTGGTTTTCATTCTCAACAACTTGCTTAAATTCACTGGTAGAATCTTGAAAAATTTTGGTGTGAACTTGCTCCTCATTTATAAATAAGCCATCTGATAAATAAGCGCCAACATTAACATAAAGTGAATTTGTAGGTGCATTTGGAACGGGAATCGAACCAATTGCTAAACGCTGATCAACCAATTGCATTTTTTGCGCCCCATTAATATCAAACCTTATTCCAGAGTCCGACTTAACGCCCGCGAGTTGGAGTGCTGAATCTTTCACCTGTAAAACAGGTACAGATTGATTCGGATTATCCTTTCCTACCACAGGCAGAAACTTTAAGGGCGAATCAACAAAAGAAACCGTACCATTCACGTTTAATGTTTGGTCTGGGTTAGCTGGCGAAAAAATATTCATTTGTTGAGGCTTAAACTCAATTGCCGATTCATTTAATGCATTTAGTATTGCTAATGACTCTTGGTTGTTCGCTTCGGCCTCGATTGACCACTTTGGTTGATTTAGTCGTGAGAACACCATGCTAGACGTTAACTCACGACCAGCTGTATCCAGATAAATCACTGAATCATCCGTCAAATCTTTTACAACCAAAACAGTGGGGTCATTCGATCGTATTCCAAGACCTGCAGCTGTAAATGAAACCGCTGGAGAAGATTGTTTGTCTGGATAAAATGTCATTGAATCATATTTAACAACAACACCAGTTTTTAATTGGCCAGCTTGTGAAAAAACACCTAAGGCTTGCCCATCATCAAGAATCATACTTCCTTTCGGATGATGCAGCATGGGCTGACCTAATTTTGAAGCATTATTTGCAGAAAGAAAGAACTCACCATCAGGTGTAATTTGTAATCGTGTTTGGTCATTCAACGAATTATAACTCTTTGGCAGTATTCTCAAATTAATCGGCGAACCAGTAGCTGCATGAAATGAAATCTTACCATCGTCATCATGCTGAATAAATGGGGCTGTTTTTTGAGACCGGAAAGCAAACGAAGACGCTGTAGGAGTGTTATCAATCAACAACTCATCAACTTGCACCCCAGTAGGTATAACAATATCAGAAGTCCCTTCCCCTCCAAAAAAACGAAGCGTTGAATCTGGCGCAATCGTTAACAATGGCGATCGGTTATGCGTTTCAAAAATAAAGCCACCACTACTTGACTGAAACATTAGCCCATAACCAGCACTTGAAGAATCAAATCGCTCAAATGTTTGTGGCGAAGAAATGTTAAATCCAAACAAAAGATTAGATGGCATATTTTGATACCCTGAACCAAAAAAGGAAAGTCCACGGGTTTGACTTTGATTTAAAAATTGTACACGTAGTTGATCAGGGTCCTGAACTGTTAAACGACCTAAATAATGATTCGATCTACCCAAACTAATGGCACGATCATAGTATAAGTTTGGGGCAAATTCCTGCCAATTACTTTTGAGTGAATGAATCCAATCATTACCATCAAATACCAACATCTGCTTTGATTGCACATTTTCAGTAGCAAACGTTAAGCGCTGATCAATATTAACAAATTGGGGTGACACATTGTAAAGTGTATTGGTGTCTTGAACCAATAGAGAATGTGTTGCAATCTCTCCGTAACCAACCAAATCGCCATACTCATAACTTAATGTTCCCGGAACCGAAGATCCATCCGAAGAAAGTATAAGACCTGATTTTAAATTCACTTTATTATCCCGTTTTAAAACAGTACCCAAACCAATCGAGTACCCAGAAAGTGTCATGACATCTTTATTCAATAGCCAATATTTATCGACAAATGACACATTCGATAATTGAGAACCTCGACCATAAAAATAATCCGCTTTTACTGAGCCACTCACAACAAGTGCTTCAGAATGGTCCATTGTATTAATCGCTACCCCATTATCCAACATCCACATGATTTGATTCGCTTGCGTAGGTTGAGCCAATTGTGTTGAAGATTGATTAATAATAAATGACTTTGAAAAATTAACCATGGCACCATCACCAATCACGGTTACACGATCTGCGTTCACTTGATTATTATTTCCAAAAACAAACACATCTTCACCATTAACCAAATTATTGTGCCCAATAATCGTTTGATGAGAACCGGACAGTTGATTTTTGTCAGATGCTAGCAAAACTGTATAATTTGAACTTACTTCATTATTTTGACCATTAACATTGATGACATAGCTACGTAATACAGAATCATTTTGACCACCAAGTATAACCGAATAGTTACCATCCATGACATGGGATTGCCCACCAAGAATTGCAGAGTATTGACCACTCAATGTATGATGCTTTCCACCAAAAACACTTGAATTACGCCCAGATATGACGATGTCTTCACCAAGAGCAACACTTGCTTGAGGAAACCCTGCCTCTTCTACACTTAAGTTTCGAGTAACATACCCAGCCTTCAATGCCCCCGATATTTGATCCCATGCAAATATTGATTGTTGCTTTGGTAGCGGAAATAATAAGCCACCTGAAGCTTCAGGTGATTTCAAAAATAACGTTCGTCCAATAACATCCAGTGGCATCTTTGGCGTGTTGTGCTGAACACCCACAAATGCTTGAGCATCAACAAAAACAATATCTCTACCATACTGACACGACAAATCAGAGTTATTTGGGGCACACGTTCTTGATAGGTTAGCCTCTAAGGAATGATCATCATTTAAACCGGACCCTTTGGCATTATAAATTCGCTTTCCATCTCCAGAAAACTTGGTGGCTTTTAATTCACCATTAATCATTAGATCTGCAGAAGTTGAACTAGCCCCCCCAATACGAATTTGACGATTTAAATAATCAACATAAAACAGTTCATCGTCCATAAGTTGTAATGTTTTATCCGTCAACTTAGATAAAACAGCCAATGATACTGACGAAATGGGTAAAAATATAATATCGTCTAATAACTCTAACTTAATACGTAAGTTCGGTTGATCAAAAACCAATACATCATTTAATTGATCAACATCCAATACAATATTTACGTTCACCAAGCCATCTGCAATATGCTGATCTTGGGTTGATCTAAAATATTCATTATTTCCACCATCGATAAATGACGAAGTTATTGGAATCGATTGTGTTGTTTGCAACGGTGCTTGGGTCGCATCATCAAATACAATCACCTGATAGGTAATCGTTTTAGAAAAACCAAAAAGTGACATAAAAGCCAATAGAAACAGAATACGCTTAATCATGATTCTGCCACCTTTATAATATACCTTACGACCCGCGATTTTGGTCGATTATCAAAATCATGACCGTGCTCTTCTGCTGAGGTATGCGAGTGATTCGTTGTCTCAGAGCTTCCATGTAAGCTTCCATGCCCCCCACCTTCAAACGTAATGTTATCATGACTATGATTATCATTAAAACTATGATTATGTGTTATACCTGGCTTTAAAACTGTATATTCTTCAGTATCGCCAACTTTTGATGATGCATACGCAGTGGAGCTTGCGGTGGTTTTAGAACTAACACCACCCGATGCAAAGTCAATGGTATGCTTATGCTTACCGTCATCAACGGTGTGAGAATGACCTACTGATGTATGCGAGTGGTACGTATCACTCATTCTCTGATCTTTAACTCCACCACTAACAAAGTTGTTCTGGCCATCTTTAACGTTATAGCTTGCATTAACAGACTTCACATAGCGCCCATCCATATTGGGGCATCCATTCGATCCATTACATTCAGCCCACCCTGCAGGAATAGTACCTGAACTATTCCAAAGGATAATGACACCAGTGGGCACTGATTGAAATTCATGAAACCCAGATGAATTTAATCGATCTGAAATAAGGTAGCTATCTGCATGCAGGTTCCCTTTAACATTCACATCAAAGTTATCGATAGGGTCTGTATTTATCCCCACCTTATTATTTTTTATAATCAATTCAGCATTTGTAAATGAAGATGAGCCTACTTTTATTGATAACCCTTTTGAGGCTGTTCCAATAATTGCTTGATCACTACCATGTTTTAAATGAACTAACGCACTGGTCCCAGATTTAATTTCAAGCTGAACATCACGATCTGAATCCATCACATGGAATGGTACCTGTGGCTGCCCGCCAACACCCAACCAAGCATCTGGTGATAAAATCAAATTCGGCTGCCAAGACCCGTCACGAAAGGCATTCCACGAAAATCCATTATAACTATTAAACTTGAACCCAATATCCGCTTCTAATTGTTCGATAACATCATGTTTGTTTGATGGGTTATTCCGCTCTATTAAAAGTGAATCATCCATACCATTGCGAAGGGTTAATCGACCATTTTTAATTGATAAGTCTCCATTGGCTATAACACGTTCGTCTTGAATCACATTGGATGTTCCAACAAACAACCTATAGCTACCATCACCATTAATAAAAACCCCTTTAGGAATTTCTTCTGAATAACGTTCACCAACAATCACAGACCCACTCACTTCCAAATCATAAATTGGTAAAGTTGTCGCATCTAAACCAACGCCAACATTTCGGTTAACCGCTAAACTGTTGGAATGAACCTTTTCTTTAAAACCAATTGAAACATTTCCACTGACATCCAACGTATTTTTAATTTTGGAAGAAAAAATACCCAACTGACCTTGATCATTAAATTTTAAAGCCTGTTTATTTTGATTCACATAAAGTAGAAGGTCTGAAGAAGATTGCAGTTGTAAATTTGGATTAACAAATGAAACTGGTGTTCGTGTCCCTGTATCATCATACAAAACCCGAAATATATTTAATGATTGATCTCGACCAAGTGTGATCGATGACCCTGTTGCACCATCAAATAGAACGGATGTTTTATCAAAAGGGTTGGATTGACCAATGTCAACCAAATACGATGATGATTGTGCACCTAACAAAAACTGAGAGTCATTTTTTATTTCCAATAACCGCTCGAAAGAAGGATCGGTAAGACTATCCCCATGTCGTCCAAATAATACAGAACTTTTTCTGGAGTTAAATCCAAGTCCATGTGAAGATCTCAAATAAATATTTTCAGATCCAACTAAATTGGATACGGTAATGCCTTCCGATGCAATGGCCTCATTTATAGAACTCGTACCAACAACCTCGAGCAAAGTTGTTGGAAAATTCGTATTAATACCGATTCTACCTGATTTGTAATAAATTTCACCTTCATCATAATAGTCAGTTGGGGCATCATCTGGATCTGGAATATCGACACTATTCCGTGTAACTTGCTCCCAACGAAAAGGAATACCTCGAAGCCCAGATGCATCCCCTTTAATTTTTTCAGTTACCACAAAATCACCCTTTATCGTTAGGTCACTACTGATTTCCCCTCCAGAGATCAAATCATTAATCAGTTCAATTTGATCAAATGTTAATGCCCCATCCACCGACCGATCAACGATATTATTAGCACTAACAGTAATTCCCTTTCCAACAAGCCGTAATGGCGTATTACCAGTTGCCGTAAACACGGTACCATCAGGCAATTTAATCCGATTATAATAGGGTTTCGCAGCAATCTTTAACGGTGATTCTGCGGTATTTTGACCGCTAAACTCTAACCCTGAGGCATCATTTATTTTAATTCGTTTCACCATACGAAGCGAATTATCACCAACATCATTTTTTACATCTAACGGAAATATTTTATCATCCAACGAATTATAGATATCACCATCAACAATCATTGATCCCCCAACATCAAAACCAATCGCTTGATTTAGAATCTGTGAGATTGTTTGACGCTTATTTACTGCCACACCATTTTTACCAACTTCCAAAGCAACATTTTCTTCAGCCGTCATGACATCAATAGTATTTGATGAATCAATCACCAATTCATTAGCATCCATAACCATTGCTGGATAAGATGTTTGACCATCAACCTCTTTAAAATATAAACCAGACTGATTCAATAAAGTAACCGGAGCTTTTATAGATAAATTAACCGACGGTGAATCATCAAGAAAACCAATCATATTATTTTGTTGAATCTTTAGAACCGATGCATTGTTTCTTGTTAAATCCAAATCATCATCCACAGAGAGTGTCATTGCAAACGTTTCTCCATCTGAGTCAAACGAATTATCATTATTTTCATCAACCAAAAATTCAAGGCCATTAACTGAATTTTTCGCTGCATCTAATTGGAAAATTCGCTCTCTACTAGCACCCGGGTCTCTTACAAATAAATCATATTGCGCATTTGCTGTTACATTAATACCTACATTTGAATCTTTTGAAATTGATACATTTGGGGTTACAAAATTACCTGATGTATAAATTTTAATTGGGGTTGGTTTCGTTGAATTGAATACAAGTCCCGAACGCTGCTGACCCAAATTATAAAAACCAAGCCCATAACCATCTGAAACATGAACAGACCCGTTTTTGATATCAATATTTGAACGAAGCCACCTTGAACTTAACCCAAACATGGTCTCACCAGTATAGCTACGCTGCACCCGAGCAAATAGTTGATCTTGTTGTTTAAAAAGAATATCTTTGCCCCAAGGGCCGGACTGAATTGTAAGGTTTCCATTATTCAATTGTTCGATCATTACCGCTCGATCCTCCGCCTGGTCACCATAACAAATCCGGGAAGAATAATCATAAATACTACATGACCGAAAAAATTCATTCTTCAAATAGATACCAGCTTGTGATTCATCCCCAAAGGTCATCAAGGATTTAGATCCTAACCGTCCACCAACATAGAATGGCAACTCTGGGGATACCCCATCTCCCATAACAAGAATATTTTGGGAGCTCATTTTTAAAACGTCTACTTTATTTCCCATCGCATCATCCAATGAAATCAAAAACTGATTATTAACAACTTCCATACCACCACCGACAGATTGAGATTGAAGAAATGAGCCGTTTTGATAAACCCCTTGAAAATGAATACCAGGCGGATCAACTGAAATCGATAGTTTCTTTTCATCGGCCGTGGCAAGATCAGATAAATACGCCGCTGTTTGGTGATTATCATCAACAAATACTGACAATGTATTATCGGGCAACGAATAACCGCTCAAGGTTTCAGGAACATTAATGAGCATATTATTTGAAGTGATGACTAATCGCTTTGACAACGCCACATTCATTAATCGGGAAGAGTGAGCCTCTTCATCAAATTGATCCACAAAACTTGGCACCCACGCATCCCCATTCCATTTAAGGACCTGACCAATAATTACATTTTCTGATGCCATATGAAATGTTTTTGTTTGATCATCAAGTGCCAATGCACCCGTGGCATTATACGTTGTATTAGTATCCACCATTTGAAGTGTTTGCCACTGACCGTCTTTATATACTTCAAACGTGTCGTCAAAATAACGAATCGTCCCTGAACTTGCAACAGCTTCACCACTTAAATGAATACTCCCGCTAACATTTAAAGATTCAATTAAGGAAGAGCGGTCAATTCCCATCTTTCCATCAAATACCAAATGATTGGGTAAACTAGGAATTAACATTTGCCAGACACTCTCAGGGCTTTTTATATTTTTTATTAAAGATGCATCACCAATAAAGCCATCCGCAACAACCGACCCGCCAATCGCAAATTGGTTTCCACTTGGAACCGCATTTAAACCAACCCCATTATCTGCTTGAATTTGGATACTTCCTGAAACAGCTGATTGTGAATATTGATCTGTTAATCCAAAAACAACTGCATTAGCGTGCGATTCATCAACACGTACTTTTTGACCAAAAGCTATCGAGCCAGGGGCATTCAATTCATGATTATTTCCACCCAACACCATGGCTCCATCACCGCGAACTACATTTTGAAACCCAGATACTATCGAGCCTTGACCATATGATTTATTATCAAAACCGCCCAAAACCAGTGCATCTTGACTCGCTTGGTTTTGCATTCCACCAAGGATTACTGAATTTGAGGTTATGATTAAATTTTTCTGACCACCAGAAATAATCGAATCCGGGCCCAAGATTTCATTTTCTGAACCGCCACCAATAATGGATGAATCTGCAACAACTCGATTATAGTAACCACCTGTAATAATAGAATATTTGCCTGACGCAACCCCAGAAAACCCCATCGAAATTGAATGATCACCACTAACATCATCATCCCAATAATTGGACGCCGTATAACCTATTCGAAGAATATCACGATCACCATGCCACATCCATCGAGAGCCAGCTCCTGAGAATATATTAGATGTCGCCATTGAATTAGCTTGTAATAATAACGAACCATACGTTGTTAAATGTGCATGTGGCGTACCAATTGTTGTTGGAGCGCCAATGAGGACGCGGCCAGTTGCATTAACCGTAACAATATTAAATTGCCCATTTTCAGATGATAACGAGTTATAATTATCTTCACCTTGATATCTTAAGTTAAATAACCTAGACCCATCACCAATAAATACACCTGTTGCATTTGCAGTTCCAACAATATCAAGCATGGATTCCGGAGTTGCTTTTCCAACACCAAAACGCTGATTTGAATAATCAATCGAAAATTTATTAGAATCAATAAATCGGTTCGTACGCAACGCATTTGATGACTTTACAACGTAGGGTATTGAGGCCAAAGGTAGTTCAGTAACCAATTCTTCATCAAATTGAATACGAATGTATATCGTATTACCTAGCTCAAAAAATGGAATTAATTCATCAGAAACATCCAAATTTGTTTGAAAATAATTATTTGTAACATCGATCTCTTTTTGAATTGATACAGTTGGAACCATTTGTGATTTTTCATACAAAATAATCTCAGAAATAAACCGATTATTGATTTGTCGAAATGGGGATGGGGTCAAGATGCCATCCAATGAAATTTGAGTTGGCGCAGTCGCTTCAGTTGAATATGTAACCGCAGCCGACCCATCCAATGAGAATATGGTGCAATTAATAAAAATAAGTAGAAAAGCTGATTTTATAAGGTTCATGAATTCACCATTATGTTATTCCCGTTTTTTCACATCTTTAAACATAATTTAAGTTCATTTTTGACGATTGATCTGGCTAAAAAAAAAAGGGGTATTTTACTAAATAAAACCACTTTTAATTAATAGCCGAACATCGTCTTTAACGATTTCTTCGAAAGTTATAAAATCAAAGAATAATTTAACTTAAAACATTATCTGAGGAAATTAAGCCAAAAAATCTATTAATTTATGACATTTCTCATCGACAGATCGCAGCCTTAAATCAAATTTTTGATGAATATTCGCCAATTTTTTTCGGTAATTTCCATGCGCCTGTAAACACATGTGTCTTTTTAATGTTAAATAAAGGTCTTCAGACGACGAAACAATCGGAAAAATATCATTAAAATCATCAAAATTCGAATAAATACCATCGTCGTATAATTCGAAAATAATGCTTGGTACTCGTGCATATAAAAGATCCGTCAATAAGGATGATTTACATAAAGTAATTGCTAAATCAGCTTGTTGAATAGTAGATTCTAAATCCTCAGAAATAATAAATTCGTCAATTGAATATGTTTTTGCCAATCCGTAGTAAAATCCTCGTGTTTGATAGGCATTTTGTTCCAATTTTGGATGATTTTTTAATATTATTCTTAACGGTTTTATTTTTGACAAATCACTCAAAAGCAAAAATAATTGATCAAAAAATGTCATTAATTTAAACTCATTTTGAAAAATATTTTCAAATCTCCCCATACCTAACCAAGTATTAAAAATCGCGATGGTAAACATATTATTATCTCGTTTAACACAATCATTTGGCACAATCATATTATCTAATGGTAAGCCGGTTTCAATAATTTGTGTTTGAGATTGATTAAGTTGATTACATTGATAACGCCAATGTCGAGAAGTGAGTTGGTTTTCCGAAATAATATAATCAGGAAATTTGAGCTCTGATGACGGAATCATTGTATTCGTACCCAGAATATTAACAGGAAAAAAATTCGGCGCATGTTCCAAAAATATGGATTTCACATTCATTTCACGTGCCAAATCAATCAAATACATTTCTGATGTACAAATAAAAAGATAGTCAACATCATGGTTAACTAGCATCTCTTTAACCAAGTGATAACGTGCAATCATCTCTAAAAAACAATCATTCAAAAAATCATGCATGGTATCATCAATTTCCCTATCAACAAAGTGCTTTAAATATGACTCTACATAGGTAAAATAGTCATCTCTTTCCGAATTATAAATAGAAAAAAGGTCATGTTTTGAGTATGGTTTTTGCTTATAAAAACAAATGTTTTTTTTACACGAAAAATGTCTTGAATCAATATTTGTAACAAAATTAAAATGATGTATAAAATGTCTTGTTAGTGATTGAAAACGGTTGAAAATAAAACCAGAATTTCTGGGTGAGTACATTATCGTTTTCATCTAAAGTTTCCACCAACCATTAATTGAACTAAAAAATCGTTGTAACTCATCAACAACTTGGGAATCAATGGTGATATTGATGTTGTAAATGACCAAGATGCAGTATTAATTGTTGGAAATGTATATTTAGAAGACTCTAAAAATGATTCAATCATCGCCGAGTTAAATGAAAAAGAATTGAAACAACAGGGGCATGGCCCATAAAAATCTACCAATAATGTTACATCCGTACTTATTTCAAATTCATGGTCACAATGGTCACATTGACCTTTAAAAATATAGGATGTCATCGGGAAAATAGAAACATAAATACTCTCAATACGAAATGGTTTAACCACCTTTTCATGTGCCTTAAACGCACCGTAAAATTCCTTAACCACCGCCAATGAACTTGAGTGTGGAAAATGATAGCCCAACTCACAAATTAAAAACTGGCCCATCGAATTTAATTTTGTTGGCTTCATTTTTTGGATGTAAGTTAAAAAAAAGGTCAAACTCTCATTATATTGATAGCGAGAAAATTGGATAAACGCAAAGTCAAGTAACATTGGAATACGTTTTTCATTTGAAAGCTTAAAGAAATAATCAGTAGCGGCACTATAATTTCCAGCCAATCGATAAGCCTCAACCGGATTCGTTTTTCCCATATCAATTAATCTTAGCACAGTTCTTTATTAGAATGTGACACTTACCTACACAATACGGCTTGCCATAATTCGGTCATAAATAAACAAACAATTCTAGAATTCACACGTAGCACCAGCGGGTGAAATAACTGCTCGAGAATTATTTCCTGTACAAAAACATAATGCGATCACATTCGTTCCATTTAACATTTCATTTTTTGTATATAAAGATCCTGCACTATCTGCATCACATGGGTCAGAGTTACTAGGGTTTAATTTTAAAACATCATTAAGTTCTACTGTTGCATTAAAAGTTACAGCGTTGTTTTGAATAGCATTTAACTGTACATCCGACAGTTCAGACCCATTCCCAAAAAACTTTGTCGCATTCACGTTACCATTAACATCCAGCTTAAATGCGGTTGCAGGATCTTTGCCAATACCGACATTTCCATTCGCCCGAATGGATAGTAATTGAGATGAAGAATCATCTTTTTCTCGCACAAAATCAATGATTTTAGTATCACTAATAGCAACGTTATGAAATGTTAAATTAAAATGATTCGATGATGTCATTGTTGTATATCGGTTACTAGCTGTAGTGTCTTCCAAACGTAATTGTGGAATATTAGAGTTAGATTCACCAATATGTAACGATGCCTGTATATTTGAAGTAACAGCCCCAATTCCAACCAATCCATCATTATTTAAAACCAATTGCCTCGCGGGCGTACCATCTGAAGGTGTCATATACCAAACTGGCACATCCGTTAATTGACTACCATCACCAACAAATGCATTGGCAGTAATGGTTGCTGACGCCTCAATCTCGGCCACATTAAGCTTTCCAGTAATTTGAGCACTTCCCTCGACGTCCAATTTATCATCAGGGTTCTCCACCCCTACACCAACATTTGAATGAATATAAAATTCACCATTATCATTAGCCGTCATCTCAGCTACCGTGTTCGCTTTGTACTTAAATAACATTGAAGAGTTTGAATTATTTTGAATTAGCGCTTTATTTTGATCATTAAAGCCAATTAAAAGCGCGGATGGATCCACTGCATTGGATTGAATTTTAATAATCGCGGGATGATCAACGGTCTGTTTGATAAACAAGGATGAGTCTTTGGGATCCGCATCATTATTTCCACCAATACCAACCCGTTTATTTTCAACATATACTGATTGATTGGTACTATCACCTTGCCATAAACTTGAAATATTAGTGATAAATCGGCCGTCCCCAACCAAATAATTAAACTCAAGCTGCCCAGAATCAGTAATTTTAGCAGCCACAATATCGCCTGCGGACCATATTGTATGATCCTCAACTTGTGGTGCATTTTCAGGTGGAAATTTTCGATTTTCTTCATCGTCTTTAATAAATCTAGGCACATTCATATTGACGTCATTAAGACCAACCATCACCCCATTTTTAGCACGAATTAAAAACTGATTGGCTTTATTATTTCTAAATTCATCTGTAGACGACGTATCGGCAAAAATAAACACCCCATCTGTCGAGGAATTTGAATTACCAACCCGTGAGTTCTGACCTAATACATAACTATATTGGCCATAAATTTCATGACCATTTCCGCCAAGAATTGCTGAGTAATTTGAACCGGCATGAATAACATTATTTTTACCACCTAAAATTGATGCATGATCTGATGTTGCTAATATTTGATTATTTTGACCAGCACCAATAAAGACATAATCTGACCGTGTTTCATTATTATTTCCACCGGCAATCACCGTTCCACCATTCACAGCAGTATTCACATTGTTACTTTTTCCTGATAAAACACCAGACTCTTTTACAGCGACTGTATTTTCTAAACCGCCTGCAACCACAGAATACGGTCGTGACACAGTATTATCACCACCTGCGGCACTACCATAATCGCCTGAAACTTCATTCCCTTTTCCAAAAGCAACAGAATAGTTACCACTATTTTCAGAGCTCCATTTACTACTACTCGATTCACCAGCACGAAAAAAACCTTTTTGAGAATTCCAAATCAGTTGTTTTTCACTATTGTAGGTCCCTGTTGACGCCAATGATGTACCAACTAATTCAATATTACTATTCCCTTTAATTGCAGCATGATCCACTTTTAAATTACCAGATACGTGCAATGGCTCTTGTATATTTGCAGTAACATCAATATTAACGCCAACATTACCAACAGTGGTTACAAATACAACATCACGCGTCGGAGCATTATTGTCTGTTCGAGATGGCGCATCATAAGGAGATAACGAATAGTCATCCAAATTAACCAATTTCAAATAATCCAATTGGTGTACATTATAGCCATCTGGACTATGAAGTTCACCCGTTGCATTTACAGAAGTTATATTTGCTGATCCCACCACCTGAAAAGGAACAGTTAAGTTTTGAGTAATGCCAATACCTACGCGGTGATTAACGGTATTTACTTTCATCCATGATTCCGTATATTCCAATTCTCTAGCATAATCTGAATACTTAGCAACAACAGCACCTGGGACACTAATTAAGGGAACCGTAACGGTATCATCAATTTCCTGGAAACTTAAATTTAAAAATACATCGTCACCTTTAAATAAATGATAATTTAATGGCCGCTTTTGCCCTAAAACCTCAGACACCTTACCTTGGGTGATATAAATTGTATGAGACTCATTCCAAATGGCCTCATTTAATGGTTGATCTCGTGATGTCAATAACGAAAAAGTAACAGTGTAATTTCCTTCCATTACCCCAGTTTCAGTATTGCCCAAAAGGAATTGCACATTCACATTTCCAGTGACAGCATGCACGTGAATACTACCTAATATAAAGATACTTAGTAAAATACGAATTAGTTTCATGAAATTATCCTATTCAATAAGGTATTCCCATAATGAACTGAACTTAAACATCTATTTTTATTAATTAAATTGGTTTAAGAAGTGACATGCATTGATGATAAACAGATTCCGCCATAGGAACTTCAATATCACACGCTTTTGCATACGCAATAAAATTACCTAAAATGGCATCCAATTCGATGGGTTGGTTTGACTCATAATCTAAACACATACTGGTTTTATAAGGTGCCATATTTCGTGTATTTAATATCATTTTTTCACGAAACTGTTCAGAGATTCGAACTCCAGCAATATTAGCAACGTTGATGACTTCATCCATTATCATAACCACTTGATGAAACGAATCTGAAGAATTCAATAATTGATCTGTTGATACGCCACCATGCAATACAGATAATGGGTTAAACGGTGCATTCCAGACTAGTTTTTTCCAAATTGCTAAATCAATATTTGATTCGATAGACACATCAATCTCACTTTTTTCAAAGACATTTAATGCTTGTTGCGCTAACAATGCATCCTCACCCGTTTGCTTAATTCCAATTGTTAATGGCCCATAATCAATATGTTCAATGTACTGATAATCATGTCGATAACAACAAATAAAAGCAAGTGCCCTTAATATTGGTTGCCGAATCATTTTCATTAGTTGATCTTCAATAAAAATACCATTTTGAATTAAAACAACCACCGTTTGTTTAGAAAGATACGGAGAGATGAGTTCTGGCAAATTAATTTCCGGATGCACTTTAGTTGCCACAAGCAGCATATCCAATTCATATGACAACCCTTCGCCCAATGGATGAACGACATCGGGTGTCCATTCATGTCCTCCCAATACAGAGTCAATTTTAATTGTTGGGTTAGTGTATGCATCAACTGAACGGGTAAAAAGTGTAAAATGACGATCTCGATCACTCAGTAATGACGTATAATAGACACCAACAGCCCCAGCCCCAATTAATCCAACTCTAAACGTTGATCCCATTGATATCAATCAGTAATGTTGTAACCCTGTTCCCAATCAAGCAAATAATTTACACGTTGATCATAACGACGAACTTGCTTAAAATAAAGCGCAAATTCAAAACGTTTAATTGGCTTCTTACTAACAACCATATCCTCACTATCAATAACCCCCGAATTATTTAGCATTTTAAACGCATCAGCTAACGATACTTTGTCATTTGGTTTAAAGGTACCATCAGCAAATGCAAATGTGATCCCTGCGTCAACGGCAGCAGATATTAGTCCCGCATCTGGATCTGTTTTTGGAACATCTAAAAACGGATCAAAATCAAGCTGTTTAGGTTCAACATCCAATTGTCGTGCAATCGCCAGGGTTACATCACGACGAGTCATTTCTTCGTCGGGATGAAACAAGCCATCATCCTTACCATCAACGAATCCCAATGTCGCTAAAAACTCAATATCTCGTCGATACTTTGCAAACTTTGGAATGTCAGGAAATCGCTTCATACACAACAATCTTGCGTGATACCGCATACGCTGACCATTTTGTGTTTTAACATCAATAAAGACTATTTGCTTGCCATAATCAAGTTCAATGGACGATGAAAAAGCATTATTTTTATCTGTTTCCAAACGTTTTCCATTCACAGATATCTCTTCTACATATGGTGATGCATATCCCAATACTGTTATCGCATCATTGTATACAACTGTTTGATCTGACGGGAAAATCGGTTCGACAAAAAATGAAACTGACGATGTGGGTGCTTGATTCCCAATTTTATCTGCAGCAATAATATCAAACGCTAACATTTTATCAGGAAGCGGAGCACCTGTTTGAAGAGATTCAGGGAGGTCAACCACCGCAGAATAACGGTTTTTACCTATTTCTTTTAATTGAATAACTTGATTCCCTGAAACCAATTTGGCTTGGGAAAGTGGTTCATTTGAATGTAATTCAACCGCAACTCTATTTTGAAGTGCATTCACTATTGGGGTGATTTCAGGTGGTGTTTGATCGTAATGAATCACAACAGGGATTGATGGTTTTGAAAGATCCTTATTCCCTGATTTGGATCGAAATGTAATATGATTATAGCCAGAGTTGATGTAAAGGTCGTTGACCTCCCACTTCCCATTATTATCAGCACGAACTTGGCCAATTAAACTCGCGCCATTATAAATATACAACATTGCATTTCGGTCAGATGTTCCATTAAAATCAACGAAAGCTGAACTTGTTTCTAAAGATTTTTCTGGTGTAAGTACAATGGGTCGAGAGTCTGTTGATTGTCCCAGAAATGATAAACTAATGGTATGAGATGCATCATCTGAGCGAGGAAATGGATACATTGTATAGTTATAATCAAGGTTCATCCCATAGATACTATTACCAAATCCAGCAACACGATCTAAAAAGAGTCCCATACCGAAGTGATAAACAAACTGTTGTTCCTGCAAGAAATCATAAGTCGTAGACCCTCTTAATTTTAATGAATCACCCAAGGACTGTTCCAAACCAATCATAAAATCCCGAATTCGCAATGTTTGAGCATAAACACCGGTATGCAAAACTGTTGTGTAATTTAACATGGTTATTTTTGCACCTGCATACAATTGTCGTTCCATTTGTTGCTCCTGAGATGTGCCAATCGTCGAATCATATTCCCATGCAGGTAAATTTGTAGACAAAGCACCAATAATGGATGAGCCAAAATCAATCCGGTTAAATAGCCCTGAATCAAAAAAAGAAGTACCAATAAATCCCACGTCCAATCCATATGCGGGTGAACGACGAGTTGATCCAATGACTTGGCTTAACACACTTATACCAAACCCATAGTTAAAATAATCTGCAAATAAAAAGCCTTCGTTTAACTTACGACCATAACCAAAATGTAAAACATCAAATCCAGAAGAGAATGAACCAACATCATACACTACATTATTTACCAATGATGTTTGGATGAACCCTGCGGTAACATTCGATCCATAAGCGATTGAAAAAACATGATCATTTGTAGGAAAAACAGCGATAACATGACGATAATCAAATTGAGCGGATAACTGATAGTTTGAAATGGAGAATTGATTAAATGAAATACCACCCAAGGACGCAGGATTAACCATCACGTTTCCAATTGCCGCGGATTCATAAGGCGTAATTCTACCGAACGAAGCTTCTCGAGCGGATGTCATCGATGTCTGGATATTTAGTGCTGGCATTTGAGTAGACGATACGCTCTGTATCGAAAAAACAATCACCAATAACGCAATACACCTAACCATCATTAATACACCGCCAACTTGGTTGTTGAAACCACACGTTTACCATCATTTCCAACAGCTGTCATTTTAATGTAATAATTTCCAGCACTAATAAATTTTCCATTTGATAATAATTTTGCAGGCCATTTTTTTATTTGATAATCAAGATCAAATGGTTCAGAATCTAGTCGGGTTACTTCACGACCAGTTGAATCAAATATTTTAAAACTTACTGATGCTGGCTGAGTCAGAGAAAACCCGATGGTTAAGCCATCGGTCTGAATGGAAGGAGAATATGGATTCGGATAAACCAAAAGTTTCTCTATTTGTAATTCTGAACTTGTAAAAAACACTATTGGAGCTTGTGGATAGGCTTGGCCAAATAAATCATTGGCCATGATTGTAACTTGACCACTACTTTGTCCAATAGACTGGATAATCAATTCCCCTTTTGTTACGTCATAACTGAAGTAATTATCAGATGATCCTGATGAGATTTGAGATTCAGCAGGCAACAACTGTCCATTTAATTGCACTTGAATACTCGACGGATCAACATCGTGGCCTTTATTAGCGAATGTTAACTTAAGCTCTGCATTTTGAGGAACAGATTGATAATTTTTAAATGGCATGAATTGATTATTAACCTGTATTTGCGCCGAAGAAACATACCCAGGGAGTGTCCATGAATAAACCTTATTGGTTGTCGAGATTGATGGCGTTATTTTCGTTCCAGTTGTACCACTAAACGATACAGCTGATTGAAAGTTAGTTCCCGCACCTTTGGATCGAGTTAACCGTGATGGGTGTTCCAAATAACACTTACCTGCACAATCTGTATCTTGAACAACATAATCAACATCGTAATCAATTAGATAATTCCCTTCAGAGGTAATGTCAGCTGCCGAAACTTGAAATACAAGCTGCTTTGTAGCTGGCGAAATAAATGGATCAATAAACCCAATACCACTTCCAACACCTGATTTAAATGTCGATGAAAATTCATAACTACGATCTTTTCCTTTAACACCGTCCAAATAAAATTTGGGGCCACCCACTGGGGCACCTGCATCTGCTGAAATTTTCACAGGTGATTCAGTACTTTCTGCAGTTATAACGGTTGTAACATCAAATACAGAGTCCTGTGTGATCACATTTGAATCAGAAATGTCAGATGACAGGCTTGTAACTTTTAGTAAATGAGGCTCAACATCATACGTATACGGGGTTGGCGGGTTCGGCACCATTCCAGCAACAACACCGCCATCCATAGAAATATTTGATAATTGAATGGATAAAGCATCATCAGCTTGGTTAACACGTTGCCCCAAATCAAACAATAATAATAATTTTTGACCTGTACCTTGAGGTAAAGAAACATTGGAAATGGTTGCAAGCGACGCTGAACTAAATGATGACGTGGAACTTAAAAACACATCCGTAGAGTCCAATACCCCGTTTAAGTTTTTATCTAAGTATAGAGACAATTTGGATACCCCATTGCTATTTTCACTAAAATAACCAGGAGACTTAAATTCAAATGAGGCATTTGTTACTTGTCGGTAAACATCAACATCAAACACATACATCAAAACATCATACATTCCGGCAACCAATCGGTAAGTAGCACCGCCGCCTAAAGAACAGTCTGCTTGTTCAGAGGTATTACAAAATAGGCCAACATCTTTATCCAAAATAATACCATCATTAGAATCAATTTTTGCATCCAACGGTGTTTTTACTAAAAAGTCGGGATCAACAACGGTGATGTCTTGTGTTGGAGTGACACTTAATGGAAATGAAGATCCAATACTAATATCAGTGCCTGTAAAACTGGCTTTAGTATCAACACTTATATTCAGACTTACGGATTGACCAGCACTCATATTTGATCCAAAATCAGCCAGAATATAAAAAGTTTGTTCAACACCACTAGCTACATCAACCTTAACATTATCATATGTAAATGTTCCTTTAGATGAATCATTGATTAAGAAGTCAACCTCTAAATCCTCATCTAAATTTGGATTATTACCAGGACCATCTTTCCCATAGCCACTATACTCACCACCACTATCATCCTTAATCCATTTTAAATCTGTTATTCCGGTATTATTCCCATTTGAGTCAAATGATTTTGAGTCATTAGATATCACCAATGTTCTAAGTCGAGTAGTAATGCCAACCGATTTCGCTACAAATTTTAAAATGGGAATATCCGTTAATCCCGCGGCAACATTCATGCTGGGAAAAATATTTTCAATTGATTTAATGATCATACCGGCCAAAGACACCGATCGATTGTTAAAATCTTTAGCAGCAACATTCAGTGGCCCATATGAATAATTGGAATTTACACCATTACCAGTAATGGTTGATACCTTAGCATTAATTTGAGTCACAACATCGTTAACTTCGATATTTGTACTAGGACCAAGGTCAACCACGACATAAAACGTTGTCGCTGCTGTAATTTTTCGATTATCGCCATCATCTGACGAAAACGAAAACGTTGCTAAGGAAGTTGAATTAAATGTAACTGGATCATTTTCCGTATTGGTAATCGACTTTAGCAATGTATCATCATCTTTATTAAAGTCAGCACCACTTGTTTCTTTATATAAATGAAGGCCAGAAACACCATTATTAGAACCTGTAGAATCAAACGTTGAAGCACTGTTGGATATTGAAATATTCTCAATGAAATACCCTTCAGAATCAGGCGTTAGTTGAAATTGAAGCATTTTAAACTTTGTCGCATCTGAGTCATATATTAAATTAGTCGTACCTGACAAATCTGTAAAAGATGCATCCACACCAACAATATCGATATCTGCTTCACTTACCGTAATTGCCCCTGTATTATCCTCTGTTACATCAATTGTCATTTCATCTGCAATTGAAGTTGTTGTCCCTGTTGTAAATACAAGTAAAATTGTTTTTGTGGTAGTTGTAATTGATTCATTAATGGTAAATGTAATAGTATTTGTAGCGCTCGAGGTATAGTCTGTTGTAGTTGCTGAAATTTTAGTATCCCCAGAATCAAACAACAAATCTCCATCATCAAAATACAAGCTTAAATCAGTAATTTTATCGAGTCCTGTGGTATGAAAATCAGTACCATCACTTGTAATTTTTATTGAAGTAAGACTATCAGTACCGTCAGAGACGACCGTAAAAAACAATGCACCAGTCGGTTCACCACGAACCACTCTACCTGAATTAATTTGGGTAAGTCCCGTGTAACTTAATACAGCAAACCCATCAACCGAAAAAAGCAATAAGAATAAGCCAATAAGTAAGCGCTTCATCTACCCCTCCACCGCCTCATCGGGAATATCTGCATTATGAAAAACGTCTTGGATATCGTCATCGTCTTCCAACTTATCGATGAGTTTTAAAAAACCCTTTGCTTTTTCTACATCCAATAAAATACGCGTTTGTGGCACCATTTCGATTGATGCGTCTAAATATGTGGTTGATGCATCGTTAAATGCGGTAACAACAGACTCAAAATCATCCGGCATCGTGGTCACTTCAACGGAACCATCTTCTTGTATATCCACATCATCGGCACCCGACTCAATCGCCAACTCCATTACTTGATCAGAGTCACAATCATCATCAAACACAATTACACCCTTTTTTTCAAACAAATAACTAACTGCACCAGAGCTAGCCAAACTACCGCCCGCTTTCGATAATGCAGCGCGAACATTTGGCACCGTACGGTTTTTATTATCTGTTAACGATCGAATCAAGATGGCCACCCCACCTGGTGCGTAGGCTTCGTAAACAATTTCCTCTAAATCATTGCCCTCACCAGTACCAGCCCCTTTTTCAATCGCACGCTGAATATTATCTTTGGGCATATTCACATCCCGAGCTTTTTGAATGGCTAAACGCAAGGCTGGATTCATGTCAGGATTTGCACCACCCTGACGCGCAGCAATGGTAATATCACGCCCAACTTTAGAAAAAGCTTTGCCCTTTTTGGCATCTTCTTTTGCCTTTATATGCTTAACTTTCGACCATTTATTATGACCGGCCATGTAATGTTATCTCCATATGAAACTACAAAAATTATACGTGACAACGCACAATTTAGTCAAAAAAAGCTGAAAAAAAATTTGTTGAAATTGCATTGCAAGCCCCTTACACCATTTATATCGTAAAAAATCAGCGGTAAGATGCATGTTTATTTAAGGTTGCTTAACCGCTATTCAATTGCATATGATAAAGTCATGATTCAGTTCAATTTACCAGATAATGTAATGACACACACCCCCAACATTCATCCCGAAGCATTTATAGCCGCAGGCGCACAAGTCATGGGAAACGTGGTGTTAAAAAAAGACGCATCCATTTGGTACAACGCAGTACTACGTGGCGATATTAATCAGATTGTGATTGGCGAACGATCGAACATTCAAGATGGCTGTATTTTACACCTCGAAAACGACCTGCCCTGCATTGTTGAAAATGATGTCACGGTTGGGCATCACGTTAATTTACATGGATGCCACGTAGAAGAGTGTTGTCTTATTGGTATTGGAGCAATTATTCTTTCCGGGGCTAAAATTGGTCGTGGAAGCATTATTGGGGCCGGTGCAGTTGTTCTAGAAAATCAAGTCATACCACCCTTTTCACTCGTCGTTGGAACTCCCGGGAAAGTCATCAAGTCCACCCCAGAAGACACCATTGAAAAACAACAGAAATGGGCAAAAAAGTACGTCGATTTATCTAAAGTACATAAAAAAAGCCAAAAATAGGTCCAAAAAAGATGTTTTTGGCAAAATTTAGATCAATACCAATCATTTTTATCGAAAAATAACGATTTTATCAATTTTAAAATATCAGACCAAACATCTACCATTGGTTATTACCCAGATCAATTACACTATTAAAAAACTACAAAAATGGGCAAAAAAGCACCTTTAATTATCAAACGTGCACAAAAAACAACAAAATGACGCTAAAAGCCAACGCCTTTATTAAAGAAAAGCCATTTTTTTATCAAAAAAAGAAACAAAATAGCACTTTAAATTAACAATTACTACTTGAGGGACAGTGCCACAACACACTCAATATGCGGTGTATGACAAAACATATCCACCCCCTGAATGGACTCAATTACATACCCGCCAGCCACCAAATCTCGTAAATCACGCCCCAATGTATCCGGGTAACAAGATACGTAAATAATTTGATCCAGTCGATTTTGAACGATTCCAGCCAAGACTGAGGAATGGCACCCCTGGCGAGGTGGATCTAAAATGACCGTTGCAGGGCCAGAAGGCAACTGATCCAAATAATCAATGACATCACAGCATTCAAATTGAGCCGTCACCGCATTTTTAGCTGCATTTGCCCGAGCATCTTCAATCGCTGCAGGATTAAAATCAACACCAATAACACCAGAATAAAATTTGGCCACGGAGCAAGTTAAAATACCGGTCCCACAATACAAGTCCAAAACTCGATCATGCTGAATCTGCTTCACAATGGTTTGATACAAACGGTTGACCAAAACACCGTTGGCTTGCATGAATGATCCCGGCAACACACGGCAGGTACACCCATGCACCACATCCTCGATATATTCATCACCCCAGGCACAAATTAAATCATCACCCAATACATTATCCACGGTTTTGTCCCCTTGAACGGATGTATAAATACTGGTCATCCCAGGCAGGTCTTTAAGCCCATCAATTAATGTCGATAAATCATACGATTGTGCGGTGGTAATCATCACCATCAATTGCCCGGTGACGTACGAATGCCGAATGCTAACATGCCGTAACACACCTTCTCCGGTTTGCTCGTTAAATACCGGTATAGGAAATTGCTGATGCCACGCCTTAATTTCAACCAAAACACGGTTCATCGGCGCACTCATTACCTCACAATAGTGAACATCAACCACACGGTGTGAGCGTGGCGCATACATGCCAATCGTTAAGCCTTGTGGGCCCATCCCAAATGCAAATTGCATTTTATTACGTGTTGCCCACTGGCGATCACCAACAATCATAGGCTGAATTTTCACACCATCCAAATCCACATAACGCGATAATCGATCCGTTAAAAGCTTGGCCTTAAATGCGACTTGCCCATCCTGGGACTGATGCTGCAGTTGGCACCCTCCACATTGATCAGCGACACTGCATTTTGACGCCACACGGTCCTTACTTGGCTGGTGTAGCGTTATTAACTTACCATACGTACGTCGTTTATCCACTTTAACGACTTTGAACTCGATCTCATCCCCTGGGATCACATTTGGCACATACACTGGCATATCTGCCAACCAAACAATGCCCTCCCCCTTCTTCCCTTGATCGGTTACAGTTGCACGCTGAATTGAATTTTTTTCAAGCATGACTTTAGCTTAACAAACCAGGCAAGAATTGAATATCTTTATGAATTTATTTACAATTAAAGTGATCAACGTGAGGAGCAAACAATGTTAATGAAAACCGCCAACCCGGCATTAAATGCACAAATTTTTAATAATGTAAAAAACTTGGACACAACCACTAGCATGACCATTCAAGGCACTGTGAATAAAACATTCATCGCCCTCATGATATTAATGGTGTCCGCAACATTCACCTGGGTCAACCCCAATGGTGGTTTAATGATGATGGGGGCCATTGGTGGCTTTATAACAGCCATTATTACCGCCTTCAAAAAAGAATGGGCACCAACAACAACCCCCATTTATGCCGCATGCCAAGGATTGTTTCTTGGTGGAATATCCGTGATTTTTAATCAACAATACCCCGGCATTGTGATTCAAGCCGTTTACCTCACCTTTGGGACCTTATTTGCCTTACTCATGGCCTATGCATCGGGCAAAATCAAAGTCACTGAAAACTTTAAACTTGGCATGGTGGCAGCCACTGGCGGGCTTTTCTTTTTTATGATCATCAACATGATTTTAGGATTTTTTGGCATGGGCATTACCAGCATTTACGGCAATGGCATGATTGGCATTGGGTTTAGCTTAATTGTGGTGGGCATCGCAGCCTTAAACTTGGTCCTAGATTTTGACTTTATCGAACAAGGCGCGCAACAAGGTGCACCAAAATACATGGAATGGTACGGCGCTTTTGGGTTAATGGTCACATTGATTTGGCTGTACATCGAAATCTTGCGCTTGTTGGCAAAATTACAAAGCCGTCGCGATTAGTGCACATTTGTTTTCACAAATGAGTATAATCGTTTGATAAATTAACATAACCAAATCAGGCTAATAATAACGTTAAATAGTGCGTATTTCTATCATTGCAGCGTGCAGCAACCCAAGTTCTTGTTTGGATCTGCGCTATTTGAAATATTAAAGAACGCACCACCCTCATCGACTTTATACAAGCCCTGTATCGCATTTGTTTGATAAAGCTGCTTATAAATTTTCAATTGCTCACCATCAAAAACAATGAATGGATACTGTTCTTTATCTTTAATTTCAGGCGAAGCAAAAAGTAAAAATCTAGATTTTGTACCCAAAAACGAATTCTCATAAAAACCGCATAAAAATTTTATTTTGTTATTGTAAATAATTATCTTAACTAACGCCTTTATGTTTTTTTTATTAAAATCCTTCTCACTGAAGTCAAACCGTGATTTTGCATTAGTCATTATTTTAAAGCATTTAATAAACTCCCACCCAAAAGTCGTCTCATTCCATTTCTCTTTATTGGACGGCAACCATTTGCCATTACTATTATTTAGCTCAACCAAGTTTTTATTATTCTTAAAAAAGGACAGTCTCCCTTTGGTTTTTTCAAACCTTAATCCATACGAATTTAACTTTAATTGTGGAAGGGATAATATTTTGTACATCTAAAAAAATTAACACGAATATTAACAAAAAAAAATAAAAAAATATTTTTATTTATCAAAAATAATTTGATTTAAAATCTAAAAAAAACGTAATATAGAAGCATATTAATTCTATGGAGGTCCCCCATGATTTCAGCAATAAGAACAAGTGCTCGTTTCGCACAGCCAAAGGCTACACAACACGCAAAACGTGCACTAAGTGCCGCACCATCAACACGACAAGATATCGAGACCGTTAGCCAAACATTATTGGCAACACCGGTCACGCACAACAACAAAAAGAGCATCATGGGGTATTTTAATCAATATTTCAACACGTATCTAAAGCAAGAAAGTGTACGACCCGTGGTTGATTTCTTAAAAACATCCGGTCTCACGCAAACCCAAATTGAAGATAACTTCAAAGATCACATGGCCTTACGTGCACCAACAAAGTATTCTGGAATCAAGCTCATTCAGCACCTTATTGGCGCTGGCATTTATGGGTTTGAAGCAACCCTGCCATCCAACCAAGCATCAGGCACAAAAAATGCCATTCAAGAAGTGAGCATTGGCGCTGGCAACCAATATGGGGTTACATTATCCGCCACTGGTGAAGCATTAACGCATGGCATGCCCAATTACCTATTTGTTAGCATGAAAATCGATCACAGCAATCATAGTGACCTTTTCACAAACTTAAACGAACCATTTCAGACGGAATATTTTGACAATATTTTAATCCACCCCTACTGGCAACCCGCAGAAACACTCACTCGTGCCCATGGTGCAGGTGCCGCGAATCATTTCACACTTAGCGTAAATGGCTTGGTTAATCTTGGATTTTGTGATGACATTGATGACTTAAGGCAGCAGTTTTTAAATGCGGGATTTAAAGAAAACACCAACCTGGCCGTTGAAGATTGCCCAGATGTTACCCAATATGCCCTAACCAGTGCCGGTGATGGCGTTTATGTTGAATATTTGCAACGGGCGGAAGGGATTCCAGGGTTTTCTACCAATACAGCCAATATTAATCGCATTGGTGGCCATGTTCGTTGACTGACCAACCCAATCTTAGCACGATTTAAAGACCAGCTACCCACCATCCAATATCAACATACAAGCAATGGCAATGATGACCTTTCTGACGAGTTTAAGGCCATCATTGCCCCCTACAACGCACCATTAACACCCAGCAACATCCCTCGGGTATTGGTTGACACCAAACAAGCATCTGACATTACAAAGCTTATTCAGTGGGCCAATTGCAACAATGCCACCATTGTGCCACTGGGTGGCAATACCAATCTGGTGCGTGCCTGTGATATTGAATTTACCGCATCCAACCAAGCATCTCTCATCATCTACTTGCGTTACACCCATCGTCAACTTGATTACGACCCAGCAACCAAGCAAATCACGTGCAGTCCCAACATCACCATGGCTGAATTGCATGACTACTGCGACTCAATCCATCGGCGTTGGGATGTTCATTTTTCAGCCCTTTCTGCAACCATCGGAGGGATTATGAGCACCAATGCCGGTGGCGAACAAAGCAAGGCAAGCAAGCATTTGGTTGCGCTTAACATCATCGATGGGCTTGGAAAAAACCAACAATTAAAAGCAGATGTGCATCAAACCCATAGCATGATACCCAAATATGGTACGGCCACCCAAGGCCTCTGCGGCTTTATTACCAGCATCAAACTGCAGACCCAACCCCAGTGGCTGGATACCTGCTCAGCCATTGCCCATGTCCCCTTACCCGACATCACTGCCTATCGACATCACGTGAATGAGGTTAGCCAAGGGCAACTGGTCGCCTGCGAATTAATCGATCATGAATGCCTGGATGCGCAGGATCAATTAACAAATGAAACCAACCCAAGTAGCATGATGCTATTAATGAAATTTGCCACACCACATCAACAACTGGACCTTGATAAGTTATGGCTAAGCCTTGCCGAACACTACCCCAACATCTTCGACACAATGCAGCTATCAACCTCCCAAACTCAAGAAGAGGACTTCTGGCACATGCGCCACGAGGTGTCCGATGCCAACCGCCGTTGGGCAAAATCCAACGATATGCGCTACATTGGCTATGATATTGGCGTACCAAAAGCAGCCCTACACAATATTATCCCCATCATTCGAGAAATGCTATCAAGCATTGATGGACGCTTATTTGCCTTTGGGCACAGCATGCAATCTACCTCGCACGATACCATGCACATCAACATTGCACTCCCCTCATCTAGCACATTATCGCAAGATGAGCTTTCTAAGCAATTAATGACACGCTTGCACGCATTTGATATTCAAATGGCCGCTGAACATGGCGGTTTGGGCAATAAATCCATCAATGATACCTTGGCATGCTTAACAAGCAACGAAAAACAAGACCTCGTAAGCTACCTCACTAAAATGGACCCACACGATACATTTCGAAAAGACATCAAACAAAAATTAAGACTGTCGGTTTTAACCTAACGAGTCAATGGATTTTTTTAAGCGCGATTCGTCATTACGCAGTGCAGAGATTTGTTGAAAATGAGTCTTTTCCTCACTACTTAAACTGGTTGGAATATCCACATTAACAACCACAAATAAGTCGCCATGGCCAAAGCCCTTAATGCTTTTAATGCCTTTGCCTTTTAAGCGAAACTTGGTGCCCGCTTGCGTACCCGCTGGAATTTTCAAATCAGTTTCACCCGCCAAAATAGGAACGCGTGCTTTGGTTCCCAACACCAATTGCGTCACTGGCACTGGAATTTCGATGAATAAATCATTTCCTTCACGATGAAACACGGCATGTTCTTTGACTGTAATAACCACAAATAAGTCACCACGCGGACCGCCACCAACACCGGCATTGCCTTCGCCACTAATGCGTAATTTCATGCCAGTTTCAACACCCGCAGGAACTTTTATTTCCAATGACTTTTTCTTTTTCTCTCGTTCAATGCCACCCGTTCCCTGGCATGTTGGGCATGCCGATCGCTGAGAGATACTTCCTAAAATGGTCCGTTGCACCATTTCAACATAACCAACACCGTTGCACTGCTGGCATGATCGTGTGCTACCTGATTTTACATCCAAATAAAAAAGGTCTATTGATTTAGTTAAACCCGTCGCTGCCTCTTCAAGAGAAACGGTCAGATCATAACGTAAATCTTCGCCCGATTGCTGCGAAGACGAACGACCACCGCCGCCACCGCGAGACCCACCAAAAAATGATTCAAAAATATCACCAAAGGCATCTTCAAACCCAGCAGACCCGCTAAAGCCTTCAAAACCACCAAAGCCGCCACCGCCGCCAAAACCACCAGCTTGATCATCGGTAACACCAAATTGATCATAGCGCGCACGTTTTTGAGGATCAGACAATACATCAAAGGCGGACTGAACTTCTTTAAATTTATCCTCAGCGCCAGCCTCTTTATTAACATCGGGGTGATACTTACGAGCCAAGCGGCGATATGCACGCTTAATCTCTTGTTCGTTTGCCCCTTTGTCAATTTCTAAAATGTTGTATAAATCTTTGGCCATAAGTGTTCAATTCTCCCCCCCAAAGAAACGTTTTATTTCTTGTCGTTAACTTCCTCATATTCTGCATCAACAACATTGTCGTCTTTTTTTGCTTCTTCAGCTGCAGGCTCTTCAGACGCTTGCCCAGCATCTGCACCAGCTTGCTGAGCGGCTTCTTGAGCTGCCTCAGGGTTGGCTTGATACAATTCTTGCGAAAATTCATGCAACTTGGCTTGCAAGGCATCTGACTTTTCTTTAATTGCATCCGCATCTTCTTTTGCTAACGCTTCTTTTAACTCAGCAATCGCCGCTTCCAATGCTGTTTTTGTTTCATCTTTTAATTTATCTTTTGAATCTGTCATTAACTTTTCAGTTTGATAAATCATGTTATCGGCATTGTTTTTAGCTTCAATTGCCTCACGCTTCTTCTTATCTTCCTCAGCAGATGCTTCCGCTTCTTTTTTCATGCGTTCGATATCATCATCGGATAATTCAGAACTAGCTGTAATGGTAATCTTTTGTTCTTTACCTGTGCCTTTATCTTTGGCTTTTACATTTAAAATACCATTCGCATCAATATCAAACGATACTTCAACTTGAGGAATACCACGTGGTGCAGGTGCAATACCTTCTAAAATAAAGCGACCCAAGGTTCGGTTATCATTGGCCATTTCACGTTCACCCTGTAAGACATGAATTTCGACGCTGGTTTGATTATCAGCCGCAGTTGAGAATACTTGGCTTTTGGTGGATGGAATCGTTGTATTTCGTTCAATCAGCTTGGTGCAAACGCCACCCAATGTTTCGATACCCAAAGATAATGGGGTCACGTCAAGTAAAACAACATCTTGAACATCACCAGCCAAAACACCACCTTGAATAGCAGCACCCAACGCAACCACCTCATCTGGGTTCACACCCTTGCTTGGCTCTTTGCCAAAGAATGATTTAACTGCATCTTGAATGGCTGGAACACGTGTGGTTCCACCAACTAAAATAACTTCGTCAATTTCGTTTGCCGATAACCCAGCATCGGATAATGCCTTTTTACAAGGTTCAATCGAACGCTTAACGAAATCTTCAATCATTTGCTCAAACTTTGAGCGAGTTAAATTCACATTCAAGTGTTTTGGGCCAGAGTTATCTGCTGTAATAAATGGCAGGTTAATGTCCGTTGCCTGAGTCGAAGACAACTCAATTTTTGCTTTTTCTGCAGCTTCTTTTAAACGCTGACCAGCCATTTGATCTTGACTCAAATCAACACCCTGTTCTTTTTTGAATTCAGCGACCAACCAGTCAATAATAACTTGATCCAAGTCGTCACCACCCAAATGAGTGTCACCATTTGTAGCTAAAACTTCAAATACACCATCACCAATTTCTAATACTGATACATCAAACGTACCACCACCAAAATCATAAACGGCGATTTTTTGGTCGTTCTTTTTATCCAAGCCATAGGCCAATGCCGCAGCAGTTGGCTCGTTAATAATACGCAAAACTTCGAGACCAGCAACTTCACCTGCATCTTTGGTTGCTTTACGCTGAGAATCATTAAAGTAAGCTGGCACAGTAATGACTGCTTTGGTTACTGTTTCACCCAAATAGGCTTCTGCATCTGCTTTGATTTTTTGCAAAACACGTGCTGAGATTTCTGGTGGCGCATAGTTTTTATCTTTAACTTTAAATTCAATACCACCATCTTTACGTTCAACAACGTCGTATGGCATGTTGGTTTCTTCTTTAGATAATTCACTAAACTTACGACCAATAAATCGCTTTGCTGAGTAAACAGTACCGGCAGGATTGGTAACAGCTTGCCGTTTGGCCACTTGGCCAACCAAGGTATCAGAATCAGTAAATGCAACGACTGAAGGGGTTGTACGTGCACCTTCTGCATTTGCGATAACATTCGCGTCCTTGCCTTCCATAACCGCAAAACATGAATTTGTGGTTCCTAAATCAATACCGATAATTTTTGATGATTCTTTTTGACTCATAATTTACTCCTTTTTTATTTTGTTGATACAACCACCATCGCTGGTCGTATCACTCGATCGTTTAGTTTGTAGCCCGGCTGCATTTCTTTAACAACCGTATTTTCGTCTTTATCTGGATGAGACTCTTGCGAAATCCCTTGATGTAGATTTGGATCAAATGGCTGATCCAATGATTCAATCTTTTCGACCCCAATTTTTTCTAAAAACTGAGAGATTTGTTTTTGAATCATTTCAAACCCTGTGATGACTGCCTTCACTTCCTCAGATTCAGATACTGCCGATTGGCCCATCGCCAAATCAAACGCATCTAAAATAGGTAACAAATCATTAATTAAGCGTTCGTTTCCAAACTTAATTGCATCAACTTTTTCTTGTTCTTTACGTCGCTTTACATTTTCAAGCTCAGCAAGCGAACGTAACGATTGATCTTTTGCATCAGCTGCATCTTTTTCAAGCTGATCTTTTTCTTTGGTTAAACTCAATACCTGGTCTTGCAATTCATTAATTTGATCATTTAATGCATCAACATCAACCGATTCAACCGACGCATCAGCCGCGGCCTTTGCTGCGTCTGCTTTGGTTTTTTTTGTTGTCTTTTTACTTGTTGTTGTTTTTTTAGCCATAAATCTCCTTTACTTTATCAAAATTGAATGAGCTCGGCTAGGGTTTGATTTGAACTTAAAAAGCCCATCATTCCTGCATAATCCATTCGCTTTGGCCCCATGATTCCTAGGGTTGCTACTTTAACACCATCCAAAATGATTGGAACCCCAATCAAACTCGTTCCATTTAATCGATCATCATTGAGTTCATGCCCAATCGATACCGACACCGTGCCACGAGCAACCACGGTATCCAATAAATCACCCAACTGTTGCGGCCGATCAATAATATCCAGCAAACACTCAAGTTCAGCCTTCGAGTGATAATCGGGCAAAGCCAAACATTGGCGCGTGTTTCTAATTAATACCGATTGCTGGTCCTCAGCAATCGGTGCATTCATTACAGTGGTGTACAAGTGTCGAATAAAATCGGCCCCTTCTTTATTAAATGCGCCTTGAAGCTTGTCATCATCCAAACCTGTTGCGCAATGATTTTGTACCCATGCAACCAGTTCATCATGATCAAGACCTGCAACATCATTGGGAAATCGAACTGTGACCTTACTAACAATACCGACTCGGTGAAACAATACCACTAGACCTGTATACGAATTCAGCGGAACATACTGAATCATGGCAATATCATTTAATGCCTGGGCATGCAGTTTTAACAACACAATGTATGGGGTTCGTTTGGCCAACCGGTCCATGAACTGATCAAATAAAAAACGAAACTTTTGTTGATATGTTTGATGATCCACATGCTGGTCAAGTGAAATAGAAGTTGGGGCATCCAATCGATCAACATACGCCCGATACCCTTTATCGGTTGGCACCCGCCCGGATGACGTGTGCAGCTTTTCTAAATAGCCTTGTTGATCCAGTACTGAAAAAACCTGACGTACTGACGCCGGGGACAACTGAATATGCAACTGATCCTTTACCATTGCCGAAGAAATGGGCTGACAGGAATCAATAAAATGGTCAACAACACATGTCAGTATTGCTTCTTGACGATCATTCATAGGCTCATTATAGCACTCGACCACCGAGAGTGCTAGTAGTTCCTAAACCGCAGGAAATGAATACACAGGAGCAACCGCTGGATGAACGGCTTTATCATCAAAATCAAGCACCATCGCAACATCCATTAAGTTTAATGATACGGAGGTCACATCATAATTAGTTGTGGGTAAACCTGACCCAAAATGAGCACAAAATAATGGACTTTCAAATTTATTTAACCAAGCATCATACGCATCTACAGCCACTTGTTGAATGCTTGAAATGGCATCATGCCCATCTTGATTAGACTGAAATAATTGAACATTTAACCACCCTTTACGAGATGGACTTGATAGCAATGTGAGTTGTCTTATGGGCTGAATCATCATATAGGCTTCAAATAGTGTCAGGCCTTTACATGGAATATCATGAACCTTAGCCATCATCTTGGCGGTTGTTAAGGCCAACCGAATCCCAGTATAATTACCAGGACCTAAAATAGTAAAAATCCCTGTGATTGAATCAACCGAAGCTATGATGTCGGCCAACTTCTGAGGAAGCATTTCAATATGACCTAAGCCATCCCATCGCTCATATTGAGCGTTAGATTTAGAAAAGACCCCATATTCAATTGGGTTAGCAACTGCATTAAGCCCGAGAATCATATAATTTATTAAACCAATCTTCCCATGGCTGGTAAAGAGAATAGCAGCTGAGCGGATCCAGAGACGGAATCAACCGTTGTTGAACTTTAAATAATTTCTGTTGCTCTGAGAGTGAAAAAAATTCACCCAAATGAGATAAAGCATGAATATGAACCATGTCCAACCAATGGGGAATTTTAAACTCAACACCGTTTAATTGACACAAATCAATGCACGTTTGCAATGTATTGGACTCCCATTCACTACTAGAAAATATCAAGGTTTTAATGTGGCCATTGGCCGTCAACGGCTCATATTTTGCAATAACATATTTTATTAAAAATAAGTGCAGAATCACACCCAACTTAAGAATCGATTCTGTTGAGAATGTATTCATATTCATTAAATGATAGGTTTGAGAATAAAATGATCGAAATGGGTCAATCGGAATGAGTTGCTCTTTTTGCACGTCACTTATATGGATTGGTGGTGGTTGATGTTGATCAGAAAAGCAAAAGGCTTTCTGCAAAGACTGCAATCCTGCAAATCGAATCCACACATCAGACGCATCACCCAATCGAATTAAGCGATTTAAATACAAGTGATTAATCCCAGATAAATGAACACAAGCCATAGGGTCTGTGCCAAACGCATCCATCATTCCAAACAATAAATCGTTGGTTGATGTCGAGTAATTAATGGGAATGTCATCTGGCAATGGGGAAAATCGTAACGATTTGGCATCGGACAATGGGGCTAAGGATGGCAAAAAATCAGGTAAGATACCAATGCATTTAAGCAATGCTGCATCCCAATCGCCACCAGGGCCAATTAATTCACCCATCATACCAGCATTTGTGACCAATGCCTGATCATTGTAGCCAGATAAAATGAAGCTTACCCAAGTATCCACTGAAGATAAAATTCGGCCCTCTGAAAATGCGCCACCCCCTTGCTTGCAAATGGCCCAAATATTTAGTGCGAGATTTGGGGAAAATAATGACGTGTTTGATTGCCCACCCAACAACATCTGATAAAACTCAGAAAACTTAAATTCTTGATAGGTTAAGTCCTTTAGATCATTATTTGGTAGATACAAACGGGTCACTGGTTTGCAGCGTCGAATATCCCAAACCATGGCATAGCCTGGCATCGCAGAAACACCGATGTTTGTAATCGTTACATCTACAACTGTAAGGCACTGTTGAATACCTGTACGAATAAAATAAATCAATTCAAAAGGATCCACATGCCGCAATCCCAATTCATCTGATTCAACCGCCAATTCAAACGACTGTGTGGACAAGGTCGTCATGGATTTAGAAATAAGGGATAACCGAACATGATTATCCCAAATTGAAATGGTTAGTACAGCTGATTTTTTAGCCATTGGGCTGATGAATCAGTGCTTTTAACTCATCACACACTGATTGAATAAGAGCAATACTTCGTTGCCAAAACTCAGGGGCTAAAATATCAATACCTTCGGCCGCTAATATATCCACCGGAGACTGCGAAGAGCCCTTGGATAAAATTCGCTTTAGCTTTGGAATCATGGCTTGACCTTCATCCAAATACAACTGATACAACCCAAATACCAATAAGTTACCAAAATTATACGAATACACATAAAAAGGAACATCCAACATATGTGGAATCGTCGACCATTCCCAATGGTACTCCTCGGGTATTTTGACTGAGTCACCAAACATCAGGTTTAATTCTTTGGCATAAATATCCGATAATTCATTGCCAGACAACCGGCCCGCTGTGATTTTTTCATGCACCTGTTGCTCAAATCGAGAAAACATATTCTGGCGATGTGATGTTGCAAAAATATCTTCCAACTGATTGGTCAATAAGCTGATTTTTTGCTCTCTTGTTGTCGCCTTTTTCTTTAATGCATCGATGACCAACATTTCACAAAACACAGATGCTGTTTCACACACGGGTAAAATGGCATGATAATTAATTAATGGCTGACCAGCCGAATAGTACGCATGAATAGCATGCCCAAGCTCATGCGCTAAGGTGGACACATCACGCTGCTTACCTAAATAGTTCAACATGACATATGGTCGAACATCTGGACTGGAACTGGAACAAAATGCGCCACCTCGTTTAACTTTGGATGGAAACACATCCAAACGATTTGAATCAAACATATCCTTTGCAAACTCATAAAATTCAGAATCAAATTGCTGAAAGCTGTCCAACACCAATGCTTTCGCATCTGCCCACTCTACTTTGGTTTGATCTGTTGCTACTGGGGCATAGATATCAGCCAATGTAATCTCATCCAAACCAAGCAGCGACTTCTTTAATTGGTAGTACTCCTGAACAATGGTATTGGAATCTGTCGTTACATCATGAAGCAACTGAACCAAATCATTGGGTAGATCATTGTGGGTGTTCATTATATCCATCGGACGTTCATAACCACGCTGTTGGCGCTCCATGTTATAGTCTTTAATAATTGCGTTAAACAACTGAACCATAATGTGTTGATCACCCGAATACGTTGTAAAAAACAATGCCATTGCCTTACGACGGACCTCTGGATCTGAATGATACCGAAGGGCGCGACATTCCGACCCATTCATTACCTTTTCTTCACCATCAACCATCATTTTAAACTCATATTGAGCCGTATGCTCGGCATACAATTTTCGTAAAGCATCACAGCCATTTAAATCCTTAATGTTAATCAGCTGTTCCTCAGTTTCAGTTAACCGAAACTTATTCTTCTTTACCGCTTGCGTTAATGTATAAGCATATGGCGTATTTTTTTCATCAGCCAACCACTCATCCAATTTGGGTTGATTCACCTGCCCAATTTCTAAAAAGAAAAATAGCAACTCATTTCCCATGAGCGATATAAATTCATCCAACTTAGCAACAAACCCTAAAATTTGATCATCTTTTAAATCAACGGCATAATTTAAATGCGCAAACTGGCTCAATTTATACATGCGAGCCCGAAGGTCATCATAGGCCACAAGAGCATCAAAAACACCCGATGAATCCAACGTAGCAATGGTTCCTTTATAGGTTGCAGAAAATGCCATCACATCCTGCTTAATTTGATCCAAAATCGGTTGAGTTTCATCAATCGAAAGGGTTGAATGCAACTCCGTTAAATCCCAATTAATTTCAGCTGTTTTTTGCATACATCCTCCTTAAATTACAAATCGACGTGGGGTTTCAAGTCGTGGCTTCCGAGGAAACCCAGGGTCTTGCATTACCCATTGATCCTTATGTTCAGTATAATCATGAAAATCACGACTTTCCAAATCCACCATTGTTTTTTTAATCACCCAACGACCTTTGGCCTCATCAAATGTTAACAATGCCCCCAAAGGCAACCCACACGGTTGCACAGAATCATCCTGAAAAAAACACGTTGCCATGACACCAGTGGTGCCCGCAAGAACCAGCTCATACGCCGTCTTCCCTAATAATCGAGAATACGCCGAATCAAATTCAGTTGGCGCATTCGAGCGACCTTCGTACCCAAAAAAGTGAGATAAAATTGGAATGGTTATCCCCTCGTCTTGTAAACGTGCAGACAAACATTGCTTTAAAATTACCTCGAAAGGCATCAGCGACAAATTTTTATTCCCATGGGCATCCTCAGCAACGGCCTCTTGAAACCCAACATCACAATGCAGTGATTTCAAATAATCCGATAAGGGTCCCAAATCGCCATTTAAAAAGGCCTTCATTTCTGGAATCACTTCAGCCAATCCTTCAGGAAACACCAACACACCATACGATTTTTTGGCTGCGACACGTACCTTCATCACAGATACAAAATAATCAATAACGTCGGCAAGCCCCCAGCCCTGACTAACCACTTCTTCTGCCAACAAACAACCGTGCGGCTCAACCTGATGGGCCACTTCCAAGGCCACATGAGAGGCACTTCGGCCCATTAACTTCACCAAGTGAATGTATTTTTTTGTTGCACACGCATCAACTTGAAGCGCATTGACTAAAGATGCGTAGTGCTGCGACGCAGAATGAAACCCAAACGTAACGGCCAAGAATGGGTACCACTGCAAATCGCCATCAATGGTTTTGGGCACACCGATGATTTGGCATTTATCCTTAATTGCCCGGGCTAAATAAGCAGCATTGGTATTCGAATCATCCCCGCCCACCACAATCAAGGCATCCAAATCCACGTCGCGAAGCACCGCAGCCACTTGATCGAGTTGGTCTTCCGTTGTTATTTTCGTCCGATCAGTCCCCAAATAATCAAACCCAGCACTTCCACGAAGAAACTCTTTATCCTGTCGATCAACCAAAAAATGCTGACCGTTTAATAAACCACCAAAACCACCAATAAACCCCACCAACTGGTCGTTTGGCCGTAACCATTCTAAAATACCAGTTAATACATCGTGCCCACCTGGCGCTGGACCACCTGAAAATACAATCCCTACTCTTCGTGACTGAACCTCACCTTCAGCGATATTGGGTTGCCACAATTGAGCTGACAAAGCAGCAAATTCATCTGGAACTGATAGCCCCTCATAGTCAATGCCACGATACCCCACCAGTGGTAAAATAAATTGCTGGTCCAGCTGAGTTATTAAGTTCATTTTTTTAATAGAAACGCCAGTAGTGCTCGTGTTCCTGCACCAGTCATTCCTTTTACATGTTCGCCCTTATTTGAACTAACTGACATGGTCGATGCAATATCCAAATGCGCCCACGGGGTATCCCCAACAAATTGCTCCAAAAATTTCGCAGCCGTGATGGTTCCCGCCTCACGCCCTTCGTTGGCATTTAAAATATCCGCCACATCTGATTTTAATAAGTCTTTATACTCATCAAAAAGAGGCAACTGCCACAACGGCTCATTCATATCATTCCCTGCTGAAATCAAATCATCAACAACCGCCTGATTATTACCAAGCACTGACACCGCATATGGCCCCAAGGCAATGACACTTGCCCCGGTCAAAGTGGCGATATCAACCACTTTCTTCACCTTCTTTTTACAAGCATATACCAAGGCATCCGCCAAAATAAGACGGCCTTCTGCATCGGTATTGGTAATTTCAATGCTAGTACCATTGCTTGCTACCACAACATCACCCGGACGCTGGGCATCTTTTCCAACCATATTTTCGACAATTGGAACAATGAACGATACCTTACGTTTAATATTTAACTGACCGGCTCCCCAAGCCGCCGCTACCACGGCTGCAGCACCGCCCATATCCCCTTTCATTTCTTTCATTCGGCCGGATGGCTTAATTGAAATGCCACCGGTATCAAACATAACGCCTTTGCCAACCAATGCCACATGGTCACCAGCACCGCCATTGTACTCAATATCAACTAAATACGATGGGTACTTAGACCCTTGCCCAACCCCCAACAACGCATGCATCTTCTTCTTTTTCATTTCAGACTCATTTAAAATGGTCACCTTGTAGCGTTTATCACCCTTAAACAAGGCTTTTATGTCTTTGACAAACACCTCTGTGGTTAGTAGATTTGCTGGCATATTTGCAAACGAGCGTGCTTTATTTACCGCAGAACCAACCGCTTCACCATCCAAAACCGACTGCTTTTTTGCGCCAATAATCGCATGGTTTACGTCAACTGCGGGATCATCTTTAGTCGATTTAGAATGAGGTACTTTATACGTCACCATTTGAATCACTTGCGCAATGTGATGCTCAAAATTGGGCACATCAGCAGCCACCACCCACTGCACGCTGGGCTGGTGTTGCAATGATCGAGTAGCACTCGCCACCAATGAACGAAATCGTTTAATGGTCGTATCTTGTGCCTTTCCTAGATTTGCCAACACCACATAATCAGAACTAGCAGATGGAGTTAACTGCACCAAACGAGTGCTATTTTCTTTGGATTTTTTAGCTTTTTTATAATCATTGATTAAGTCAACCAAATGAGCGGGCAATGCGGCGTTTAGTTGAGCCGCCGATGCATCATCTTGAAAAAATACAACGATGCTTCCCTTGGATTTAAGTTTACTTGCTGTTGAAATCATGATTCCTCCTTAAATTTAAATGTCGCTCTAAAATGAGAGCGTTGATCAATTACAGAAAATTGCGACCAATGGGTCTGATAGTCCGTTAACCAAAATGGGTGATTTGCTAGATACAGTTTATCATCTTCAGCCAATAAAACCTGCATAATATCGTCATACAGTTCCAACACATCGGTTGAAATATACACAACACCGTCAGGTGCCATCTTGGTTTTAATCAATTGAATAAGTTCAGTATTAATCACACGTCGCTTATGGTGACGCTTTTTAAACCAAGGGTCTGGATGAAAAATAAACACGGATTGCAACGATTGATTTGGAATCACGTCCTCTAAACAAATCTGTCCTGCGCCCCAAATTGGAACGCAATTTGGCAGATCATGATTGGCGTTAAATACAACCACCGCTTGTTTACGCACTTCAACACCAATCACCAAATCATTGGGGTGACGTTCAGCATACTGACTTAAAAAACGGCCCTTGCCAAAGCCAATCTCTAAATGAACCCGATTGTATTGCGTCATGCCAGCTGTAATATCAACATCCGTTAAGCGCTGACGAATATTTAATGGGTTGGTATGGGTTCTTATTCGTTTTTTCATCTAGTTATAATTTTAGCCACAGCCCATCGAAAAAACCAAATACATTAGCCACAATTTTATATTTCACCAAAAAAGTTCAATGTTTAAATCCAATGGTTTATGCTAATTAATAAGTATGGATATAAAAGGCCCGAATCAACCAAACAAAAAACAAGGTAACATTAAACAAACCAGCGATGTGGATGGCATTACGCTTACCCATTTGGGACAATCCATTGATGTTGACCCCAAAGAAATTAAAGAAGCATGCGCCCAAGCAGCGCGACAAGCCTATGATTTAGGCGAAACCAATGACGAAGAGTCTTACCGTGAAGAAATGGAAGAAGTTCTAACCGAAGTTTTACGTCAAAAATCCGGTAAAAAAAAGTAAACAATTGTTTTCATGTCGGAAAAACTTTATTTAATTCATTCTCTAACCCGTCCACTTCCTTTTTAAGAGCTTCAGTATCAGGCCCGTTGCTAATGTTGAGTTTTTTATCTACAGCCCCTGAACTGCTTGTTGGGTTCCTTGAAACCTTACCCGTGTGGCCAGCACCTCCTATATTTAAATTACCCATAATACTTCCTCCTACAAATATTTTTCGACCTGCGAATAGATCACCCTATCATTCACCATTTTAGCGGTTAGTTTTGAATTGTATGTGATTAAAAACTGACTGGGTGTACTTAACATATCTTGAAACAAACCCAAGCATAAACTAAAAAACCCCTTATATGATGCCTCTTTAAGCCCCACAAATGCGTTACTTGGAAACACGGCCATCTCCAAGCGCAAGCGGTCTTTAATCAGACGGAATTTAAATATTTTCTTACCATTCCGCAACACGTACAACACCTGTTTGGTCATTGCAATGTAGATATTTTCATGCAGCCCACCCTTTTTGGGTTGAATAATTAAATAGTCACCAGCCAATTGATTATCTTTCTTCACTTTTTTAATTAAATATGACTGAAAGCGAAAAAAACGCTTTAAAAACTTAAGTTGATTATCATTCAATTGAATGGACGATTTATTCGGATCGTTATTTTTTGATTCTAACAAATGCGTCCGAGCCGAAATATCATTCATATCCACACTAAATAGACCCATAAGTAGATATTCCCTATTTTTAATGAATCAAAACGTTAATTTTGACAGTTTGAGCAAAAATGTGTGGTTTGGGCCGCTGCCTTATGCCGTACCTTTGTGACAACACCACCACATGTTAGACAATGCGATCGATTAAACACCTTAAACCAATCATACCGCGGTGTTTTAGTCACATGTTGAATAACAGCTTGAGTGCCATTATACAATCGCCGCCATTGCTGATCAGTTAAATCGTTTAACCGAATCAAAGGAAACAACCCTGAATAAGCCAAAATTTCACAAGCCAAATAATTACCAATGCCAGATGGCCAAGTCGCCTGATTCAATAACCAATCCTTTAGAACAACGGTTGACCCTTTTGTGTGTGATCGCCAATCATGCAAGGTTATATTTGCCAGTGCACCTATATCTGGAGGCAATGAATTAATCGCATCAATATCATCAAAAGGCACCCCCTTCACCAAACGCATATGAGACAAACAGCGTGTGTCAAAAAAGTTCATTTTCAGCTGATCAAACTCCCAAAAGAAGCGACAATGTTGGGGCTGTTGCGTTGAAATTGGCAATGAAAATATGGTGTGCAAACGGTTATTATATGGAATGCCTTCCAGATGAGGAATCCCAGTAAATCGATAATGCAACACCACCGTTATTGTGTCAAATTCAAAACCGGTGGTTTTGGCCTTAACACGAATTTGGTTCAAACGCTGACCACGCAACTGGTGCCAATCCAGCGCAGGAGTTTTCAATATTCGCTCACCTTGATTCATAAAACCATGGTCAACCAACCGTTGCCCCACCAAACCATGATCAATCAAATAGTCAGCCATGCGCCGTACCTCAAAGTGCTCTGGCATTTAAATACTCAACTGCACATCAATGGCGGTAAAAAATGATGCCATTCGCTTAGGAACCGGGCCATACCGGTCTTTACATTCTAACTGCAACTTTTTTAAAGCCATGCGATTTTGAACACTTAACAATCGCTGGTACATGGCCAAGCGCTCCTTATCATCAACAATATATGTATTGGGAATAAATACATTCGGGTGCTTTTTTAACGAAATTAACGCCGTCTGCTCAACGTCCTGACCACGCACCTTTTTAATATTTTCATCCAATAATTTGCAGTACAAATCAAACCCAATGGATGTTAAATGGCCCGACTGTTTTTCACCCAGCAACGTGCCTGCACCTCGAATTTCCAAATCCTTCATGGCCAACTGATACCCAACACCCAAGCCAACCGCTTCTTTTAGCGCCTGTAAACGAGACATGCTTTCTTCAGTAATTTCAGACGCATTAGGAAACAAAATATACGCATGCGCTTGAATGGCACAACGCCCCACCCGACCACGGATTTGGTGAATTTGCGATAACCCCAATCGGTCAGCTCGGTTAATGATGATGGTATTTGCATTCTGAATATCGAGGCCATTTTCTATAATGGTCGTGCATAACAACACATCAAACTCGTTATTATAAAAAGCCAACATCACATCTTCCAGTTCGGTGGCTCGCATTTGACCATGAGCAATACGAACCCTCAACCCTGGCACCAAATCGATTAATTGCGACTCAACCATGGGCAACTGATCAATATGATTATGCAAGAAATACACCTGCCCGCCCCTGGCCAATTCATTTTGAATCGCTGTTTTAATCACATCCAATGAGTACTCACTAATAACCGTTCGAATGGGCATTCGGCCCTGTGGCGGTGTTGCCAATGTGGATATCGCTTTGGCACCCGTTAATGACATATAAAGGGTCCGCGGGATGGGGGTTGCTGATGTGGTTAAAACATCAATATTGGTGGTCATCGCCTTGATCTTTTCTTTATGCTTTACTCCAAACCGCTGCTCTTCATCCACAATCACCAGACCCAAATCTTTGGGCTCAACATCAGCACTTAATAAACGATGAGTGCCAATAAGAATATCGATCCGATGCGCCCTAAATGCAGCTAGAACTTGTTTATTTTTTGCAGACGTTCGCATACGAGACACACAATCCACGGCAATATTCAAACCGTCACAACGTGCTTTGAACGTATTATAATGCTGATCACATAAAATAGTGGTTGGCACCAACACCATCACCTGCTTTAAATTTAGCGCGGCTTTTACTGCCGCACGTAATATAATCTCTGTTTTACCAAACCCAACATCTCCACACACCAACCGATCCATGGGCATATCCGATTCCATATCCCGCTTCACATCCACCAATGCACGCAATTGGTCTGGGGTTTCTTTGAATGGAAATCCCATTTCGAAGGTTAATTGAGCATCTGTATCCGGCGAAAATGCAAACCCTTTCACCCGTTGTCGCTTCTTAAACAACTCATAAATGTCTTCTGCAATATTTTTAAGGGCACGATGCGCCTGGCGACGGGTTCGTTCCCACCCGCCATCATATAAACCATTTAAACGAGGTCGTGCATCAGAGCCAGAATACCGATGAATTAACGGAATTTGATCCAACGGCATGTACAGTTTATCCGTCCCTTTAAATTGAATTAAAATATACTCCCCTTCTTGATCCCCAACCGCCAATCGCGTAAATCCTTTGTAAATGCCAATGCCATAACGTTCATGAACCACATAGTCCCCCGCTTGAATATTGGCCATTAACTCTGAATTCAATACGCGAGTGTCATAATCCAAGCGTTTACCTTCGCGAACATCAACGGGCAATATCGTGGTTTTATCTAATTTTGTAATAGTTCGCTGGGTATCAACACGAAATGAGTTAATTCGATCCAACGCATCAGAGAAAAAGTCCAATCGTATGGGCTGATTCTGATTGGTTGGAAACACATCAACAATTGAGCCTTTCACAGCATAGGTCCCTTGTTCGATCACCATCCCTACACGATCGTAATGATAATCGATTAATGTTTGAATCACATTGTCGCGCTGAATTGCGGCACCTACCGATAATGCTAAAGCCATGCTAATACTGTATCCATTCCCACCAAATTTCTCAAATAGGACCGTTTTATTTAACAAAACCGAATTGAATTGCGATATAATTCAATCATGATTCAAATCGGCATTGATAGCTTTGCAGCCAATAATTCAGAGGTTACTGACGCAGCCATTAATCAGCAAGCGATGGACGAACTTTTAAGCCAAATTGAGTTTGCCGATCAGAACGGCATTGAACTATATGGCATTGGGGAACACCATCGCAAAGAATACATGGACTCTGCACCGACCGTTATTTTAGCCGCCGCTGCAGCTCGGACTAAAAATATTCGTTTGACGAGTGCCGTTACAGTGTTGAGTGCCGCTGACCCAGTTCGTGTGTTTCAACAACATGCCACACTGGATGTGATTTCAAAAGGGCGTGCCGAAATGGTGGTTGGACGAGGCTCGTTTTCCGAAGCCTTCCCCCTATTTGGGTTCAGCTTTAATGACTATGACGACCTATATGAGGAAAAACTGGATCTACTATTAAAGATACGCGCCAATGAAACCTTGAGTTGGCAAGGCCAATTTCGACCTGAATTGGTTGAGCAATCCATTTATCCGCGCCCTGTTCAAGAAGAACTCCCCATTTGGGTTGGCGTTGGTGGCACTCCCGAGTCGTGCATCCGTGCTGGACGATTGGGGCTGCCTTTAATGATCGCCATAATTGGCGGCGAAACCCACCGGTTTAATTACCATACCAAAATCTACAAACAAGCGGGGCTTGATGCTGGGCATGATCCCGCAAAGCTTAATGTAGGCATCCATTCGTTGGGCTATGTTGCAGAAACCACCGAGCAAGCCCTGGAAGAATTCTACCCTGGCTATAAAAAAGTGTTTGATCAAATTGGCAAAGAGCGTGGGTGGTCACCGGTAACAAAGGATCACTTCTTAATGCAAACTGGACCATTGGGTGCATTGGTGGTTGGCAGCCCGGATGATGTGGCTCATAAAATCATGCGCCATAGTGAGGCCCTCGGCGGTTTATCCCGATTCACCTTCCAGATGAACGTGGCTGCACTCAATCATCAACAAGTGATGAGATCCATTGAATTAATTGGCAACGAAGTTATGCCACGCTTGCATGCCATTCAGTCAACATCACATTAATTAATCACTTGATACGCCAACGATAGAACATTCACCTGGGAAACCCCATATTGTCGGAGTAACCGCGCAATTTCCATCATTGTTGCCCCAGTCGTACACACATCATCCAGGATGGTGACTGATTGGACACCTGGTGGGCCACGCCATTCAAACCGTGGCCGCTGGGACGCAACCACACGATACTGACGGGATTGCCCAACAGAGGCACGACCATACCGTTTACGAACCAGCCAACCCCGTTGATGTAAGTGGGGACGTAAACAGGGTTTAAATAATTCAGGCAAATGGGGACGGCCTCGTAATAACTGGCGAAGCCAATGAGATGGTACTGTTAGAATGGCATCAACATCTAAAAATATCGGTGGGATGTGCTGAATATAATTAAACCCTGCCAACACATGTACCAACCCTAAATTTCCACGGTATTTAATGTCATGAATAATAGGTTGAATTGGGCCCTCATAAGCATACAAATAGCCACCCAAACAGATATTGGGCATGGTCGGCAATAACTGAACTTCGGGTATTAAATTAGTCTTACAATCATCACAAAATCGTTGCCACGTATAGTTCGAACAACACAAACATTGCATATCCCCCTCCTCATTCAAACTATATCATATAATTCACTTAGCGCTTGCCCTGATCTTTAAAAAAGGACCGCATTAACAACACCACATCATCATTTGGAATAAAGGTTGTATCACAATGATGATTTAGTTGAGCGTGATTTGAAAAATCCATGACAGTGCCACACGCCCCCCAACGCAGGTCTTTTGCCAAATAAACAATGTGTGCAATACGTGCTTGAATAATTGCACCTAAACACATTGGGCAAGGTTCCAGCGTCGATACCAACGTTGCTCCTGATAAGCGCCAATCCCCAATGGCGCTTGCAGCTTGGCGAATCGCTAAAATTTCGGCATGCGCTGCCGGATCCTTTAAGATCTCTTTTTGGTTATACCCCTCTCCAATAACCTTGCCGTCCAAAACAACAACAGCACCAACTGGAAATTCACCGTGCTCAGCTGCTCGCTGTGCACAGGAAATAGCTTCGTTAATACCAATCATCAATTAAAGTTAATGGTAATTGGTGGAAAATCATCCTCTGGACCACCATCGTCATCATCAGAATAACCAAAATCGTCATCATAATTATCCAAATTCTTTTGAAGCATTTTTACCAATCGACGCACATGGTCGGGGTGCAACACCACCCGAGATCGTACTTCACCTGTTTTAGTATTTGGGTGCAAGAACACAAAATCCAAAACAAACTCTTCGTGATTATAATTAGCCACACCCAAGTTGGCATACACGCCATTGGCAATATCAGGCGGACATTGAATTGGAATCCGTTCGTTTTGTTGATCAGACACTATTTAACCCTTTCGATGTATTCACCGGTATCAGTATTCACCTTAATTCGATCACCTTCTTTAATGAAAGCCGGCGCCTGAACCGTCATGCCATTATCAACTTCGATAGGGCGTAGCGATGAGCTTGCCGTTGCTTTTCTAATTTCTGGCGGTGCAGTTGTTACCGTAAATTCAACCGAGCTTGGCAATTCAATATCCACCGGTGTGGATTCATGAAATGCAACATTATAGGACTGCTCTTCAGTTAAATACCACTTTTTATCACCAACAAAATCCGTTTCTAGGGTAACTTGTTCAAATGTTTCATTATCCATAAAATGAAACCCTTGGTGATCATCATATAAATATTGCATGGGCTTAGAAATCACAGATACACGCTCAACACGATCCGCTGAACGAAACCGTTTTTCCATATTTTTACCATTAAAAATATTCTTTAATTTGGTTTGCATGCAAGCAACCCCCTTACCAGGCGTAACATGCTGGGTTTTATTTACCTTATACAAATCCCCATCTACTTTTAATATCATCCCCACCCGTATTTGTGTTGCAACGACTTGTTCCATGTTCGCTCCTCCTAATATTGTTATCGATTGGTTGTAAAAACGATTTAATTTTATCAGTTATTGCAAAAAGCCAACAGTAAAAACTAATTACAAGCCCAAATTCACCGATAATAACCATATATAGAATGGGGGGATTATTATCGGTGAAATACGACCACATAAACCAAAACTAAATTCATTTACGGCAAAAAAAACAGTTTTACGTACAAAAAACAAACAAAATACACCACTATCACCACTAAAAGTAACATCCCGAGCGTATTCAACAACATTGGGACACTTATTCAGATCTGGTGAAAGCAATGACAACAGAAGCATTCGCCGAGCCATCATCCAAAAGTTTTATACACTTGATCAGCATTGTGAATTTTTAACTGAAGACGAATGGAACACCGTTGATGCACTTGTTGGTTCGAACATATACAAAGAGACAACCCATCGTGGCCAAAAAGAAAAAAACGCCTATACAACGGCCATGCATGAAGCTCATTCTGGCCGAAAATTTAAAGGAAAGGATCACACCAATCATGTGATTCAAGGAAGTAACCGCATCTTAAATTTTCTTTTAAAATCGGCTGAACCATCAGAGAACCTAAACATTATTTTAAATTTACTCCTTGAATGCGCCTTTATTATTGAACAAGATGAAAATGTTGCACCAAATCAAATGACGCATAGCTGTAATGAATCAAAATATAAAGCTGAGTTTCTAGCAAAATTTAAAGAAGGTAGCTTGGTTTCAAATAAGGATTTTGAAAAGCTAAAACAACTAACCATTGACATTAATTTAAATGAGTACCTAACAAATACTGAAAAAAGTGGCACTCAACGACGACTATTTTAAGTATTCACTTGAACTGATAATCGTTGTAATTTTGGACCATGACACTCGGATGTCATCGAGGGTAACTCTACTTGATGAAATAACTTCAATGGTTGCCCAACCAATGCCGCTTTAGCTCCCTCATAATGCAATTCAACATCAGCGTCATCGACAGCAACTTTCTGCCAAGATGATGTTGTGGACTCTCGCATCAACAATTGTCGATTAAGATTAATATCTAACTCAGTGACCCCAATGGTTGCATCATTATCATAAATGGCAATCTCGTCCGCTAAGCGTGCCGCAACCTCAATAGCATAACTGGCATTGCATGGTTGGTCGAGCAACCCATAAAAACGAGTTATCACAGGTTGCTTAAACACACGAGCGTCTTCGAACAAAGTGATTTGCATCGCCTTTCCACTATCACGGTGTAACGTGGTTGGAAAATACCAATCATCACGATGTTTTAGCGGCAATGCAACCATTCTAAAATGAGTGTTAAATGTTGTTGGTGGCCCTGTTGGAAAATCGGACGCGCACAGCACCGCTTGAAAAAACTGCAGGCTTGGCGCTAAAGAATTCAACATTGAAACAGAAGACACTGAAACATCATCATCGCTGATTGTTACACCATTTGGAGAAACAAACAGAGTGGCAGGATCAGATGACACCAGCAGGAGTTGCTCCACATCCACGTTGACTCGAGGCGTCTTAAAAATTGCAACACCGTTTCGACATAATGCATTATGAACATCACGTTGTGGTGGCCACCTAAATTGACGATTGGTACTGAAACGTTTAATTTGAGTTGTGCATTGTAGTCTCACCCGAATACTATAACACAGTGCAGTCACTGAATAACTAAATATTGATGAATCATAATGTTACCGTATAATAAAATAATGAAGCGATTCGTGTTACTGATACTACTTTTTTGCTCACCGATGGTAAATGCCGCGATTGATTGGGTAGTGATTGGCAAATCTGCAAACAATCAACTCATTACTGAAGTCCGTCACACCCTCCCTAAAGGATGGCACACCTATTGGAAAAATCCTGGTGATAGTGGGGATCGCGCACGCATTTCAACAAAACAGACGGATATCAGTTTGGGGGATTTGCAATTTCCAAAACCAACTGTTATTCCTGTTGATCCACTAATCACTTATGGCTATAACGATCATGTCACCTATACACTACCCATTAAAAAAATCCCTTTATCAACCAAAGAAGTTACAGCTGTATTTAGTTGGCTCGAATGCAAAGAGCTTTGCATTCCTAAAGAACAAAAAATCACATTAACCATACCATCATCCATCCAAAATATCGCATCTCCAACCGTCCAAAAAACCATCACCACAACGATCGTTAAAAAAGGTAAACGGATATTTATCACCCTACCAGATAATACAACAACCGCTCAGTTTTTCCCGCTTAAAAACAACCAAATTAACCCATTAACCCAACATGTAAAAAATGATCAATTAATCATCACTCTTACAGATAAAAGCATCACTACCCTATATGGTGAATTATTTTTAAATGACCATCAAACCCCGATTAAAGTTTCACAAAAAATCTCAACATCCCAACATTCTATTATTGGGATTATTTGGATTATGATAACCGCTTTTTTGGGTGGTTTACTGTTAAATATAATGCCTTGTGTATTACCTATATTAGGCATTAAGGCCATTCAATTAAATCAAAACGAAAGCAATCAAAAATATAAAGATGCCCTTGGGTACATTATTGGAATCACAGGTTCACTTTTAACTTTATACTTTATACTAATCAGCATAAAAATATCAGGCGCTAGTATTGGCTGGGGATTTCAATTGCAGTCCCCCATCATGATTCAATCACTTATTTTATTGTTCACTTTAATCATGTGCATTAACTTGGATTTAATTCAGATCCCATTACCTTCATTTGCATCAAAAAAAAGCAATAATATGATACTTAGCGGAATACTAACCACACTGATAGCAACCCCATGCACTGCACCTTTTTTAGGCAGCGCGTTATCAATTGCATTATTGCAATCTCCGTTTATTGGCGTAATTATTTTCCTATCCATGAGCGTCGGGTTGGCATTGCCAATGGTATGCATTATCATCATGCCCTATTTTAGACAATTAATTCCCAAATCGGGTCAATGGAATCAATCATTCAAATACTATTTAAATATTGGGTTTGTCGTCACAATTGGGTGGTTCATGTGGATATTAAGTGCACAAATAAGCACATCCGCTACACTGGCCTTTTTTAGTAGCATAATCACACTCTTTTGTTTATTCATATTCAGGTCAAGAACAGGTCTGTTAAAACCTTTAATCATTTTAATTTTAACCATTTGTGTTGGATTACCATCCATTCTTATGACATCAAATAATTCTACTGATTGGGCTGCATATTCCAAAGATTATATAGAAGAGCTGGAATATAATAATCAGCCTTATTTTATTGATATTACTGCAAAGTGGTGCATCACTTGCCAAACAAACAAATTGACAGTCCTCAATACAACTGAAGGAAAAGCACTATTCAAGTCACAATCGATCCAGCGAGTTCAAGCGGATTGGACCAATAAAAACAAGGACGTTTCCAACCTATTAGCTAAATACAACAAGGTCAGTATTCCCACATACATTTACTTTGATGGCCAATCCCACAAAGTAACAGGTGACATTCTTACATTACGCAAGTTAAAAACATTTTTAAGCCAACCAGAATAATTATCTTGTTTAAGGCTCTCGTTTTTACTACTATATAAAGTATTCTCATGAGACAATTTATAGACACAACTTTACACCCTCTTTTTGGGGTCTTATCAGAGCTTATTGGCAAAGGCGTTGAATACATTTGGTATTACCCAGTTGTTTTTCTTTGCGTTTACTGCGGAGTTATGTTTTCGCTTCGTTCTGGTTTTATTCAATTTCGTGGCATTCGTCATACCATCGACTTATTAAGAGGAAAATATGACAACCCCGATGAACCTGGTCAAATCACACACTTCCAAGCACTAATGGCAGCCCTATCTGGCACGATTGGGCTGGGAAACATTGCAGGTGTCGCAATTGCAATTTCACTGGGCGGTCCAGGAACCATACTATGGATGTGGATTGCCGGTCTATTTGGTATGGCAACGAAGTTTTATGAATGCACACTAGGTACAAAATACCGTGTTATAAAAGATGGAAATGTTTATGGTGGCCCAATGTACTATATTAAAGAACGCTTACCAAAATTCTTAAAGCCTTTGGCATTTTTATATGCATTTTCAACAATTTTTGGTGCATTTGGTGCTGGCGGAATGTTTCAGGCAAATCAAGCCGCATCCGCATTAAGCGCTTACTTCAATATTCCCGCTTTATTAACAGGGCTTATTTTAGCAGCAGCCATTGCGGTTGTTATTATTGGAGGCATTAAACGTATTGGACAGGTTGCTGGAAAAATTGTTCCAGCCATGTGTATTATTTATATTATTGGGGCATTAATCATTTGCGCGATGAATATATCTCAATTACCAGATATTTTTGGTTTAATTATCTCGGATGCATTTTCTGGAAACGCAGTTGCTGGTGGTGCAGTAGGAACCGTTATTATTTGGGGAATTCGACGTGCTGTTTTCTCAAATGAAGCAGGTCTAGGCTCAGCGTCCATTGCCCATGCAGCCGTTAAAACAAAGTATCCTATTCGAGAAGGTTTCGTTGCCTCTATTGGCCCATTCATTGATACCGTCATTGTTTGTACGGCAACGGCAATTGTGATTATCTTAAGCGGGCAATATGCAACTTCAGCATATGCAAAAAATACCACTACCATTGACTTCGAATCTCAAAAAAATCACAATACTAACGCCCATTGGATACGCACCAATAATCCATCTGACAATCAAGGTTTCCGCATCAAACATCAAGTGTCAGACAAGATTAGCACGTATACATCTGCTCCACTAAATATTGTCACAGAAAAAACAACCTGGTACGGAACAAAATACAATGCACTTTTAGGTGATGGCATCCAATTCAAAACAAAACGTGATCGTGGTAACTACGCATTAATAATACGAGATAAAAATGACGAAAAAGTAACCGCATTACGGCTAAGTGGTGACGAAAAGTTTTTCTTTGCATCAAACCTGACGTTCGGGACAATGTCCTTGGTTTATTTTTCTTTAAATCAAACAAAATCAGATGGAACCTGGCAAACTCACACAGTGTCCTTTAAAGAACAAACAAATGAGTGGATAAAATTAAACCCAGCCATGCACAACATGTATTTGGAATTTATTGTCGACAAAAACACAACGGATTTTGAAATTGATGACATCATGATTGGTAAACCAAAGAGTGGGATCCAACTAACAATCGCTGCATTTGATCAATATTTAAAAGGATTTGGCTCCATTTTTATTACCATTGCTGTTGTATTATTTGCCTTTTCTACCATGATTACTTGGTCATATTATGGCGAATCAGCCCTTATGTTTTTATTTGGTAAAAAAGCCATCCTCCCATTTAAAGTTGTTTTTATTGGACTCATTATTTTAGGTTCCGTAATTTCACTTGAAACCGTCATTAACTTTTCTGATTTAATGATTGGATTAATGGTGATTCCAAACACAATTGCAATCTTATACTTAATCAACGATGTTTCTAAAGATTTATTTAGCTACACAGAAAAACTTAAAAACAATGAATTAAAGGTGTATAAAAAATGATCATTAAACCACTCGTCATCTTAAGCCTATTGCTGGCAACAAATGCCCATGCATTGTTTTTTCCTATCGTATCCTATTCAGATGAAACGGGAACAATTCTTGGATTATTTACCCAAAAAGAACTCAACAACTCTGCCAACCTACAATTGATGGGAATGACCCAAAATAAAGGGCAAATGGGAATGGTCAATTTAACCAACCTACCTGTTCAAAATGAACGCATTAATATTCGAGTTTTTGGATCAAATACTGGCACCAGCTACTACGGGATTGCCAACACCAACAAAAAAAGTGATGACCAAACATTGTACTTTTCTGAATTTAAAACAGCACTTTCAATAGAAAAACCATTGTATAAATCATGGGACTTAATTGCTGGCCTTAGCTATAACACTTACAAGGAAAATCGTGAAAAAAACAATCGTGCAACTGACGAATTTAACGAACTCCACGATATAGGTATTGAAGTTGGCATACAAATGGATAAACGTGATGCAGAATACAATGCAACCACCGGTTATTTTAACGAAATAAAAGCTGAATTTTATCCTCGTCATACCAAACTTAGTAACGATGTTCGATCCTTCATACCGTTACCCCATAACGCAACGTGGGCCAATCGATTGTATATTGGGCAAACAATAACGGACACTGCTCATATTCAATATTACCAAGCGGTGGGCAGCTATTATCACATGCGTGGGTACAAGGGTAATGATATCATGGACAAATTTTTGGCCTTTGGGCAGACCGAATGGCGTAAAAAAATCACATCATGGTTAACCATTTCCCCATTTTTAGAAGTGGGCACCATTGGCTCATCACCGAGCAATACCATTAAAGGCTTATTTTCCTATGGGGTTGGCACCTACTTTCCCTTAGGTGCGGGCGCATTTCGACTAGAAATCGCCTCTGCTGAACAAAACAGCGAATTTTACTTTGGGTTTAATCACGTATTCTAAACACAACTGATTAAATTTGATATATTTAATTAATAATCAAAACCCAAATTACAGGATTTATTCCCATTTTCTAAAGCCATTGCCAATTTGAGGTATTGATTAGGAGTAATTTCGTTACCTTTATTTTCACCTTTTGTATGAACCATTTTTATATGCCCGCCACCTTTATTTTGTGCACTTAGATTATTTTCATCACAAAATGTTAGAAATTTGGTACAGTTATTTCTTGTTAAGGCCTGATACCATTAATCATAACTGCCATATTCTGACGATACTGATTGTTTATCAGATGAAAGACACAAAAACCATTCACCGACACCTCCTATTGAATTTATAAGAGAACCAAAAACCTCCAATGTATCTTTAGTTACCTCACCTGCGTTATGTAATATTTGACCAAAGCAATCATTACCTCTATCGTAAGAATTGTTTGAATTACGAGAAACACCTTGGTTATAAGCAGGTTTGTGATGGCTGTGATTATTATAATTCCCATAAGGCATAATTACCCCCCCTGTTCTGTATGGTTTTTAATCAATATCGTTGCTTTTTTTTGGGTGAGTTACTCACTGGCACGTTGAACATGACCCAACAATTCCTTTACCATCCCATCATGACTGGTTTGACCGTTAACCATAATGGATTTCTTTTCCACATCACATTCAATTTTAAACGTACCTTTCGCTTTGCTTGTCGCTGTTTCGTATGTTATTAGCTGATCATTAAATATTTGAATAAAATAGTACGATTGGTTTGGTTTTGGTGGTTGTGTAATGCAATCCGTAATCATCAGGGGTTGTGAGGAATCCTTTGTCATTAATGCGCCAAAACTACAAATGTTACGAGCTCTCGTCCATACATCATCATTATTGGCTTGATTTTTCATAGGCACCCCCTAAAAAATAGTTACCTACTTTATCAATCAACCATCAAAAAATTGAAGATTTTATGTAAAATAATTTAACCGTTAAATACCATTAAATTTATTTTACAAAAAGAATAAAAGTCAAAAAGAACTAAATTAACCAGCGATTAAATAAAAAATGTGATGATTAGCGCACCTTTTTCATCACCTTAATACCACCTCAGGGCATCACTACGTCATCAACCATAATCATTAAAACAATTCCTTATTCAAATCAAGAAATTCAATAGCTGTAGAAAGTAAATAATAGCGAAAATACCCAATTTGCTCGTTTGATGCGTTATATAATGCCGCCGTTACTGGATAGTCATAAGGCTTTGCATTTTCCATATCCAAATCTTTTAAGCTTAAATTATCCAATGATGCCGTATAGGTATCTGATGAGCCATCTGAATTCATAATTTTAATGAGGATGGGACAAGTTGAAAACGCATAGGTGGACAACCCATCACCGGTCTTTGCTAATTCCTCCGTTGATACCCAAGTATCTCTATATTTGCATTGATTATCGGGACGGCCCAATAAAACCACCGCTCTCGGTGATGGAGTCGAGAAACTGTATGAATTCAATGCATTGGGCGCCGTAACAGCAGCCGTAATTTCGAAGTCATCCTGCACTACTGCCAGTGCAATTTGAGTGTCCACTTGTTGAACTGTTTTTACACCTGGATCATCAGATATCGTGGTTCTTGTGTCCACTGCAATCGTAACAAATGAAAAAGGGGAAGTCGCACTTTTTTCATTTAAAAAAATTCTGGGCTTATCACCTTCCCCATCCGTATATATCTGGAGACCCTCTTTACCATCGGCATCAACGTTCAAGTCCACATGCGAATAGGACAATGACGAGAACGCTTCATCCACACTGGCCATGGACATTGTTTCTGCTGGGTCTTTAACCAACGTGTATTTGGTTGTTTCTGCAATAACCCCAACAGTACAGGCCACCAACCATACGGCCATGATTTGTTTAAAGATTGTTGGCATCATTGGGACTTCTTACCTTTCGTTACTGCATTGAATGCCTTAAAACTGTCTAATGAAGACTCTGGAATGGACGGATCAGACTGTTTTGAACACCCCAAACACGCACATAGAATAACTAAACATAATAAACGAATCATAACTACTCCTTTAAACGAGTAATATTATCGAATAAATACGCTAATTCTTTAGCAATGAACGGACATGATTCAACACGAAATCGTAATGCTGTTGATCAGCCAACGACCAAGTTGACTTGGTTGTGGGTTCAATAATCACATGATGATCCGAGTCATACCGGTGAACATCAACCATAGCAGACCCAAATGCAGCTTGAATCATATCTGCTCCGGCAGTGTCTGCAGTTGGGTCATTTTTAGCCGTAAAAACAGTTATCTTTGGCCAATCATTTTTGGCTCGGACTGGATAAGAGTTTAACTGCTGTCGAACGTTTCGCATCAGCTTAACCAATTCGTACAGTGCCGCTGTTGGACGATTTGTATACCAATGTTGATGCTCCAGAGCTTGAGATGCATTTGAGCGTGTATTTCCGACAAAAAATCGAAGTAATGGCACAAAAAGTAAGCGCTTATCTTTAGGTTCAATGTAAGGGTCAATCAAAATGAGTTGCTTTACTGGCAACTCTGCAAAGGCACCACTTAATAATAGATGCAGTACCGCAGTCGCACCTGTTGATGTACCGATTAATGCAATGCTTTGATGGCCATTGTTTGCTAGTGCAGTAACTTCAGCCAGAATCGGAGCCTCCCAGTCGCTATACGTTGCACTTTTAAAGGCATTATAATCACGGCCATGCCCACCCATAACCACACGCGATAGTAATACAGAGGGGTCCTGTAACTCAAGACGATTTACTAACGATCGAAACTCATAGCTGGACGCCGAGAAACCATGGACCAACACACCAACTGTTTGTTGTTGCTGATCATCCGTTGGTGTTTGAAAACGTTTAGAAACTAAATAATTTGAATTTACCAGCGCTTTGTCGATGGTCTCCTTTGAGTCCAACCATGTTGACTCATAATGCAAAGGTTGATGCAACGACAATCGTATTAGACCACCGGCCAAAAGAATAATGGCCGTGAGTATAACGATGCTAGTGAACAAGCGACCCAAAAAAGTTTTCGATTTCACGTTGTGCAGATGCCACACTATCAGAAGCGTGAATCACATTTTCGCCTTTGGATAATGCCAAGTCACCACGAATGGTACCTGCAGGTGCCTCTAAGGCATCTGTTGGGCCAACCATCTGACGAATGGTATCAATGACTTTCTCACCTTCCAATACCATAATTAAAATTGGACCACTTAAAATAAAGTCTTTAAGACCAGGGTAAAAAGGTTTATCCACATGTTCTACATAATGACGATCCACTTCGTCTGGCGTTAATTGGCGTAATTCCAATTTATTAAATGTAAAGCCACGCTTTTCAAAACGCCCAACAATCTCTGCCATTAACCGACGTTTAACCCCATCCGGTTTTATAAATACTAAACTTTGCTCTACCATTGAAATGCCTCCTTGATTTGTGCGAGCCGAACACTTACTTGCCCCGAATCGGTCCCGCCAATGATATGTTTTTGTTGAATTGCTGCTTTAAATGATAACCGATCCGCCACATCACTTTCAATGGCTGGCGCAATGGATTGCAATTGTTCAATGCTCAACTCATGCACCTGACACTGATTATCTTCAGCCAATTGCACCAACTGCCCCACCTGTTCGTGTGCTTCACGAAATGGCACGCCCTTCATGGCCAAATAATCGGCTATTTCTGTGGCTAATATATGCCCTGTGTTCATGGCCGTTAAAATGCGGTCCTGATGAACCGTAATGGTTGGAATCATCCGTGCAAAACAATCCAATACCGAAACCGTAATATCCATCGCAGTAAACAATAACTTTTTATCGTCTTGCAAGTCACGGTTATATGTTAGTGGCAATCCTTTAATCATTTCATGAAGTGCTACAAATTGGCCCATTACTGGCCCAGCCTGACCACGAATGAGTTCAGCAATATCAGGGTTCTTCTTTTGGGGCATAATCGAACTGCCCGTCGTAAATTCATCGCCAATGGTAATAAACCCAACCACAGACGATGACCAAAAAATGAGTTCTTCACAAAATTGAGATAAATGCATGGTCACCATACTCGCCGCATACAACACATCCAAAATAAAATCACGATCAGAGACCGCATCCATGCTATTGAGTGTAATATCCGAAAAACCAAGGGCTTCAGCCACTGCGTGACGATCAATCTCATAATTCGAACCGGCCATAGCCGCAGAGCCTAACGGACAAAAATCAGCCCGTTCATAGGCATCCACAAAGCGGTTTTGGTCCCGCTTTAATTTTTCAAAATACGCCAACACATGGTGCCCCAATACCACCGGTTGAGCAATTTGCAAATGCGTAAAACCTGGAAACACCGTCTCCTTATGATCATTTGCAAAGTTGTATAACGCTTTAAAGCAACCATGCATTAAGTCATTAATTTCTTCAATTTTATCTTTAACGTATAAACGAACATCCGTAGCTACCTGATCGTTACGAGACTTACCTGAATGCATTTTCTTACCCAAGTCCCCAACCTTTTCAACCACCAAACGTTCAACAAAGCTATGTACATCTTCGTCATCTGGCAACATTTCTAAGACTTTTGGCGCATCTTTTAATACCTCATCCAATGCCTTATGTAACTTTTGACATTCTTTTTTGGTAAGAACACCCGCTTTTACAAGTGCGGATGAATGCGCTTTATTTAAGGCGACATCATAAGGCAACAATACCTGATCAAAGGATAGTGAGTAACTAAAATCAACCGCCGCTGGGTTCAGGGCCTGTTTAAAACGGCCACCCCATAACTTGGTCATGACCGGCTCACCATGCCATTGACCTTCATCGGTAACCCAAACACTCGAATAAAACCAGTTGCGTCTTTTTGATCATACAATTCGGTATCACTAAAGGACGCTAAATCCTCCATATACAGTGATTTTTCAGCCTTGATTCCTGCAGGGACAATGTTCCCTTTATATAACTTCACTCGAACAGATCCTGTGACCACGTCCTGTGTTGAGTTTACAAACGCATCCAAGGCATCCTTTGCCGGGCAAAACCAACGGCCATCATACACCATCTGTGCGTATTCAATGCCAAGCTTCTGCTTTAATAAGGTGGTATCACGATCCAAGACCAATTGTTCTAGCATGCGATGTGTATCGTACAAAATGGTACCACCTGGCGTTTCGTAAACACCACGCGACTTAATGCCAACCAAACGGTTTTCAACCATATCGATTTGACCCACCCCATGCTCAGCACCAATCTGATTTAGTTTGGTTAATAAGTCCACCGGGGATAAAGCTTGGCCATTGACTTTAACCGGAGTGCCTTTGTCGTAATCAATGGTCACATATTCAGGTTGCTCGCCTGCATTTTCGATGGTTTTGGATAACGTAAATACATCATCAGGCGCTTCGTTGGCCGGGTCTTCCAGTACCCCACCCTCATGCGAAATATGCCAAATATTACGGTCTTCAGAATAGATTCGTTTTTTAGACTGTGTAACAGGAATATTGTGTTTGTCGGCATACACCAAGCAATCTTCACGTGAATGCAAATCCCACTTCGGGTCTTTCCAAGGAGCAATGATTTGCAGCGATGGATCAAGGGCCATAAAGGTCAGCTCAAAACGGACTTGGTCATTGCCTTTTCCAGTTGCGCCATGGGCCACCATATTGGCGCCCTCTTGCTGGGCAATCTCAACCTGACGCTTGGCAATCAACGGACGACCAAAACTGGTTCCCAATAAATACTCATGCTCGTAAATCGCACCCGCTCGCAGCGTTGGGTAAATGTAATTGGTAATGAATTCTTCACGTAGATCTTCAATAAATACTTTTGACGCACCTGTTTTTAGTGCCTTTTCTTCCAAACCATCCAACTCGTCCGCTTGGCCTAAATTGGCACACATTGCAATTACTTCACAATTGTAATGTTCCTTTAACCAAGGAATCATAACTGAGGTATCCAAGCCTCCTGAATATGCTAAAACAACTTTATTGCTCATAAATTATCCTTTCATTAACCATTCTAAAATGGCATTTTGTGCATGCATGCGATTTTCTGCCTGATCAAACACTTTGGATTGGTCAGACTCAAATACATCGTTGGTAACTTCTTGCCCTATGTTGGCTGGCAAACAATGCAAAAAGATAGCATTGTCTTTGGCTTGTGCCATCATGTCCGCATTAACTTGATATGGTGCAAACGCTTTTTCACGAGCCTGTGCCTCTGCCTCATCCCCCATTGACACCCAAACATCCGTGTAAATCACATTGGTTTTTGAAATCACATCACTTAATTGGTCCGTTACAATAATGCCATCTGGCACCTGTGATGGTTGATATGCCTTGGGGCACACCACTGACATCTGAAACCCACATTTAATGGCGATTTCCATTAACGATTTACAAACATTATTGCCATCACCCACATACGTTAAAAACACATCATCAAATGTCCCAAAATGCTGTTTAATGGTTAGTGCATCCGCAACAGCCTGACACGGATGAGATAGATCTGATAAACCATTAATAACAGGAATGGATGAATGGTTTGAAAACTCCAACAATGCCTGATGATCTTTGGTTCGATAAACAATTGCATCAAAGTAACGGCTCATCACTCGACTAACGTGTGATACTGGTTCACGCGACCCCAATTGAATCTCGTCCCCTTTAATGTAAACAGCATTCCCACCCAATTTGTGAATGCCAACCTCCAACGATAATCGTGTTCGGTTGGATGGTTTTTCAAAAATCATTCCAATGGATGTCCCTGCTAACACTTGCGAATCATCCGTTTGTAAGTCAACGGCCCGTTGAAGAATGGTTTCAATCGCTTCAGAAGAAATATCTGAAATATTTAGAAAATGTTTCATGCGCTGACCATTGTTCCAATCCCACGATCGGTAAACATTTCCAATAAAACCGCATGCTCCGTCGATCCATTAATGATATGAACAGATTCTACGCCACCCTTAACTGCGGCTAAGGAACATTCCAACTTTGGCAACATGCCGCCCTGAACATCAGGGTGAAGCAATAAGTCTTCAGCTTCTTGCTCTGTTATTTGAGAGACCAATTTCTTTTCAACCATCAATCCATCCACATCGGTTAAATAAATTAACTTTTTGCATTCCAAGTACCGCGCAACTGCACTGGCAACATTATCTGCATTTAAGTTTAATGTATCGCCATTGCGGTCAGAACCCACCGATGATATCACCGGAATATATCCATCATCGCATAAGGTATGAATCAATCGTGTATCCACAGATTCAATGCTACCAACCAAACCCAAATCTTGATCTTTTTTGGATCGAATTCGCTTGGCATTAAAAATATTGGCCGACTTACCAGAAAGGGTAACCGCTTTCCCGCCATGTTGATTTAATAATGCAACAATTTCATTATTTACTTTTCCAGAAAGAACCATTTCCGTTAATTCCATGGTTTCCTCATCCGTAAATCGTTGACCATCAATAAAAACGGCTTCTTTACCTAGTTTTTTCATCCATTTGGTAATTTCTTTACCACCACCATGGACAATTACAGGCTTAATTCCAACATAACGGAGCAACACAACATCTTTGGCAAATGTTTCGCGCAAGGCTTCATTCACCATCAAGGAACCACCGTATTTAATGACCATAATTTTGCCACTAAACTGTTTGATGTACGGCAATGCTTCAACCAACGTTATCGCTTTGTTTTTTTTATCATTTTTCATTGAACTATCCTTCAAGAACGAATGACATTATCTTAGCAAATATCGCCCTGGCTGACCATGTAATTAGCGAATCAATTCGACGGTGGTTGTATCCATTGAAAGATGGCTTTATACAATGCCACATTTGCTGTAATCGTTACCATACGAACCCCAATAGCTGACATCAACCGATGGCCCCCATTGACTTTAATGTCACGAACCAACTGATTAAACGGTTGTTTAAACTGGTCCCACGCCCCTGTTCGCTCTGGATGACGAAGTCGTCCGTCAAATACGCCTCTGGAAGCAGCATCTGGAAAAAACGAAGCCCCCGCCAAACACGCTGTCACCAGTAACTTTTTAGACAATGACATGTCATCTGGTAATCCCAACAACGCAATCATGTACGGGGTTTCTCGTAAGAAGTAACACCCGGCTAACGGCAACGCTGATGTTTTTAAAACATGCGCATAACGGAGCGAAGCATAGGCTGGCGTACGTGTCACAAAGGCCGTTTCTAGAAAGGTTGCATTCAATGTTGCGGCACCAACGGATGACAACCCAGCTAAAAGCGGCGAGTCAGTGGCTGATGCAACCTTGCCATGCAGCGCGTGCGGTCCAGCAATACTAAAAATCGAGCGCATGGTATTCGCTGCAAGCCCAGCGCTTGTCAAACTCGATCGAACCAATTGACGAACATTCACCTTTTCAGAGGAGCAAAATAATGCCGCATTGGTTTGGGATCGTAACACATCCAACACATGCCCCCCAAAGAATTTGGTGCCAACAATCGCACTCACCTCTGGGGAATAGCGCAACCATTGATTCAAACGGTGAAACTTAGGCTCTACCGGGCAAGAAATTACTGGCGTTGACGCCTGCCAAGAATTTTTGTGAGGCTCGAAACCAAACCACCGTTGATGAAACAGTTGATAAGATTGACCATTTGAAAGAAATGGCGTTGATGTCCGAGCGATATTAATCAATGGCGGCATAAAACAAACAGCTCCTTGTTGCTTGAGGGAAATCTCAACACCCTTACTGGTAACCATTGGTTGGTTACTGTTCCATTGTACCATATCGTAAATCAACCGTTGTACAACCGGGTCGCCAAACACCACGCGTATAAGTCCAACGTGTTTCAAACATTGGTTGTTGATTTGCATCCAACTGAATACTTCGCCCGGAATCATTCAACTTAAAATTAATGGTTTTCACCCAAAAGAATGTCGTATTCAAGGGCAGCCCATTGACCGAGCGTGCTAATTTGAGCGGTGTTCGAATATGGTGTTCCTGTCGACTTTTTTGAACCATTGCCGGTATTCGACCCTTATGGACCTGATTTACTGGGCACCTATTTTGAATGATCTCTTGCATCATTATCTCCTTTGTTTAATAAAAGTTCGACCACTTGGATTCGTGTATTTAAATTTAATCGTTCGGGCGCTTGGTTTTCATCCTGTTCAACCTCCAACTCAAACACTCGAATATTTTGACCATGAAATGTTAAATCAATAATTTTGATTCTTTTTTCTCGCAACATGTACGGTTTATGGCGCGATAAAAACCACTCACGGGCCGCTTCACCAACACCTTTGCCAGCCTGAGTGGTAATTATAATTCCCGCATGATTAAATGGCTCACTTGCAGAAATAAAATCAGGCCCAAAAAATTTACTTTGGCGAAACCAATCCATAAAATCACCGTCGTGTTTATCCGACCCACCATTGCATTTCTTACACAATAGCCAAAGGTTATGGAGGGCATTATGGTAGGAGCGATAAAAAAGCTTGGTCCCGCGATACGTTGGATGTGGCTCTGTTGGAACCACATGAATGTAATTCTTTGAACCTGGCAAAGCCAATACTTGTTCAGCAAAGGCTGGGTCCTGATTCATTTTTTTGATCATGCCTTTTTGACGATCTAAAATCATCTTGCTGGATTGAACATGATCAACATCAAATAAATTAACATCCAAAAAATACCCGCAACCAAAACACAACAACAAGACATGCTGATCAAATTGAATCAAATAAGGCCGACGCTCATTTAAAAAATGACGCAGTGGCGATGAAATACTTTTTGATGACTTAAGTTTAGTGCGATTGGCCTCCCTAAAAAATCGGACCTCTTTACGATCTTTTGGGGATTGAGGGACACGATAAGATGCAACTTTTTCCTCTGATAATTGAATGGGCAATGGGCAACGACCAAAACGTGTTGGTAATGCGATCACCTTAAAGCTGATGGCGTAAATGCCCGTATAGAACCTAAGCACTTCTATATTGTAGCACACCACTTTAAAACATCAATAAACACGACAGTTAGCCCACCAATACCCCCAACATTTGCTCTTCCAATCGTTTGGGACTAACCATCCGCAACTGCGGTGATTGCCAATCCGCTGCAGGCAACTGGAACTGGTCGCTCAATTGCATCAAATAATCATGCACAAGGGATTGATCGCCAGGATCCCCCTTTAATAAGTCACGAAGTTGAACCACCAATCGCGCTAACGGATGAGACAACGATGCCGCTAAATGTTGGTTATGGGCCATTAAGCGACGGGATTCTTTCAGCACCACAAAATCACCGATAAGGCGCCCCAATTCCCGCAACCCATGTGAAATCATCGCGTGAAAGAAATACGGCAATTGCACATGCGCTGGTAAGCGACGTAAATCTTCAACCACGCTTAATGTAGCATCAACAGAGGCAAAAATCGCATGCCGTTGAGACGCTATTTGCTGCCAAACTTGCTGTTTTTGTTGCTGGGATAGCCCATCATAGGTATGAAACAAAAATCGCTGCAACGCAGGTGAGCACGACATCAACGGTGTTGCCTTAGCCAAAATCAATTCTCGGCGTAAGGCTTTGGCCTGGCCCAAATTATCAGCAATTTCGAATGGTTTATCGTTCAATATGGATAACGGCAAGCCTTCAACATCTGCCATGGAATCCGATAACATGCACAAGCGTTCATGCTGCTGGATAATGCGTGCATCCGCCGAAAATTGCCGCTGATTACAAAATAAAACAACACTTAAAACAACATGCATGGCAATGCCTAAAAAATAGACCCCCAACCCCACTTGCGTCATGTAAGGAAACCCTTGCATTAGCGGAATCCCTGCCAACGACGGCTGAACCAATTGGGTAATGCAGCCCAACACAATCATGGCATTTGCGGCCAAACTAACCCCAATGTGCCGTGCTTTCTTTTCACACACTTGGCGAACTTGCGCATTGAGTGCACGTAAATTGGCTGGTAAATGCGGCCGCTTCGCCACCATTTTAGCCACACCCGCAACCTGATTGGTTTCAGATAAACTAATGGCACGCCCAATAAAGTCACGTGTGGTCATGGTTGCCATTAACCCCAACATCACCGGAGGCAATAGCGGGTTTTTCGTCATCATAAAATTGATGCTCATGCTACACGTGGCAATATTTAAACAATGCCCAACAAACGGTTGATGCAACACCACTGCCATGGACCGTTGCAATAATGATCGCTGAACGGTGGATGGGTTGGTTGCGGTACGACACACCAGCGAACGAATCACATATGGCACTGATACAACCACCCCCAACCCTGCAGCCACACCGCAAAACCAGGCCCCCAACTGATTCAGGAGTGGGCTATTGCTGCTACCAACATGCTGACCAATAGCCACCTGAACCTTGGTATTCATGCTCATTTTATCGGAATGAAAACTGCTAGAGACCGAGCTCATTGCTTGCAATTCATCCGCCTTCTGAGCAAAAACAGACAACTTCTTCATGATCTTGCCCGCAATTGCAATGGGCTTTTTGGTAAAGCGGGACACCGTTACGGACACATCCACCGGGCGCTGGTTCCAAGCAAATGATTGCAATGACTGCCGCGGGCGAATCGCAGGGTCCAATAAAAATGATTCCAACCGAACAATCAATTCCGCATCTGAAACGCCCCAAGAATTGACCGCTTGCTGACAATCTTCGGGTTGCAATGCCGTTAAATTAGGGCATGATTTTGAAACAACATGCGCCGGTCGTTCCACTGGGTAAACCATGCTTGGTATAGCCACAACTTTATGACTAAGGCTCAGAAGCTACTCCCAATCCCAAAAAAATATCGGCACCGGTGTCTCCTCGTAAGCGCCCCATGGTTGGCACTTGCTCAGACACATCTGCGTGTTGGACGGTTTGACGGATGGATTCAAAAAACTGGTAAATGGACGCAGTCGAATTGTTTCGAAATACATCACTGGTTAAAATTGCCCCAGTAAAAATGGAATGCTGCCCCCACCCGCCATCGGACACTTGTTGAAATTCATGCCCCGCATTAATTACAATCCTCGACATTTTTGATAAATGATAGGAAATATGGCGCGGTTGCCTGGGTTGATGGGCAGTTATAGGATCAGTCTTCGCTTTTGGCATGGCCCCGCGCATGGCGGTTAATCCAGAAAAACATGCATCCAATAGCAGCAGCACATGCCGACAAGGCACATACTGCAACCAATCAGTTAAATGCGCCATCGAAATTAAATCATATGGGGTTGGGTTTTTAGGTGCATCACTGGGCACCAAAAAACCATGATCCCGTCCATGAAAGTTTCGTGTGTGCCCATGGCCATGAAATGACACAACAAACAAATCATCATGATCCAATTGCCGAGGTGCAATTTTTTGAAAGTACATCGCCATGGCATCTTTTGTCACATTCCCATCCAAAACAACCCCCAAAGATTGAAACCCTAACCGATCAACAAAGTAATCCGATAATTCATGGGCATCACTGCACGCATTTCGAAGTGGTTGCCAATGCGAATATTGATCAACACCAAAGGTTAACACCCACTTACGTCGGTAGCCCACCTGGAACGTTCGAACTGGCAGTGTTGTTGATGCCATGATGCCACGCCCCACACCCACCAATACCGGTGAGGTTATGATGGCTTGCGACATTTGCTGTGACGAACACTGCCCATGATTGGTAGACGCCCAAATGCCTTGAAACTGTGCCACGGCATGATCATTAAATGATTGAATAACGCCCGCACGATCAGACGAAGCTTGATATAACTCCAACCATGGCCCCTGCACAAATAACAGCAGTTTGGCCAATTTCATTTGCAAAGCCACAGGAACATCTTTAATGGACAACTTACCAAGTTGACTCATACGAATCACGCCCAACCGTGCCAAAGGTGCGCGTAAACTATCAAGGTGTAACGATCGCAACAATCGGCTTAAGCCAGAACGAACAACTGTTTTTTGTTGTCGAACATTAAATGGCAAGCGTCGAGTAATGGACACATATCGTTTTTTATTGTCTGGATAATTCATAAAATGAAAGGGAAAGCCAATTAGAATTATATCACTTCTATTTTTATTATCAAATATTTTTCAATTTTCACTAAAAAATAGTCACATAACCACTGACACATTATTTAGTATTGCTTAAACGATCATTTATGGGACACCAAAGAAATTAATTATTTTGATCGGCATAACGCTTAGCATCATTCAACATTCGTGTCATAGATGGCGCCGGATTTAGTGAAATCAATTCAGAACAAGTGTCGATAATAATCAGTAACATTGAATATTTGGATTGATATAGTAAAATGTACTAAATTGAATGTGGAGATTATTATGGAAATAAAAGATGAGCGTAATATT
>JBMHDV010000005.1:0-104052 GCA_049889215.1 Candidatus Marinamargulisbacteria bacterium
CACCGTCTCGTTTTAACCGAATCACCACATCTTCTGTGCCGTTAATTGGAACACCATCTCGGCCCAATACCAACTGCACTTGCAACCGAATATCGCCATCCGTTAACGCCTGAATAGGCGTCACCATTGGCCCCAACACCAAAAGTGTCAGTGCGAGCACTTGCATAAACCAGTTTTTTAACCTGTTTTTTGGCAAAACCTTCCCCCTTTAGGTACTACTAATTTATGCCCAGTTTAACGGGGTTTTAAACATAAAAACGATTATTTTATAGGATAAAAAACTATCGTATTTGAACAAGGAATACGTCATACTAAAAGCATGGGAAAAATCTTAGCTATTGATAGTGGCACGACCAGCACACGGGTGATTGCATTTAATGACCAATTTGACATCGACCATATCGAGCAAGCCGAATTGCCACTGTTCCACCCTCAACCCGATTGGGTGGAACAAGATCCAGGCACCATTTGGCAACTAACCAAACAATGCCTTGATGCAACCATCGGTACCATTGGCGTTCAAAACATTGATGCCATTGGTATTACCAACCAACGGGAAACCAGCATTGCCTGGCAAAAAAGCACCCATAAACCATTGGGCCCGGCCATCAATTGGCAATGCCGTCGTACAGCCAACCGCTGCAACGAGCTTAAACCTCATTCTACAGCCATTAAACAAAAAACAGGCCTGCCATTGGACGCCTATTTTTCCGCCAGTAAATTTGAATGGCATAGTCAACACACGCCCAGTGTTAATGCGTTAATTGAACAAAACGACCTTTGCTTTGGCACTGTCGATGCGTGGCTGTTATGGAACTTAACCAATGGAGAATCGTTTAAAACCGATGTTACCAATGCGTCTCGCACTATGCTGTTTAATATCCAAACTTTGGCTTACGATCCCGACCTATGCAATTTATTTGGGGTCCCGATGACGGCTCTGCCTCAAGTTGAACACAGCCATACCCATTTTGGCGATTACACGATAGATAATGTTCGGATTCCAATCCAAGGCATGATCGGCGATCAACAAGCCGCCCTATATGCCCAATGTGGTCAAAATCAAGGGCAAATTAAAAACACGTATGGCACTGGCCTCTTTATGATGGCCAATACAGGGTCAAGCATTGTTCAAACCAACGATTTAATTTCAACCATTGCCATCGGCATGAATGGCCAAGTAGATTACGCTATCGAAGGAGCGGTTTTTACAGGAGGCTCATTGATTCAATGGCTACGCGATGGCTTGGGCATGATTCAATCGGCACCAGAAACACAAACCTTGGCAGAATCAGTACCAACCAATGGCGGGGTAACCATCATTCCAGCCTTGACTGGATTGGGCGCACCCCACTGGAACCCGGACGCTAAAGGCATGATTATGGGACTTACACGTCAAACAACCAAAGCCCATATTGCACGAGCGGCATTGGAGGCCATTGCATTGCAATCCAACGATATTATTGAGTTAATTCGTAAGGAATGCCCCAATATTGCATTTAATACCTTATTGGTGGATGGCGGTGCCAGTGCTAATGATTGGCTCATGCAATGCCAAGCGGATGTATCTCAACTCAATGTATCACGCCCACCGTCGGTGGAAGCAACCGCACTGGGTGCGGCTCTATGTGCGGCTAAGCATACCAACCCAAGCATCAATGCGACTAAAGGCGCGGGCGACACATTCATGCCAATGAGCAAACCTGATGCCCTTAAGAATCACTGGCGGATTGCGTTAGCAAATTTTTAATGTCTTCTTCTGTAAAATAGTCCTTAATAATTGCGGCAGCTTCTGTTCTAGTCTCATCATTCGGTGGTGCTTGCTGCAATGCCCTTAATTTATTTATGCTGGTGGGGCCATCTTTAATTACATGAATGGCCCGAACAACAGTCTGCCATCGGGCGTAAAGATTCGCAAAAAATAGAATCACCATTACACTCCCAGGAGTTACCAAATCAGAGTTAAGTTTATTTTTTTTCTTTGCACTCATAACAAACCCTCCTGTACCAAAGAACAACGCGCTTACAATCAAACCCACAGCAACTTGATATTGACGAATCTGAGACTGCAGCTCAGCGATGGGTTTTGAAATCATGGCTTGATATTCTCCATTTGATTTCTTTTTCAATGCTTCTACTTGTTTCGCTTGATGTCGACGTCTTCGCCTGATTTCTTGTTTATGTTGAGGTCGTGGTTGTTGTACTGAATAAGCGTAATTTAACTGTGGATCTTTATGTTGTTTAGAGTCTTGTCGCATATTCAGCATCGCTATTTTTACACTAGGGGTATTTGATTGTTTTTCATCTATAACTTTACTTAATAATGTTTTTAATAAGCCAAGTGCCGATGAGTCTATCTTCTGCTTTTTATTAAACAAATTGGCGTTCACTTGATCAAAGAATTGAATAACATTATTTATTTTACAATTAACCAGTTGCGCTTCTAACATCTGATAATCATTAATCAACACATTCTCAATACTGAACGAGTGCTGGCTAAAATCAACTTTTGCCTGCCTAAAGTACCTAGCTATTGTGAGGACATCATTTTTATTAATGATTGGGCCTAATTCTCTAACAAATGCCATCAGTTCTTGCTTCAGTTGCTTAAACGTCTCTTTTTGATACTGTGGGACTCCAGAATTTTGTTCAATTATTGACAAAATCTCACGAGTTTTTTCTTCCACCTGTTTTTTTATACGACTGAATTCTTCCTCCCTTTTTTTCTTATTCTTAGTAAATTTAAAGTGAGAAAAAACCATGCTTCGGTTAAAAAAATAACCTAAAAAATCAGCAATCTCCGTTTCAATCAACCCCAAACCATTTTGAGAAAATTCGCTTTCGTTTTGAATAAACTCACCTTCATTTCGTTTAAATTGATTTATCTTTAACTGGGGTTTATTTAATAAAAAAAATTGCCTCGCATCAATCAAATCTTTATTTTCCATCGCCCGCTCAAGACGAGCTAGAACATCAAAATACGTCCCATTTGTATTTAATATTTCTGGAATTTGATGATAAGCAATGGGTTTATAGTGGGTCGCTTCCAACCAAAGTTTGAATGCATTAGAAAATGTAACCAAACACGCATCAACAGTATCACCATCTTTGTTATAACTAACTTTGAACGCTAAGGATTCGGCCCAATTTCGCCCCATGGAATCAACATCATATGGCGCTTTCGAAATAAAAGCATTATAATCCAAACTCAAATTAAGCGACGTATCGCGCATCTTAACGGGTAGGTGTTTGGTATTATCTCCATTAAAAACATTCTCCGTATTATCACTCTTCGATATGGCCAACACATCCAAATCATGCATGTTTTCAAGCTCATTCAAAGATCTTTTTTTTAAAAAGCTGCCATAAATAAAACACCAGCGCTTTGGGGCACTCTTCAAGGCATCTTTTAAGGCGGACACCTGTAAGAGTTCATCAATAAAATCATTTGTTATTTGATCTAGCTGAATCCACCCTGCTGGAAGCTTAAAAATGGGCTTAGTTAAGCGGCTATTGGGGTGGTTTAATGCAACAACTTTTCTCATCAATGATGTTTTACCATCAATCGCCAGCATTTTAAATGATTTTCGGGCCTCGAATTAAGACCCTTTAGATTTGCCGGCTGCGCTAAATTGCCTTGGAGCATACAGACTCTCCCCTTCCTCTGAAAATAAATGAGTTAATCTCAGCCAAAGCTTATTTAATTCTGCATCACTTTTCATGTGAATATACCTTGCATCCGGAATGATATTGGCAACATAATAACTTTGATGACCTGATTTATCAGGTCTAACTTCCGATTTATTTTCATAAATCCAATCAATTAAATTATTTTTCATTTCATCGTTTACATTTGTTATCGGTAGATAACCCCTTTCTTGAAAAATCGCATATATTATAACTAAGTCTTCGCTCAATTGATGCTTAAAACGATTCTCAGAACGGCTTAAATGTTGTCGTTGCTTGTCAGTGTGGCCTGTCGACCTTATAAACCGTCGACCATTTTTCTTGAGGTCTTCGTCGTCATTACAGCTAAATACACCATCTTGTATACGGCAACCCAACACCTTGGCTAAATCTTCATTATCAACATCAATTTCAAACCCAAAAACTTCATCATACCTTCGTTGTAACTCTTCATTTCTAGTCGCTTTATATTCTGCCGAACTACTCACTGATTGCCTTGCCGATGAGTAACTAGTAAATACGGTCTGCATTGTTGCAACAGATGCTGTACCACACTGCTCTAACTGTGCGGCTTCATTAATTAACGTATAGGCGCGTTCCAAACGATCCTTTTCCAGCGGATTGTCTAACTCATCAAGGCGCTGCCTTAAAAACGATATTACATTACCACTTGTTTTTTTTCTTATCGAATCACAATAAACAGCGAATGTTAAACTTAAATACTTAACTATGTTTTGGAGCAAGTTAGTACTTATGTCGTTTGCTATTAATATACTTAATTTTCCTTTATTGGTTTCAAATGCTTTTAATTTCAGGTTTATTGTTTCTTGAATTGATATTACGTCACTATATTCACCATCAACTAAATAGCTATTTAAATCGCCTTGTAATGTCTCAATCTCTAATGCCAAGTTTTCCAAATCACGAAATTGAATCGATACCGCACGTACTTGTTTATTATATTTTTGCTTGAAATTAGCCATATTTCCTAATAGTTTCTCACCTGTTTCACCCATCAATTTCCCTAAGCCATACCTTTCGTGTCTGTATGGCTCATTTTTATTTAAAGGAAATCGTTTTAGCAAATCAGCAACTAATTCTAGGTCTGGATTAAACATACTGTCTGAGGTTTTAAATTGGAGGCCTTCCATCCCTTTCCAACGAGTTTTCAAATTAGCTGAAATAAGCTCTAACGAATGTTTTTTTAAAAATTTTGTTAATTGTCTGCTTTGATCAATACAAAAATCATTTAAATCATTACATAACTGAATTTTAGTATCCTCAAAATTCTGTGCTGTTAAATCAAACTCAATCTCTTTTGATTTTAACTGAAACCCATCTAAACAGGCATGGTGAGTTTCACCATTTATTGGCCACTCATATATTTCTCCTTCAAAAATATTCTTCGTTAAACATACCCTGGTGTTCTCTTCATCAACTGTAACGGTTATCAGTTTTTTTATACTTGGATATTTTTCTAGAGTTTCGTCCACAGCATTTTTTATTTCACTAATTTTACGCATTCTTTCTTGTGCTTGGTACCGATTGCAAATTACACGACCAACAACGGGTAAAGCCACAGCCGTTATAGCGAATGTAACGGGTAAAAAACCACTTGTCTGGTACGAAGCGTTTGTGCCAGACGGATATTCTTCAACGAGTTGATCGTTTTCGAATCTACCCACTTTTGTTGATCCATGTGAATAAACCATTCGTCCCTGGCCATGCTTTAGCCCATCTTTCAACTCACCTTCATACCTATCGCCATTTTTGTAATGGTACGTTCCATTACCATGCCTTTCCCCATCTTTCCACTCACCTACATACCTAGCGCCATTTTTGTAATAGTACGTTCCATAACCATACATTTCTCCATCTTTCCACTCACCTTCATACCTACTGCCATCATTGAAATAGTACGTTCCATTACCATGCTGTTTATCATCTTTAAACTCACCTTCATACTGTTTAGTTCCATTGTTATAATAAGAAATTCCCTGGCCATGCAGATTCCCATTTTTAAATTCACCTTCATAGTAACTAATTTCACTTGCGGAATTGCTCGGGAAAAACATTTTTCCCTGGCCATGCTTTAGCCCATCTTTCCACTCACCTTCATACCTATCGCCATTTTTGTAATGGTACGTTCCACTACCATGCCTTTCCCCATCTTTCAACTCACCTTCATACCTAGCGCCACTTTTGTAATAGTACGTTCCATAACCATATATTTCGCTATCTTTCCACTCACCTTCATACTGTTTAGTTCCATTGTTATAATAAGAAATTCCCTGGCCATGTTTTTTCCCACCTTTAAATTCACCTTCATACCTATTGCCATCTGTGTAATAGTACGTTCCATAACCATGCTGCTGCCCATCTTTCCACTCACCTTCATACCTACTGCCATCATTGAAATAGTACGTTCCATTACCATGCCTTTCCCCATCTTTCCACTCACCTTCATACTTATTGCCATCTGTGTAATAGTATGTTCCATAACCATGCTGCTGCCCATCTTTCCACTCACCTTCGTAAAGTAAATCTCCAGAGGCATTATAATATTTTCCACGTACCGCCTTACCCCCAATGACTGTACCAACAAATCGCCCCCCATCATCATTGTTAATCTCTGTCTCCAAATCATCAGGCACAGGTAAGGATGTAGCTATGCTTACAGGTGCAGCAGGAGCTAAAGAATAAAGTGACGCCTCTAGCCTTAACCGGGTATCAGGATTTGTTGTTGATATTGCAACTTGATTTTCATCCTCATTTAGAAGGGTTGAATCAATAATACCACCCATGTATAACGTTTGATATGGATCTATCGCTACGCTCAAATCATGCTGAGGATTACCCCCTCGCCGATTCATCCCATTTGGTGTTGCCTGTACGGGTCGTGAAAAAGCCGGGGCTGACACACTTAACACCGCAACTAAACCATTCAACATTCTACCTAATCCCATCTTTCATCTTCCATCACATGCATAAATTATTGTAAAATTGCCCAATTAAAAGGGACATTATTTATTATCGTCATCATAACACGTTAATTTTATTAAAATAATTAACGCTTAGTCAATAATGCCGCCTGATGCTCTTTAAGCCACTTTTTGGCTGATTTTGTATGATCGGTGTATTTGGCGACCAGGGCCCAAAAGTCGCGTGAGTGGTCAAAATAAACCAAATGGGCGCATTCATGAATCATCACGTAATCACTTACCCAGTCTGGGGTTTGAATCAGGGCCTCATTCAGTGTAATGGTGGTGTTGTGGTGGCAAGTGCCCCAACAAGATGTCATCCGTCGAATTCGAATCTTTTTGGTTGTTAGGCCCATCATTTCGGCAATGTCCAAGCAACGTTCAGGCAAATACAACTTGGCATGGGTTTGAATAAAACTGGCCTTGGTTAGCCCTTGGGCCAAATGGATGGTGCCAGCCCCAAATACCGTCGCTAGCTCAGTTGTCTGTTTGATTTCAACCAGCTGACCACGGTACATCAATTGATTGGGGTCTTGCCAACTGGCCAAACGTTCTTGGGTTTGCTTTGCTTTTTGTTGATGTTTTTTTATCCACGATTGATGATCCCTCACCAAATCTGCCACCACCGATTCCGATGGATTTAAGGGTGTTTTAACAATAACTTCACCTTGATCCCCAATCTGGAGGGCATACCGTGTGCGTCGCGCATTGGGTTTAACGATGATATTTTCTAGCATAGTAACATCCACATATCGTTATTATACTAAAAAACATTTCACCGATCTTTAATTGACGGCGTGTCGTTGTATTTTTGGCACATCTCACATACATGCGGCTTCTTGTTGGTCGCCATCGATGCGGAAACAAAGCCTGTGGGTACCACAATAATGCTGTAACCCAATACCATAATCAATGTTGCAATGGCTTGCCCCAAATCGGTCATTGGCGAAATATCGCCATACCCTACCGTGGTTAGGGTTACAATGGCCCAATACACACTTTTCGGAATACTAGTAAACCCGTTGGCCTCCCCTTCCACCACATACATAATCGAACCTAAAATGACTGAAATGGTTAGCACCGTTGAAATAAAAAGTACAATCTTACGAAAACTTTGCCGAATGCTTCGCATCAATACCCTTGATTCTTCGATGTATTGTACAAACTTTAAAATTCGAAACACACGCAATACCCGTAAAATGCGCACCACTGTTAAGTAATGCGTGCCCGGAAAAAACAAACCAATGTAAGTTGGTAGTACCGACAATATGTCCACAACCCCAAAAAAACTACCCACATACCGCTTGGGTGCTGGCGAACACATCAACCGTAAGCCAAATTCAATGGTAAATAATACCGTTAAGGTCCATTCAATTAGCGTCAATGCCGTGGCATATTGGGCCCGGATGGCTTGCACACTGTCGAGCATCACAGCAATAACACTGCAAATAATCGCAATGATTAAGCCAACATCAAACCACTTTCCTGCTGGTGTATCGGCTTCAAAAATGATCACATACAAGCGTCGTTTCAAACTCATAACTTGGCTAAAAACCCTTCAATTTGAGTCAGTACTTTTGCGTCATCAATGTCGTCTTCTACCTTATGATGAGCACCCGCAAGCACCACATGCTCAACTGGCAATTGGTTGTCCTCACGCTTTTTTAAGCAACCCAACAATGCCTTTCCACCATTCGATAACGGGTCCTTTGATCCTGTTAGCACCAATAACCGCTGCTGGTAACTAAGCACCCCGTCCATCATCCCGCGCAACAACTGGGTTAAGGTGTAAAAATACCCCCAACTGCTTACATTGCCACACATTGCATCTGCCATGTAATGCTTTAATACCGCTGGGTTTCGTGACACCCAATCGTAATCTGATGTTCGTGGTTTAATTGCCCAAATCAATGGTGCAAACGTAATAACATGGGCCAATAATGCTGGCGATAACGCATTGGTGAACAATAAAAAAAACCGCAATGCCGCTGATTTTAAGGCCAATCGCCACTGCGGCTCATAAGTACTACCCGTTAGAATCACCCCAGCTGTTGGCGGCAGATGGTTGATAGCACTCATCACCACAAACGCGCCCATGCTATGGCCATACGCCACCACGGGTTGATTTGAATATTGCTGGTTAATCCAACGTCTTGCCACGCCTGCCACTTCCAGTAAAACCGCTTTACCATTGTTTGGTAATGCATCACGTCGGCAATGGCGATGCACGGTGTAACCAGCCCCTGCATGATCATGGGCCACCACTGCCCACCCCATGGCCGTTAACTTTGTGGCCCAGGCATGATACATACCTGAATGCTCCATCATGCCATGAAATAAATGAATCACACCCAGCACCGTGGGCGGGCGCCATTCACGAATAAACACAAAGCCGTGATCGTAGTGCACCACATGGGTTTTAAATATCATTCGCTCACCTTTAATCGTTGCACAATACCATCAATATCAGCACCGATGGCAGCATCCGATGCGCCTACCATTTGGTAAAACTGTTTGCAAATGGCCGCTAAGACATCTGGCTTGTTGGCTAGGGCATGCCCGTAGTAGGTTCGCCGCAATAAAAAATCAGCCGGGGTTTTTACCCACTCCTTTTCAATGGCGTACTTAAGTTCAGCCAATATCATGGGATGCTCAAAATCAAATCGCACGGCATACTCCGGATGGTATTGAATGGTATTTAAAATATCTTTATACAATGCCCCATAGGTTTCAATCAAATGCAGCAATGATTCTCGTGATACACGGTACCGGCTGGACAGCTGATTCAACTGGGCCTCACTTGGCCAATCATCTGGCGCTAAATACCCAATGTAGGGGTCATCCAGTTGCCGCGCATTGTACCACGCCTTATTTTGAAAAGCCTGTTGAGTCAATGCATTAACCGCCGTTTGACCCATTTTTCGGAAGGTGGTGTACTTGCCGCCACTAATGCTTAATACGCTCTTTTTTAGCCAGGTATAGGTTTCTTCACGGGTTTGGCTTGATGGTGATGATTCATCGGTAGCAATCAGGGGTCGATACCCACAGAACACACTTTCAATATCGCTTAACTGCCAAATGCGCTGGGTATGGTACGCATTTACGGCTGTCAATAAATAGTTAGCTTCGGCTTGGGTCACTCTAGGTTCAGTGTAGTGCCCATCGTCCTTATCATCGGTGGTGCCAACCAATGTTTTTCCGTACCAAGGCATCATAAAAAACACACGATCATCTTGCGGCGTCATCAAAAGCAAGGCTTGGGCCAAATCCATATCTGGCAACACAATGTGGATTCCTTTGGTGGGCTTCACCAATGATGCTGACGCAAATTGATTGTTCCAAGCACCGGTTGCCACCACCATGCTACTGGCCGCCATGCTCTGTTTGCCAGACGTGCGACTGCTGACATCAAAACCAAGCCCTGAGGATGTTTCGTTAATGTTGGTCACTTTGCTGTAATTATGAATATGGGCGCCATGGGCTTGAGCCATCAATAAGGATTCAATAATTAAGCGATGGTCCTCCATTTGGGCATCATAATAGCTCCCACACCCCAACAAGCCAGCTGTTTTTAACCAAGGCACATCCTGCTGCAAACGTGCCATGCCATGCATGACATGCTTTGGCAATTGTCGATTGGTTTGAATCCAATCATACACACGTAGGCCAATGGCCAGCTGCCATTTCTTCCAGCGGGACCCTTTATATATGGGCACATAAAACTGCAATGGTTTCACCAAATGCGGGGCTGAGTTCAATAAAAAATTACGCTCATTTAACGACTCTTTGACCAACTTAAATTGACGTTGCTCTAAATATCGCAAACCACCGTGCGCCAATTTGGAGGTGGCCGTACTCGCACCTATCCCAAAATCTTGTTGTTCAAATAAGGCAACTTGTAATCCACGTCGGCTAGCATCCAAGGCCACCCCGGCCCCTGTAATGCCGCCACCGACGATCACCACATCCATTTGTTGCGAGTACGGACTCATACCCCTATTATCGGTGAAAAACCATTGCCCTTCACATAAATAATCAATAAATTTAATCTTTGTATTTTTGTTTTCAAACGCTAATATTAAATCATGCATTTATTTTTATTACGTTTATGTGCCGGTGGCCTTATGTTGGCGTTTCATGGATGGCCAAAATGGCAAAAATTCGATCAACTACTCACCACCTTTCCAGATCCAATTGGATTGGGCTCCGCAGTTAGTTTAATATTGGTTATTTTTGCTGAAGCCATTTGTTCAATTTTCATTATGACGGGCACCTATGTACGATTGGCCTGTATTCCCCCCATCATCACCATGTTGGTCGCGGCCTTTATTGTGCATGCAAATGACCCCATTTCAACCATCGAGTTGCCCATTATGTATTTAGTTATGTACATTGCCATATTTAATGCCGGACCGGGCAAATGGGCGTTTCAACCCATTAAATGGCGACCAAAATCAAACCTCTTAACGAAATTATTTACTTAGTTTCTTTACTTAGTGAATTCACTTAGCAGTTTTTCAGCGTTGTGTGATGCTATTTTTTCGAGCACTTCCATAAAAAATGGTTTGTCTTTATTGATGTTTTTTGATCTAATTTTGGATTTCCGCTTTTTTCTTTTTAGGCTTTTCTTTACTTTATCACGCTTGCTTGGAAACTGATGCTTTCTTCCAAATGATGTAAAATTAATGCACACATTTTTTAAATCAAATTGTATGGCATGATTTTTATGCAACTGAACCCCACCCTTACCATCGTGTCTAAATTGCACCAATTCGTAAGTGACGGCATTATTATCTTCTTCAACATCAACTCCAAACCATTCAGACTTAATGCCGGCCATTACCACATAAACAGGACGAAGCTCCCCATTTATTGATGATGCCCCAAAAAAAATATCCATGTAGCCCTTGTGCTCCATAAATAATTGATTAATAAGGTACACCAAACAATTAATCCCAAACCAGACCTCATTTTTTGTTGGCACTTCTTTGGAATATGTCGGTTGAAATAAAGGCCCAAAATTAGTCTTCATTGGAATGCATGTTCTAGCCTCAAAAAAACAGGCAATGTAGGTAAAAAGAATATTGGAGTAGCGTTTCCATCTTAAATAAGTATTGTCCGATAGTACGTCCCACCCTCCTTTTTTTTCAGTTTTAAACCGTTTCAAATCATAAACCATCATAAACTGATCTAAATCACAGTTACTGCAATAATACGTCATTCCATCAGAGCATAATTCAAAGTCACCATAATAAATTCGCATGTGACTCATATCAACCAATAAACGATGAGTGGTGCTGGATTGTGTTAATGAAGCAATTAAAACACTGCCCGTTGCAATGCGAAATAATTGTTTATTTGTGGTATCCAAATCAGGAATGGCCGTTGCTAGTAACGGTGGGGTACCCCCCCCACTATTTTCTTGATGTCGAACGATTTTGGAATTGGGCTGAATGGGTTCAATTGCATCAGGGATTATATAAATGCAAAAACTTGATCCATCAGGACGCTTTGCTTCAAACAATTCTTTTGCTAGCACCATGATTGGACTTGCAAAACTCGGTCCAGCCAAAATTTTATTCATCCCCAAATCATAGCAAAAAATAACCAAATTTAAACAAAAAGAGTGAAATTCTTTCTATTTATTTTCCGATATGTAGTGGAGCGGATGAGTATGTTAAAAATAATTGGATTTTCATTCATTGTCATTTTAAACTTGGTGATCGTTAATGTTGGCCAAACATTGGGCGAAGACCCCTATTCGGGCCGTTTAAAAACCTTAACAAAAAGCATTGTTACCCAACGACAGCAAAAGCTTCATGGCCAAGCCTTAACAAAATAGTGTAAGCTACTAGCGTCATGATTCCTCCCATCATTCCATTAATGACCGGCATCGGATTACTCAGTTTTACCGCCATCTTATCTAAATTAATTGTTTGGCCGGTGGTTGTAACCGTATTTAGCCGTGCATTATTGGCGGCACTCTTTTTATGGGGCTGGCACGCGTTTCAACGGCCACCGGCCATCCAACCGCACGACCGACACCGGATCATGATCAGTGGCATATTCCTTGCCATTCATTGGTGGACCTACTTTAAAGCTGTTGAGTTGGCCGGTGTTGCCATTGGGCTAGCTGCGCTATTTACCTTCCCCATGATCACTGCCCTGGTTGAACCATGGGCATTGGGTAGCAAATGGTCGTGGAAAATGGTTGGTAGTGCGCTGATTGGCGGCATTGGGGTTGCCATCCTGGTCTGGGGCAATGCAACTCAACCCAGCATCATTCAAGGTGTTGCCATAGGGATTTGTTCAGCAATTGCCTATACGTGTCGCAATTTAATTGCAAAACCCATCATGCACCGTTGCAGTGGCACCCAAGTCATGCAGGTTCAATCGGGTGTTGCTGCACTGATTTACTTGCCCATCATTCTTCTCATGCCCAATCTAACATCCAATCTACAGCTCAGTATTGAACAATGGATCTACATGTTCGCACTGGGCACCGTTTTTACGGGCATTGCCCATGCGCTTTTTGTGCAAGGCCTTGCTCACTTTTCAGCCAGCTTCATTAGTATTCTAGGTTGCATCCAACCGTTACTGGGTACCCTAATGGGCATCCTCATTTTAAACGAACAACCAACCATTAGTACTTGGATTGGCGGTGGCATCATCTTAATTGCGGTGATTATGGCGACGGTGGCAACGCCAGTGGCCGAAAATTCCGACCATTAATAATAGGCATTACCCCATTGGTCGTCTCTATCATGGCTGCACCTGCGTTGTTAATGCCCCTAAATATCCCTTCAATGCAATGCTGTTCAGTTACTTCAACAGTTTGATTCATATGAGCAGCATGCTGGTTCCAATCATTAACCGGCACCTCGCAAGCACAAATACTCGACCAGTGATTGGCAATCGCTGTTAAAACATCATCCAACACATCCCAGCGCTGAATGGGGTAATGATTTAGCATGGCTAAACTCGTGCGTTCAGCAACAGCGCTTCTGTGGTTGACGTTCACTCCAATGCCGGCAACAATGGCATTGGCACCAACATCTGAACTTAACAACATGCCAACTAATTTTTGCTGATTGGCCAAAATGTCATTGGGCCATTTTAGTTGAACAGCCATGTGTAGGGGTACAAACCCTGCCAACGCGTCTCGAATGGCCAAGCCCAATGGAAACGACATGCGAGGCCATGCCTCAGCATCCACTGTTGGCTCAATGACCAAACTGAACAATACATCATCACCAGGGGCAGACTCCCAAACATTTTCAAAACGCCCCTTCCCTGCGGTTTGATGATTGGCAATATACAACGCTGCATTGGCGACTGCCCCTTTTGCCACCTGTTCCATTGCCAGCGCATTGGTCGAATCGATGGCATCAAAATAATGAACAGCGGTTAACCAGGGGTGCTTTGCCACCACACCTTGCAGCGCTTCAGGCAGATCCGTCATAATGGCCGTCATGAGCGATCAAGCACGCCTTGTAGAATAAACATCGCCGCCTGTGTATCGATAATGCCACGTTGCTTTTTTGAATTTAAATTCATGCTATGCAATTGTCGGGTAACGGCAACGGTAGAAAACCGTTCATCCACAAACTCCACATCGATGGCATGTTTGGCTTGCAAAGCGGCGGCAAACTCACGCACACTTGCTGCTTTTTTTGAATCCTCACCATGTTGATTTTTAGGTAAACCAACAATGCACTTGCTAACCTTCTTTTCAGTAATAATGGCAATGATCTCATCCAAGGCTGTGGGTGAATTTTTAATGGTCCCGACGGGTTGTGCGGTTAAGCCCAATGGGTCAGATACAGCGACCCCAATGCGAACATCGCCATAATCAATGCCCAACAAACGCTTATGCATATTTTTTAGTAATGTGCGCGATTCCAGCATCAATGTGGTCCGCACCAATGCCACCCGCTTGGGCCATATTATCGCGGCCACCACCACCACCGCCGGTAATGCTGGTTAAATCGTTAATTAAATCTTTGGCCGTGAGTTTACTTAAAACGGTTGGCGATACCTTAGCAATGGCATGCCCTTTTCCATTGGTTTCTGATACCAGTACCACAGCAGAATCTCCCAGCTTGTCCACCAACCGATCGGCCAAGTCTCTAAGCACAGGAATGGGTTGCTCGTCCAAACGTTTAAAAATGGCTTTCCCAGCCCCATTTTGCAATGGTAAGGATGCTTCGATAATGGTTGTAAATAAATCAGACGCCTGGCCTTGCTGCTGCTGTTTAAGCAGACCATCCAATTGCTTGCCCAACTGGGTTAACGCCGCAATTGCCGCATCGATTGTTTGCAACGTGGCCGTTGTTGGTAACTGATCGGGCACATTGTGCCCCAGTGTTTTGGCTTTTTGTAGCACCTTTGCATACCGTTTTTCGTAATCGGTAAATGCACGTTGTTGTTGATTGTCGTTGTATTGCCCCACGCGTTGCTCACCCACCAACGCTTCAATCCGTCGGGTACCAGCGGCCACGGCCGATTCAGCAACAATTTTAAATTGTTGCAAGTCAGCGGTTGAAACAACATGGTTTCCACCACATAATTCAATAGAAATATTGGGAATATCCACCACACGAACAACATCACCGTACTTTTCACCAAACATGGCCTGAGCTCCGCGTGCTTTGGCGTCGTCAATAGCTTCTTCTGTAATGGTCACTTTGTGATTTTCAGTAATCCAATCATTCACATGGGACTCAATGGTTGCAAGCTCATCAGCCGTAATGGCTTGATGATAGCTAAAATCAAAACGCAAGCGGTTAACATCCACTAAGGACCCGGCTTGATGAACAGAATCACCAAGAACTTTACGTAAGCTTTCATGCAACAAATGGGTCGCTGTATGGTGCTGAGCAATGCCAAAGCGCTGGTCATCATTCACTGGAATCCGTGCTTCACCACCACCCGGTGCATCCACATATACCCCATGCTGAACATCACCAGTAAATGCACTTAATGCTTTAATGCTGGTATCTTTTCCATCACTTAATGATTCTGAACGTGCTTGCCGAGAGCGCTCTTTCGCAGCGAGCATGGCGGCATCAAACCCCGCCGTATCAACACTCATGGCCTGCTCTTCAGCCATGACTTGCGTTAAATCAAATGGAAACCCATAGGTATCATACAGTTTAAATGCCGCATCACCGGACACGACCGTTTGATTCGTCGCTTTTAAATCCGTCACCATGGTATTAAATAGGGTTAGTCCAGATGAAACCGTTCTTAAGAATTGCTGTTCCTCAGCTTTAACCAGTTCTGCAATGTAATCTTGCCGTTGACCAATGGCGGCATAGTGCCCGCCCAATGCGTCATGCACAACGGGGATTAAGCGATACAAAAATGGATCATTCTTTCCCGCTTGAGAGGCGAAACGCAATGCACGACGAATCAAGCGTCGTAACACATACCCACGGCCATCGTTTGATGGCAGGACATTATCAGAAATGGCCCAAGCAACGGTTCGAATATGATCAGATATCACTCGATGAGGCGTACCCCCATCCCCTTGGCTATAGTCCACACTGAGCTCACTAGCAATGGTTTTGATCAATGGTTGAAATAAATCTGTATCGTAATTGCTTCCAACCCCTTGCAACTGTGCAGCAAGGCGTTCAAGCCCAGCACCAGTGTCAATGTGCTTGGCAGGCAATGATGCCAATGATGCATCGTCTTGCCGATCATACTGAATAAATACCAGGTTCCACAATTCCATGTAACGGCTGGATAACCCACCCGTCGCTGAGTCTCGTTCAATAGCGGCACCAGCATCAGGCGTTAAATCCAAATGGATTTCACTGCATGGCCCGCATGGTCCGGTAGCCCCCATTTCCCAAAAATTATCTTTCTTACCACACCGCACCACATGGTTGGGATTAATATCGGTATGTGCCAACCATAGGTCAGCCGCCTCATCATCGTCTTCATACACGGTTGCTAATAAATGGGCTTTTGGCAGCTTATATACTTCGGTTAATAATTCCCAGGCCCATACAATCGCATCTTTTTTGTAATAATCACCAAAGGACCAGTTGCCCAACATTTCAAACGATGTATGGTGATATGTGTCACGCCCAACATCCTCTAAATCATTGTGCTTACCGGACACTCGAATGCATGGCTGTGAGTTTGCTGCTCGCTTAATTTTTGGTTCTTCTGAGCCCAAAAAGTACGGTTTAAATTGATTCATTCCAGCATTGGTAAATAACAACGTTGGATCATTTTCAGGAACCACAGGCGCTGCAGGTACAAATGCATGCCCTTTGCCTGCAAAAAAATCAATAAAGCCTTGGCGAATATCGACGGACTTCATGAGTTTGTCTTTTTAGTCGAGATTAATTTTCGAATGGTGCCCACCCAACCGGTCACATCTGAAATGGTCTCAACACGTTCCACCATGCGTTTAATACGCAATAAAATTGCAATCACTTGAACAGCGATTACGCCGAGTAGAATTAGTACACCCACCCCTAAAATGGGCAGTAAAAAGTGAAAGAACTCGTTAACCGTCATGCCTTATCAGACGGATTGGTTAAAATTTCCTCCGCATTTACTTTTTGATTCTCTTTTATAATCTCGCTTAAGCGATCAAAACCCGTCTCAATGGACTGCTTTGTTTTTTCAATTAAGTCTTCTGTTGATTCCATGGTTGCTTCAATTAATTCATCATTATCAGAACGAAGCTGCTGGAACTTATTTTGCAGTTGACGACGCGAATTTGGGGATGCAACCAATACTGACAAACCACCCAAAAGCGCTCCAACGATTAAACCTTCTAAAAAACCACCACGATTTGACATATTCTGCCTCCCTTAAAATTAGTACACTTATTATATCGATTAAAACCAGATTTTCATAGAGCAAAAAAAAAGCGCAAGTTACCTTGCGCTTTAAATTTTATTAAATTACGAATGATTTAGCTTTGGTCTTTTGCGTGCTTTGCAAAAAACAACGCAGCACCAGCCAAGCCCAAGTCCTTTAAAAGCGAACTCATGGCCATTTGATTGCCGCCTAAAATCATGGGCAAAAATATGGTTAAAGCAAACGTGACCAATAATACAGCCAATAACTTCATGGCCAAGGCATCTTTTTTTCCAACATTAAGGCTAATGCCAGCAGCCACCAAACAGGCACCAGTAACGTAGACCCAAAAGATTCCTCCGGGCACATATGATGGTACCAATCCAACCATGGCCGGCCCATTTACAAAGTGCATCGACCCAAGCACGATAAATGGTAGGGAAAATAACAATCGTGGTAATTTGTCGAACATAAACGACCTCCTATAGTTTGATACTTAATTGTACCATGAGTGATACTTAATTAATCAGGGCCTCTGCCTGTTTACGAAAATAGTCATCGACAATTTGATTTAAAAGCTTCTTTGCACTCTTACGATCGTTTTGATCCAAGTAGGCCTTAACAATTTCAACCTGACTATCCCCTTTAACGTCTAAATTATTTATTTTTGTTACCCATGCTTCGGCACGTGTTAGTTGTTTATCGAAAATCAAATACCGAATTACCCCGTCGTAACAATCCTCCTTGGTTATTGCATCTGTAATTTTTTCAATGACGGGCTCAACAAATTCATAATCTCGAAGTTGAGTAAAATGATTTACTAATCGCCGATAATGTTTATCTTTTTTTACAATTTTAAATAAATGATTACGGTCAAGACCAACGTGTTTAACATGGGCCAGCAACAGGGTTGTTTTTAACGGGTACAAGGCACGTTTATCAGGACTCGAAACCAACGCTTTCATTAAATGGGCATTCAATTGCCCCAAGGTCATATCCATCCCCTTGCATCTCAAGTTTATCTCTTTGATTGCATTGGTATAGACATTCGGAATCGGTTGTTTCCAAACACCTTTTTTTAATACGCCCTGCCACTTATAAATATTTTTCTTTGATGGTTGTATTCTCACTCAAATAGAGTGCCATTAAAACGAAATATTATCAATCAAGCGAACCGTATCGCAGACCACAGCGACACAACAGTAATCACCAGGCTGAATCTCACCTGTAACAATACTGGCGGATGATGGACGAAACACCTCAACGTAATCCCCTTTTAAGCCACGGCCTTCCAATTCTGCTGCCAAAAACTGCCGGACACGATGCGTGGACCACTGACTGGTTCTTACGTGTTGTCTGGCATCGTGCAGTGCACGAGAAATATTTAACGCACGTTCATACCCTTCATCATCCAAGTAATCATTGCGAGAACTTAAGGCCATGCCTTTTTCGTCCCGAACAATCGGGCATGGCACGATGGTAATACCCAAATCCAAATCAGCCACCATATGCTCAATAACCACCCGTTGTTGCAAGTCTTTATCACCAAAAAAAGCATGGGTGGGTGCAACCAATCTAAACAAGCGCTCCACAACATTGCAAACCCCATAAAAAAAATGTGGCCGACTTTTGCCGCACATCACACTGGCCAAATCCGGATTTGGTTCATAATTAGCGCTTGTGTCGCCAGCAGGGTATATCACATCTTCGGTTGGTACAAATAAGGCATCAACCCCTAGGTTCATGCATGTCGCAATATCTACCTCATGATTGCGTGGGTAACTGGCAAAATCTTCATTTGGTGCAAACTGGGTGGGATTAACAAAAATTGATACCACAACATGATCACACGTTTCACGGGCCGTTTTAATTAAGGCTTCATGCCCAGCATGTAACGCTCCCATGGTGGGAACAAAACCAACCGTCCCCGTGCACGCTGCCCGAAACTCAGCCAAGCTTGCGGCCGTTGATGCTTCAATCACTTTTTACGTCGGCGCGACGTCTTTTTAGGCGCCTCGCTAATAATCGTTAAACAATCTTCCAATGTTAACGACTTGGGGTCTTTGTCTTTTGGAATTTTATAATTCTTCTTTTTATGAGAAATATAAGGACCATATCGTCCATTTAATACATTTAATGGTTCGCCATCATGGTCGTAGACGTGAATTTCACGATTGGCCTTTTCAGCATCGGCGGCTTTAATTAATTCAATTGCCTGCTCCAAATTCTCAACCGTTTCACCCTTCATGCTGTAGTTCTTGCTTCCATTCTTTAAGTAAATGCCGTAACGTCCAATATTGATGGTGACTGGTTCGCCATTATGCTCACCTAAATCGATGGGGTACGCCAAGCAATCCAAGGCCTCTTCAAAAGTAAGCGACGTGTACTTTAAGCCTTTTTTAAGGGAAATGGAACGTTTATCTTCGTCGTCGTTATCGCCCAGCTGCACAAACGGGCCATAACGGCCAATTTTGGCATAAATGGGTTTTCCAGTGTCAGGATCATCGCCAAGGTGACGCTCTTCGTTAATGCGTTCGTCGTCTTCTTCAGCCGATTCAATTTTAGGATGAAACCGTGCATAAAAGCGCTTTAACATATCGGTCCAATCCATACCTTCTGTTAAAATTGCATCAAATTCCGACTCAATTTCAGCGGTAAACTGATAATTCATGACGCGGTCAAAATGGCCAACCAAATAATCGGTGACCAATATGCCAATGTCTGTGGGTTGCAGTTTCCCCTTATCGTTACCAAACCCTTCCTCTACGGTACTTTCCGTTACTGATCCGTTGGCACGGGTAAGTACGATTACATCGCGCTTGCCGCCTTCTGATTCAATGCGTTCTACATATTCACGCTTTTGTATGGTGGTAATGGTGGGCGCATACGTACTTGGACGTCCAATGCCCAAATCTTCCATGGCACGAACCAAACTGGCCTCCGTAAATCGAGCCGGTGGTTTACTAAATCGTTGACGAGCAACCACTGCCTTTTCGCCCAATACTTGGCCAACACTCACATCTGGTAAGACTTTGTCTTTGGCTGATGTTGGGTACACGCTTAAAAACCCAGGCGAAGATACCACTTCACCTTTGATGGTAAATTGGCCACCATTCACAGGAATACTGACATCTGTTTTTAATAAAATTGCATCGGCCATTTGACTGGCAATGGTGCGCTGCCAAATCAATTGATACAATCGCTCTTCACCGTCATCTTTACCGGCTTTTGTCACATGCATCGCGGATGGACGAATCGCTTCGTGTGCTTCTTGCGCCCCTTTAACTTTGGTTTGGTAGTTGCGTGGCACATAATTGCCATCACCAAATTCCGCAGCGACATATTTTTTAATGCCACTCATGGCATCGGCGGACAATGTCGTACCATCGGTTCTCATGTAGGTAATGTGCCCCGCTTCATATAAGCGCTGGGCCAAGGTCATTGTTTTGGAAACTGAATAGCCCAAGCGAGACGATGCCTCTTGCTGCAATGAGCTGGTTGTAAATGGGGCTCGTGGGCTACGCTTGCTTTCTTTTTGATCGATGGTGTCAATTTTATATTCAGCACCTTCCAATTGTTGTAGAAATTTATCTGCGGCTTCTTTCGAATCAAATGATGTCGAAAAATCAGCCGATACATCGGTATCGCCAACACGAAACTCAGCGGTTACCTTGTAACTGTCCGAAATTTCGAATGCCTGAATTTCTTTTTCTTTCTCAACAATTAATCGAACAGCAACGGACTGAACACGGCCGGCCGATAATCCTCGACGTAACTTTTTCCATAAAATCGGTGACATTTCATAACCAACCACACGGTCTAAAATTCGCCGGGCTTGTTGTGCGTTCACCAATGCATGATTAATATCACGCGGATCATTAATAGCAGCAAGAACAGCAGATTTGGTAATCTCATTAAATACTATGCGCTTAAACGGAACCTTCACTTTACTCAGTGCCTCTTGCACGTGCCACGCAATGGCTTCTCCTTCACGATCCGGGTCAGTCGCTAGCCAAACACAATCAGACGCTTTGGCTTGTTTCTTTAAATCAGTAATTAACTTTTTCTTATCGGCCAACACTTCATATTCAGGCTTAAATGTGGCTAAATCCACGCCCATCGAATCGGATGGCAAATCACGCACGTGACCATAGCAGGCCAGAACTTTATAATCGCTCCCTAAATACTTTTCGATGGTTTTGGCCTTTGCAGGCGACTCAACAATCACTAAATGACTCATAACTTTTTTCGATTATGTCCTAAAACCAAATTCCTCGTCAACAATTAAATTAAGATCGTAAAAATAAGGCGTCCAATGCGGCTTCGGTCATCACCTTATATAACGGACGTCCATGCGGGCATGTAAACGATTGATCCGTATTTACAGCAGCATTTATTAAGGCCTCAATTTCTGCATCATGCAGTTGTTGACCAGATTTTACAGCGGCCTTACATGCTTTTAACTGCAAACGCTGAATTTGTTGATCCTGTGCAACAGCCAGTAATTCTCCGAGTTCATCGGCATTCCCCCATTCACCAAGCCACTGGGGAATATTTAATTTGGATAACTGTTGGGGCACTTCACGAATAATCAGTTGGTGATCATCAAACACGTCAATATCGATCCCCAACCCTTGCAATGCTGGCAACAATGCCAGAATATTGTCGCGATTTTGATTGGTTAATTCAATATATTCAGGAATCAGCAATGGCAAACTAACCACCGCTTGGTTGGCCACATCGTTACTAAATTGATCATACAAAATACGTTCATGCACGGCATGTTGATCAAAAATCAGTAGGTCACTGCCCATCGGCACAATAATGTATTTTTTATTCAAAGTGACCCATTCACGAGGAGCTTTTGGCGTGGGTTGCAGTGGCGCCATGGATGGTACCGACGGTCGCACGACCTTGGGCGGGGCGTGTTCCGCGGTGTCATTTGTGACTGACAACGGCAGTGCCGCACTTGAAACCGTGGGTGATGCCTGGGGCATGATGGGTGCGTTATTTGGCACAGGTATTGTTGAGCTCAATGGCGCTGGAGTCGCTGATGAGGTGGATTGAATCGGCAACCCTGTGTTGGGTGTGGGCGCCTCAGGTTGAATGCGCTGCCACGGAGCGGCAGGGGCAAGAATGGCCGATTGAATGGCCCGTTTAATGGCCACAAACACCTGATCCGGATTTGTAAACTTTACATCCTCTTTTTTAGGGTGAATATTAATATCAACATCAGCTGTTGGGCACGTTATTTCGCACACCAATGCAGGGTAATGCCCCTTGGGAATGGCATCGGCCAAAGCCATATCGACAGCCTTTAAAAATACCGGTGACTTCACCAATCGCCCATTCACGCTAAACCAACACTTGCTGCGCTGTTTAACGGTATGATTCGGACTTGTGATTACCCCTGAGACTTGAATGTCTTGGGTTTGCTTCTCAAATGATAATGCATCAGATGCAGGGATGGACAATGCCTGACAAAACGTCGCCGATCGTTGCCCACTTCCTGTGGTGGCAAATAACTGAGATTGATTGTTGCTTAATCGAAACGCGATATGGGGGTAATGCAAACTCATTTGTTGCACCAGCTTTGTAATGAGGGTTGCTTCGCTAGCCGCGGACTTTAAAAAGCGAAACCGCACGGGTATTTTTTTAAATAGATGAGCCACGGTGATGGTGGTGCCTTGCTCTCGAGCCGCAGGGGTTACATGTGCTTCTTCACCCGCAGGTGCCATCAGCTGTGCGCCACAATCATCCTCACCATTCCATGAGTGAATAGTAACATCAGCTACCGCTGCCATACTGGCCAACGCTTCGCCTCGAAACCCCATGGTCAACACATCTGACAAGTCATCAAAATCAACCAATTTGGATGTGGCATGCGCTTCGATGGTTAGCGGTAGTTGATCATTGGCAATCCCTACCCCATTATCGATTATGCAAATTTCGGCAATCCCGCCTTGTATTAAGTCAATGGCGATGGTGCTTGCCTTGGCATCAATCGCATTTTCGATCAATTCCTTAACAATGGCCACTGGCCGATCAATAATCTCTCCTGCCGCCAATTTTAATATGGTGGCTTGATCCAACTTTTTTATTTCTGCCATGCCCCCTAGTGTACACTAGGATTCATTTCTACTCCACTTTGGATTCTTGATCACCTTACCTCAGGCGAATCTCTTGTTCGCCTTACCTATCTTAATTGCATCATTTAAAGGAACTTAAAAATAGAGTAAAATATAATAAATTAACACGTTGTTCTTATTAAGATTTATAATTATTTTTCAGTATTGAAATTAATGATTGAGTCATTACGATAAAAACTAAAGCAATAAAAATAGAGGTGTGGCATGCAAAGAGTTAACCAAAGAGTTGAACCAAATCGAGGAAAGAGCATTCATGCGGTTGCTGCAGCAGCTGCCAAAAAGCGTAAACGAATCAAGCAATATGATACTGCACCAAAACTTAAAAAAAAGAAACATGGCACACCCCCAAAAACACAATCTTTTCAACAAGAACCCAAAACTAAATCACATCGGAACATTCCGAAGGGTTCTCGCAATACGTCACCAAGGTATCAGGATGCCGCGGCGCATTCGTCCAGGTTGACTTATAGTGATGAAAAAAGATCAAGCGCTGTTAGTTACAATCAACAACAATATAACCCTCATGATCGATGGCGTCGATTTGATGATGGAGGCCGTTTTGATGATAGACGCCGTTTTGATGATGGACGCCGGTATAATGGTCGGGAACAACGTCCCCTGAACCAAGGTTATAGCACTGATAATAGACCCCGTTTTGATGATAGACGCCGTTTTGATGATGGACACCGCGATTTTCCTCCGCCACCGCGTCACCTGGCCCATCAATATGGCCACTCACAATCAAACCCATTTAATAAGGCACTTCAAGACCGAATAAAATCGATAAAAGACAAGTTGAAGAGAAACAACCTTTTGGATACTGAAAGAAAAATTTCAAACATTCTGGACATAATTACCCCAAAAAATCAGGGGGCAGCTAATAAGTTAGACATGTTGACTTGGTTTCTTTTAGCTAACCTTTTAGGTCAATATGGGAATAAGGTACTATCTAAAAAGTTAGCCATTGATAAATCCATTAAAGATAAATATAGAGAAATCTTAAATGCCAACGAATTTAGTTATCAAGAAATTGAAGGCAGGCATTTTTCAATGATTTTATGGAGTGTTGGGAATATTTTTAGAAACAATACCGACCAACGAAATACAGATAAACACATTGCTGAATTTGTACGAAGCTTTGTTCAAAAAACTGAAATAAACTTGCAAAATAATGCCGGTCAAGGTATGGCCCAACAAGCACCTTCTCGTAGACAACATGCAAACTCTGAACTATTCGATACTTTCTTTATAAAAGACTTCCATATTGCCAATACTATTAAAGGTTTAAGAATGTTAAATATAAGCCCAAGAAGAGAGTTTCCCGGTTTATATTACTGTGCAACTAACCGATATTGGCAAAAAGACAAAGGCCTAGCTGCAATCAATACATTTATCTCACTTGGAGATGATGACTTGATAGAAAACGGCGAAGACCAACGCCCTCTAAATAACCTTTGGCATAACATAATTCGAACAGATCAGCATTGTGTTAATTTACGGCACAGTTCAGTAGATTCAAGTAATATTTTTAAATTATTAATACAATTGCTCACTACAAAGCAGAATAAGTATCAAATTCCCGATCATCTTTTAGCGATCTTGGGTTCTAATGGTAGTTTTGAGACCGATAAAATGTGCAATATTAAGTTAGGTGATGTTTTACGTTTATTAAAATCACTTGCATTATTTACAACAGAACAGAATAACCAAGCATTGGTCAAAGGTAGTCTGGAAATCATAAAAGAAAAGCTAAAACAGGAAAGTAAATCTTGGTCAAACTTACTCTTGTTAGATGACATTTGCGACCTGGTGCCAAAACAACCTTATTTCCAGAGCTATTTAAGTTACATAAAAGACAACATCCTAATCCCTCAAATAATAGGAAAACAACGATTACCTGAAAGACTTACGAATCGTCTAATTCCAGCGGTACATCGACTTTTGAACAAACATTCTATTGCAGCGACCATTAACTTAGACATCGATTACAATGCACTAACGTTAGATGATATTGGTGAAGAACTTAGGCAAATGATCGAAAAAAATCATACCGATGAACCGATGTGCAACAACGGCATCAATTACCTGGAAAGGTTTATTCAAAAGTTAGTTGATAAAGTTGAAAGCGAGGCTCTATCTCCAAGGGACTGGGAAATTTTTTCAAGTGTGTATATTGCAGCCATTCAAAAATTTCCTCGCATCGAAAATCGCCTTAGAGCAATCTTACTAGGTTTTCTTAAACAACAAAATAACCCAACAATAAATAAGCATTTAATTCTAAACGCAGACCTGGCCGTTATATGCCAAAAGCTAATACTAACCAAAGTAATCAACAGTAATCAATTGAATGAACAACTAGATCAACCACTAACTCGCTTAATTTCAAGCCGTTTAAAAAGCCCCGAGGCGATGACTGTAACCACTTACGCATTATTATATAAAGCATTCGCCTACTTAACTGAATTGAAACACAATTATGACAATGAAATAAACCTAGATTTTATTCGTCGACATTTTAATGCATTAATTAACATGGACGTTGTTGCTTTACTTCAAGGGCTTAAACAAACAAGGTGCCACCCCTCACGTGAAGTGAAGGGCTTCGTATTTCGTTACATTAAGCAAACTTTAAAAGGTTACAGACAAGAGCCTTTTAATGGTTTTCAATTAGCAGAAATTATTTCTTGCTTAGCTAATCTTGGCGTTGACCTTCCAGAAGAAATGTTAGTTGATATTTCACGTGTTTTAAACGATGGTGACTTACGCCATTGGGATTATTCGAATTGCATTAAGCTTTTTCGGGCACTATGCATTTTCCATGCATTTAAAGATAATAAAAATGAAAGACAACGAGATATTTTACTAAATATTATTAACAAACTACTACATAAATTAGGCTTCAAAGAACCTCACGAAAATTACATAGAGATTGGTGGTAAGAGGATACCGACCACTTCTGATTCTGGAAGTAGGATTACTTCTGAACTACCCCTATCAGATCGATCAAAGTTAATGACTGTCAAAAGTTACCTTGAAGCTCAACAGCTAATCTTAGAAGACAGCATACCGTACTTGGACGCTACCGAGCCCTCATCTGATACAAAGGAACAAAATGCGTTTATTAAGTATCTAAATTCTGAGCTAAAAAGGTTACAAGATCGCTACAAATTTAAAAAAATAACATTAGACAAAGAAGGTTTTATAGATAAATTATATTCACCATTCGATATTAAATTATCAATAACAACTGAATATGACCAACATTTGACCATTTTAATTGAAATTAATGGAAACCAGCACTATATGACTCAAAGAAGACGTGATAATACAAGAGTATTAACCAGCAAGCTTGCCCCACGATTTTTTCTTAAGCAACGTACTGCAGAATCCTTAGGCGCTATTGTGATTCAGGTTCCAAATAAAAACACAATAACAGAACAAGGTAGGGCTAATATATTTGAAACATTAAATACACACTTACGAGCATCTCAAAACAATCGTTCTTTTGAGTCACATTTTAATCAAAAAAAGAGTGTATCTGGATGAATGTAAATTACAACGAGTTCAGCGATTGACCAACCACAAACAAGTCAATGGTTAACTCACCGCCATAGGCCAAGGTATAGCCGCGAATGGATTGCACTTGCCGGTGATGATGCTCCAACCATTGTTTTAACGCTTCGGGCCGCCGGCCAGTGGGCATAATAACAGTAGTGGGGTCGCGATTGGCGTGCCAAAAATAGCGCGTCAGTCCCCCACCCTGATGCTGAGGCTGGGTGCTCTGCCAAATAATGTAATTAAACCTGTCTGGCAATTGCTCTAGTACAGAATCTCCGGTATCTAAATACACATGCCCAAATTCATGCGTTGCACTGGCCAACGACAGCTGTGCCGAGGCTTGCATGCTCACTGGTTCAGCTGCTTTAAATAACATATCTAATCGAACATCATTCAATGCTGTTCGTGTGGGCCTTGATGCCTTCCACCAACATGAAATACCACTGTCATTATTCAGACGTGTTCGAGCATCGGCATGACTTAACCATCGCGATTTAGCAAGCGTATGCATTGATCGCTTAAACACCGTTGCATAATGCGATAGAAGCATATTAACTCCACTCATTACCCTATGGTATCAGACATCCCTCTTCATAACCAATACGTGTTTAATTTTACGTAAGATTGGGAATAAATCTAACAGGGAGGGACACGTTGAATAATAGCATTCAAAATAGTAGTCGTCATATTAGACCATCTTCTTATCGTAGACAGGATAGTCAACAATCCGTCGGAACATCAACAAATAAACGTACCATACAGAAAAAGATGCTAGCAAAGGCTAAAGGTAAGTACTCTAAAGTTCCCGATCTAACAGAAGCACTAAATAAAAAAACAAATTTTACAGATAAGCGCATAGACCACAAAATGGAAATGGTATTTAAATTTAAAGAAGGCTCGGCACCATCAACGGAAACCGGCGAAATGGGTCTCAAATGCTTTTTTTTAGAGCAATCACTAGAGGCAGGAAGCACAACAAAAGAAGAATGCATTGCTACCTGCAACGCGCTGTTTGACTATGTGACAAATTTTGAAACACAAGGTGTTTTTGATGATACAATGTTTGGTTCTGCACTAAATTTAGTTGGAGCAAACATACCTCAATCCTCCGGCAGATTAAATAATTCACCAAAGGATCTCGCAACCAAAATGCATTATTTTGAAGACCTGCTCCAACGTTGCGATGACCAATATCCAGGGGCCATGGAAGCGGTCATGACATCCAAAGGGATGGGTTATGCCGAGCCTGCATCTCGACCTCAACAATCGAGGGCAATACCCACTGCTGGACTATCAATGGCCGATAACGCCGCTCGGCACCGGTTAAACATATCATACGAAGGTAGAGAAAAATATAATTCAGAACAAGACAACGTTACGGCTGACTTTGCAGAAAAATACAATTCAGAGCAGAACGAGCTTAAAAACGATTATTATTATTCAGATGATGTATATAATGATATAGAAGAAGAATTTGAACTCAGTTTAGAATTTCTTAACAAGGACCCGGATCCGGATGATGATGAATATAAAAGTAAATTTAAATCAGAGCGAGACCAAGTAACTAATACATCTCGGCCAGACTCACCAACAGGTGTTGCTGACGTTTTTAAAGCCATGAGTCCGGATAATGCACAAAAATTAATTCAAACCATTTTTGATGAGATTGTTACAGATCCAGTCTTTAAAAATAGGTCATCCTTTCAGGCCGTGATGGATGCCTTTCGTAAGGGAACTGTATTTACTAACAATAATAACGGTAAGCGTGGAAAAAATGAAACATGTGGCACCAACTATTTAAATAAAAACCATAAACAAAAAATAATTGATATCTCGAATGGCACAAGCAAACAATCCGAAGGCGTTCAACGAATTTGTGAATTATTTAAAGACCATGCACAAGAACTTGAACAATTGATTGACTCACAGGGTGACCTAAAAGGCGAAAAAATTTACTATAATACATCAATACTTAAACCAAAATTATCATGGGTTGAGAGTTCGTTTGTTAAAAATGAGATTCAAGTCACAACTGATTCGTTTATATTAATGGCAAAAGTCATGATCAACCATGAGAGTTTAGAGGGTAGCGCTGCCGGTAACTTTGCACATCGCTTAAGTGAACTGGTCCGATAACGTTAAGGCAAATGGTTATTTAGTCAACTTTAGCCAATCACCCACTTGGCCAAAATGATCGTTCACCAACTTAATAAACGAGCGACGGTTTTGGGCTACCGCCGGGTTATCGGCATTCACCAGAACTGAATCAAAATACGTGCTTAAGGTTTCGCAAAATGCCACGGTGGCTTGCACATCATTGGCATTCAATAGCCAGTCGGACTTGGCTTGCAAATTCTGGAAGGTATCGTATGCCTGACGTTCAATTTCATGTTCAAAATAGGCATCCGAAATGGGGTTTGGGGTGCTAAACCCGTCAATCAATTTGGCGACGCGCGTGGTGGTGTCCAATAACAACCCATACTGATCAGGTTGTGTTGATTTTAACGATTTTAATGCGATGCCCTGCTGAATGGCGTGCAGAGGCTGGGTTAGAAAATCACCCGATACCAACTGAATCACATCTGGTGCTAATCCCATTTCCAAACACACCGACTCAATTCGCTTCATAAAAAAGGTGCTGCACTTATTAAAATTTTCAGCCACGGGTTTGTCCAAGGTAATGGTTGCATCTTCCAATAGTAAATGGAGGTTTAATGGCAGTTGATTGGCCACAATCATGCGCGTAATGGCAATCATTGAGCGACGAATCCCCCATGGGTCCCTAGACCCTGTGGGAATGGCATTGTTTTCAAAACACGCCACCATGGTGTCTATTCGATCAGCAATGGCGATCACAACACCTTCAAGATGAGTTGGCAAATCATCGCCATCAAAGCGAGGGTTGTAATGCTCTGCAATGGCCGTAGCAATGACGGGTTCTTCTTTAAAACGTAATGCGTAGTAACCACCCATGGTCCCCTGCAAACTGGGCAATTCCCCGACCATTTGAGACACCAAATCGGCTTTGGCACGATGGGCCGCACGATCAATATTGTCGCGGGTGGTTTTATCCACGTCCAATTGATCACAAATGGTGTGGCAAATGTGGCAGATGCGTTCCACTTTGTCGCCAATACTACCCAAGCCCTCTTGAAATACAATTCGGTTCAGAGCCTCGTTCCAATCTTTAAACCCATTGGCCTTTAGGTCCTCATCCCAAAAAAAGCGAACATCGTTCAAACGAGCCATCATGACACGACGGTTGCCAGCAATAATGGTGGCTTTGTTTTTTTCCGTTACGGAATCAGCAATAATAACACAGGCATTTTTTAGGCCATCATTGGTGTCAACCAAAAAGGCTTTTTGGTGCTTTTTCAAGCACTCCACCAGCACTTCCTTTGGCAATTCTAAAAACGCCTCATCAAACTCAATTTCCAATGCCACTGGCCATTCAGCCAAATGGGTAACTTCATTTAAAAGCGCTTGGTCCACACTCGGAATTAAGTCATTCAGTTGTGTTTTAATGTGGTCCCGGCGTTGCTGTTGGTCCACCATCACGTTGGCATCGGTTAATTGTTGCGTATACGTTAATGGCGATTCTATGGTTAAAACCTGCCCCGATGATGCGTCGTCCCCTTGGGTTAAAAATCGATGGCCATAACTGACATTGCCTGCCTGAACGCCAAATAAAGTGATTGGTAGTACCGTGGTATCCACCATGGCACATACCCACTGAATCGGTCGAATGAATGGGCCAATATTATTTCCCCATACCATCGCAATGGGCAACTTCATTTTTGCAATGGCGGCTTCCAATACGGCAGGCAAACAATCAATGGCGGCTTGACCTTTAATAAATCGTTTGGCCATGAGCACCTCATCACCCTTCTTATTGGTGGTGCTCTGAAGTTGGTCTGGTTCAACGCCACATTTTTTGGCAAAACCAATGGCCGGTGGTAACCACTCGCCATCATCATTTTTAGCAATACGAAGAGGCGGTCCTTCTAGGGTTTCATCAATATCCGCTTGTTGGCCATGAATACTGGTAATCACAAACGAAAATCGGCGGTAGGTGGCCATGGCAGAGATACCTGTCTCAGGCGTTGCTAAGCGGCTTTGTTCAATGGCACCTTCGATTAATTTCGTTAAATCAGTAATGCAACCATCAATAAACCGGGCTGGGATTTCTTCCATCCCAATTTCAAGCAATACATTAGGCATGAGCAACCTCTTTTTCTACGTATAAATTCGCACATTTAAACGCCAAGTCACGAATGCGTAAAATATAACTCATTCGTTCCGTAACCGAAATGGCACCACGGGCATCCAGCAAATTAAAGGTATGCGAACACTTTAAGCAATACTCAAATGCAGGGAACACCAAATCATTGCCAATACAATCTTGCGATTCAGCCTCATAATGTTTAAACAAATCAAATAATCGATCCACATTGGCATGGGTAAAATTATAATGGGATTGCTCGATTTCAAACTGCTTATAAATGTCTTTATATAGTACAGGTTGTCCCGATGGATTGGTTTGCCATTGCAAATCCATCACATGATCCACATTCTGAATATACATGGCCAAGCGCTCAAGGCCATAGGTAATTTCAACAGACACGGGATTGCAATCTATGCCGCCACACTGTTGAAAATAGGTAAACTGTGTAATTTCCATGCCATTTAACCAGACCTCCCAACCAACGCCCCAGGCGCCCAGTGTTGGGGATTCCCAATTATCTTCTACAAAACGAATGTCATGATCCTTGGCATTAATGCCAATGGCTGCCAAGCTTTGAATGTATAAATCCTGGATATTATCCGGGGACGGTTTCATAATCACTTGATACTGAAAATAGTGTTGCAATCGATTGGGATTTTCGGCGTAGCGGCCATCCGTTGGCCGACGTGAAGGTTCAACATACGCCACATTCCATGGCTGTGGCCCCAAACAACGTAACGTTGTGTGCGGGCTCATTGTCCCAGCCCCTTTTTCGGTATCATAAGGCAACACCAACAAACACCCTTGGTTGGACCAAAAGGTATTCAATTGCTGGATAATGTCTTGAAACGACAGCATTCCATTATTTTACACGAGAATTTTGCTTAAAAAAAGTCTAAAAATTTGCGACAGTTTAACTTACTCGTTCTTTACCCAACGGCGATACAGGGTATAAAAGTCATCCAAAAATGAAGATCGACCCTGTCGGTCATACTCTTTCTTTTGACGGCCTTCATAGGTGGGTGCAATGTCTGCTACAAACTCACCAGATACTTCGGTTAACTGTTCTTTTTTACGTCGTCCCATACTTCCCCCTTTAAAATCTCATACCCATAATTCATTAAATTTAAACATGATAAAAAATCACTAAATAATGACTTCTTTTCATCGATAACAAATACCAAGGAGTAAAGTATGTTTCGATTATTCGATATTTTAGTGTTCATTACTGCAGGTGCAGCATTTGCACTTTCAGCCTATATATTTGTTTTTGGTGATCGAACAACCGCACTCTATGTTGGTTTGTGGACACCGATCATTTTAGGGTTTGGCATCCATATAAAATTGGTTCGTATTGTGCATTTTGTACTCTATCGAAACCTATCAAAGGAGGATGACACCGTTGGGTAAATTACAAATTATTATTGCTGGCTTTTTATTTTTTAGTTTAGCCACAACTGCATTTTTACTCACTCTGATTGAATTTGTGAATATGGATAAAAATCCAGACAACTATAAAAATCCAAGATACAAAAAAAATAATAAAAAGGAGTCATCAAACAAAAATAAATCAACAACAACCTCAGTAAAAAAGGAGTCAACAACCATGGCAACAACAACTAAAAAACGGGCAACTGCTAAAAAAACAGCGGTTAAGTCACGTGCAACAACTGCTAAAAAAGCAACTACAAAAAAGGCCACTGTCGCCAAAAAAGCAACCAAAACAGTTGCTAAGAAAAAGGTCGCCACTAAAAAAGCCACTGTCGCTAAAAAAGCAACCAAAACAGTTGCTAAGAAGAAGGTTGCTACCAAAAAGTCAGCCGTTGCTAAAAAAGCAACCAAAACAGTCGCTAAAAAGAAGGTTGCGACTAAAAAATCAGCCGTTGCTAAACGCGCAACTAAAACAGTCGCTAAAAAATCCACGGCTAAAAAAAGAACTGCAAAAAAAGCGTAATTTTTTTAAAACAAGCAACATTAAAAACGGGTGTCTGACACCCGTTTTTTTATTTAACCGACCAACCGTGCGGCATTGGCCAAAACAGCTGCACCAACAAAAATCGCATCATCATGCGCAATGAATTCCGGAGTATGAACGGGTATAAATGGTTCATTCTCCAAGCGTGCACCCACCCTAAAAAACCATCCCGGAAACTGATGGGCATAATACCCAAAATCTTCTGATGCCATGTTGGGTGCAACCAATGGAACCGCACCGTCATTACCCACAGCCATGCCAATGGCATTTTTTGCAATGGTTGATAAACTGGCATCATTTAAAACCGCAGGAGAGGCTGAATCAATCCTTAATGTTACCTCACAGCCATTACGTTGGCCTTGCAAGGACGCTAGGGCCGCTTTAATGGCATCACGTTTGCTTGAATCCAAGCATCGAATGGTACCAGATACCTCGACGGTTGCCGGAATAATATTATGGGCCGACCCACCATGCACTTGGGTGATGGTGATCAAGTTTGTATGGTTGGTTAAAGGTGTTGTTGCATCGATAATGGCCGTGCTCAGGTTCGCTGCTTCAGGAATTGGATTAATGCCTTCCTTGGGCCTTGCTGCATGGGCACTCTTGCCGGTCACTGTAAAATAGAACTTATCGGAATAGGTTGAAATTGCACCGTCGTGATGCACCACCTGCCCCACGGCATAGCGCCGATCAACATGGGCACCAAATATGGCAGCTATGGACGATGGAAGTGCGCCCTCATCCAATAAAAACTTTGCCCCCGTGGCAAGCTCTTCAGCTTGTTGCAAAATAATGATCACATCACGTTTGGCCGGGGCTTGCGCCAATAATCGGGCGGCGCCAATGGCCCAGGTGGCATGAACATCATGCCCACATGCGTGCATGACCCCATCGTTTTTTGATGCATAAGGCAACCCGGTTGCCTCTTGAATAGGCAAGGCGTCGATGTCGCCACGAATTGCCACTGGTGGCAAGGATTCATCCTGCCCCTTAATTCGTGCAACAACGCTGGTGCCAGGAGTAATAATGTCAACGGCGTTGCATTTCTTTAATTCGGCCACCAAGGTCTGTTGGGTTTGGTGTTCATGATTCGATAACTCTGGGTGCTGATGCAGGGTTTGACGTAAAGTCAGTAAATCGTCAATCAGGTCTGGTGTAAATTGCTGCCGAACTGTCATTTATGCCGTGACAGTTTCTTTTTCGATGGTGAGTGATTCGATACGATCAACATCAATATCAACCCCCAACCCGGGGCCCGTTGGCACTTGCATCATGCCATCGTTGGACATGGTCCATTCTGGCGTAACAATATCCTGCGCCCAATAACGGTGGCTGGGTGATGTATCGCCAGGAATGGTAAAATTCGCCTTGCTTGCCAATGCCACATTATAGGCACGGCCAATGCCGGTTTCGAGCATGCCACCGCACCATACTGGAATATTATTGGCTTGGCACACATCATGAATTTTGATTGACTCTGTGATTCCGCCAACGCGTCCAGGCTTGATATTGATGATCTGCGTTGCGCCCAAATCAATGGCCACACGGGCATGTTCAGCATGAAAAATGGATTCATCTAAACAGACTGGCGTATTCAATTGTGGTTGTAATTTGGCATGCATGGCGATATCGTCCCAAGCAAGGGGCTGCTCCATCATCACCAAGCCCATGGTATCCATGGCTTTTAGTGCGTCAATATCAGATAAATGATACGCGTTGTTGGCATCCACCATTAACGGGATACCATCACCACATACCTCTCGCACCTTTTCTACAAAAGCGATGTCTTTACCTGGCTTAATTTTACATTTAATCTTCTTATACCCAAGGGCCGCTTCTTCTTGCACCAAACTGGCCAAGGCCTCAGGCGAGGATTGAATCCCCAACGAGATGCCGCACTCAATTGCTGATTTCGTCCCACCGATGGCCTGACTAAGCGATACGCCTAGTTGGGTGGCGTGTAGGGCCCAAGCGGCCATATCCACACTTGCAACGGCCATTAAATTGCCACGCACATGGGCCTGAATCTTTTCGACCACGTGCGTGGGATGATCAAATGACTGACCGAGCACCAATGGCAAGATATGTTTTTTTAAAACGACATGAGCGGTATCCACAGTTTCTGGGGTGTAATTTGGTATTTGTTTGGCCACACATTCCGAAAATATTTGTGTGCCATTTTGATCGATAAATTCCAGCAACAATAACCGTTTATTATCAATCCGAGCAGACGAGGTTTCGAATGGGGTTACCAAGGGTAATTCAATGATTCGAAATGTAACTTGGTTAAATTTAATCATAAGCGTTAAATTGATAATACGGTTGATCACCGTCAAATTCAATCATTGATCCAATAAACCCGTCGGCAAGCGCTGTTTTAATGGTGCTACAAAATGCATCATTGGGGGTTGTTGGAATGTGAATTTTTTGTGTTGCTGAGGGGGGTACACTTGTTGGTTCACTTAATTGCCAATCCACAATGGCCCGTTCCCCGGGCGATACTGGATACATATCGTTTTCAAAACCAACAATTCGAGCCCCTAACTTATTCAAATTTAAGTGGGCATTTTTGGTATCATACGGATTAAACGACCATAACAGTGCGTTGATTCCCATGGCAAGCAACGCATCCTTTTGGGCAGCCTTTAATTGCCCACCAATGCCCTGATTGCGGTGCGCTTCTTGCACGGCCAACCGACAAGACCACTGCGCCTGCTTGCCCTGCCAAACCGCGGGCAAACTTAAAATAAACCCAACCAATTGATCGTCATTATACGCCCCTAAAGCAACCCCACCAATGGATTGTGCAATCCGAAATAACGAGGGTGGCATTTGATTATCCACGCCCCAAACATCTGATTGGAGTTGGGCCAATGCGCTAAAATCAGCCGTTGTTATGGGGTGAATGTTAATTGCCATTCCGATATTATAAAACCAAATGACAGTTGAACCAAGTGGCTACGTTAATCTGTTGGACGCTTTTCTTTAGCGCGTTCATTAAGTACAATATCCAGATACTCTTCAACATCTGATTGAAAGGACGGTTTAACAAACGCTATTATACGGCGATCTGGATGCCTTTCAATCTCCGAAATAATTGTCCTTGCCATTCCTTTTAACCTATGAATGGTGAAGATTTCTATCTCTTCGGGACCTGCAAATACATGGTGATTATCACCACTACCTCCACAACGAAGGGTATCTTCAGTAGGCCGCTTAAACGCATTCACTAGATCTTGCTTCAGATCTTTAGGCATCTCATGTGGACAGATTTCTATTAGAATTTCAAAAAATTCTCTCACTGCCTTTCTATCACTTTTTAGGAGATACTGCTGCAGCCCTTTAAATTCATACCTATCTAATAAATGTGGTGAATCGTTGCTTTCTTCTAAATTTTTTAATAATTTTAAAAAATTCTTTATCGGTTGGGCTGGGTTTTTATTTATTTCTTGATCAATTTTTCCCCGAATGCCTACCTCACTTTCATGTAAATAGCTATAAAATATACTTCCAAGTTCAATTTCTATTTCGAATAACATTTTCTCAAAGCTTGGATCTGACAATTGTTTTCCTTGCAGAAAAACAACCTTATGATGGACAACAAAAGCATTTAAGGCGCATTTACTTGCCTTACATATTATATCTCGATGGTAATCACTTGTTTTATCTGGGTGTTCCGATAACAATAACCCGTTGGTTTTGGCGCAAAATTCGTGCAAGCTGTCTATTCTTTTAGTAACCTCCTCATGTGAGAGGTTGCATTCAACAAAATCTAATTTTCCAAAAAAATCACCTTTCTCTACATCGCTACTTATTTTCATTGCTCTGATATTAGAGGCAGAGCCTGGAAGACTTGGCCTTGTTAGAATCCCCGTTCCTATTATATCTGTAACGCTACTTGCTCTCATTGCTCTGATATTAGAGGCAGATTCTGGAAGACTTGGCCTTGTTAGAATCCCCGTTCCTATTATATCTGTAACGCTACTTACTCTCATTGCTCTGATATTAGAGGCAGAGCCTGGAAGACTTGGGGTCCTTTGAATAGACCCACTTCTCATCAATTTACCTGCTGTAGGTAATATAGGTCTAACACCGCTTAAACGAATCATATTGATCAACTCCCTCTATAAATATATATTTCAATATTATAATAACATTAAATTTAATTAACTATTTGATTATCCAGGCCCAAACATCTGATTGGCGTTGGGCCAATGCGCTAAAGTCAGCCGTTGTTATGGAAAGAATTGTAATTGCCATTCCGATATTTTAAAACCAAATGACCGCTGAACCAAGGGGCAAACACCATCATACTTAAAATAATACCCTTTTGATTCAGTGTGGATTAAAAATTAAAAAACGACCAAAAGAATTTAAAAATTTCATGTAAGAATAATTAAAAAAACGACTCTGAAGGTAAGCGTCATCGATCAAAGTGTCATTTAAAACAATCCTATTTTCTGAATCACCACCTTGCAATATTGAAATGGCTTGAATATTGGATTTATGTAGGTTGCAGTTAAAAGAGAACTGCCGATTATTGGCAAGATTAAAGTTAAATGTGAAATTACCAGTCAACTTAAGAGCATCACCTTTTTCTGTGCGTTTAATTGACAACTGATCAATATTTGATGTCATGGTGACTTTCAGTGATGGCAGGGCATTGGGAACAACATAATATAAACGATGGTAACGAATAACAACACCATCTATTTTGTGCCTAGCAAATGAAATAACAGTCTCTAAATCTAGATTATTTAACGGCAACTTTTGACCGCGGTTATTGGCTTGCTCAAAAAGTAATTTAAGACGTTCAATCTTTCGGTCCTTTTCTAAATTCATATCTTGTAAAACACCAAGCAATGTCTGAGGTTGTGGAAATGCCCGTGGATTTATTGGTATAACTTTTTTCATTAATACCCCTTATTTTAAGTGAATTGAAATTAGTTTAAATACAATATCATAAAATTCGACTTTTCGCACTGATCAACACTGCGATTAAAACAACAGCCAGGGCTTTAACAGGAAAGCTGGATAGGCACTTTGCCACAGTGCTACCCATATAACCCCACCAAAACTGTCGCACCAAAAAGTGGTGAACGGCATGTGCTGCTGGCTTGCCCACCAAATTGGCGGCTTTAAGTTGCTGATTAAACCAACTGTTTTTACTGGAAACGCTGGTAATGTGATGATTGGCAAACTGCAAGGCAACTCGGTATGGTTTGTGGTTGATGGTAACGGTGGCTGTCACCGGCCCGTTAATTACCATCCGATGACCATATGGATTTAGGGGTAATTCTGCAGTCACTGCGTAGCCGCTGGCCCATTCATACCGATACGCATTGGTTTTTTGAGTTAAATTTAATTCACTCCCCCGTTGACTCAGGTAACGGCCACCCTGCCCATTCTTTTTAAATGTGCCTTCGTGAATTTGGCTCAGACCAACGGATAACGATGTTGTGCGCTTAAGTGGGAAACCAATCATGGGAATATTTTAATAGTACCAAGATGCTTCTATATGTCAATCATCCAACAGATTCGGTCGAATGATTGCAAAATCAATGTTTTTTAGGTAGCATCATTAACATGATTGAATTTGAACCACGCACATCGATTGAACAAGTTGAAGAAACCGGCAGTTTTGCTCCTAAATTCGACGAACATGGCTTAATCCCAGTAATAACAACGGATTACACATCTGGTGAAGTCCTAATGCAAGGGTACATGAATCGTGACGCATTGCGTCAAACCATTCAGTTGGGTGAAGCCGTTTATTTTTCACGAAGTCGCCAAGTCATTTGGCACAAAGGAAAGACCAGTGGCTTGGTCCAAAAAATCAAAGAAATTCGCATAGACGATGACCAAGACTGCATTTGGTTGCGTGTGGATGTTCAAGGTGGTGCCAGTTGCCACGTTGGGTACCGGTCTTGTTTTTATCGCTCCATTCCTTTTGGTGACGAACAAGCATCCAAGATTGAGCTCTCTTTTACTGAATCTGAAAAGGTATTTGATCCAACCGAGGTGTATGGTGATGCACCAAATCCAACCCAATTGTAATTTTTTTTGATACAATTGTTTCATGTTCTTATTTTTTTTACAGGCAATTGTTAGCTGGTTTTTAGTTGGGCTTATTTGGATGGTGCAATTGGTGCATTACCCGTCCTTTCGTTTTTACAGTTCACCAACACAAACAGCGCATCAATTTCATCAACAACGAATTTCGCTGATTGTGGTACCAATGATGCTCATTGAACTTACTACGGCCGTGGCATTGCCCATCCGTGATTGGCCGGCCTTTCAGTCATTGCACTTGGCCAATTTGGGGCTTTTGGCCGTTATATGGTTGATCACCTTTTTATTTATGGTGCCATTGCACCGCCAGTTGCTTATATCGTCGTCCGATACTGTTATTCAACAATTGGTGCGATTCAATTGGATTCGGACCCTGGCCTGGACCATTAAGGCCATTTTATGGGGAGGCATCATATGGCACATCATCTCAATCAGTTAAATCAAGGCGATATTCAATCACCAGACGACCTCTTCTCGTTCGCAATGAACGAACTCAAGCTTGGGGTAAAAGCATCCAAGCACCCCTTCCATTTATGCACGATTGCAACGGTGGATGCACTTAACCAGCCACATGCCAGGACCGTGGTATCCCGTGGTATTGCACCACCTTACACGCAATTGAGGGTGCACAGTGATCAACGCTCATTAAAAAACGAACATATTCAACTAAATCCTACGGTTAGTGTGCTGTATTATTCGCAACCACAAAAACTGCAAGTCCGTTTTACAGGGATCGCCAGCATTGTCACGGCTGGCAATGATCATAAGCAATATTTTAATGATTCTTCCCAACATGCCAAACTGTGTTATGGGTACCCCACCGCACCCGGCACCCCCATTACCGAATCAACCAAAGAAGCCTTGCACCCCAACATTACGGTTGCCAACTTGGCCGATGTGCAAGCCACGGCCCAAACCAATTTTTCGGCCATCATGATCAACTTAACTCAGGTGGATGTCCTATGGCTATGCAATCAAGGGCATGTGCGTATTGCTGGCAATTGTGAGGATGATGCCTGGCAACTGCAGTACGTGGTTGCTTGAGCCCAATTAAATTCGGTATAATAGAGTACGCTTTCCCCAAAATCTATTACTGGAGGTCTTCATGTCACCTGAAACCGTGTTACTCGCATTAAAAATCATTTTGGTGTCATCCATATTTTTTGTTTGGGTGGTTCGCTACCAAAACATCATTAAAGAGTTTGCTGAATACAATTTACCCAATTGGTTACGCGATTTTATTGGCATCATAAAAATCACATTTTGTGGGGTATTAATTTCTGGCAATGCTGAATTAACGGCACTGGCCGTGGGTGGTATGGCCGTCTTAATGCTTGCTGCATTCTTAACGCACATTAAATTCAAACACAACGTTGTTCAAATGGCGCCATCGTTAACGTTACTGATTATTTGTGGCGTTTTATTTTTAAATACTTAAAATAGTTTCCCCTGCAACCAGTGGTTAACAAAGGCACCGGATGCATCGTAGCGCTTGGCTTGTTCAGGCACATTAAACACCCGGGGTTGGTTTGAATTTCCAACCCCGGCAATGTACATCCAATTGCCAATATTACTGGCCACATCGGCATCAATTAGATAATGCTCAAACGCCGCGGCACCCCAGCGCCAATCCTGACCCAGGTCATGAATCAAATAACTGGCGACGTTTTGCCGACCACGATTGGACATGTAGCCGGTTTGTACCAATTCCAACATATTCGCATTCACAAAGGCATTCTCAGTGGTGCCAGTAATCCAGGCTTGGCATTTGGCATTATCCACCGGTGGACTGGCAATGCCAGGCTGTAAAAACCCGCCATGCTGATACCAGTGCTTATGATGTTTGGCACATTGATAATGAAAAAAGTCACGCCATAGCAGCTCAAAAAACAACCAGTATGTGCTGTCATTTTTTTGAACTTGTTTTTCGTACCGTTTAATTTCAGCATAAATACTACGTGCGGATACACAGCCATGGGCCAAGGCCATGGATAGTTTGGCGGAAACATGCCGGCCAATTAAGCGGTTGCGTGTTTTTTTGTAATGGGCAATCGCATTGGTCTGCCACATGTACTCATCCAAATGCTGCCAAGCGGCGGTTTCACCACCCCGCATGATGGGGTCTTGGTGCTGGGCGGCTGGCAATTGGGCCTGCGTGATGGTTGCTGGTATGTTTGCAAAGTTAAGATTTGTAGGGGCCTTATCAGGGGCGGCAACCTTGACTCGTTTTTCGACATGCTGACGAAATTTGGTAAACCCATTCGGCACCAATTCAGGTTGAATATCGTCCAATAACGTGGTGTCGTTCATCACAGTAACCTCGTGCCCGTGCGTATCACAAATGCGGGCAATGGCCTGCAATTCGTCTGCCTCATACTGGCCTGGAACAGCGTTGGTGATTAAGCGCATGGCCGGCAAATGCTGGGCCAAATGACTAACCACATCGGCCATTGTGCCAGCGGCAACACATAAATTACCGTGCAATTGCTGATTTAAATCGGTAAGTGCTTCCACCAAAAACTGTTCGCGATGGCTGCCCATGCTGGCCCACCCACACCAGGGCCGTTCGTGGCGTTCCGTGTCCCACACCGCCACAGGCAATACCGGGTCGCCATGGGCCGCTGCCGCTACCAAAGCTCGATTATCAATCACCCGTAAATTTTGGCGAAATAAGACGACTGAAATCATTGGCTCACCTTTGTAATGAAGGCATTGGCCGCCTTAAATAGCCGTGTTTTTTTATCGGCTGCCATTTTATCGCAGGTTTTAACGGCCAACCCCATGCGAGCATTTTTGGTAAAAAAGTCGCGATGCTTATCGATAAAGCGCCAATACAACCCATCGGCAATATCGCACCAATCACCCGTGCCATAATGGCTCATTTTTCGAATGTAGTTGGACCCACAAATATACGGTTTGGTTGCAAAAATGCCGCCATCACTAAATTGGCTCATGCCAAACACATTGGGGCCCATGACCCAGTCACTGCTATCGGCATACATGCTCATAAACCAATCGTAGACATCCATGGGCAGCAGTTCACACATCAACATGGTGGCCCCCAATACCATTAAGCGTTCAATGTGGTGGGTGTAGCCGGTTTTAAGCGCGGTTTTTATGGCATGGTCCACCGGGTCGTGCCCTGTGGTTCCCGTCCACCACACCTCCCCCATCCGGCGGGTATGATTAAAAAAATTGGTGTCGTGTTGCTGAGCATCAAATTCACTGTAAATGCCATACACAAACTCGCGCCAACCAATCACTTGTCGAATAAAGCCTTCCAAACAATTAATTGGAACCGTGTCCTGGTGCTCGAGGGCTGACTGCACGACCTCGTTGGGTGTTAATAAACCGATATTCAATAAAGGAGCGATGGCCGAATGGAACAACCACACATCCCGCTCGTCGATGGCATCCTCATAATCGCCGAATTGGTTAAAATAGCGGTCCAAGAAGTCCGTCCACCAGGCTAGCGCTGCAGAACGTGTCACTGGCAGCCATAAATCGCGGGCATCCCCCGGATGATCACTAAACTCGTTATTCACCATATTAATGACGTCTGTAGTAATGGCGTCGTGCTCGGGCAATGTTCGGGTTGGAATCGTAACATTTTTGGGTAGTTTTTTACGGTTCATTGCATCAAAGCTGTACTGCCCGCCCACCGGCTTGCCATCCGCCATTAAAATGCCGGTTTGTTTTCGAATGCGTTCGTAATAGGTTTTCATGAACGGTTTTTTAACTGTGCCCAAATAATCAGCAAAGGCTGTGGGTGATTGCAATAACATTGGGGTCCCACCTTCAACCAAGCGGACACCGGCTTGCTCAAGCTCAGTTGTAAGTACTTGATAAAATGCACGGTCCATAATATGAGGCACGTGAATGGTTGTTGTGTCAGGTGCCGCTGCCAATATGGTGGCTGAAAACGTGGCTGTGGCGGTTGGGTTATAGTTAATGTAGTGGACGGTAAACCCAGCAGCGATTAAATCATCGCGGTAATGACGCATGGCCGAAAAAAAGAAGGCGACTTTAATTTTGTGGTGCTTAATGTTGCGGCACAATTCATGGTGTTCACACATGATGATGGGCTGTGTTTTATCGAGGTGAGAAAATGGGTAAAAGAGTTGATTTCCTAAAATTAATTGCTGGGTAGACATACCATAAGTGTATCAAAAAAATATGATGAATCCTGCTTTACAAATTGACCAAGACCCCATATCATTGTGAATTATGGCTAGACAAGATCAAATTACTAAAAGCAAAAAACGCGTTGCAAATAACGTGTCTCACTCCAACAGAAAAACAAAGCGTACGCAGGAAATCAACTTGCAAACCAAGCGTTTTTTTATTGAAGAACAAAACCGATGGGTGAAGTTACGTGTCACAACTCGTTCCATTCGCAGCATCGCTAAAATGGGCATTTTAGCTTTTGCTAAAAAGCACGGCGTTAAGCTTTAATCGTTCGGTAATTCCAAACTAAACGTTGTTCCCACATTCAGTTTGCTAGACACTGCTGCCTGTCCACCATGGGACTGCGCAATGTGTTTTACAATGGCCAAGCCAAGGCCCGTCCCACCCATTTGCCGTGAGCGTGCATCGTCCACTCGGTAAAACCGTTGAAACAACTTCGATATATGGGCATCGTCAATGCCATGCCCTTCGTCTTTAACAAATAGAATATCTGCATTCGGCTGTTGATCCAGCCACACTGTAACCGTGGTATTTTCTGGTGAATACTTAATGGCATTGTCCACCAAGTTTTTTAACGCCTGCACCATTAAATTCGCATTGCAGTTAATGTCTGTATCGCTTTTAGTGATGGTCAATTGAATCTGTTTCTTATCCGCTTTTGGCTGGCATTGTTGGCCCACCATATCGAATATTTGGTTGATGGGTGTGGGTGACTTTTCGATCACACCACCGGTGGTCTCCAATTTAGATAAGTGCAGTAAATCGTCAATAATATCGTTTAAGCGGTCCACATGGGTTAAGGCCTTGGCCAAAAAGTCATCTGGCAAATCCATGCCCTTCTGATTGGCAGTTAAGGATGTTTCGACCATGGACCGAATCAAGGTAATGGGCGTTTTAAGTTCGTGGGACACATTTGCCACAAACTTTTGACGGGTGGACTCCAAACGCTTTAAGCGGGTGATGTCCTGGGCAATTAAAATGCCACGTGGTTCTTGTGACTCTTCGTAAATGGCGCCGATTAATAAGACCAATTTTCCGTTGGGATGTTCAATTTCGATAGGATCCACATCTTGTTGGTCCATGAGTTGGCGTAGATAGGTTTTAATGGTTGGGTGATCCGCCAAATCTATGTGGGTGTCATCTTCTGGCATGTTAAAGCACAGTGGGCGGGCCGCTTTATTGACCAACAATACGTTTAGGGCATCATCCACCACCACCAAGCCGTTGATCATGTTATTTAAGATGATGTCCTTCTTTTCTTTTTCTTTCGATATTTTTTGAATGAAGGTGCTGATGTTATCGGCCATTTCGACCAGGCGGATATTCAAGTGATTAATTTCGCGAATGAAGGATGGTTTTGGGTTCACCTTTTCGAACTTCCGTTCATTAATGCGGCGAATGGTTTTGGCCGTCCACTTTAAGGGGGCTGAAATCCAGCGTGACATAAAGTACGTTACCAACAAACACAGTAAAAATATGAGGCCCGTATACAAGGCCAGGGCCTGGGTAATATTGCCCAAATCAGCTTCGATGGTGCGAATGGGCACGGCCAAGCGTAAAATATTGGTTGGGGTTTGTTTGGCCACATACACCAATGACTTATCCAAGGTGGCACTAAAGCGGATGGCGGACCCAATGCCATTGGTCTTGGCTTGTTGGACTTCCGGGCGATTGGAATGGTTGTCCATGGGGGCCCCTTGGCTAGCCGAGTCATACACCACGGCACCCGTGGGTGAAATAATGGTTAAGCGTAATTCATCGTCATTTAGCTGATGAATCCCAGCCATCATCGTGCTAAGCGAATGGTTGGGGGTGGCCATTTGACGTTCGATATAATTTAACTGACGGGTTAGCTGTTGGATGGTTTTGTCCACCACATATTCTTTTAAATGGTGGCTGGTTAACATCAAAATAGAGCCAATAGCCACCGCTAAAATGATAATGGTGGATAAAAATAACTGGGTAAAGTAGCGAATATTAAGCGTCAACGTCTTTAAACTTGTAGCCCACACCCCGCACGGTTTCGATTAAATGGGCATAGGGCCCTAATTTTTTTCGAATGGCCACCATCATCACATCAATCGATCGATCAGTTACAAATACATCATCACCTTTGCAGGCTTCCATCAATTGGGTGCGCTTAAACACCCACCCGGGTTTGGAAATCAAATACTTTAACAAGGCAAATTCCGTGGCGTTTAAATTGATTTTATGGTCCGCTGTTTTAACAACCATGCGCGTGGTATCCATGGTGATACCAGCCGCCGAGATGGACTCTTTTTCGTTGGTCGCTGACGCTGCGGCATCGGCCTTACTGCGTCGCAACACGGCTTTAATGCGTGATATGACCACCGATATGCTAAACGGCTTGGTAATGTAATCATCCGCACCAATTTCAAGCCCAGAAATGACGTTGTGCTCCAATGTTTTTGCGGTAATAAAAATGATGGGGATGTGTTTGGTCTCGGCATCGCCTTTTAACTCTTTGCAAACTTCGAAGCCATCTTTGCCTGGAATCATCACATCCAACAAAATAATCTGTGGTGGATGCTGTTTGACGTGGTCCAATACACCGCTACCTTCGGCCAATGTGGTCACGTCAAAGCCATCGGCGTTTAGGTTCATTTTTAAGATATCGGCAATGTCGGGCTCATCTTCCACGATCAATACTTTTGGTTGTTTCATTGCCGTCATTATAGGCTCCTTTAATTAATTTCACATTAAGCTTTTATTAAGTTTATATTAACCAATCCTCGCCTCAAAAAAAAGGGGTTTAATTTTTGGTTCATGGCATGTATGATGCACTTGGAATGGCAACAATGACAAATGCATCAACTCCCCCGTCCCACTCAAAAAAACCGTCTGGTATAATGAGTTTCATTCAATCAGAACGTCAGTTTATTGGCATTGCTTGCTTATTATTTTTAATTTCATTTATCACTTACCCCATGCCTGGCATTGCGCGTTGGGTGGGTTTTTTAGTGGCCGGTTACGCCACGGTGGCCAACGATTCAATTCAAACCATCGGTACCTTTATAGCCTCTAACCGTCAAAAGCCTTGGTGGATTTTATGGTTGTTTATTGGCGGCATCTTTGTGGCCACAATGACGTATTCATGGGTGACCTACGGTGGTGATGTATCATACGGGCGCTTGGCATCCAAAGGGTTTGCCGAAACCCCCATGACGTTTTCCTTTTTGCAGGTGGCCGCCCCCATCTTCTTACTGATTTTAACGCGCTTAAAAATGCCGGTATCCACCACATTTTTAATCTTAACCGCGTTTTCAACCTCGGCCAAAAGTGTTGGCAAGGTATTAATGAAGAGTTTAACAGGCTATGGCCTGGCATTTGGCATTGCCATTATTGCTTGGTTGGCGGTATCCAAACTGATTGAAAAATATGCAACCGGTGATGCCAATCCGCTATGGCGTGTGGCCCAATGGATAACCACCGGCATTCTGTGGTCGGTATGGCTGATGCAGGATGCGGCCAACATTGCGGTGTACTTGCCCCGCCAGTTGGGTGCGCCATCGTTCTTGTTCTTTGTGATCCCCATCACCTTGGGTTTGGGCTTCATGTTATTTAAGGGCGGGGCCAAAATTCAGGAAGTGGTGGAAGAAAAGTCCCGTGTGCAAGATGTGCGCTCTGCCACATTAATTGACTTTATTTATGCGATTATTTTGTTTTACTTTAAATTGCACTCTAAAATCCCAATGAGCACCACCTGGGTATTTTTAGGGCTATTGGCCGGTCGTGAACTGGCGATGAGTATTCGTGGCACATCCAACCTATCGCTGATTGAGGCCATTAAAATGGGCTCTCGTGACGCATTTAAAGCGGCCATTGGCCTGGCGATCTCGTTTCTGATTGCCCTGGGCTGCAATGCAGCCATGCGCCAAGCGTTATTGGGTTAACTACTTTTTAATTTTATAAAATAAGGCGGCTTCGTTCACTTCAAGTGTATGGGTTTGCATTTGCCCACCATCATTAAACGAGTAACTAAATTTCATCTTGCCGTCTTTGGTGATGGACAACTTTAATTTATTACTGTAATCCAAATTGAATGGAAGTTTATTAGCATCAGGGTTGTATTTAATATTCCCCGCATTACCTTCACCAGCCTGCCAAGACAGCCCCACAACACCTGCACAGTTGTATAAGTCCATCACTTGCTCGGCAGTTAAACTTAATGGTGTGTCAGCATCATTATTAACTAAAACATTAAAATCATCTGCTTTCTGCACGTCCTTTTGAGCTATTATCGGCTTTATATATTCTTGGTAGGTTTTTAATTTATCAATCGCTTGTAAATCTAAAAAATCCGGTTGTTGTATCCTAGCTAGGAGGATTAATCGAGTCTCGCGTATTTTATATTAGTAAGTCTCGCGCTGCTTTTTGGTCTAGTTTAGTAGTAACCATCGCCGCTAATTGGTCCTTAAATTTTCCGCTTTTATCGTTTTCGATTAAGAAGTTAGCAATCTCAAGATCATTGTCCGTCAATTGGTGGGCTGATCTTAGTTTTTCTGTAATTGCATCGACAAATGTGGAAACAATATTTCCGCTTTCATTGATTTCGATTAAGAATTTAGCAATCTCAACATCATTGTCCGTCAATTGGTGGCCTAATTGTAGTTTTTCTGTAATTGTAAAGGCAAATGAGGACCCACTTAAATTGTGTTTGATTAAGAATTTAGCATTCTTAACATCATCTATAGCGTTCTCAACCTCATCGTCCGCCAATTTGCTTGCCATTGTCCTAACCATGATGGCAGCGTGAGTATCATTGCACCAGTCTTGTGCGGCCTCTTTAATTTCGTAAATATTTTCGTCTTCACTTTCGTCATAAAAATAAAGTAATGTAGCAATTTTACACTCATTTTCCGTCAATTTGTGGCCTGATTCTAGTTTTTTTGTAGCTGCAGAGTAAAATTTGTTTTCAATATTTATATATTCCAATGAATCGTCGATTAGCAATTCAGCTATTGCAACATCATTGTCCGTCAATAGGTTGTTTTCTATTCTATACACGACTAGATCGGTAAACTCCTCCTTACTAATTCCGCTTTCATCGTTTTCGATTAAGAATTTAGCAATCTTAACATCATTTTCTGTCACGCCATCTATCGTTTTAAACGTAATTATAGAGGCAAAATTATCCTTAGTTGTTTCACGATCGTTTTCGAATAGCCCTATAGCAAGCTCAACATCCTTGTCCGTCAATGTGCCAGAACTTATCCTATCCACAAGGTGATAGTAAATTTCAGTCAAAACCTGTTCAAATTTGCTTTTATCATCGTCCGTCAATTCACCTGATCGTTTCTTATCCATAAGGTAATCGTAAATTTCAGACAAAACCTGTTCAAATTTGCCTTTATCCTCGTCCGTCAATTCACCTAATTGTTTCTTATTCATCAGGTGGTCGAAAGTTTTAACCAACATCTGATCAGATTCGTCTTTATTTTTGTCATCAGTCAATGGTCCATCAATTTCTATGACGTCTCTACCCTGCTCTTCGGTTGAGATGTGTGAGATGCCCCCCCCCTCTTTTTCACTAACATTACTTGAGGCTTTGTCAGCTAGTACACCCTCTTTTGCAATGGCATTATTTGGGGCATTTTCAGCTGGGGCGCCCTCTTGTGCATTAGCATTACTTAAGGCTATGTCAGCTAGTACACCCTCTTTTGCAATGGCATTATTTGGGGCATTTTCAGCTGGGGCGCTCTCTTGTGCATTAGCATTACTTAAGGCTTTGTCAGTTTCATTTGTCCGGCAGGCTTGAGATGCATTGTTAGAGACATTACGATTTAGCAAGACACTAAGGCCGCGCATCTTTGACTTAACCAACTTGGCTATAGCCATGAAATTTTTTTTAATCACTGGTATACCCATGTTAGAAATCAAGTTTTGGTTTGTTTTTATCGGATCAGTTTTTGGTTCATTCCCTATTTTATTGAACTTCATAGAACTTATATTCCCTGTATAAACCAAATTCAAACATGGTTTGTTATAACCGTTACAATTTAAAGAATGTGGTTAATCTACCCCACCCTTGCTATCGGCTGGTAACGGCCATTAACATGGGTTCTCGTGACGCATTTAAAGCGGCCATTGGCCTGGCGATCTCGTTCTTGATTGCCCTGGGCTGCAAAGCGGCCATGCGACAAGCGTTGTTGGGTTAGTCTTCTAATTTTAAGTTTGGATGTCCTAAAAGTATCTCTATGGTGTAAGGTTGGGACTCTGGTCCGTCACTGTTTTGCAAGTAAAATTTATCACCTTTTTTTTGTAGACTTACCCCGGGTTCTATTTTTACTGATTTCCCATCTTTATCCATGTAGTTGTGAAGCTTAATTCCGTTTAAGAGCATCAACGCGAAAACTGACTTCAGCGTCTCACCATCTTCAATTTTATTTAAAAATTGTATGACTTCCTCTCTACCAGCGTTTAAAGCCCTTGTAATTTCCTCACTTTTCGTACGTCCTGGCTCAGCCGTACCGGTTGAGCTTAACTCTTGTTTTTTTGCATCAGCCGCCTTAATTAATTTCCCTATTTGTCCACAGGTCTCTTCTTCTAGTCCTAATTTAAAATAATAACCACCTAATTCTTTAATTATATCATCCAAGCCATCAATTGTTTCGTCACTATTACTGGAACTTAAAACTTGCTTAATTTTTTCGACGTTTTTACACATATCGTCTAACTCTGTTTTAGAAATTATATTTTGATTAAAATATATCACTAAATTTCCGTCAGATAAGCTGTAAGTTTGTTCACCGGTCAGGCCTAGTTTAACAATATTCTCTTCTACCATGATCCTATCTTGAATTAGCTGAATATAATTGGATTCAATGGGATTGGTCGTATCCAGTGATTCCAATAAACCCTTTACATTATTTAACACTGCAGTATTACTTTCTGAACTAAACAATATATTTTCAACTTTTCCATGTAGTCGACCTTCCAATTGACTAAGTTGAGCTGAAGCTTTTGTATAAGCTTGGGTTAACTTTGGATTTGTTTTACTACCCTCTGTTTCACTTTGTCCTTCAACCTTACGAACAAAATCTCGCAATTGTTTTAAATCGGTAATTTGTTTTTTAATGCCCCCACCGGTTGAATTACTTTCTAGCCTTTTCAATAACGCTTTTCCTTCAGCAATTAGAGCATTGGATTGCGATTCTTTTTCGACTGTTGAGTCCGACTTAACGCTACTTCTTATACTTGGTGCTCCAAACCCTATAAATTGGGGGCGGCTTTTCGATCCTGAATTAGAACCTTCTGTATTATCCTCATCGCTAGCTTCATCATCATCGTCGTAGTAGCCACTTAAATCAGCTGGGGTATAATTAAGTTTCTGATCTCTAATACCGTTCGTAAAAAGGTAAAACTCATTGTATTGACCACCATCATGATCTACTTTTTCAACACACTCCAACTGCATGCCGTCTTTATATTCAACTCTCTTATCTTCTGGCAAACGGCTCAGTAGTTCTTCTGTTAATTTGGTTGATAGCTTAAATTCGCCATCTAACTCAGTTAACCAAGCATTCAGTAATTCAGGGTCTTTCAATGTAAGCCCACTTAAATCGTCAATATTTAACTCTAAATCTTTCATAATCTTACCATTTTTCAGCAATTTATAAAATTTTCCTTCACCTTCGTCACAACACTGCAACTGCATGCCGTCTTCATATTTAACTGTCTCATCTTCTGGCAAACGGCTCATTAGTTCTGCTGTTAATTTGGTTGATAGCTTTTCTCCGGGCTCTCTTTTAAGTAGCCAACTACCCATTTTCTCTTCGCTTTGCAAGCTTCTAACCATTTGCTTGAAGAACACTATGGCTGAATCATTCTTATTCAAAGTGTCTAAGAAATCTTTTTTATTAATTAGTGTCAGAGCTGTATCGCCTTTTTTATACCATGCTGGCTTTTTGTCTGAGTCAACGCTCTCAATACGTGTTAACACATCCTTGGCAATTTTAGTCAGCTGTTCTTCTGTTAAGTACCCCTTCATGAAGGTACCAAAAGATGTTGGGTTTGCGTTCATCATCGCTATGGCGGCTTTTCTTCCCTTATTCGCGATCGTGGCTTTAATTGTTTGAAAGTTAATCTCTGTCGGCGGTGGTGGAGTATTCCGTTTTGAGCCGAATAAAGATTTAGGCGTCTTTGTCGTTTCCTCAGGCGTCTTTGTCGTTTTCTCAGGCGTCTTTGGTGCAACGAATTCAGTCGTTTCCGTTTGTATCTTTTGCTTATCTTTATTTATTTTTATTTGGCCTGGGCTTGTTTTGTAGGCAGCATTGAGTTTAGAAATTAATTCCAACTTTTGCTTTGCGGGTGGCATTTTTTTGAATTCGTTGAAGGCGACAGTGTTTTTTGCAAAACCGATAACCTCATTAATGGTTTGATATGATTGTTCATACGTCGCTTCATTAGTTAAATTGACGACAACACCCTGCAATGCTTCATGATTGGCTTGCGTCATGGTGTTTGTTGTACGATCTCCAAACGTTAATGTAACATCACCAGACTGATAATCCTCTGGGATAGTAAACTTTAATAACTCCGTCTTTTTTTCATACGCTTTTGGGTTTTCTGCATACTTTTTTATTAACTTATCTAAAAAATCTATTTTTCCATCTGTCTTACTCAATGTGTTGAACAATAACTCAAGACCATTAAAATGCGCTTTAAGCTCACCTATATTTGTAAATTTTTTCTTATCAGTATCACTTCCAAATTTTATACCTTCTGTAAGGTCTTTAATCTTTGTAGGGTCAACCAAATCCAGCAACTGCATTAATGCTTCGTTACAAATTTCCTCTTTTTGCTCGAGCGTATTATTCGGATCTATACATGAATTAATTAGTTTATTTAAATTAATATCTTCATTTCTGTCAGATTTTGACTGCCTCGTGTTTGCTTCATCACCAACGTTTACCTTCACTCTTGACAGCCGGCTTAACAAAAGTTGACTAGCTGCACGTTTGGTTTTGGATTCAGCTTTCTCGTTCCGACTCCAAGAAGTTTTATACGTGTCCGCTAAAAGTAATGTTGTAATGGATTTTTGCTTTGGGCCCTTCTTCTTCCCTTTAGCGGTTACACTTAATTTATTGTCATACGCCAAGGCATCCCTAAAGTAGCTTCCCCAAGGATTTGTGGTTGTTTTACGCGTACCTTGCCTTTGATACATCCCTTTTTTATCGTACGTACCTTGCTTATACGAATACCCTTTATCAATACTTTCCCCAACGTTAGCAGGCCGAATTGATAATAAATGGGCCAAGTTTTTTACCAATAACTTTTCTTGCGGGGTTAATGGTTCACCTGACGTTTGTTTGTTACGTATTGCTTTACCAATATTTTGAATCATATCTTCATCACTTTTACCGTCAAAGTCAAATGAATGTGATAAACCGGCCATTGCAATCGCGCCCTCGATTTGATTCCGCATATTACCAGCCTCTGGTTCGGCGGTACCAAAAAATAATATTTGCTGTTTTTCAAGCGTATCTTTTTCCATTGTTAACGATTTTGTTGACTCCGCCTTGGCGCCTGTTATTATCAATTTACAAATTTCACTAGATTTACTGGAGTCTACTTTTTTACCAAGCGATTTTAACTCAAGTTTTCCAGCAACGCCTACAGGAGAAGATAGCCCTAAGGATGATTTAACTTTGTTTCCACCAAGCATAACTATAATATTCCCGCAATCACATTGGTTTAAACGTATTATTCAAAATAATAATTAACAAATTCTTTAACCAGCATGCCACCTTGGTCCACCAAGTCAAACTGGTTGACCGTTTCCTCACCCTTCCAACTGAACCCAAAGTTCCAAGTCCCTTCTGCCGTCTTGGTTACCTTATCCAATACAAAACTTTTTGATGTGAATGTACCGTTATCGTTTATTCGCCAAATGCTTTCGCCGTCCATGCTAAATACTGCTGCATAATCAGAGAACAAGTACCGTTCGTTTTGCTTAATTACGATGGCACCCAGGTTTTCTTTACCAAATGGGCGAAACATGGCCACAAATACCTGGCCACTGTCCCCAAAACGAGCAATGCGCCATAGGTTTAATAAGCGACGGTCTTTTTTATTTTCGATTTTATTGATGATTCGAATATCGGTTACCACGGTTCGTTCATTTTTAAACTCCACCGGCTCGGGCAGGCTCACAACCTCTTCAACCTCAACGTTACTGCTGACTTGCACATTATCGGTGGCTGCAATCTCCAAGTCTACTTGGTCCGTTATATCATCTCCACCAGCCATGCTGGCTTTGATTGGTGCCAATACAGCTCCGACTTTACGGCCCAAGGCTTGGCGTACCATCACCACTTTGGACATGGCCCGAGGAACCATAAACGCCCCTTCAGACTTAAATAAATCTCGAACATTATTGGGAATATAAGGCATTACAAAATCGTTTTGAACAAAGGCATTGTAGGCTAAGATTGGGTCTTGCCGTTTTTCTATAGGCAATTCCAAATACAATAGGCCGTTGTGTTTAGCAAATAATTTTCGTTGCTTAGTGTCGGTCGTGTATTGCATTGCCATGTGCTTGTAAATGTCATCATAACTTTCCTTAACGGCAAACATCGCTGCAGTGACCTTTGGATGGCGTTTATAGCGCAGCGTAATATAATTAAACAATTGGGGCTGCTTAGGTAGTATATTGAGTACCATATCAAGGTAGTTTGGATGGGAGTCTGGGACCGCCCGAAACACTGTTGGGGACCGCCGCACAATGGACTCAATAAATTCTGGATGATACACCACAGCTTTTAGTTGACGATTGGCCGTCACTGTTTGCGTTACATTCATGCTGGTATAGACCACTTTTTCCAATAACACTGCGGCATCCGGAACACGTGCGATTGCACAACGCGCCACATTGGTCATGGTGGCAATGGTGGCATTTTTTAAAAAGATTCCAGGTGTATAAAACTGTGATTTTAATTTATTTAAATTTGCTTTTTGACACCGTTTTTTACCCAGTAACTGTGGTAAGGTTTTGGGTACCACTACAATGGGCCTGTCATTTAAATATGGGCCATATAAAAAATTATTCACCCGATCCTGTCGAATGTCATCCGCCCAAGCCACCATACTGATGAGGCATATCAAAAAACACTGAAATTTAATCATGGATACTGATTTATACCCATGTCTGGTTTTTTTAAACATCATTTTCACAATTTATTTATCGATCAACAGCTGCATTAACTTAGATGCATAAAAAAAAGTGGGCCTTAATGGCCCACTTTTCATTGCTTTTAAAATTAAATTATCGGCTTATTTAATTAAGTTACCGGCCCCATCATAAAACTCGAAGTAAAAGAAATTGGTTTTAAGCGTCGCATCAATCACTTTATTTTCACTGTTTTTAATACTAAACTCTTTCATGCAAGATGTTTTCATGTTTCCCGAAAATTCACAGCTTTCAATATTAATGGTTGAAGAGAATTGATGAGATTTCCCATTTGCATCTGTGCCGGAAATGAGTAAATCACAACCCGTCTTTCCTTCCACACCCGATATAATGGACAGATTCATTTTACCATCAGTTGTGATTGTCTTAACTCGACAAGGAGCCGCACTGGAACCATACTTAATGGTTCCTTGAATTAGGTCTGAATCATTGTTCGTTGCACCAGAAAACGGATCACCATTGGTTGCCCCAGTATCGATTGCAAATGTATCTTTATCCAGATTTAAAATTGTTCCATACGTAACCCAATCCATATTAGAAGACGTCGATGAAAACCGTTGCGGAACATTCATCTGATAAGAGAATTCGTTCGAATAATAAAAATTAGTTTCAACATCATTTGCATCGCTGTTATTGGTTGAATCACCATTGTGCGCATGATACCCAATAATATTGGCGTTATTGCAATTGGTACCATCTTGAAAGTACACCTCAATTTCGTCAGGTGTAAATGCGTTTGTTAGCCCAAAGCCTGGCACAACTGAATAATTGGTCGGATTTTGAATATCCCGAGCATTCTCCTCACATTCATCAAATGTCACACCAAAAACATTGCCATCCATTGCAATGACAACAAATAAAATTAAACTTAATATTTTCATTACCCTCTCCCTACTTTGGCTGATTAACGGCACCCTGCATCACCTTAAGTGCGGCCGTTTCATCGGCACTTAATTGAACTTTTTCATCCGCTTGAGTGCATCCAACCATAATAAGTGCAATCAGGCATACCATTACAACCTTTTTCATTAGCATCTCCTTAAAAATAACGTTAATTGTATTATCGTTTAAAATTTAACCGACTTAACTTGTAAGCAAATTCATTCTTTTTTATTATGGTAAGACACAGGAGGATCAACCATGACAAAACGAATCGTAAATTTTAGTGCCGGGCCAGCGACAATGCCAGAAGCTGTTTTAGAAGAAGCGCAACGAGAGCTGGTCAATTATCACGGCGCAGGCATGTCCATTATGGAAATGTCGCACCGATCAAAGGATTATGATGCGGTTCACGAAGCAGCAATCCATAACGTTAAGCAATTATTAAATGTTCCTGACAATTACTCTGTTTTGTTTTTACAGGGTGGTGCATCGCATCAGTTTGCCATGCTGCCCATGAACTTTGCCCAGCAAAAATCCGTGGATGTAATTAACACTGGAAGCTGGACAAAAAAAGCCATTGGCGAGTTAAAAAAGGGCTATAACCACACCGTTGTTGCGACGAGTGAGGCTGATAATTTTTTAAAATTGCCGGACCTTAGCAGCGTGCAATACAGTTCTGATGCGGCCTACACGTATATGTGTTCAAACAACACCATTTTTGGCACTCAATTTAAATCGTTCCCATCAACACCAACGCCACTAATTGCCGACATGTCATCTGATATTTTATCGCGTGAACTAAGCGTGGCTGACTTTGGGGTTATTTTTGCAGGTGCGCAAAAAAACATTGGCCCATCAGGTGTCACCTTGGTCATTATCCGCAATGATTTGCTAGATCAGTGCCCGAGTGATATTCCAAACTACTTTAACTATAAAACCCACGCAGATGCGAATTCGCTTTATAACACGCCACCAACATTTGGCATTTACATGGCGAATTTGGTATTCAAGTACTTACTGGACAATGGTGGCCTTAAAGCACAAGAAGCTCGTAATATCGAAAAAGGTACATTATTGTATGATGCTATCGATACCAGTGACTTGTTTTACTGCCCAGTCCCAACCAATGACAGATCCTTAATGAACGTAGTGTTCCGTCAAAAGGATCATGATGAGGCTATTGAGAAACAGTTTATAGCTGCTGCCAAAGACGCTGGCTTTGATGGTATTAAAGGTCATCGCAGTGTGGGTGGTTTACGAGCATCCATTTACAATGCACAAACAACAACCAACATTCAACGCTTTGCTGAATTTATTGCGGCCTACAAACCAGCCACAGTCTCAGCATAATAATCTAAAGGATTGGGCCAACGAGCGGCAATCGTTTCAATGATTGTCGCATTGCCCACCACCACTCCCCCAACTCAAAGCCAAACGTTCCTAAGCGATTGGGTGCAGCAAGGCAGTGCGGGCCACTGGCCAACCGTTGCTTGATAACGCGCATCCCATTCACGCGTTTAAACCGTTGAATATAGCGACGTTCCTCTTTGGTAAACTCTTTGGGCCAATACAATACATTTCCACCGGCCTTGGCTGCAACACATAAATCATAAAATTCAGGTAACAGTTCCAATGTGAGCGGGCGAACCCCCATGGCCAATGTTAACTTTGGGATGCGAGGTGCCATAATGGTGTCCTTAAACTCGGCATACTCTTGCCCACCAACTAAAAAGTTAAATTGCGTGGGATCAGGCGTTGGGCACCACACCACTAATTCTGCAATATCCGATAATAAGGTTGGGTCGCATTGCAATAGCGCATGATTGCCATAGAGTCGTGGCTTTACCCCTTTTGCCTTGGCCTGTGCAATAATTCGAGGCAATTCGGGGGACAATTGCACACCACCACCATAAATATTTAATATATCTCCAGCTTTTGCCGCTGTAGGTAGCACTGTTTTTTCTGATGCATCACGATGCTGACAGCCTAAGCAATCGTAGTTGCAGGTATTTTGCAATGTCACTTGATGTTGCTGCAAACGATGAAGATGAAACACACTTTAATTTTACGTGTTAGAGATGAAAGTGGTCAAATTTATTCCGGATAGCCACTCATGACACTAACACATCTCAATAATTCATTTAATTTGTCCGATTTAAATTGCATTAACCATATAAAATGAGCAAACAATTCAATATCTTTTTCAGTGTCAAGTTCAATGGTTTGTGTTTTGAAACTTGGGTCCGAACTTACCATGTCGCATAAATAAAAAAACTGAACATCATAATGCTTCCATCAGCAAGCAAGCGTTACAGATTTCGCCAATGAAAAAATAATGCCCGATCGATCAGTCGTCGCATTTTCAAACCGAAGGTTGGTGATGGTTTTACTTCCCAAAAAATCCGTCAGATATTTAAAGGTAAAAAACCGACTTTTTTTATGGTTGGTTTTTTGTTCATAATAACCGAAACAGGTACTTGATTTTGTCCTTGATGATGTTGATACGTTATTTTCATGGTGACACTTAACTATTTTTTATGTTTTTTAACAATATAAATGATTTAGATTCTGCCTAGATCTGCTAGAAAATCCAAGCTGAATCCGCTATACTACAGCTATGAAATTTAATTGGAATCAACGTCAATCATGCCATGACATTACCGAAGCGCATGTAAATCAAACGGTAACACTCGCCGGCTGGGTCGATACAACGCGTGACCATGGCCATTTATTATTTATTCATTTACGTGACCGCTCTGGTACCATGCAGGTGGTTTGTGATGAAAACCTGAATCAAGGCATTTACCAACAATCCAAAACATTACGCTCAGAATATGTAATTAAAATTACGGGCACCGTGCAAATGAGATCCAAAGAAACCATTAATAGCGACATGGTTTCTGGGACCATCGAAGTCATTGCAACGGACATTGATATACTAAGTAAAGCTAAAACACCACCTTTCATGGTATCCGAAAAATCGACTGAAAAATTGGACATGTCGGTTGATGAGGACTTGCGTTTGCAGTACCGCTATTTGGACTTGCGTCGCCAACCCATGCAAAAAAACATTATTGGTCGCGCCAAAATCGTCCAAGCATTACGGGACACCTTAAACCAAGCGGAATTTTTAGATATTGAGACCCCATTTTTAACCAAAAGCACCCCCGAAGGAGCTCGGGATTATTTGGTCCCATCACGAACCCACAAAAATACGTTTTTTGCACTCCCCCAATCGCCACAATTGTTTAAGCAATTATTAATGATGAGTGGCTTGGAGCGATATTATCAAGTGGTTAAATGCTTCCGAGATGAAGATTTGCGCCCCAACCGACAGCCAGAATTCACTCAGCTGGATTTAGAAGCTTCATTTGTGGATGAGTCCGATATTATTAATTTAACCAACACCTTAATTAAAGCCGCGTTTGATAGCAATGGCATTGCCATTAACCATGACTTTGCAACCATGACCTATGAGCATGCGCTCAACACCTATGGTACCGATGCGCCTGACTTACGTTATGGCATGACATTTAGTGATGTAACCGAGCACTTTAAAGGGTCTGGTTATAAAATTTTCAATTCAATTATCGATGCCGGCGGTGCCATTAAAGGGTTTGCACTCCCAGGGTTGGCCAACGAACTCAGTAAAAACATGTTACAAAATGATTTGGCTAGCAAGGCTATTCAAGCCTGTGGTGGTAAAGGTCTGACTTGGATGAAGGTCTTGCCTGACAATCAATTTGAATCGAATATTGTGCAGTTTTTTAGTAATGAACAACTGATTGCGGCTCGTGATGCAGTGAATGCAGAAGTGGGTGACGTCATGATGTTTGTGGCAGACACCTCCCTTGATACTGTGAATCAAGTGTTGGGTCGTTTTCGAATTTATTTAGCAGAACGATTTAACCTTATTCCAGACGACGTGTATGCAGGCTGTTGGGTAACCGACTTTCCATTATTTGAAAAAACAGAATCAGGATTAACGTCGTTACACCACCCATTTACACAACCATCAACATCCATTCACGAAGGCATGAGTGAAGACGATATTCTTGCAATCAAAGCACGTGCTTACGATATCGTCATCAATGGCCAAGAAGTTGGCGGTGGAAGCATTCGTATCCATGATTCTGCACAACAAGCCTTAATTTTTAAATTATTAAAGTTAAGTGACGAGGAGATCGAACAGAAGTTTGGCTTTTTTGTTAATGCTTTAGCGCATGGCACCCCACCCCACGGTGGCTTGGCAATTGGGATTGATCGCTTGGTATCGGTTATTTTAGCAACCCCATCCATTCGAGATGTCATTGCATTCCCAAAGAACCGAGTGGCATTTTGCCCACTTACTAAGGCACCCAGCGTGGTTGATCAAGCGCAGCTGGATGATTTAAATATTACCCATAAAGCGCCCATTGAAGCTTTAATCGAATCATAATGCGACAGCACGCCCTACCCAAGTTTGGCTGGGCGCTGCGCCCGTACCGCAACGCCTTCGGATTTGGCATCATTGCAAGCATAGCTAATAAGGTATTGGATTTAATGCCACCGTTATTGGTGGCCTGGGTCATTGATACTGTTCAAGGCCTCCCACCTGATTGGATTGCCCGTTTACTGCCAAATAGCTCGCCGCTTGAAACCGCCATATTCTTATCTATTTTAGGGGCACTTATCTTTTTTTTAGAATCGGTTACTCAATGGGCCTATCAATGGCAGTTTCAAACCACGGCCCAAAAAGTGCAACATGATATTCGTTGCCATGTGTATAACCATGTGCAACAGCAGGACATGACCTATTTTGAAAATCATCGCTTGGGTCAGGTGATTGCGATTGTGAATGACGATGTAAATCAGTTGGAAGCCTTTTTAAAAAGTATATTTAATGAATTGGTGCAACTGGTTGTGTTATGCATTTTTGCCCTGTTTGTTATGGGTGCTACCTGTTGGCAATTGGCCTTATTCTCACTTATCCCTGTTCCGATTGTGATTATTGGCAGCTTGATTTACCAGCGACTCATTTCCCCTTTCTATCAACGTATTCGACACAGTGTTGGCGAATTGGTTGCACGGCTAGAAAATAACTTATCGGGCATTGCCGTTATTAAGAGTTTTACAGCAGAACGCTTTGAAATGGAGCGGGTTAAAGCGGCATCGAATGACTATAAAACAGCGAATATTCACGCCATTCGTTGGGGAACCATTTATGTCCCAATTATTCGAATGGTCATTGCCTTTGGCTTTGCTGGGGTATTATTATTAGGCAGTTACTGGGTACTCTCTGATTCAGGTATAATTACGATTGGTGAGTTGGTCTTATTTTCAATGATGATTCAACGCCTGTTGTGGCCACTAACCCGATTGGGCGATATGTTTGATGCCTACGAACGTGCAAACGTAAGTGCAGGACGTTTGCAAGGGCTATTAGATCAATCACCAAATATTGTTTCTCCAATAACCGCAATTACAACAGTTTCTAGCGCACCATCAATCGAATTTGATAATGTTCATTTTAGTTATAACAATTCAACAAAAGTGTTAAATGGCGTTAATTTTACAATCCCTCATGGGCAAACTGTTGGACTGGCTGGATTTACTGGCGCGGGAAAATCGACCATCATTAAATGCTTACTTCGATTTTATGATCCAACACAAGGACAAATAAAAATCGATGGCCACCCAATTCAAGACTTTGATGTTACGATCTTACGGCAACAAATTGCCTTGGTGAGTCAGGACATCTATTTATTTCATGGCACCATTCGTGAAAATATAGCCTATGGCCTTCCGGCAGATACGCCGATTGATGCGATTGAACATGCTGCAAAAATGGCAGAACTTCATGCCTTTATTGAATCCACCCCAAATGGTTATGACAGTATGATTGGGGAACGCGGCATCAAGTTATCCGGCGGTCAACGGCAACGGTTAAGTATTGCACGCGCCATTTTAAAACAAGCACCAATTATGGTATTTGATGAAGCCACAAGCTCTGTTGATACCGAAACCGAAGCCGCAATCCAACGAAACTTAAAACAATTAACACAAGGAAAAACAGCACTCATTATTGCACACCGCTTATCAACCATTCGTCACGCAGATCAAATTGTCGTCTTAAATAACGGCACAATTACAGAAGCTGATACCCATGATGCATTATTAGAAAATAATGCGGACTATGCAACGCTCTGGGCCATTCAAACAGGTGGCTTAGGGAATTAATTGCCCGATCCAATACTTCCCACGATATTGGTTCCAATTAAGCTCATCTGACGGGTGTTTTTCTGCAATAAATTCATAACGGTCAATAAAATGAAATCGAGGAATAACAATATCCAAATGATTGTTTCTGTCCATATCCGTAATGATTGGTGTCGAAAAGCCCCCTGATTTTAGTGCCTGAGTAAAAATTGTTTTATAAGATTTATCAAATGCCATTAAACGGGGTTGTTTATCGGTACAACTAATTACGACAATGTCTTCAGATCCATCGCTATCAACATCTGCTAATATTGGCGATGCTGCGCCAAAACAAAACCCGATCTGTTGACGGAATTTATTTTTGCCGGTTGCACCATCAAACACAAACATTGAAGTAAAATTGTACTTGGGCCAAACACCATAAGAAAATAAAGAAATAATATCCACGCCAGAATCTGTTTTAATCACCGCTGGACTTGAATATGTTTCAAAATTCTTAGATACCAATTTTCGCCATATCAACTCACCTGTATCTGCATTTAATTTTAATATCTCACCATTCATTGAATTTGATATCACCATTGCCTGTCCATTTTCATGGTACATTATAGGCGAGGAAATAATCCCTTTACGTTTACTTTCAACATGCCACATGACTTGACCGGTCAAAATATCTTGGGCTTGTATAAAGCCTCCTTGTCGTTCACCACCAGACCCGTAAATTATCCATAACTTGTCTTGCGTCTGATACAAAATTGGCACACTCCATGATTCACGCTCAAATGGTACCGGAAACGACCTTAAAACTTTGCCCGTTCCAGTTGAAATAACATAGACACGTCCTCCTGGCCCTTCTTGATTCTGAATTAATTTACTCATCAGTACGTTGTAAGAGTAATTAGTAAGTAAATCCCTATTGATGGCTCGTTTTTCACATTTTGTTCCACGACATACCTTAATGTTGAATGTCACCTGTTCAGATTGAGTAAGAAGGTTATTAAAACTGTCTAATACATGATTACGATCCAAGCTATTCATAATCACTTTATTTGTATCAGTATCAATAATTTGAATATGTGATGTTTTATTCGCAAGCCCACCTTGAACTGTAATAAAGTCCACAATGCCATCATTATCTTGATCTGGAATTGGCACGGGAGAATTGAAATTACAAGGCAAAAAGGACATTGATGGATTTTGCTCTGTCAGTTTCCATAAAACTTCCCCACTACGCCCATGAAGCATCCAAACATCCACAAATCGGCCAACGGTTGGAACATCTGGTAGTTGATCGCCATTGGCATCAATTAGAACAGGCGTACCGTATGCAGATTCCGGAACAATCGTCTTCCACATTAGACGCCCCGATTGACCATTGATCAACATCATCGATGACATCCCATCTTCTGACCATTCAAAACCTGACCCAATAATGATGTCTTGAACACCATCACGATTCATATCAAATAATCGCGGTGACCCCACCCCAACTTCAGTCACTTCCTGTTGCCAAACAAGATCGGCAACAGGAACACTATCCTCTGGGTAAAACAAATAAATGACACCGGCCAAACACCCAAGAAATAGGAATAATATAATATTCGAATTTAAACCAATAATTGAATTATTTAAATGACTTTTCTTTGAGGTATTCACGGTTCATCCGCGCGATATTTTCTACCTTGATTTCTTTTGGACAAGCTGCCTGGCATTGATATGCATTGGAACAACCGCCAAAGCCTTCTTTATCCATTTGATCAACCAATTCAACCACTCGTTTACGTTCAGCATGACCTTGTGGCAATAATGCTAAATGAGATACTTTTGCAGAAACGAATAACGAAGCTGATGCATTGGGACATGCAGCAACACAGGCGGAACACCCGATGCACTTTGCTGCTTCAAACGATAAATCAGCCTTCTTCTTTTCAATTGGGGTATCGTTGGCTTCTGGGGCACTTCCTGTCTTAACAGAAATGTAACCACCCTTAGCTATGATTCGGTCAAATGCTGATCGATCAATCACTAAGTCTTGAATAACAGGTAATGATTTAGAACGAAATGGTTCAATGACAATCGTATCGCCATCATTAAATGAACGCATATGCAATTGGCACAATGTCACGCCTTTAACCGGGCCATGAGCCACGCCATTTACCATTGCCCCACATGATCCACAAATACCCTCTCGGCAATCATGATCAAATGCAATTGGCATTTGGCTGTTTAATGCAAGTGTTTCATTAACAACATCCAACATCTCTAAAAATGACATATTTTCATTGATGTCTTTTGCTTTGTAAATTTCAAAATGGCCTTTATCAGCGGCGTTTTTTTGACGCCATACCTTTAGGGTAACCGTAATTGTTTTATCGCTTGCCATTATTTGTAACTCCTCTGTGATAATTTAACATCCTTAAAGGTCAAATCTTCTTTATGTAGCTTGCTCTTCTTGCCTTCATTGCGTTCCCAAGCGGCTACATAACAATAGTCCTCATCGTTTCGCTTTGCTTCACCTTCGTCTGTTTGGTGCTCTGTACGGAAGTGACCACCACAAGACTCCTCACGATCCAATGCATCTTGACACATAAGCTCAGCAAATTCTAAAAAGTCGGCCACACGTCCAGCCTTTTCAAGCGTTTGGTTAAAACCAGCGCCATCGCCAGGCACACAAACATTGTCCCAAAACTCTGCACGAATTTCTGGAATTCGTTTTAGAGCTTCCTGGAGCCCCTTTTTATCACGGGCCATGCCACATTTATCCCACATTAATAACCCGAGTTCGCGGTGGAAGTGATCCACAGTCTTCGAGCCACCAATGTTGCTTAATTTATTGATTCGTTCCTGCACACCATTTAAGGCTTCATCAAATTCAGGAGCGGAGGTTGTAACAGAACCTAATGTATTCGAACCAAAGTAATGGCCAATGGTATTTGGAATGACAAAATAGCCATCAGATAATCCTTGCATCAAGGCAGATGCACCCAAACGATTTGCACCATGATCAGAGAAGTTTGCTTCACCCAATACGTGAAGTCCAGGCAAATTGCTTTGCAAATTATAATCCACCCATAAACCACCCATGGTGTAATGCACCGCTGGATATATGGTCATTGGTGATTCGTAAGGATTGCTTCCAGTAATCTGTTGATACATATCAAATAAGTTACCGTAACGCGCTTCAATTGTATCTTTACCTAAACGATTAATAGCATCAGCAAAGTCCAAGTAAACGGCTAACCCGCCATTGATTCCTTTACCTAAGTCTGTTTGCTCTTTGGCACAACGAGACGCTAGATCTCGAGGAACTAGGTTACCAAACGCTGGGTACTTGCGCTCTAAGTAGTAATCACGTTCTTCTTCAGGAATCTCAAGAGGCGAACGGTGATCGCCAACATTTTTAGGAACCCAAACTCGGCCATCGTTACGCAATGACTCACTCATTAATGTTAGTTTTGATTGGTAGTCACCCTTTACAGGAATACAGGTCGGGTGAATCTGTGTGTAACAAGGGTTTGCAAAATATGCACCTTTTTTATGCGCTCGCCATGTTGAGGTTACATTACATGCCATTGCATTGGTTGATAAGTAAAAAACGTTACCATACCCACCAGTTGCTAAAATAACAGCATCAGCCGCATGCTTTTCTAATTCACCGGTAAGTAGATTACGGGTAATGATTCCACGCGCTTTACCATCAACAACAACCAAGTCCATCATTTCCTGACGTGAATGCAATTTAACTGTGCCACGCTCAACTTCCTTCATCATGGCTTGATACGCGCCAATTAATAATTGTTGACCGGTTTGCCCTTTGGCATAAAACGTTCGGGATACTTGAGCACCACCAAACGAACGGTTGTCCAATAAACCGCCATATTCACGTGCAAATGGAACACCTTGTGCCACACAATGGTCGATAATTTTAACAGAGTTTTCGGCCAAACGATGAACGTTTGCTTCACGAGAACGATAATCGCCACCTTTTACAGTGTCGTAAAATAAACGCTGAACACTATCGCCATCGTTGCAATAGTTTTTAGCTGCGTTAATACCACCCTGTGCAGCAATACTATGTGCACGTCGCGGTGATTCATGATACGTAAACGTATGAACATTATAGCCAAGTTCACCCAAACTTGCAGATGCAGATGCACCAGCCAAGCCAGTTCCTACAACAATAATATTTAATTTTCGTTTGTTGGCAGGATTTACCAACTTCATGTCAAATTTATGTTTTTCCCACTTTTCGGCGACTGGGCCGGAGGGTTCGTTAGATTTTAATTTTGTTGTCATCGATACACCCTTTCTAAAAACTTACCAAGATATATACTGGGATCGAGCTGTATGCAACAGCAATTGCAACACCCAATACTTTACTTGCTACTGTAATCTTTGCTTGATTGGAATCTGACATAAAACCAAATGTTTGAAACACACTTTGAAACGCATGGTACATGTGCAAACCAACACTTGCCATTGCAACAATGTAAAGGATTGCATGAATGGGGTCACCCAATGTATTTACAACCAATCCAAATAAACCGTAATCAATGCCCTCAATCACACCAACTTTTTCAGCCAATGAAAAATCAAGTAAATGAAATATGATATACAGTAAAATAATGGTTCCTGTTAATGGCATTAGCTGGGTCGCCAATGAACTTTCTTTGCGGTGATTTTGGTACTTATAATACCGATCTTTACGCGCCTTTTTATTGGTAATCACCAAATTCATGGTAAATCCCATGTGCAAAACAAACGCTGCAAGTAATCCAATGCGAGCCACCCATAATAACGGGCCTAAATCATGCAAAAACTGGGCATATGCATTATACGCTTCAGCACCTTTGTAAATCAGAAAGTTACCAGACAAATGAGCCAATACAAAACCGACCATGGCAAGGCCAGTTATTCCGACAATCTGTTTTTTCTGAATGGTTGATAATTTCATCATTCAATCCTCCTATGCAGATACTAAGATTTTTTCGCAGAGTTCTTTCACGTCATTTGCAGATTTATGAAGTGCTTCTTTACTCTCATCACGAAGTTCAATTTCAACAATACGTTCAACACCATTTTTATTTAAAATAACCGGCACACCACAATAAACGTCATTCACGCCATACTCGCCATTAACGTAAGCACAAGCAGGAATTAAACGATTAGAATCAAGTAAAATCGCCTCAGCCATTGCAACAGCAGATGCAGATGGCGCATAATAGGCAGATCCTGTTTTTAAATACTTCACAATCTCTGCACCACCATGTTTGGTACGCTCATTGATTTTTTCAATGGTGTCCGCTGGTAATAATTGAGTGATTGGAATACCATTTACGGTTGAATACTCTGGCACTGGCACCATTGAGTCTCCATGACCACCCAATACCATTGCACGTACATCTTTTATTGAAACTTGTGCTTCTTCAGCGATGAAACAAGCATAACGTGATGAATCCAACACGCCAGCCATGCCAACCACACGCTCTGCAGGTAAGCCTGACTTTTTCCATGCTAAAAATGTCATGGCATCAAGCGGATTCGATACAATTACATAAATTGCATTCGGAGAACGCTTCACGGTTTCTTCTACAACACTGGTTACAATCTTAGCATTGGTTGCTAACAAATCGTCACGTGACATGCCTGGTTTGCGGGCAATACCAGCTGTAACAATGATCACATCTGAATTGTCTGTTTGTTCGTAATTATCTGCACCAATAATTTTAGTATCAAAGCCTTCAGTTGCTGCTGATTGCATCATGTCCAAGGCTTTACCTTCAGCCAAGCCTTCAACAATATCCACCAACACCACATCAGCCAATTGTTTTTCAACAATACGTTGAGCTGCTGTTGCTCCTACATTTCCTGCTCCCACCACGGTTACTTTTTGTCGCGCCATAATAATCTCCTTAGATAATAGTCAATATGAATTAATAGTATCGAATTATGTTCGATTCCGCAATTTGAATAATGGACAAATTACTTTTTTAGTATTTGAGGCAATACTTTTTCACATGATCGTCCGATTACATACCCACCCATGCCAATCTGCAACAACGTCCATGCTTGCGGTGCCAATCGATGCGTTAAAAAACCAAACGAATCGCAAACAACCATAACCAAAAAGGTAAGCATGGTAATGGGCCGCCAATTGCGTTGCAACCACGACTGGCCATTGGCTTCAGCATTCACAATGCTTGACTTGGCTTGCACCATTTGTTTTTCAACGTCCAACATACGAATTTGGACATCGGACTCTAACTTGGCCATTTCTTTTTTGATTTTAAACTTTTCTTCTTCACTGGTGTGCAATTCATCCACAATATTAGATACGGGACGAAACAACTCACCAATCATAGATGTAATTGACATAATGATGACTCCTTTAATTTTCCTGATAATTGTAGTTTATCATTCCATTTTTTAGTTTCGCTAGTTTAAAATATGTCTATGATTATTCATGGTTTATTTTTAATGATTATATCCACGGCTTGCTTTGCACACGGTAATGCGCCGGTTGATTCCTTTGGGTTTACAGCAGGATTTAAACACCCCATCATGGGGCTGGACCACTTACTGGCCATGGCCTGTGTTGGCATGATCAGTTCACGCATTGGTGGTAAAGCCGTTTGGCAAGTGCCAGCCTGTTTTGTGAGTGTGATGGCCTTGGGTTGTGTTGTTGGCTTTTATGGTGGAGACTTTTCGATGATGGAACCAATAATATCGTTATCTGTGGCCATTTTTGGCGTGTTGTTTTTGGTGCCACGCTACCTAACCCTCACTGCCACCTTTGTAACCGTTGCAATTTTTGCCGTTGTGCATGGCTATGCCCATGGCAAAGAGATGCCTATTTTTGTATTGCCCGAAATCTACATTGCCGGCTTTTTAACCGCAACAACGGTTATCCATGTTCTTGGCGTTGGCATTGGTGAACTAATTAATAAATTGCCACAATCCACTCGTTTAACCCAAGTTACTGGGGCGGCGTTAATGGTAACGGGCGTGTTATTGCTTATTGGTGTAATTTAATTAACTGATGAGTTGCAAGACGTTTTCAGGCGGCCGACCAATGACGGCTTGATCACCATTTAATAAAATGGGACGCTCCAATAGTATGGGGGCATTTTCAATAATGTCCGCCCATTCTTCAATCGAAAACTCATCGGTTCCCAGAGCCTTGTATTCGGCCTCCCCTTTTCGAACAAACTCACTCGGGTGCATGCCCAAGGCTTTGGACAATGCCACCACCTCGTCTGCGTCGATGCCATCCTTTAAATATAGCTTTACATCTACTTGAATATTTTTTTCTTGCAACAGGGCCAATGCTTGTCGGCTTTTGCTGCAACGGGGGTTGTGGTATAAAATCATGGGTCCAGTTTACTTTTTTTGTTCTGAAAATGGTAGTCTCCCAATCAATAATTAGCACAATTTAATAATTAACTTTAGTCGAGGGCCAGTAGATTCAATTTCGACACTTACTCGGGTGCATGCCCAAAGCTTTGGACAACGCCACCACCTCATCGGCATCAACCCCATCTTTTTATTTCTTAATTTTATTAGCTGGGACTTGATTCTCTCTTTCTCTTCTTACTAGGAGTTCCTTCATCTGTTGATAAACTACCTAATAGCTCGATAGCCCAAGCTTTCAGCTGAACATCATTATTCTCAGGACCGCTTAACGTCACTAGATGACTTAAAACCCCTGACGTAGTTGCAATTCCGTCTCTATTTCCTTTTTCTATAGATAAATTCAATAATATTCCGATAGCATAACCTTTCAGCTGAGCATCACCATTCTCAGGACCCATTAACGTCACTAGTTGAGTTATGGCCCCTGATGTAGTTGCAATTTGGGCGCGAATACCTTTATCTCCAGATAAATTAACTAATGTTTTTAAAGCAAAAACTTTCAACAATCTATCATTCTCATGACCGATTAACGTCACTAGTTGAGTTATGGCCCCTGACGTAGTTGCAATTTGGGTACGAATTTTTTCATCATTTGATAAACTACCTAATAGCTCGATAGCGAAACCTTTCAACCGTCTATCATTATTTCCAGGACCGATTAACGTCACTAGATGATCTATGGCCTCTACGGTAGTTGCAATTTGGGTACGAGTTTTTTCATCATTTGATAAAATACCTAATAGCTCGATAGCCCAACCTTTCAGCTGAGCATTGTCATTCTCAGGACCGATTAACGTCACTAGATGACTTAAAACCCCTGACGTAGTTGCAACTCCATCTCTATTTCCTTTTTCTATAGATAAATTAAATAATATAGCGATAGCCCCTACTTTCAGCTGAGTATTGTCATTCTCAGGACCAATTAACGTCACTAGTTGAGTTATGGCCCCTGATGTAGTTGCAATTTGGGTACAAGTTTCTTCATCTCTTGCTAAACGACCTAATAGCTCGATAGCCCTACCTTTCAGCTGAGTATTGTCATTCTCAGGACCGATTAACGTCACTAGATGACTTAAAACCCCTGACGTAGTTGCAATTCCGTCTCTATTTTCTATAGATAAATTAAATAATATTCCGATAGCATAACCTTTCAGCTGAGCATCACCATTCTCAGGACCCATTAACGTCACTAGATGACTTAAAACCCCTGACGTAGTTGCAATTCCGTCTCTACTTCCTTTTTCTATAGATAACTTACCTAATAGCTTAATAGCCCAACCTTTCAGCTGAACATCATCATTCTCAGGACCGATTAACGTCACTAGATGACTTAAAACCCCTGACGTAGTTGCAATTTGGGCGCGAACACCTTCGACTCCAGATAAAATACCTAATAGCCTGATAGCTAAAGCTTTCAGCTGAGCATCACCATTCTCTGGGCCGATTAACGTCACTAGATGACTTAAAACCCCTGACGTAGTTGCAATTCCGTCTCTATTTCCTTTTTCTATAGATAAATTAAATAATATTCTGATAGCACAACCTTTCAGCTGAGCATCACCATTCTCAGGACCGATTAACGTCACTAGTTGAGTTATGGCCACTGATGTAGTTGTAATTTGGGCGCGAACACCTTTATCTCCAGATAAATTAATCAATGTTCTTAAAGCGAAAACCTTTAGCTGAGCATCATCATTCTCAGGACCGATTAACGTCACTAGTTGAGTTATGGCCCCTGACGTAGTTGCAATTTGGGCGCTAACACCTTTATCTACAGATAAATTAAGTAATGTTCTTAAAGCGAAAACCTTTAGCTGAGCATCATCATTCTCAGGACCGATTAACGTCACTAGTTGAGTTATGGCCCCTGATGTAGTTGCAATTTGGGTACAAGTTTCTTCATCTCTTGCTAAACGATCTAATAGCTCGATAGCCCTACCTTTCAGCTGAGTATTGTCATTCTCAGGACCGATTAACGTTACTAGATGACTTAAAACCCCTGACGTAGTTGTAATTCGGTTACGAGCCTCTTCATCTATTGATAAACTATCTAATGCTCTTAAAGCGTAAACTTTCAAGTGTCTATCATTATTTCCAGGACCTATTAAGTCCACTAGATAATTTAAGGCCACTGACGTAGCTGCAATTCGGTTACGAGCTTCTTCAGCTCTTGATAAACTACCTAATAGCATGATAGCGAAAACTTTCAACTCATTATTAGAATTCCCAGGACCTATTAAGTCCACTAGATAATTTAAGGCCACTGACGTGTTTGCCATGAGAGAAAGATGCGCTTCATTATATTTAACAAGGAAACTTAGCATATTAAAATGCACCATTTTGGAATGACTATCTTCAGCGAATTGGATTCGCCTAATATAATATCGGATGATTAATTTCTTTCTTTCAGGCGTTTGCTCACTAATCTGAGTTATTGCTTTTAGTTCTTGATTTTTACTATCTTTAAAAAATTCTTTAAGATACTTATAGTCCAATTTTTTACAGAGCTCGGTTACAAATGTGTTTATAAATTTAAACCTTGGATCTGAATCGTTAATCATAGCAACCATAGTGGGATCTTTCGTGAAGTCCTCTATGGCACCTGTCTGCTTAAAGCTGTCATCTAAACTCTGAATTATGAACTTTTCAATAAAGCTACAAATAGTCTTACGCATTCTTGCATCATCAAGAAAGGCCGCTAAAGAGACTAACATTTCTAGCGAACGTTTAAACTTTTCAACACGTGATGGATCCTCAAAAATATCCACGTTTCCCGAAGCAACATTGAAATACTCCAAAAAACTGTCTCTATCAACTTGCAAATTTAAATCGGTCAAGTCTAAAACAATTGAATCTGAATCATCCATTAAGCCTTTTATAAGTGTTGACTCGAAATCACTTGACGAGGCTTTGATTTCGGATTCACCTAACTTAAAAACTATTTTTTTACCGATATTAAATACTGTAATTCCAGGTTTTTTTTCTTCCATACCACTCATTGATGCACTTATTATTTTTTTCATAGTTGCTCTCCTTGTTTTAGCATTTCTAGACGAGCTAACGCTTTAACCTTTTCGTACCTTATAATCTGGTTGGTAAGTTCTTCAGCTTCTTTTTTTGATGTAAACCCAACTTGTTCAATGAGAGTTCCAACGTCTTCTGCATCAGATATGAATTTCAGACACTCAAACTTTAGCGAGAATACGTTAATATGTATATTTTTAAAATAGGCCTCTAACGCTTTTTCTACTTTTTCTAGTATCCAAAGCTTAGCTGTTGCTGACTGCACTTCTCCAATCACTTCCTCTATTTCTTCAAGACTTCCTTTGAGTATTGTATTTAATGCCATATTTCTTAATATCTTAGATTTTATTAGATCATCATATTTTTTCTTTTCTGGATAAAAATTAAACATTAAATCAATCTTTTCTAACGTCGTATTCTCTTCTAATAACTCTGCTATTTCTTTAACTCCTTCTGCTGTAATACCACCCCAGCTAAGATCAATAGTTTTCAGCGACGTATTTGCCTTAAATGCCTTTACTAGTGCAATAACACCCTTATCTTTTATTTTATTAGAACTTAAATCAATTTCTTGCAATGAGGTATTTATCTTTAAAGCTTCTGCTAAATAACAAACTCCCTCAGGCTGCAATGGATTACACGATAGATTAATCTTTTTCAGTGAGATATTCTCTCTTAACGCCTTAGCCAAGTAAACAGCCTCTTTTATTCCAATATCTTTATTAACTAGATTAATATTTTCACCCGTATCATTTTGAGCTATTTTAATGAATTGCTCTTTTAATTCATCGCGAATTCCTGAATTCTGTATTTCTTTTATTGCTACTTCTCGTGAAGAGGGTTTTAAAATTGCTCTATTTTGTATTGCTATTGTTTTTTTCATAGTTGCTCTCCTTGTTTTAGCATTTCTAGACGAGCTAACGCTTTAACCTTTTCGTACCTTATAATCTGGTTGGTAAGTTCTTCAGCTTCTTTTTTTGATGTAAACCCAACTTGTTCAATGAGAGTTCCACCATCTTCTGCATCAGATATGAATTTCAGACACTCAAACTTTAGCGAGAATACGTCAATATGTATATTTTTTAAATAGGCCTCTAACGCTTTTTCTACTTTTTCTAGTATCCAAAGCTTAGCTGTTGCTGGCTGCACTTCTCCAATCACTTCCTCTATTTCTTCAGGACTTCCTTTGAGTATTGTATTTAAGGCCTTGTTTCTTAATACCTTATCTCCAATTTCCATTTTAAGATCATGTCCGATTTTATAATTAGAAAATATTTCAACCTCTTCCAGCAACGTATTCACATCTAATGCCTCTTTGATTGCTTTAGCTCCTATAATTCCAATTTCATTAGCTACTAGAGCAATTTTTCTCAGTCCCCGATTCTTCTTTATGGCATCTGATAAGTGCTTAACCCCTTCATCTCCAATAATGTCAGAACCTAGTTCTATTACTTCCAAAGAACTATTCATCGTTAACACATCTGCAAAGTGAGATGCACCCTCATTCCCAATATTATTGTAATATAGCTGAATCTCCTTTAAAGACCTATTCACCTTTAACATATCTGTTAAGTAATTAGCTCCCTCAGGTCCTATATGCACGTCATGAAGAATCACACTTTCAAGAGACGAATTCACTTTTAAGGCCTCTGCTAAATAACAAACTCCCTCAGCCTGCAATGGATTCCACGATAGATTAATCTTTTTCAGTGAGATATTCTCTCTTAATGCCTTAGCCAAGTAAACAGCCTCTTTTATTCCAATATCTTTCTTAACTAGATTAATATTTTCACCCGTATCATTTTGAGCTATTTTAATGAATTTCTCTTTGAGTTCATCGCGAATTTCTGAATTCTGTATTTCTTTTATTGCTACTTCTCGTGAAGAGGGTTTTAAAATTGCTCTATTTTGTATTGCTATTGTTTTTTTCATTTTTTTCTCCTTATTTCGATCAGGTCATAAGGGCAATGTTATTCAATTAATAAAGAGACTGTGTTCAATCACAGGCATGCTTACTTTATGTTGAGTTAACTGTTGAGATAATTTTTATTTAATAAAAAAATGAACTTAAAGGGTTATTTAATGTAACTTAAAAAAACAACCACATCCATTGACCCGTTATCCCAGCCCTAAGTGGTTGGGAGAATCAAAGGCATGTACGAAGGTACCATAACATATTTGTGAATAGACACAGCACACACATTACGCCACCTTTAATAATTGTTTTTTTGTCTTGATTACTCATCTTAAATCATTATCGAAGAAAAACTTTCGTTCTTTCATTAATTTTCAAAATCATAACAAAAGAGCTGCCACCAATCAAGTTTAAACCAACTTAATAAACAGCTTAAATCGAAGACTATTTCGCATTATATTTTAAGATTATTTAGCAAATACTCAATTGAACCTTCAGTCCTATTTTCGTTAAAATGGAATCATCACACACTAGGAGGAAGATATGTCAAATCAAGCAACCGCTATCTGGAACGGCACATTAAAAGAAGGGGCGGGTGAGCTTAGCTTACCAAAAGCAAACGTTCAAACCGCGTATGATTTTCAATCACGCTTTGAAACGGGAAACACCACCAACCCAGAGGAATTACTCGCAGGCGCTATTTCTAGCTGCTTCTCTATGTATTTAAGTGCCCTATTTACCAACGAAGGCCTTGAAAATACACAAGTAAAAACTGTTGCCAAAGTTACCTTGGATGCAGGCCAAAAACCACCTAAAATTACGAATATTGATTTAACCGTTGAGGCACAAGCCCCATCATTATCAACCGATCGCTTTAACGCATTGGTTCAACAAACGGAAGCCGAATGCCCCGTTGCAAATTTATTTACTGGTGCAACCGTTACAACCTCATCCGCTATATTAGCCACCAATTAAACTTTAAGGGCGATGCACAACATCGCCCCAACCTCCTCCTCAATAAAAAGTTTTAGTAACGATCCAGCGATGCATCGATTTTGTCGATCCATGCCAAAATACCGCCAGCCAAATTGCTAACGTTGGTAAACCCAGCCTCTTGCATTTCAGCAACAGCCTTCGCAGAGCGCCCGCCCATCTTGCAATGAACAACGTATTCTTTTGACTTGTCTAAATCGCCTAAAAACGACTCCAGTTGATTTAATGGCATTAATTGGCCATTGATGTTGCAAATCTCAAATTCTGTTTCTTCTCGCACATCGATCAGCGTAAAGTCTTCGTTTGCATCGATCTTTTCTTTTAATCGTTCAACTGAAATTTCTGGTATCACTTTTTCCTCCTGTTGTTGTGGAATGCCACAAAATTGATCGTAATCAATCAGCTCGTTAATTTCGTAATCATCTTTTTTAGTAATCTTTAACTCTTTAAATGACATTTTTAAAGCGTTATACACCAGTAACTTACCACTAGATACATTGCCCAAACCCAACAATACCTTAATTACCTCGGTGGCTTGCAATGTTGCAACAACCCCAGGCAATACGCCCAAGACACCGCCTTCAGCGCATGATGGTACCAAGCCTGGTGGTGGTGGCTCGCTATACAGGCACCGGTAATTTGGTCCGCCCTCGTAATTAAATACGGATACCATGCCTTCAAAACGAAAAATGGACCCATACACGTTTGGCTTACCTGCAAGTACACACGCATCATTAACTAGGTATCGAGTAGCAAAGTTATCTGTACCATCGGCCACCACATCGTACTGTTTAAAAAGCTCAAGTGCATTGTCAGATGTTAAACGAGTTTCGTGCACCTCAACTGTAATGTGTGGGTTTAAATCCAATAAACGCTCTTTGGCCACTTGTGCTTTTGATTTTCCGACACTAGATACACCATACAATACCTGACGTTGCAAGTTGGATTCATCAACCACATCAAAATCGACAATACCAATGCGCCCCACGCCGGCTGCAGCCAAATACAACAACAGTGGGCAACCCAAACCACCTGCGCCAATGCAAAGCACCGAACTGGCCTTCAATTGCTCTTGCCCCTTAGGGCCAACCTCTGGCAAAATTAAATGCCGGGAGTAACGGTTGATTTCGTCTTGATTTAATGTGGTCATGCAATGCCCCCAGCAATGGCTGGCACTAACGATACTTCGTCGCTGTCTGACAAGTTGGTATTTACACCATCTTGGTCACGGATATCGGCATCGTTCACATAAATATTAATGAACTTACGAAGGTCGCCATTACCATCGTACAAATGCTGTTCTAATTTTGGAAAATTTAAAACCAAATCCTTTAATGCATCGTTGACATTATTGGCTTGAGTTTCCACCACTTCTTGCTGATTAACAAATGGACGCAGTGGTGTTGGAATAAGAATTTTTTTAGACATGTAAGTACCTCGATTCAAATAATTATTGCCATTATAACGTTGATTTTTTTCAGCATCAAATACGTCATTAACTAAATCATTTTAAAATAAATGAAATTCTTACTCATTCGTGCCGATATATGTTGGGTGATGAAAAATGAATTCAATAAATATTAACAATTTTAAAAACTTAGGTAGTAATCCTTTTAGGATAAGAGAAAAAAGAGATCTGCAAAACTACTATAATAAAAGATGGGGTAAGAATACTCTTCCTACACCAAGCGATGAATCAATATTAAAAACCACGCAAACAAACAAACCAATTCAAAAAACAATAGAAAATGAATTTTCAAAGCGTAAGTCTCTTACTCAATCAGACTTAAGAGACGAATGCTCCTCAATTGAATCGAGCAGCTCAGACGTTGGCATCTTTGAACTTGAACTTGAACTTGATGACCATGATGCTAAATTTGACTATAAACGTGACCGTGATAATGAATTAGAGCCCCTTTACCAAAATAGAGAATGTGAAGTAAGTAACTCACAACAGGACGAAATCGTATGCCTACTAACACAAGGACATGATAGTCACAATATTAATTCTGCCTTGAGCAATTTAGAAGATTACAATCTTAGATCAGAGTTAAGAATCGAACCTTCCTCAACTGAATCGATCAGCTCAGACGATGGCACCTTTCCCTTTGAACTTGATGACCATGATGCTAAATTTGACTATAAACGTGACCGTGATAATGAATTAGTGAGCCTTTACCAAAATAGAGAATGTGAAGTAAATAACTCACAACAGGATGAAAACAAGTCTCCAGATAATGTTATGGCAATTGTTGACATCGAAGGCGAGTATCCGTTAGCAACAATTGGAAGCTCAAATAAAAACCAATCACCAGTTAATGAAATTTCATCAGCTAGATTATGTACTTCTCCACCGATAATTATTGATCAGACGGCACTCGCACATCCACGATTTAACTTTGAGGCTTTCGACATTAAGTTAAGGGAAGAGGTTCATAACCTACGGCTATCACCTGGATCAAAAATGATGATAAATACGACTATTGGTGAAATTAGGAAACATGCTTATCTAGCAGAACCTGTTATTTATGATTATATGAATGGCAAGGCAACCATATATGACGTTGCAAGTTTTATATTAAATATTTTAGGTACAAAAGAAGCATTTATCAAAAAGATTAATGAGATTGAATCAAAAAGTAGGAGATATAGCAGGACCACAATTGAAAATACAGAAAAACTTGTTCAAGCCATTGAAAATTCAAAAAAATATCTAGAATTGACTTAAATTAACACATTCTTCTTGCAACGCATCACCAATGAGCTCATAGGATTTAATTGAATCAAAGGCGCCCTTTTTAACCGCCAATATGGGGTAGGAAAAAAAGGGCCACGCAAATTTAAGATCGGTGTCACTTGGAATGGGTGGGTGATCGGGATGGGAGTGGTAAAACCCCAATAACATCACGCCATCTGCAGTCGCTTTTTTTTCGAGCATTTTGTAATCTTCCGGCGTGATTCGAAAGCGCCGAGTTTTGTCCTCACCAGGGATATCGTCCCAATGGTTATCAAGTGCAATTACATCCGTTACGGTTTTGATTTCACCATCAAAGGTGCCCAGCAACCCACCACAGCATTCATGTGGATAATCTGCCTCCGCATGGGCGCGCATGCTAGCCAAATGGGTTGTCGATATCGAAATCATTGTCACTCCAAAAGGACTCTTTTAAATACTTCATGGCGTTGTCCGGAAACACCGTTACAATCACGCCATTCTTAAGATCATCCGCCAAGCGAAGCGCGGCATCTAAATTGGCCGCTGCACTGGGGCTCAAAAACAAGCCCAAATACTTGGTGGCCGCTTTGGCAACTTCGTAACTGCGAATGGTATCGGCCGTCATGGTATCGTTAGCGACTGTTGTATCGTATATTTTTGGTACAATGGCCGTTTCCATGTGCTTCCAGCCCTCTAGGCCATGCATGGGATTATCGGGTTCTACAGATACGCAATGCACCCCTTTGGTCTGCAAAAATCGGCTTGTGCCAATAAACGTCCCTGTGGTGCCCAGCCCAGCCACAAAATGAGTCACTGATTCTTTGGTTTGGGACCAGATTTCGGGGCCAGTACTCTTCACATGCGCTTGCCAATTTGCATCATTGGCATATTGATTGGGATAAAAATAACGGTCACTATTTTCTTTAACATGAAACTCAACAAATCGCTGGGCGCCATCGGTACCTTCCATGGCACTGGTCAAATGGAGTGTCACCCCATAATTTTGCAATATTAATTTTCGTTCTTCTGATGCATTCTCTGGTAAAGCAAGTTCAACCGGCAGCCCCAAACTTGCACCATATAACGCATAGGCAATGCCCGTATTGCCACTGGTTGCATCAATCAACGTTTTGCCTGATGCAATGCCTGACTCTAGCCCAGTTTTTATCATATTGGCTGCTGCGCGATCTTTAACCGAACCGGATGGATTAAACCATTCACATTTGGCAAAAATTCGAACATTGGGATTTTTACTGTATGGAATTTGAATCAGTGGCGTATTTCCAACATGGTCAATGATATGGGACATACCGCTTAGTATACGAGGTTATTGATTGAATTCCAACGTCTGCTTTTTTGATTCTTTTGATTCGTCCGGCATCAAACGCTGATCCTCTCTAACACACCCTTCAGCAGTCTCCTGCCGATCCAATTCAGCCATGGCCAAATCAATGGAATATCGCCCTGTTGTCTTTTTAATCATACGCCCTCAATAGAATTGATATGATTCTATTCAATCGGAATCATTCGCACTTGTCAAATAAAGACGTCCATAGCCTCAACAAACACCGTCACCTATTGTATAATCAAAACCATGAACAAAAAGCGTGTGATTGTTGGCATGAGTGGCGGTGTTGATTCGTCAGTAACTGCAGCCATTCTTAAAGAGCGTGGTTACGAGGTCATTGGCATTACCATGCAACTGCTCCCCTTTGAAGAACAAAAGCAATCCGCTTGCTGCAACTTGGGCGCAGTATCCGATGCGCGCCGGGTGTGCCAAATGTTGGGTATTCGGCATTATGTCATTAATTCGCGCGAGATTTTTAAAGAAAAGGTCATCGATCCATTTGTAGCAACATACAAAGCCGGACAGACACCAAACCCTTGCGTTGAATGCAATCGGTTTATTAAGTTTGATGAATTATTAAAACGAGCGGACGTATTGGATGCGCACTACATTGCCACTGGGCACTATTGTAAAATTACCAAAGCCAAAAATAGTGATAAATACTACATCAAAGCTGCGAATGATCAGGGTAAAGATCAATCGTACTTTCTGTACATGATCAATCAACCCACATTAAAACGATTATTATTCCCTTTGGGCCGTTACACCAAAGACCAAATTCGAGATAAAGCCAATCAGTTGGGCTTGTTAAATGCTAATCGTCCCGATAGCCAAGAAATTTGCTTTGTATCGCAAAAAAGTTACCGATCTTTTGTTGAAGATCGCATGGAACCGGCTGATTTACGACCCGGAAATATTCAACATACCGATGGCACGGTGCTGGGTGAGCATACCGGCATTCATAATTACACCATTGGGCAACGAAAGGGCTTGAACATTTCGTATCCTACCCCACTCTATGTGCACCGCATTGACGAAGCGAGCAATACCGTTGTAGTGGGTAGCAAAGATGATTTAAAACAACATGATATTCAATTGCATACCTTTACAACCGTGAGCGGCGAACTAATTCCATCACAAACGGTGGACATTAAACTTCGATATCTCATGCAACCTTTAAAAGCCAAGGTAAACCAAACCATTGATGGGCAGGCCACATTAACCTTAAAATCACCACATTCATTCATCACACCTGGACAATCCTGTGTGCTATATAAAGGGGATCGTATTTTAGGGGGCGGGGTGATTGCAGCAACCCCCATCAAATTAAATTAACACCTTCCGATATAGATGTGATATACTTCTATTATCACTCAACCATTGGAGGTGATTCCCACGCTAGTATTGTTGTTTACCATTTATAAACTTCGTCAAAAAACATTCTCATTTTCTACGACAAGCCACCCTCATATAGCACGTCGTTCCTAAGCCCTACCGTTCTTTATCAAAATTGCATCCCACCGGTCGACTGACCATTTTTGAAAGGACATGATATGACAACTCAACAACTAACACCACCGGTGTCGGCCCCGCCATCACCACGACAACCATTTGCGGATATTAGCAATCGCTTTAACCGCTCGCATTCAGCAATGAACCTTGCCAGTCAGGTCCATGACCCTCTGGCAGATGTTCGGCGAAAGGCCCTCCCCTTGGCTTTTATCAATGAAAGTGACTCATTTCCTGGGATTGAAAAGTGCCGGCAACTGGATGCGTTAATTAAACAGGTAACCCAGTATTTTAATGCCCCAACTCCACAGACCGATACCATCAGAAAAGTTGCCTTATTGCAATTTCCAAATAAAACCATGGCAGCATTAATGAAAATGGACAAAAATCTTCTTGAGCAATCTGTAAGCACATGGAACCAATGCCTGCGATTAATCAGAACATTAAACAAACCTCAGCCCATCATCACAACCGAATTGCAAGACTGTGTCTATGAACTATTGTCTGGCATGACTCAATTTAATCAACACTATGAGACTTGGATTGAAACACAGAAGCAGCAATTATGTGGCTTGTATTTTGATTTGGAAATGCAAATTCGAACCACCCAAAACCATCCCGACTTGGTGGTTCACCAAATCTCTAAAGGGGTGCAGCAATTGCAGCAAGATGTGCACCAAATGGTGTTGTTTATTGACCCAGACCATGGTGCATCATTCATGGCTAAAAAAATTGATTTATTCAATGCGCAATGGGACACCTTGAAGTGGGTGGTAAAACCCGGCATTGAACGCGCACGTGACATATGGCTAAACTATGCGAGCTCCGGTCGAATTCAATTGCCAAGTATTCCTTGGGCGTCCATTGGATTTAACCAAGTGGATGAGGCAATTTCCGATAATCACAGCCTGAAATTAGCGGCTGCTGAAGCAACACTTACCGCATTGGTTAAAAAATTGGATGAAACCATTCCTGATTCCATCATTGCTGAATTTAATCATCAAGTTGACCATTACAAAACATTGACGGATGCAGCGGAACAGCGCTCGTATTTTAACCACATTATTCAACATATGTGCACCACATTGGTGTCGACCATGCGTTCGCATGCACCAACCATTAACTTTAAATCGCAATGGTCAAAACTACAGACATTATTTCATGTGGGTGCGAATGAGACCTTGCGGTTTGCACTAAAATTTATTTTTTATTTTGGCGATGAACTTGCCCAGTTTCAGTTAAAACATGTGCTAGAACGGCAACCAGCATTAGCTCAAAAAAAGGCCATTCATATGGAACAACAGTTTTTTAAAAAGCGGCCCATTAGTCACACCCACCAATGGATTGCAGATTACTTAAAAGGAACAACGCCAACCCAATACTACCCCACATTTGGACGAAGACTATTGGCCGCTACCATGCTAGATACATGCCTCGCAGATGCCCCCCCAGCCGTGGAAAACTTACCAGATATCTTGCGCTTGGACACCACCCGCCTTACCCGATTTCATGATGAATTTAACGCGGCCATTGCACGGTTTATTTTAGAGCAATCTAGCAACTACTTTGTATCACAACTGAAACCTGGCGCTTTACCCAAACATTGGGCCAAACAATTTGATGCAACAACACCGCATCAGGATTTAATGGACTGGGTGGCCGCAACGGCTAGGCTATCAGAACAACAAACACAGGCCTATAAGCAAATGATTTTAGATAATCAACAACCCTCAAGCACGGTTCGACTGCAAGCCATTGCAGCGCTGCGACCACGGCTCAGTGCCGCCATTCGAAACCCGGGCATGATGCGCCCAAGCCTGAAAGGGTTTCCGGTGCCAGAAATAGGCAGCTTATTGGATTATCTGTGGCTGGTACACAAACCATTATTTAGCTATCATAACCAGCAATTTATTCGACACGAACTATTGGGCATGCTCACTGGCCATTCACCCATTTCAGAGTTCCCAGGTCCATTTAATGCTATTCAACAACCATTAAAAGTATTTCATGGGGATTTACGTCGAACGGCCAAAGCATTAGCTACCATGCGCGTCACTCGGCAGTATGCAATGGCACGATTTCAATACTTGGATCCATCCAAAGGAAACACAACCGTGGACCAAGACATTCAAGAACGACTTAAGCCATTGCTAAATGAACTATTTAAATTGGATCCTTCAGCTGCAAGGTCGAATCTTCAGGAATTCAACCAAAAACTCATTCAGATCGCGACCAACTACCACCGAGATTTAGCAGATAGTCATCGTAATGAATTGATTAACACTGCCATTGAAGCGCTTAAAAATCACGATTTAACACTTAAGAATGCGCCACCAATATTACTGCATATTTGGGATGAGTTCATGCCCATTCACCATGAAGTCCAACAAATGTCAGCGGCTCAGAAAGACAAGATCACCCAGCACATAATGGCACATCAAACACTTCCGCATCTTAGCCAATTGTTTGAAAAATTAAACCAACGTTTACATCAATTATATACAGCCTCAACTGAGACAATAAGCTACAAATTCAACTCAAAAAAATTTAAAATGCCCCGCCATTTATGCCAACAAGAATTGGTTCACGTCTGTGCAAGTCAATTGATTCCACGTTACACAACGACGTCACCACCCGTTGACAAAGAAACAGCCACACGGTTTTCCATCATGTTGGGCTATATAATGAAGCAACTTCACCATACCATTGAATCAAATCCTGAAGAGCAACTATTGCCGCGGCATCTGCGCAGTGGGCGTTAACCTTAGGTGGCTAGTCCACCTTGGTTAATTCATGTTGACTATCCATCCATTGGTAAAGCTCGTTTGTGCCGTCCATAACATTAAATAATTTTTGTTTATTGGCGGCAACAAACTGCCGAAACTCCTGTTTGATTTTTGGTGAACTCGCAACTTTAATGGCGAGTGCCACATACGCATCAACGGTAGTGACACAAAACTGAGAGGTTCCCAGTTGTGCGTAAAAACCAGTACCAAACCGTTCTTTTATCTGGTTTCCAGTTAATGTGATCATTGGGGTACCAGCCGCTATCGATTGAAGTACGGTATTTCCACCTCCAAAAGGAAACGTTTCTAAATTAACGTCAGCTTGCTTTAACACTGAAAAATAGTCCTCGAGCAAATATTGCGGACGAAATAAAAGTTGCTTCAATTGCTCCTTACTTAACCGATTTGACAACCGCTTAATGAGCATTTTTTCTAATTCATTAAACTGAACACATAAAATAATATGATCCTTATCAGCTTTAATTATCTTCTCTATAACCTCGTCAAATTTAGGATGTATTTTAAATAAAAGCATTGGAACAAAAAATATTTTTTTTGGCTGCTCAGGAAGATCCAATTCATTTCTACTTTTTGTTGCAAGAGCCATACCTTTCGGAAATGGAAAGCAAATGGGGATCCCTTTTAACATCACCAATGATTCAGAGAAATAAGATTGCGGCTGCTTGCCATGAAACTTTTCCCAACTAATGTAATAGTCGATGGTTGGCATACCAGATGTTTCAGGGTGCCCAATAATAGAAAACTGAATCGGCGCTAATCGGAGCATCGCCAAATAATAGACCGGTGGCGACATGCCAATTTCGGGATATAAAATCATGTCATAGGCATTTTTTACTATTAATGGCACCAATTTATTATGGTCCCCATTCGAATCGATAACCTGATTTGCGCGCTGATAAATCTGCTTCGTCACATGATCTATTTTAAATGCATTAACATGAACAATGGTCACGTGATAGTGGTTCGGCATGTTTATAATGAGTTCTCTGTAAAAGTTCATTACAGAATGATCATGAAAGTAGGTACTAATAATTGCTAATTTGACCTTTTTTCGTTTAGGTCTTTTTTTTAGTTTTGGCACTTGAATCAATTTTTTTGAAAATAATGCATGCAACGCTTCGAGAATCTCTCGATTGCCCTGTTGATGATACGTTAATGCAAATGGTGTACAGCCATATTCTAGATCCGGACGATTGGGATAGGCTTCGCTACTTAATGCGTCTAAAATGGTATCCAGCATGTTTATGCGGTAGTTCTCAATTTGAATCTCCGACTCAAATAAGGCAGGAATTGCAAAACATTCACGAATTTTTGCACCTTTAGGATTCACTTGACGAACCAGTTGAATCATTCGTTTGATGCCAGATGCATTCGCCGATGAGGAATAAATGCCTAATAATTTCCAAATGTAAGGTAAATGAGGGTCTGTTTTTATATAATTTTCTAAAATTTTAATGACAACCGCTTTATTTTTGCCATTAACGCTTGCTTTCACAAAATAATCGATGGCATTTCGGTTCATCTGATCTTTTTCGATTAATTCTAGAAAAATTTTGGCGGCCTTGGTTAACTTATGCTCAAAGAAATACAAAACACCTACATTAAATCTTATCGTTTCTGAAGTTAATCCAGCAGCTGCAACTGTTGCTATAATTCGTTTGGCCCGAGTAAAATTTCCGCATTTGATCGAAATTTCAAGATTTGTTTCGTACGTTAGTATTGATGGTTGCGACTCTTTTGAAATCAATCGCTTTGCCATATTAAGTTTACTTAAACGTAACTTAACAAAGGCATAATACGTATAAAAACTGGGAAACTCTGTTGCACTTGAGCTCAAGTTCTTCAAAATTGGTTCTGCTTTTTCATATTGATCAATCATCAATGTTGCAACTGCAATAAAGTATTGGGACAGCCCATCTAAGGTTTGCCATTTGTTATAAAACTCCTGATTAATCTCTTGAAATTCCCCTTGTTCAAGCAATACAGATATTTGCTGAATCATACCCTAATCTTAACTAATTTTTTTTCTCAAAAACAATGTTTAAATGAGGCAAAAAACGGGAATAAACAAAGGTAATCATAGTTACAAAGAATTATTTATGGACAATTTCATGCGATTGAAAACACTTTATTTATGTATTGCTATATGTTTGGGTCTGACAATGCCGATCTTGAGTGTCACAACCACACCGACTACCTTATTGGTGCAGGCCAAGGTAACACTTTATGGAGATCAAAACTTCAATGGAAAAATCCCGATGACCATTGGTATTTTTCAGCCTGACATTGATGACCCTCCCATTTGGAAAGAGCGCATTGAGGCTGTTGAGATTGTGAATGGCAACTTTTCAGTGGTTATTGGAAATTCAGTTCAATTAAATGCAGAAATATTCATTGATGATAATTTACGAATTGGATTCACGCCCGAGGTGAACAATGATCCCGTTGGAACAACCTTCGTCCCACTCAAATCGGTCCCTTATGCATTTCACTCAGAGATTTCTGGCAAAGCAGAAAAATTCAAAAATGAGTCGCTTTTTAAACTTGATGAAGTAAATTCACGTATTGGTATTAATAATTCATCCCCCCAATACACATTGGATGTTGCCGGAACAATAAATGCGACAACCTTTATTGGGGATGGATCTCAGCTAAGCAACATATCGGTCTCAGATGACCGTTTGGTATGGCTGAAATCACCAACGAATCCCGATAATATTTATTATGTTACTGGCAACGTGGGGATTCAAACAAAAAACCCATCCGCCCGATTACATGTTAGTGGGAATGCCATTGTTAGTGGAAACTTGAGTGTCGGAGGCACAATTCAAGCCACTTACCTCAAAGGTGACGGTTCTCAAATTACAAACTTAAATGCCGATCAAATTACAACCGGCCAATTGAATCAAGCGCGGCTTAGTGGCCCATACTCAAGTGTGACGGGTGTTGGAACACTAACATCCGGTGTCTGGGAAGGAACTCCGATTACCGATCAATATGTTGCTGATGACCTCACTTTAAATGGGGCAACAATCGAAGGCAACAATACGATTTCAGGCAATTTTCTTGTTAAAGGTCCGACAACAATTTCAGGGGCTCAACCCGTCAGTATTTCGTCTAATAAATGGCAGGTCACGGCTGATGGTGATTTTACTGCTAAATCCATCACAATTGCAGATCAATTGGAGATTACTGGAAATCAAATTATTTCCTCTTCATTAGACGGGTTTAAAATTAAACCCAGTGCCCACGAAGGAATCTTTATTTCACCCACGGGTTCTGTTGGTATTAATACGATTACGCCAGTGACCACACTGGATGTAAACGGTGGGTTACGCTTGGGTGATTCAAGTACAGAAGTCGATGGAATGATTCGCTTTAAAGATGATAAATTCCAAGGTTATCGAAGTGGAAAATGGGTCCAATTGGATTATGAAGCTTCCTTTGACTCACATGCCCTGCATTCAGAGGGTAATGGTAAACAAAACTTAATTTACATTAATGATCGCGGAAATATTGGGTTGGGTGGAATTCCAAGTGCTAATATTAATGACCATGTCATGACTAGTGGAAATGTGGTTATGGTTGGCCAACGGTTAGGATCTAACTTGCCTTCATTAACTACAGCTGGAAATGGAACTCGTTTAATATGGTACCCAAAAAAATCTGCGTTTCGTGCAGGATACGTCGAAAATGATCAATGGGATGACAGCAATATTGGTGTCAACAGTGTTGTTTTTGGCCGATCTGGGCTTGCAAATGCAAATAACGCGGTAATTATTGGGGGGACAAATAATACCAACCGGTCGGAAAGTGCCGTCATGGTTGGTGGGTACTCGAATACCATTGAAGCCAACTCAGATTTTAGTGTCATGCTGGGCGGAGGGTCATCCACAGGTGGCGGTAATACCATTAATGGTGCACAATATGGTACCGTTATCGGAGGCCAAAACAATCAATTATCTGGCAATTACTCAACCATCATGGGTGGTTATAACAACAATGTGTCGGGCAAATACAGTGTTGCGATGGGAAGTAATATTACGATTCCCCATGATGGTACCATTGTATTTTCAGATGGTGTTGCAAATCGTCAATCAAGTGGTAATAATCAGTTTCTTATCTTTGCTGCTGGTAATGTGGGGATCAATACGCCCCCATCACCTGATCATGCATTGAACGTAATGGGTAATGTAAAAGCGACGTTTTTTGTTGGTGATGGTAGCCAACTCACCAATATTGCAGCGACATCACTGGGTGGATTTGCAGCGGAAACTCAAGCCTCCCCCAATAGCATTTACGTTAGTAATACCCAAGGTTTTTTGCCAGAAAATACGGTCTCTGGCTTATCGATTAAGGATGAATCCATCACATCAGTAGACATTAAAGATGGTTCGATAACTGGAATGGATATCAAATCGTACGCTATCATTGCCAATAAAATAGCAGATGCGGCCATAACTGAAGAAAAAATTGCCGATGGTGCGGTAACATCTAGTAAAATCCAAGACAATGCCATCGCTTCAACAAACATAAAAGATGGTAGCATTGTATCAATCAATATAAAGGTCGGTGCTGTTAAGACAAATCATATTGCAGACCTGCAAGTTACCAACGCAAAAATTGCACTTGATACCATTGACTCTTCACGCATTAAAGATAACACCATCACATCCAAAGATATTGGTTTAAGCGAAATAGCATCGTTTAATATTGAAGAAAATGCGATTCAATCGCACCACATCGAAAAATCAACAATTGTGTCTGATAATATTGCTGCCAATGCCATTCAAAATCAGCACATTGCAGATAACCAAGTTTCGAGTAGAAACATTGCAGACAATTCAATTTTCTCAAATCATATTACAAATTACTCCATTGAAAGTCGTCACATTACCGACAATGCCATTCTTGCCCAACATATCGATGACGCAGTCATCATCAATTCACGAATTACTGATGCCTCCATTACCAGTGATAAAATTGCAGATAATGCCATTATGTCATTGCATTTGCCTGATCGTGTAATCGTAACACGTCACATTGCTGAGAATGCTGTTTTAAGTAAACATATTGCCAGTGGGGAAATTCCTGGCGGCAAATTGGCTGATAATGCCATTCAGGCCATTAATATTGAAAATGGCGCAATTACAAACGATAAGCTTGCTGATGATAGTGTAACAACCCTACAAATACTTGACGGAACAATTACGAGTGCAGATATTGGTGTCGGCGAAATTCCAGGAACTAAATTGGCTGAAAACTCTATTACTTCCTTAAATATTGCAGAGGGGGGCATTGCAGGAATAAATATTGCTGAAAATGCGATAAACTCATCGCATATCAAAGACTTTTCCATTACGTCAGCCGACATCATGGATGCAACCATTGAAGCAAATAACACGCTTGGTACTAACTCCATTTCTGGTGATAAAATCGAAGAAAACACCATTGAGAACCGCCATCTAAAAAACGATTCAATAAGCTCAGGAAATATTGCCGACAATTCCATACCTTGGACAAAAGTTACAACGGATCCCATTCCAAATGACCGAATTGCTGATAATTCGATTGAGGGTTCAAAGTTAGCCGACGGCAGCATCAATGGCAGTAAAATCAAAGATAATACAATTACTTGGGAAAAACTTGCCGATAATTCAATATCGGCCAATGCCCTTATTGGGACATTAGATGTGGATAAAGGCGGCACGGGGCTCACTAGCTTTACTGGCTTAGAAGGCGCTGTCCTTTTTGGAAAAAGTGATACTGGAAGCCCTCCAAAAACAGTTCTTGGTGGGGATTCGGCTAAGCTATATTGGAACAATACTGAAAATAGATTGGGGATAAACACAAATACACCTGAGACTTCTTTGCATGTGAAGGGTGATATTCTTACTGAAGACGGCTCTGTGTATTTTGGAAACAAACAAAACTCCATTAGCATTGGGGAAGACGGCGATGATCGCTTTTGGATTATCGGTCCAGATCTAAGTAGTGGTGGTGGCATTACCGCAACAACAGAACCTAATGGTGCATTAAAAACCAGTACACTTTATGTTAAAGAAAAGGTTGGGATTGGCATACAGGCACCAGCGAATAACCTTGAAGTATCTGGTAACATGGCCATTGGTGCAAATTATGCAGGTACTCTAGCGCCAGATAATGGTCTAATTGTTGAGGGGGCTGTTGCGATTGGAAAAACCACACCGGTGGCTGACATTATGTTGGATGTAGAAGGTCGTATTAAAGCCAAAGGCATTTTTGGAAAAAGTACCGATGGGTCGAGTGGGATTGGTATTAAAGGCATTGGCGGCAAAAAAGGAATTGTCTCCGATGGCTCGGAAATTGGAATTGAAGTTACGGCTTCAGAAATTGGCATAAAAACAACATCCACGGCGGGGACTGGGGTGTCCGTTGTAATAAATAATGCTAAAAACAATGATTCAACAGGTATTTTAGTTGAATTAAAAGATGAACCCGGCACAACAACGTTTACCTCGGGCGGCATTGGAAAATTAACACAAGATTACTCAGCTGCAGTTTTTGGCACAGCAGGCACTGATCCTGGCCAAACCAATTGGGCCGGCTATTTTGATGGGCCTGTGAAAATAACCGATAAGCTTGGTATTGGATTGGCGAGTACTGAATCTCCAGACGCGACGTTGCACATTAAAGGATCCGCAAAAATAGAGAAAACCATTGGAACAACATCAAGTTCCTTAACCACGACTACAATTGATTGGACGACGAATTCAAAATGGGTTGCCGACGCATGCACAGCTGCTACTACTTATTCATTTGATAATACAACATCGTTAGCAGCCGGAAGTTATCTACTTACGCTCATCGTAAAGAGTACAAATAATAACTGTGCGATTACATTTTCAGACAACACTATTTTATGGGAAAAGGGCACGGCACCAAACAACTCAGATACAATTTCCAATGGCACAACAGCCATGTTTTCGTTTTTATTGCAAAAAGGGACCTCGGACACATACTACGCAATTGGACCAGTTATGTTTAGGAGCCCTTAAATAAGGAGATGGCGTTGAAGCGATTACTTTGGGGAATTTTAGTTATATTCACTATGGCAGTTACAACGCCACTCTCGGCCATTCCTATTGAAGAACTGATGCTTGAGACGATTATTACTGTAAATAGTGGTGACAAACAGCGGTTTTTAGTTGGTCAAATTGATGTTACGTTTGACTTGATTACCCCCACCGATAACGTGGTATTTACCAAATCATTTACCGCGGCTGTTTCGGAGGGTCGTTTACAAATTTTTATTACAGAAGATGATAATTTCACATCTCAAGTTTTTAATCAGGATATCTTACGCGCTCGTTTAACATTGGCTGAAAAAAATGTTCAATTTACCAATAATGGGCCATCGGTAACTGCATCCAATGCAAACTTAGGTGAAGGAGAAGTCATCATTCTTCCATTTCATGCATTTTCCAAGGCTGTCTATACCAACACGGCAACATCGACAATGGGCATTTTAAATGATGATCTTGCATCTTTTAATAACACTGACTTAACTGTTGCTATTGCAACCTCTAATCACCTTTCTCGACTTCATGTTGATGGTACTGTGCGAGGAAATGCATTTATTGGAAATGGGTCACAATTAACGAACTTGAACTATATTCGATGGCGTACTATTTATGAACGAATTTATTACGACGAGGGGTTTGTTGGGATAAACACAAATGAACCCAAGGCATTACTCCATGTTTCTGGAAATATGTTAGTAACACAAAATATTATAAAAGAAACCCCGGTGCTACTCACCATTAAGAGCGCCCTAGTTGCAACGTTTAATGGTGGGGCCCAGCAAATAACAAATTTTAATGCCAGCAATGTGTCTCAAGGAACACTGGCCGGCCAACAACTGTTTGGAAGTTATCCTGGCATGACTGGTGTTGGAACAATAAAAACAGGGCTATGGAATGCATCACTTATTCAGGATGGGGGTATTTCAAATCAGATAAGTGTTCGTCCAATTTCAATCACGAATGGGTCGTTAAGTGGTCAAGTAACATTAGGGCAAACACTGAGCGTTGATTCCCACTCTAATCTATACCCTGTGATTATCGACACCCAAAACTGGCGCATGGCAGACCAAAGCAAGTTTTCTTCAATTGGGGTATCAACCAATAGAATAACCAAGACCCATCTAGAAATGGGACCAACATTAAATATATTGCAGCAATCCATTCCTACGATCATTATGAACAGCTCTGGTAATGTGGGAATAGCGACAAATAATATTCCAACTGAGCTTTCAATTGACGGTGCCATCCAACTAGGGAACACATCAACTAAAGTTCCAGGGACAATGCGCTTGGGCACATACTTTGAAGCCTACTCTAGTGATGACGGTTGGCAACGACTGGATCAATTGGGTAATTTTACTGGAACGTCCCTGTTTGCAGAAAACAGCTTAGATGACCCATTAATTCTAATTGATGTTAACGGCAATATTGGATTTCAAAAAGAACGTCCTAAAGACAATTTAGTGGTTAGTGGCAATGTTATCTTTTCAGGAAATAGTCAAGCTGCCTCATTATCATCATCCGTATCTGATGGTGTATTTTTTATCTGGGCAGCAAAGCAAGGTGCACTGCGAATTGGCGATACAGGAACAGGGTCTTATCAATCAGACATGAATATCTCAAACCATATTGGCGATTACTCAGTGGGAATTGGTCATCAGGCAGTTGCAAAGGGAATAGGCTCAATCGTCATCACATCTCCAACAACCAACTATACATCCATTAATTCAGGAGATTACGCTGTAAACCTTGGGTCTAGGAGCACAAATATTTCAGGAGAGGCTAGCCAAACCATTGCGTCTTACATTTCAGAAATTTCTGGCACAGGCAATATTGCTGTAAGCTCAAAATTCAGTGGAAACCTCTCCCAAAATAATAATACATTTTTAAGCGCGAGTATCGTCTCTCAAAAATATTCAAATTCAATTGTTGGTGGATTAAATGCCAGTGGTTCTTTAGGTCATCGCTCATTTGCTTGGGATGTTTCAAATACAGGCCGATTTTACCCTTCAGCACATCATGATGATAGTTTCTTTATTGGATTTGGCACAAAGGTCGGAATTAATACAAATGCACCAAGCACATCCTTAGACGTAAATGGCACAGTAACTGCGAATCAATTTGAAGGTAACGGATCACTACTTACTGGTGATATTCGAACGTCCTTTATGAAAACAGGTGGGTTATCTCAAAATATACCAGCAACCATCAACGTTAAGCCTTATCATATTTACGCATCAGATTCAGATGGGTATATGATTTTAAGTAGCATTGATTCACTCAGTATTACCAATAATAGTATCGAAAGTGATGACATTAAAGATTTTGATTTGGATACCCAGAAGTTCAAAACGGGAAGCATTATTAATGAAAACTTTGCCAATGGGTCTGTCCAATCCAACCATCTAATTAATGATTCATTGGGTGAATCCAAGTTTTCAAATGTGACTGGCGACGATATTGAACCTGATAGTATTGATGAATTTAAATTAGCGATTAATAGTATTTACACCAATCAGCTCGCTGATCAAGCCGTAACCCCAAAACATATTGCTGATGACACCATTAATCATCCGTCCAATAATATTGCTCTTCATGCAGTCACATCAAAAGATATTGTGGTCGAACAATTAAATAGTACGTATTTTGCACCAGGTGCGGCGACTGGTCGAACCATCGCTGAGCAAGCGATATTCACAACCACCGATAACGCTGGCATCGATGAATCGTATATTAAATGGAAAGAAAGCACTGGTGAGGCTGCGCCACAAATTAAAGAAAAACACATCAATACAGGCGCAGTATCTTCAACTCACATCCCCTTAAATGAGCTTTACTCACGGCACTTTGGTGATCAAAGCATACACTCAGCAGATGTTACCACAAATCAAACAGCAGATATTATCACGAATCAAATGACAAAAGTTGCGAATACCAGAACCCTACCCGAGCCAGTGTTTATTGGCCGTCATTTTGCTGATGATGGCGTATCAAGATCAAAATTTGATGATGATTGCCAGAGCTGCCAATCCCCAACTGAAAACTTCCAAATTCAAACCAATCAAATTGCTGATGGCGCTATCCGAACCCAAACTAAAGTTGGGGAAGTTCCTGAAATTTTTTTTGGCATCCCAACAGGAAAAATGCTCCCTATTTTCAAATATCACAACCACTTTGATAATGGCGTAATTAAACTAGAACATATAAAAGATAAAAATATTATTGGCCGACACATTACAAATTTATCGATAAAAGGAAATAAATTTGTTGGTAATACCGTGGTTAGTCAAAATATTAGTGTAGATGCAGTTACATCAAAAAACATTGTAAATAACACCATCGTACCAACAGACTTTTCGGATGGCTCAATTGGTGGCGAACAGATTACCAGCAGATCCGTGACCTCACGCGAAATTGGTGAACGCGCGTTTGCTTCCGCTGATATTGGTGTTGAAGTGATTAAATCAGTTCACATACAGGATAAAACATTGAGTAGTAATGACTTTGCTCCAGGTGCATTTACAGAAGATAAAATCAAGAATGGAACCATTGGTGGCAACTTAATTAAAGATGGTCAGATTGATGCTAAACACGTGAGTAAAAATACAATTATTGATGCTGAAAAATTTATGGATAGTGGCTTAGATTGGGCTGACTTTGAAGGAATGTTTCCAAATGACCGATTTGGTGAAAACCAAATTGATTTTGACTCTAAATTTAAATCAAATGTTGAATTTGATGGGTCAAAACTCGCAACGGCAAGTGTAACAAAAACAAAATTCTCACCAAAAGACAACTTCACATTTAAGTTGGAGAAGTTAAAGTCCCCCCTAATGGTTCCCAAAGGGGGTACCGGTATGACTGAGTTTGCACTCGACCGAATTCTAACCGTCGTCAATGATGATGGGGATGTAAAAATGAATCAATCAAATCGATTAAAATGGAAAAGTACCAACAACTCTAACTATCTTCAGATTGGCGCCCCAACTCAAACGAATAGTAATGGATTTAATGGGGTTATCACGTCCGGAGATGTTTTAATTGAATCAGGAGCATTAATTTTAAAGGATGAAGGGAATAATAAATATACCTTTTTCAAATATAATACAAATGACTCTGCCATCCAACTCACTGGAAAATCAGCCTTAACTGAAACAGACACCAATATGGATTTAAAAGCCAAAGATGTTTATGTCAAATCAAGCTTGGTCATTGGAAATGGTAATGCAACCAATGGCATTGATCTTGGACAAGGCTTTATTTTAGGCAAAACCTATCTCGATAATAATGAATCGCTCATCACAAATGGCCTCATGATTGAAGGCAGCTTGCAGATTGGTAGCCCCAAAGAAAATATTATTAGTACCGCTTCTGATATTGGTGATGACCGGTTGCAAGTCAATGGTACTATTCAAGGAACATCTACTGGCACAGGCGTAAATTCACCTGGAATTTTAGCAGACATCTCTGGCTTAACTGGAAATGACTACGATTCACCGATTAAGACAAACATGCGCACCATTGCGGCCAGTGCACCGATTGGAATAGAGAGTAGCGGAAAAAACCCCATGACTATTGCTATGAATCCCACAGCCGAATCCACTGGCATGCATTTAATAACAACAGGTGCAGCCGCACCTGCAGCAGCAGCCAAAGTTGAGATTGAAACAGCTGACAACAGTATTTCACTTGAGTCATTTTTTGGAAAAATAGAGGCCGGCTTTAAAGCTGCAATTTATGGAAAATCCACAGCCACAACCAAAGCCAATAATTACGCGGGGATCTTCACTGGGGCATTTAATGCATCTCACTTAAGCGATAATGAGCAAACACCAACCAATAACTTGCAAATTGATAGTCTAAAAGTTGACGGCCCTGTTGTTTTTAAAACACAAGAAGACATTGGAACAAACATCATCAATTGGAAAAACGGGAATGTTGCCAATTTAATTATAAATAATAACAATAGAAATATTACATTTATAGCCCCAGAAAGTTCAGCAAAATTATTTATCCTGATCAAACATACCGGTACTGGGCGTCTAAATTTTAACGTACCCAACCTTATTTGGATGATGGGATCTGATGCAACTAAAGGTTACAAACCTGACTTTTCAGCCGTCGATGGTGGCGTTGACATGGTGATGATTACCTACGATGAGACAATGGATAAATTCATTGCTGGCGCTGCGTTTAATTTTTCAGTTCCTGACTAGTTTACGGCTTGCCACTATCTTTTCAAACCCCGCACCATTCGTTAATATTAATGTATGATAAAACGATATTCACGCCCTGATATGTCCCATGTTTGGACCCAAGAAAACAAATTTAATAAATGGATGGCTGTTGAACTTGCCGCCTGCAAGGCCCATGTTGAATTAGGAAACATTCCTGAGGACGCCTATCGAACCATTGTTGAAAAAGCAGATTTTAATGTTGAACGCATTGATGAGATTGAGGCTGAAATTCACCATGACGTCATTGCCTTTTTGACCTGTGTTGCTGAATATGTTGGGGATGATTCTCGCTTTGTTCATTTGGGCTTAACCAGTTCAGATGTTGTGGATACAGCGTTTAGCTTACTCATACAAGATGCCGGCCACATTTTATTGGCCGATATTGATGCACTACTAGCCGCACTTAAAGAAAAGGCAGAGTTGCACAAATATACATTAACAATGGGCCGAACACATGGTGTTCATGCTGAGCCGACCACCCTCGGGTTAAAATTAACCATTTGGTATGAAGAAATGAAGCGAAACAAGGCCCGCCTGGAAGCGGCCATGGAAACAACAAATGTTGGAAAAATATCTGGTGCTGTTGGTAATTATGCGCATATGCCCCCAAAACTAGAGGCCTTGGTATGCAAAGAGTTGGACCTGAATATAGCTCCGGTATCAACACAAGTTTTACAACGTGATCGTCATGCAACATTTATGACAACATTGGCGGTTATTGCTGGCACGTTAGAAAAAATGGCGGTTGAAATTCGAGGTTTACAAAAAACCGAGTTTAATGAAGTTCTTGAACCATTTTCTAAAAAACAAAAAGGGTCATCGGCCATGCCACATAAGAAGAACCCCATTATTTGTGAGCGAGTCACAGGATTGGCCCGAGTTGTTCGAGGATATGCACTCACGGCAATGGAAAATCAGGCCTTGTGGCATGAGCGCGATATTTCACATTCATCCACGGAACGTGTTATTTTTCCCGATGCAACCATCGGCTTGGATTACATGTTTGGATTAATGACAAAAGTTATTGCTGGCATGACTGTTAACGAAGATCAAATGAAACAAAACATTGGAAAATCATACAATGTATTCTTCTCACAAAAACTATTGCTTCGCATGGTACAAAAAGGAATGTTACGCGAAGATGCCTACCGAATTGTTCAACGCAACGCTCACGCAGCATTTGATGAAAAAATCCTTTTTGACGAAAAAATAAAAACTGAACCTGAAATCAAAAAGCTATTTTCGAATGATGAACTTGATGAGTTGTTTAGTTTTGCCCCATACACAACGCATGCTGATGAAATTTTCAACCGCGTGTATGGCACAACGCAATGATTTACATTACGTTATTTTTATTTAGCTTCATCACTTTATTTCATGTTTACATGGGCGTTGGATTGCCATTTAACAAAGCCGCTGTCTTACCGCTAATTAAAGGGAAACCCATGCCGTTTCATGCACTGGCTGCGCTACCCGTTGCAGCTGCACTGGCCATAAGCACCCTTGCATTTGCGCATGAATCAGGAATGATTGAATCTATTAAGTACGGCGACTTACTGACCAAATATTTATGGTTAACGGGTATTGGTTTATTGCTTCGAGGCCTCGGTGGGCTCGTATTTTTTCATTTACTCAATCTAATTATTGACCCCACTGAATTTAAAGTTTGGGATTTAAGACTATACTCGCCACTCACCATTATTCTAGGCACACATTGCATTCTTGTTTTAATTTAACGCATCATCACGCATCCAACGACCTGTGGCTCATATGCCCAGGGTCGTTAGGGCCTGCATACTTACTTAGTAAGCTAATTCCACCAAACGCATCACAACTTTGGTTGGATTATTCACTGCATGACAAGGTGAGTTACGGTGATGTTATTGATGAGCTTGTTCATACCATCACCGACTATGCCAAATCCTATATAATTCACTGTTTGGGCTATTCGCTAGGTGGGCGACTATTATTCTCCGCAATGCCCTTAGTGCAAGTATCCGTGGCATCTGTCACTTTTATTTCGGCGGGACTTCCCTTAACGTCCCCAGGCGACACAAAACAAAAACACCAATTCGAGTTATCTGCCATTGAACAATTAACCACGTTATCTTCTGCTGAATTCATTGAATGGTGGCACCAGCTTCCCATTTATCATTTGCTTGACCAACACTCGGGATTTAAGGATTATTGCGAGCAGTTATCTCAATCATTGAATAAACCTCAATTGCAGCATATCTTATCCAAATTAAGTGTCCGCCACATGCCACAAACCACGTTTAAATCAACGACTCCTGCAACCTATATTTATGGTGAGAATGATATGAAATATAGAACTATTGCTCAAAATTTCCATCAATACTTTCATCATCTTGATATTGTTTCTATTCCCAATACATCTCATCTTTGCTGGTTTGAACAGCCTCAAATTATTCAAAGAGCGCTTCAATTAATCACCAATCGTTTGTAATAGCGATGGCCAGATCATGGATAAATTGATATTCTTTTGAAATACCTAATTGCATCTTTACGATAATTAATAAGCATGAACGGAGTTGAATATTATGAGTCAAAAATCAACAATAAAAAAGAAAAGTAAGCCAACCATCCAAGCGGACCCAAAACATAATTCGTTTGTTTACGCATCAGATCGCCTAACGGAATCCGATAAAAAGCGTCGCCCCCTTGGTGCTAAGTTTATTTCTCGAACATTTAAAAAGCCTGCGTTCATGGTGTTTGCAATTTTTGCACTGGCTGCTTTTTATATTGGTGCCACCCAAGGGCCTCAATATACCGTTCAACAGGTATCCTTGGATGTTCAAAAAGATGCTAAAGGATCTCAATTTTATTTATATAAAGGAAAGCCAAAATACGTTACTAATATTAAACCACTTGCAGAAGCATCCCTAACAAAAGCCTCTATTGCTGCTTTAAATAATGATGTTTCAACATTACCTAAAACAGAAGTTGTTCGTACAACCAAGCTCATAAATGGTGAGCAAAAAGAGGTGTTTTATCAACTTAAACTATCTCAACATTTTGGCATTTGGTCATTATTACCCGCGCTTGTTGCGATTATTTTATGTTGGCTTACAAGAGAACCTGTAACATCACTATTTTCAGGTATCATTGTTGGTGCATTGTTGCTTCAACAATATGACATTACAGATGCTGTTTTACTTGAGGCAATGGCGACAAAAAGTGCTGCTGGCATTATGTTATTGTATTTATGGTTACTTGGTGGGTTAATGGGCATCTGGGCTCGTACAGGTGCGGCAAAGGCATTTGCTGAATTAATGACAAAACATATTGTTCGAGGCCCACGTTCGGCTAAGTTCGTAGCTTGGTTATTGGGCGTCATCTTCTTTCAAGGTGGAACAATGAGTACTGTACTGGTTGGATCAACGGTTAAACCAATTGCAGATAAAGAAAAGATTTCACACGAGGAACTATCCTATATTGTTGACTCTACAGCCTCCCCGATTGCTTGTTTACTCGCATTTAATGCGTGGCCAGGCTATGTCCAAGCATTTATGCTGGTTTCTGGCGTTGGTTTTTTAGCCACAGAAACTGATCGTATTCAATTTTTCTTCTCAAGTGTACCATTTAGCTTTTACGCTATTTTTGCAGTGCTTGGCACATTACTTCTCTCATTCGACAAAGCCCCATTTTTAGGCAAACAAATGAAAGAAGCGATTAAACGATCACGAACCACTGGAAAATTAGACGCAGAAGGTGCAAAGCCACTATCTGCTGCAGAACTTGAAGCGAGTGATGTTCCAGCACACTATAAACCTCATGTGATTGATTTCTTTTTACCACTTGCCCTATTAATTGGTGTTACTATTGGCACATTCATTTTCATGGGGTCTCCAAAAGTACGTTGGGGATTTGGGTTAGCATTTATGTCAGCTGCAGGCTTGGCACTTATTCGAGGCATGCGATTAACCGAAATGATTGAAGGCATTGGTGAAGGCTTAAAGGGCGTTGTTTTAGGGTCTGTAATTTTAATATTAGCAATTACGATTGGCGGCATTGCTAAGTCGGCTGGTGGTGGTGTGTATTTGGTTGAGTTATTAGGCTCGTCCATTCCATTTTATGTCTTACCTGCCATTTTGATGTTTTTAACCGTAACAATCGCATTTTCAACTGGCACCAGTTGGGGTACGTATGCGGTTGCTTTCCCATTGGCACTTCCATTGGCTTGGAGTGTGGCAATGAATGCAGGTATTGCAAACCCAAAGGCCTACCTGATGATCTGCTTTGCAACGGTATTAAATGGCAGTGTTATGGGTGATCAATGCTCCCCTATTTCTGATACCACCATTTTAAGCTCGATGTGCACAGGATGTGATTTAATGGATCACGTTAAAACTCAAATGATTCCAGCAATGTATGCCGCTGGTTTAGCATTAATTTGTTGGACAGCCGCAACATTTTTAGTTGCTTAAAAACAATTGCGCCAGTTACTGCTGGCGCCCCTTTCTCTTATTTAGTTCTTGATGTACCCAACGAGACCATTCAGCTTGGTTTTTAGGCGGCATTGTTTCTAGCGCATTAAACTTTTCAATTAAGTAAAGTTGATCTAAAAATGTTAAATGTGGTCTCAGATTCAAAAATTCTTGATGGGATTCGATCGATATATATGGCAGTGTTGACTTAACGATCTTACGAGTGTTTTTATACGGAATTGCTTTATAACCACTGTAAAATTTGACAAGCTTCGCTGTATCTACCTTATTTAGGTCGTTGACATTAACGCTATCGACTGGGTCATTGTAAAAATAATGATTGATATCGTCTTGCAACTGTCTAAGATATTCTCTTATGGGGCTAAGTATTTTTAATTTTAACTGGAACTGGTTGGGCAATGTTGCTAACCATGATTCAGGTTTATCCAGTTCAGCTTCTAAGTTAAACTTCTGATCAATGGCCAACTGCCAAACCCAGTCTCGAAATGATTGACTTGAAACTTGAAAGTAATAACCAGTCAATAACTGATTAATATCAGTCAATGTTATCGCGACTGGTTGTGATAATAACCAGCTTTGCTCCAACGGCGATAATAGATCGTAATACCGTAGCACATCAAAAAACTGCTGCTTATCCGCAGCAATTAATGCTGCGGCTTTGTCCAATTGCTTTATTTTTAAAAAATAATACACACTCAACGAAGGGTTTGTGTTAGATAAATCAGCGCCACCCCCCTCTAAGTTCAATAGTAATGATAAAAGCTTAAATGATGGATCTTGAGACTCAACATCAGCATAATAGTAGGACACTAGTTTTTCACGCCAAAATACGGCCAACTGCTCAAACTGGTACGGGTAAAGTGTTCTTAAATGAAAAATGAATGCCATTTGATCAAACATCGGCCAGAACTCATAAATATAGTTTTTATTACGGTTTAAATAAACCAGCTTGTCAGTTGTGTTCGGAATCAACTGTTGCGAAAATGAGATCTTTTCTGCCGCCGTAAAAAAGTTAAACATCTCCTTCATTTCAATCTGAAAATAGTCGGGCAACTCTTTGTAATAGAGATGGTTCAACAATGACAACTGGACGGACTTTTTCATTTTTCGTGCCATATCCAAGGTTTGAAGCAGCAAATCCCAGCGCTCATTTTCAATCATATAATCCAGTAAAATAACATCTGTTTCTTTATTCAAAAAACTCAAATAAATATAGGCTAAAAGCACATCGGATTCGGTTTTAAAGTAATCGGATATTGGAACACCATTAATAAACGTTATGTTACAGCGCTCAAATTCTCCTTTAAATATATGTAGTGCTGAGGGCGCGCTTGCGCTAAATTGATTAATCTCATCTTGCAAATGCTGGCAACTAATTTCTGCCTTTACCCCCACAGTAAACACAGCCATCAGACCAATAACAAGATACCGCCGTATCATGTCACCAATGGATAAAGCCAACCACGTCCAAATGAGCGCGGGGACAGCTTTAAAATTGGTGGGGATTGTTTTCGCTTAAACTCATTCTTTTTTAGTTGATCAATAATAAAATTCACAGTGTTATTATCGTTCATTTTTAAGATGGAGTTTAATGGCTTGTTCTCATGCATCAATTGTTGCAAAATCTGATCTAAAATTGGGTATGGTGGTAAGGTATCATCATCTTTTTGATTATGTGCTAATTCAGCTGATGGTGGTCGATAAATAATGCGCTCTGGAATCATCACCCTACTCGTATTCATATGCTCAGCTAAAGCAACCACCTGGGTCTTAAATAAGTCACCAATAATGTTTAAACCGCCACACATATCGCCATACAATGTGGCATACCCCATCGCCAACTCACTTTTATTCCCTGTTGTTAATAATAATGCACCGGTTTGGTTGGCTAAGCCCATTAAAATCACGCCTCGAATACGTGCCTGCAAATTTTGCCGTGTAATATCGGACAAATCATCCTCATTGTATGAGACTAATGCATCTTCAAACTGTTGCCGCATATGTTCGATGGGGGCTTCGATAAACGAGCACCCAAGGGTTTCCGCCATTTGCTTTGCATCCGATTGTGTTTCATCACTATTAAATTGCGTGGGCATCGATACCAAGGTGACCGACTTCGGCCCGCATGCCTCAACCGCCAACGCCGCTACCAATGCTGAATCAATACCACCTGACAATCCTAATATCACCGTACTAAAACCTGTTCGCTTCATGTATTCTCGCAAACCAAAACAGATGGCATCTTGTAGCTCTTGCAACTCATTCATGATCATTGGGGGCTGCAACATTGACATGGGTAAGGCCACCTCTTGAAAGCTTGGCGCCTGCGCAATAACCTCACCCTGTGCATTCATCACCAATGATTGTCCGTCAAATAAAATGTCGGCATACGCCCCCACTTGATTCACGCTAATCACATCAGCATTTAATTGCTTGGCTAGAGAAGACAACTGTTCGATTCGCTGCTGGTACTTACCTTGCTCAAAAGGAGATGCGGTAATATGAATAATCGCATCCAAGGGCACATCAACCAATTCAGTCACAGGGTTCTGATGGTAATATCGCGCTTTCTTATTAAACCAAATATCCTCACAAATTAACATGGCCAAGCGATGGCCCTGCCACTCAAACCCATGCGTGCGCTTTCCAGCAACAAAATAACGGCTATCATAAAACACATCATCATTTGGCAAACATACCTTATCATGCCGATGAACAATTTCACCGCCAGCTATTGCTAACGCGGAATTCCGCCATTGTCCGTCGACTAAAAACGGAGTACCAACAACCACCAACATGTCATGCTGCAACGAATCGTTTATCAAGGCATCAATGGCCTCAGAAATTGCGTCACTTGCACTATTATCAAACATCAAATCAAATGCGGGGTAGCCCACTAAAAATAGTTCTGGAAACACAACAATATCGGCATCGGCAGCATCTACTTCGGCCTGTACTTTTGCCAAATTATTTTCGACGTCCCCTAAGGTGGGACGGCACTGACACAAGTGAATCCTCATGCCTCAAGTATAGGCAGGGACGCCCATAATGTCTAATTGATACAATAACTTTCCATTGCTTACCTATTGTAAGACCCCATCAAACCCATTATTATGATAGTCTTAAGGCGGCATGGCCAAGTGGTAAGGCAGGGGTCTGCAAAACCCTTATCCCCAGTTCGAATCTGGGTGCCGCCTCCAATAATAGTTATTGAATTGCCTGACCAGTTTTCAATTCAAAAATGCTATTGTCATAGCGATTTTCTCTTCGACAAACTGCCCATTCATCTCCAATAACTATCATTGGCACTCCCTGTAATTTCAGCTACGACAAACCCCACTTCTCCACTCAATTAAATTTATTTCTTCCCCCTTCTTTTCAATTCAAAAATGCTATTGTCATAGCGATTTTCTCTTCGACAAACTGCCCCCATTCATCTCCAATAACTATCATTGGCACTTCCTGTAATTTCAGCTACGACAAACCCCACTTCTCCACTCAATTAAATTTATTTCTTCCCCCTTCTCTTCAATTCAAAAATGCGATTGTCATAGCGATTTTCTCTTCGACAAACTGCCCATTCATCTCCAATAACTATCATTGGCA
>JBMHDV010000006.1:0-55196 GCA_049889215.1 Candidatus Marinamargulisbacteria bacterium
TGACAATTATGTAATCCCAGCTGATATTCAAAATAGACTAAATAATTTATCAGAAAGACATCGTCTTCTCAATTTAGATCATCAAAATTTAACAACCGGGCAGCTGTGTAAAATACTAAATGAATTAACTGACGATCAACGAAAGGCTTTAGAGGAGCTTGATCTAAACGAAAACCAACTTGCATACCTACCTGATTCAATTGGAAATTTAAGCGCTTTAAAGGAGCTTTATCTAAACAAAAACCAACTTGCATCCCTACCTGATTCATTTTGGAATTTGAGCGCTTTACAGGAGCTTGATCTAAACGAAAACCAACTTGCATACCTACCTGATTCAATTGGAAATTTGAGCGCTTTACAGGTGCTTCGTCTAAACAATAACCAACTTGCATCCCTACCTGATTCATTTGGGAATTTGAGCGCTTTAAAGCGGCTTTCTCTAGCCAGTAACCAACTTGCATACCTACCTGATTCAATTGGGAATTTGAGCGCTTTACAGGGGCTTTATCTAACCAATAACCAACTTGCATCCCTACCTAATTCAATTGGAAATTTGAGCGCTTTATGGTTGCTTGATCTAGCCTATAACCAACTCGCATCTCTACCTGATTCAATTGGGAATTTGAGCGCTTTAAAGGTGCTTGGTCTAAAAAATAACCAACTTGCATCCCTACCTGATTCAATTGGGAATTTGAGCGCTTTAATCTAGCCTATAACCAACTCGCATCTCTACCTGATTCAATTGGGAATTTGAGCGCTTTAAAGACGCTTTATCTACCAGGCTTAGTCTAGCCGATAACCAACTCGCACCTCATGGCTCAAATGCAACTATTAGGCCAACCAATAGGCCTTGTGTCATCGCATATCGTTTGCATAAAAACATCTCGCTTTTTTAAAAATAACCGATAACAATTAAATAAAACACGCGTTTAAAAAGGATAGAAAATGAAAAATGACATCGTATTAATTACAGGAATTTCTGGTTGGATCGCCCAATTTTGTGCGGTTGAACTGCTTAAACAAGGGTTTCATGTTCGTGGCTCCTTGCGAAATATGGATCGCCAAGATGAGGTAATTAATGCCGTATCAAAAGAAGTTAAAATTAAGGATAACCTAACCTTTTGCCAATTGGATTTATTGCATGACCATGGTTGGGATGATGCCATGAAAGACTGTACTTACGTGCTTCACCTAGCATCCCCATTTATTATTGAAGAGCCCAACCACCCAGATGACTTAATTCGACCTGCAGAAGAAGGCACCATGCGTGCACTAACAGCCGCACAAAAAGCAAATGTAAAACGAGTGGTTATAACCTCATCCATTATTTCGATGATGGCACATTTAAAGACAGGGGTATTTGATACCAGCCATTGGACCGATTTAACGTCAACCAATATTACCTCTTATGCCAGAAGTAAAACCATCGCTGAAAAAAAGGCCTGGGAATTTTATCACAACCAATCAAAATCAGATCATCAAATTGAACTGGTTTCCATAAACCCTGGTGGCGTTCTTGGCCCTACCTTAAATAACGATTTGGATAGCGCATCAATAAAGTTCTGTGTCCAGTTGCTTAAAAAAGAAATGCCTGGCATTCCCAACGTTGGATTGCCCATGGTGGATGTTCGAGATGTTGCACAACACCATGTGGCGGCCATGGTACACCCTGAAGCCAACGGAAACCGATACATCAGCGCACAGTCTGAATCGACCACATTTTTAAGTCTAGCCGAAATATTAAAAGCAAATGGCTACGATGTCCCCACCAAAAAAGTCCCTGCATTCTTAATAAAATTCATGGCACTTTTTGACAAAGAAGCCAAAGGCATGGTCCCATTGCTAAATAAATCCGTCTCCTGCGACAATTCAGCAACGGTTGCGGCCTTTAATTGGCAACCACGCCCAATAAAAACAACCATTTTAGACATGGCAAAAAGTGTTCAAGCTGTATTAGACCAATCAAACTAATTATATTCGGTATTAATATCAATATAGCCGTGAGTTAAATCACAGCCCCACGCGGTTGCAACACTCGTGCCCTCACCGACTGCAATATCAATGATGACATCTGGTTGTGCCATGGCTTTTTGAATGTCCGGCCGCGACAATTCCTTTGGGCGGCCACCTGAAAATATGGTCAGCCCATTAATAATAATGCCCAGCTGCGATGGATCTATTTTAACCGCTGGATTTTTACCAACAGCCATCACAATGCGCCCCCAATTTGGGTCTTCTCCAGCAATCGCTGTTTTAACAAGCGGCGAATCCACCACCTGCTTGGCCACCTGTTTTGCAGCAGGCTTGGACGTAGCACCACTCACATTCACTTCAATAAAATGCGACGCCCCTTCCCCATCTTTCGCAATTTGCTTGGCCAAATCGATGCAGACATCCGTTACCGCATTGGTTACGGCTTGAATATCAACATCATTCAAATCAAGCTGAACCTCGCCTGAAGCTTGTAACGTAACCAAATCATTGGTCGACGAATCGGTATCGACTGAGAGCATATTGTAAGACTCTTCAATGGCTGCTGTTAAAATCTGCTTGCATTGATCGGATGTAAGTGCCAAGTTAGTTGCGATAAACCCCAATGTCGTTGCCATGTTGGGCGATATCATGCCAGACCCTTTGGTAATGCCAGCAATATGAATGTCCTGGCCGTGCAACTTAATGGTCTTAGACGCATCTTTTTTAATCAGGTCAGTGGTTAAAATCGCATTCGCACAAGCATCCCCCTGCTTTTCATCGCCTGAAAACTGGTCAATCCCACGCAATACGTTATCAATCGGTAATGGCACACCAATAATTCCAGTGGAAGCAACACCCACCTGACTCGGCAAGCAGCCAAAATGATTGGCAGCCTTTGCAACAGTTTGAGCCACATGCTCAGCACCAATTGGACCCGTAACCGCATTTGCATTACCAGAATTAATCACCATTAACTTCACAGGGTCAGCTGTAAACACCGTATCATTATGATCCAATGTTACAGATCGAACATGATGCTGGCTCTGCACAATCGCGGACCCAACACAATTTGGCACATAGATATAGGCCAAGTCCAATGCGCCGGTTGGTTTAATCCCACAATGAATCCCCGAGGCATATACCCCATCAATGTCAGTTATTTGCATACATGTATCATAATCCAATCCGACACCAATTGAACAGTTTGTTTATTATTCACCAAAATAAATGGTAGCTTTTCATTTTAAACCCCCTATAATAAATATAGGGAAACATTTAAGCATCGGATTTAAATGAACGATAATAAACCTATGAATCAACAAACATTACAAGACCACATCAAAAATGAACATCACATATCACCATTTTCTACTTATTTGAAAGAATTTGTGTATGGTGGCAATGATGGCATTGTGACAACATTTGCAGTTGTTGCAGGGTTTTCAGGTGCTAATATTGGCGATCATGCGCTTAATTTTTCAATTGTCACTGTACTGCTATTCGGATTAGCCAATTTATTCGCTGATGGCGCTGCTATGGGCCTTGGCAATTACTTATCGATTCGATCTGAAAAGAAATTGTACCGCAACTTCTACGAAAAAGAACTTGAAGAAACCAAAACATCCTATGACTACGAAATTAAAGAAACCGAACAACTGTTTCAAGAACAAGGGTTTGATACAGAAGATTCCAAAACATTAACACAAATTGTATCTAAAAACACCGATTTCTGGGTCAAGTTTATGGTTCAATATGAATGCGATATGGAAAACCCTGAAGGCGATAGCCCACTCTATTGTGGCTTAGCAACATTTGCATCATTTGTATTTTTTGGATTCATTCCACTCATCCCCTACTTCTTTAATACCGACCCATCCGTCACGTTCATTTATTCATCATTATTTACAGCTGGTGCATTGGCCTTATTAGGATCATTTAGAGCATTTGCAACCAAAGACTCTTACATCATTTCTATCATTGAAACACTTATTATTGGTGGAACCGCCGCTGTTCTGGCCTACATTGTCGGAATCTTATTTAAAGTTTAATTGATTCCTGCAGTTTCGTCATAATCCAACATAAGATTGGCATTTTGAACCGCTTGCCCACTGGCACCCTTACCAAGGTTATCGATTAATGAAAATACAATCACCCAATTGTCCACAACTTTTGGAATAATCACACAACGATTGGAGTGTTGAACCAACGATAAGCTAGGGACAGTATCTGGCCCCATAACCGTTGTAAATGGATGGCTATCATAAGCCGATTCATAAAGTGACAACAGCGCATCTTGCGTCATGCCATCTGCAGGAACATAAATTGCAGCTTCAATGCCACGATCGATCGGTAACAAATGTGGTGAAAACATCACACGTGATAAGCCAGTTTCTTGAACAAGTTCGGCCATATGACGGTGAGTACCGGTTGCGTATGCTGATAAATCTTCATTAACTTCACAAAACAAGCTACTTTGCTTTAATGACTTGCCCGCACCAGAGGTCCCAGATTTAGCATCAATGACCAGTGGCACTGTTGATTCTAACCGATTAGCCAAGGGCATAGTACCTAAAATCATGGCCGTTGCATAACAGCCTGGATTCGCAACCAATTGTGCAGATCGAATAGCGTCTCGATACTTCTCAGGCAATCCATAAACAAACGATGGCAACACGTCTGTAGCAGTATGCTGCACCTGATAATAGGACTCAAATGTAGCGACGTCATTCAGACGAAAATCTGCAGATAAATCCACAATCTTAAGTGATGGGCATGTTGCTGTAAGCTCGACCACCAAAGGCATTGCTTTGGTGTGAGGAACGGCTAAAAAAAGGATATCCAAATCACGGCATAGTTCAACATCATATGCCTGAACATCTGGTAAATCCAAATGTGAAAGTTTTGGGACAATACGAGATAACTTTCCACTCAATGATGTGGAAAACAACGCCGTAATGTTAATGTGAGGATGTTGATTTAAATAACGAACAAGTTCTTGACCGGTATAACCGGAAACACCAAGAATCCCAGCGTTAGTTATCAATCTTTTTAACTCTTAATGCCGCCTTACCTTTACGGTCTCTTAAGTAGTTTAATCGTGCTCGACGTCCCTTACCTCGTGAAACAACTTCAATGTTTTTTACAAGTGGTGAAGATGTTAAGAATGACTTTTCAACACCAACGCCATCAACAATTTTACGTAATGTGATGGACTCGCGAGATAAACGACCTGTTTTTTTTATAATCAAGCCTTGGAAACGCTGAATACGTGTTTTTTTACCTTCACTAATTTCTTTGTGAACAATAACGGTATCACCAACAGTTACAGTAGGATAATCCGTTTCAGCAATCTGACTTTTTTCAAATTCTTCGATGTATTTACTCATTGTGTATCCTCCGTAATGATCTGATCTATTATTTTAACTAAAGTTTTCGAAAATGAAAACTGATTTATTAAATCTGGTCGAACATATAACGTTCGCCGCAAACTTTGCTTTAACTTCCACGCATCAATTTCTTGATGATGTCCTGATAACAATACCTCTGGTACGCCCATTTGGTCAATAGATCGAGGGGCACAAAACTGAGGAGCTTCAAGTAAGCCAGATAAAATTGAATCATCTTCAACACAGTCCGCTGCACCCAAAACCCCAGGTAAATAACGAACAATGGCTTCAATCATCAACATAATTGGGGTATCCCCGTTAGGAACAACAACATCACAAGTTCGAAAACGCTGAATATTAACCATATCAAAAATTCGTGCATCAACGCCTTCATACGCAGGGGAAATGAATCCCAACTGTGCTGAAGTGCCCAATGATTTTGCAATTTTATGATCAAATGCGACACCCGCTGGGTCGGGCATAATCCATGTGATGGACTTGTTCGTCGCAAGTGCATCCATTCCTCGCTTTAAAATATCTGCACGAAGTAACATCCCTTTTCGATTAGAAAATGGATAATCATCAACCTTATGATGGGGAGGATCAGCAAATGTTCTTAAGTCGGTTGCTGTAACATCAATAATCCCATCATTGATTGCACGACCAATCACACCACGCTTTAAAAAGGCCATCAAAGGATCTGGATATAAACTAAGAATGGATAATTTCATTTCAACTAAGAAATAATATTAGTTATGGTAGCACCATCAGTTTCAACCACAATCGGGGCTAAGGCTTTTATCACATCGTCACCAGCAGCTAGGTGACTTGTTCCATCAAGAACAGATAATCGAAATGATTCACCATTCTTGCACTGCTTAATGTCGGTCATTCGTTGATTCAACTGTGCAATCTGTAATTTTGTCTCATTAATTTTTGACTGAATAAATGATTGATAGGAAGTTGAATCATCTGAGGCAATCGCAACTTCATAAGAATGAAGACGATAGTTTAGATCTTCAATTAATTTTGACGCAAATAAAATGTATTTTTTTTTAAAAGAAGCATCCACGCGCACATGCACATGAACACTTCTTTTAATTGTAATTGACACTAGTCTTCGTCGTTGGTTAAAATTTCAACCGTTACTTTTTTATCACTTTTGGCTGCAGCGGCTTTAACAATGGTACGTATTGCATTTGCAATTCTACCTTCTTTACCAATCACTTTTCCAATATCTGTAGATCCCACACTTATTTCTAAAATAATCACACTTGAACCTGAAGTCTCATTAACAACAACAAACTCAGGATTATCCACCAATGATTTTACAATGTAATCGACTAAATCTTTCATTTAATTCTCCTATCGATGATTATTCAGATGCGTCTGATTTTCTATCTTTTTTAGCCACCTTTTGATTGGATGACTGTGCTGGGGCATATTCAGTAATCCCAACTGTTGATAACAAACGATTAACGGTATTCGATGGCTGTGCGCCAACAGATAACCAGTACTTCGCACGATCTTCTTTAACAGAAACATCGGCAGGTTCTGTGTGAGGATTATAGGTTCCAATATCCTCTATCGTTCTACCATCGCGCTGATTAGAATCTTCGATAATAACAATTCTATACAATGGCTTCTTTTTGCGCCCTTTTCTTTTTAAACGAATCTTTACCACGTGTTGTGCCTCCTTAAAATTTAACTACAAATAGATACTTTTACTGCATTTTGTTTAATTATTATAGCTGGTTGAAATTTATTGGGTCAAGCTTAATCAAACAACAAATAATTGATTAAACCCATAACTAACACCAGTAAAAATAATTACCTCCCTAAATAAAAGAGAAGACTGGGCTAATTAAGGGTATATTTAGTAATCCCCCCCCCTTTTGTTCCCCCCCTAAATTAATTAAAAGAATTAAATGGCTTCAATTCGATCCGTAATCGCTTGGTTGTCTTGTTCAACAAACTTCATTGATAAACCAATTTTTTGATCATGTTTTGTAATCTTAATAATTTTTACTTTAACAGAATCGCCAACAGTTAAAACATCATCCAACGTTTTAATACGCTTGGTAGACACCTCTGAAATGTGAATCAATCCTTCAACATCATTCTCTAAAAGAATAAAAGCACCAAAATCAATCACTCGAATAACTTTACCATTCACTATTGAGCCAATTTCATAATCAGTTTCAATCGTCTCCCATGGATCGGGCTTTAATTGTTTAATTCCCAATGATAAACGAACTTCCTCGTGATCAATGGCTAATACTTTCACCTGAACTTCATCACCAATGGCTAAAACATCTGAAGGATGAGAAATTCGACGCCATGAAATTTCTGAAATATGAACTAAGCCTTCGGCACCACCAACATTAATGAATACACCAAAACGTTTAATTCCGCTTACTGTACCAGTTAAAACATCTCCAACATTGATCGTGTCAAAAAACTTGGTCACTTCTTCTTTTTGAATTAACAAGTTTTCAATGTTTCGAGAAGAGAACATAATCTTTTTACGACGCTTATCGACTTGAATGATAATGGCTTTAACCACATCTTTCTCTTTAAACTCATCGCCCTCTTCTTTATGTAAAAATCCAGAAACCTCATCATAAATGACTGTATAACCTTTATTGGTTACTTTTTTAATTTGAACTTCTACAACATCTTTGCGAGTCATAATATCAAATAAATCATCCCAAATAAGTTCTGCACGAGCTTTAGATTCAGATAATAATGAGTAACCTTCTTTGGTTTCCAAATGCTGAACCATGGCTTTTATTTCAAGACCTTCTTCCAGTGTTCCTGCAACAGCTTCTGAAATTTCATTGGTTGGAATAAACCCATCAGACTTGTATGAAAAATCAACCAAAACACCCGATTTCTTTACTGTACGTATACGGGCATTAACAATATCACCCTCACTGTAATCATTTAAGTCTTGTGCCAAATGTTTTTCAAATTCATCTGCCAATGCATCATCTGAAGGTGATTCAGTTTGACGCTCAGTGGGAGAATCAATAACCTCACTTTCAATTAAGTCTTGCTCAAAATCACTAACAGCACCAATTTTTGTTCCTGTGGTATCTTGAGGAGACTCAACATGTTGTGATGATGTTGTATCGACGGGATGGTCTGCTTCTAATTGCGTATCATTCATCCGATTCCTCCTAAAAAATATTCAATATTTATATAATGAACTTATAAATATTGTTAGACAGATATTATAAGAAAAGCGAATAAAAGTCCATTAAATGATGAGGTTATTTCATTATTTTTGGCGCAAGGCTTGGTATTTTTTTAATATATCATCCACATAGTTTGTTACGTGGTTTGGTAATGAATCATGTGTTTTTTTTGTTTTGTTTGGCCCTTGATAATACGACGCTAAAACAAGGCGTGTCTCATCATTCGAATCCTTCCACATCCCTTTTAAATTTTTTAAATAGCGAACAGTTCCCCGAATATTTTGCTTAATATCAAATGGATCTGAAATTTCTAATGATTTAAAATTAAAATCTTTAATTTGCCCCAAACCTTTGGCACCAGTCTTACTAACAGCACGCTTTTGAAACGACGATTCGCGTCCAATTAGTGCGGCAACGAGCATAGGATCAATATCTTCCTTTGCCGCATATTCATCTATCCAGTGAGCAATGTCCTCTGCTTCGTTTGAGTCCAACTTTGGATTGCTCTTTTTTATAAATTGAAACAATTGCTTTTTAGATGAGCTAGATGGTTGAAATGTTGTTTTTTTAGTTACGTTAACTGGCGGTCGATATGGTTGAAGTGGCGGCGCATCCGAGGGCGGGGTTAAAAATAAAAACCAAACAAATGCAGAAACAAAAACAACCGTGGCCATACTACAAATGTGGCTCGAGTTGAGACAGGTTATTTAAAGGAATCTCAACAACCTCACCTGTTTTACGAGACTTAAGTTCAAATGCCCCCGCATCCATCACCTTTCGACCAATGACGATCTGGTAGGGAAATCCTATCAAGTCAGCATCTTTAAACTTTTTACCTGGAGACTCTTTTCGATCATCAACAATCACATCATTGCCAAAACCTTCGATTAGACTGACCAATTTATCAACCAATGAATTCATCTCATCATCTTGCGGACATAAATGAACTATAACCACATGAAACGGCGCCAGTGCAGCTGGCCAAATAATACCATTTTCGTCATGAGACTGCTCAATTGCAGCCGCAATGGTTCGACCGACACCAATGCCATAGCATCCCATCTCAAATGGTTGCCGCTTACCATTCGCATCATTAAATTCCGCTGACATTGCAACTGAATATTTTTGCCCTAATTTAAATACATGACCAACTTCAATACCACGTTTTGAAATTAAAGATTGCGCTGGATCATTTGGGCAAGGGTCACCAGCCATTGCATTTTTAATATCCGCCCATTCAAACGATTGAATATCTCTATCGGGCGCAACATGCAATAAATGCTCGTCAATTTTATTTGCACCACAACAATAGTCCGAATGCTGCTTAAGACTTAAATCCAAGACGATCCGAATAGTTGATACACCAACTGGGCCAATAAAACCTGGCTCGCATTTTAGATATTGAACTATTTCTTCGTTAGTCGCATAAGAAAAAGAACCAATTAAACGAGATACTTTGGCTTCGTTTAAGGTGCGATCACCAGAAACACATAACATTACTGGCTCTCCATCAACCATCACAAGTAAACTCTTCATGCACTGAGATGGTGGAAGACTTAAAAACTGAGCAACCTCTTCAATTGATTTTTTAGATGGCGTATGAACAGGTTCAATCTCATTTTCTGGTGCAGGAGATTCAAATTCATCAATACAATCACACGCCTCGACATTGGCCGCAAAACCACTATCAGCACTAACAAGCACTTCATCTTCGCCAGAATCTGCAACGACTAAAAATTCAGCCGAAACATCCCCGCCAATACTACCTGAATCTGCCGCCGCTTCAATAAAGTCCAAACCACAACGTTTAAATATTGCTGAGTATGCACGACGTGACGCCTGATAGGTGTCATCCAACGACAAAGGGGTATCATGAAACGAATAGGCATCTTTCATCAAAAACTCCCGCCCTCTCATTAAACCAAAACGTGGACGGATTTCATCGCGAAACTTCGACTGAATTTGATACAACATCACAGGCAATTGCTTGTATGATGTTACGTAGGATGCAACCAAATCAGTAATTACCTCTTCATGAGTCGGACCAAAACAAAAGGGCCGTCCCTGACGATCTTCAAAACGAAGTAATTCTTTACCATACTGATCCCAACGACCAGACGTCTGCCACAACTCTGCAGGAATGGATGCTGGCAACGTACATTCAACCCCACCAATAGCCGCCATTTCCTCACGAATAATGGTATTCATCTTATTAAACACACGTTGACCAAGCGGCAAAACAGAATAGATGCCAGCCGCTACTTTTTTTATCATTCCTGCGCGAACCATCAGTTGATGAGACACCACCTCAGCATCACGAGGAGACTCCTTTAGTGTATGAATAAATGCACTATGATACGTGTTCATAGTAGTCTTGTAACGATGCTACTTTTAAATCAGAATTCACCACTTCCGTCATGGCTTCAATCGTTGATTTTGCACCAGCAATCGTTGTAATAACAGGAACGTTTAACTTATATGATTCTTGACGAATAATTTTATCGTCAAACCGTGACTCACCAGATGATGGCGTATTAATCACCATTTGAATTTCATTATTTTTTAGTGCATCTAAAATATTAGGACGACCTTCGTTTACTTTATAAACGGTTGTGGCATCTACACCATTATCGTTAAAAAACTGTGCAGTACCTTTGGTTGCCATTATTGAAAATCCCATATCTAAAATTAATTGAGCTACAGGTAAGATTTTTGGCTTATCTGTATCTTTAACACTAATATAGATAACTCCCGACTTTGGAATAACTTGACCCGCAGCCATTTGAGACTTTAAATAAGCAGCACCAACGGTTTTATCGATGCCCATAACCTCACCCGTTGATCGCATTTCTGGGCCCAATAAGGTATCAACACCTGGGAACCGCTTAAACGGAAAGACTGACTCTTTGACGGATACATGCGTTGGAACAACTTCTTGTATATTGAGTGACTCAATGGAATAGCCCAACATGACTTTTGTTGCCATATTCGCCCAAGGAATACCTGTCGCCTTCGACACAAATGGAACCGTACGAGATGCACGTGGATTCACCTCTAACACATATAAAACATTATTTTGAATCGCATATTGAATATTTAATAAACCAATAACATTCAACTTTTTCGCAATTTTATAGGTGGCTTCTTTAATTTCCTTGACCATATCTGATGTTAGTGAAAACGCTGGCAATACTGAAGCGGAGTCACCTGAATGAATGCCAGCTTCCTCGATATGTTGCATAATACCGGCCACCAAACACGACGAACCATCAGACAATGCATCAACATCAATTTCAATTGCATCATCCAAGAACTTATCGATTAATAGTGCACGATCATCATACCCTTTTAAGGAGTCAGCAATGTATTCGGAAAGTTCTTGATCAGAATAAACAATTTTCATTGCAGCGCCACCCAATACATAGGATGGACGAACCAATACTGGGTAACCAATACGATTCGCAATAGAATGGGCATCATCTAACGAATGAACAATCCCATTATCGGGTTGCTTTAAATCCAGATCAGAAATCAACTGTTGAAATCGATCACGATCCTCGGCGGTATCAATGCTATCTTGACTGGTTCCTAAAATCTTAACGCCTCGAGCTTCCAACGCTTTAGCTAAGTTTAACGGGGTTTGCCCACCAAACTGAACAATAACACCTTCGGGTTTCTCACGGTGATAAATGTGGCACACATCCTCGACGGTCAACGGCTCGAAATATAAACGATCAGAGGTATCAAAGTCTGTCGATACCGTCTCTGGATTTGAGTTAACCATAATACTCTCGTACCCATGTTCACGAATGGCCATTGATGCATGAACACAACAATAGTCAAATTCAATGCCTTGCCCAATCCGATTTGGTCCACCACCTAAAATCATTACCTTTTTATTATCAGAATTTCGAACTTCATCATACGTTTCGTAACTTGAGTAATAATAGGGTGTTTTTGCTTCAAACTCTCCCGCGCAAGTATCAACAATTTTATACGTTGGCATAATGTCATTTGCTAAACGAAACTCGTAAATATCATCCTCTGTTTTACCAAGACCTTGTGCAATTTGAATGTCAGAGTACCCCAACGTTTTCGCACGATAAATGGAATCTTTGGTGAATTCAAATGTGGTACTTTCATGAACCATATCAAACAGTTGTTGTAAGAACCATGGATCAATTTTTGACAAATCATGCATCTTTTCAACTGAAAACCCTCGTTGAATGGCCACAGGCAATGCAAATAAACGATCCGGCGTTGGTGTTACCAATAATTTTTCTAAGTCTGCATCACTAAGGGACATATCATCCTGTCCATCTTGACCAAATCCAAAACGTTTGATTTCTAATGAACGACAGGCCTTTTGAAAAGACTCTTTGAAGGTACGGCCAATGGCCATTACCTCACCCACAGACTTCATCGAAACACCTAAATGAGGTTTTGATGCTGGGAACTTATCAAAATTAAAGCGAGGAATTTTAACAACCACATAATCAAGCGTTGGTTCAAACGATGCAGGAGTGGTTGTTGTAATGTCGTTTTTCAATTCATCCAATGTATATCCAACCGCTAACTTTGCTGCTAATTTTGCAATTGGAAATCCAGTTGCTTTTGACGCTAACGCAGAACTTCTGGAAACTCTTGGATTCATTTCGATAACAATCACATCACCATTTTCGGGATTGACTGAAAATTGAATGTTTGAACCACCGGTTTCAACACCAATCTCTCGAATAATTTTCTTGGCTTGATTTCGCAAGTCTTGATACTGAGCATCCGTTAATGTTTGCGCAGGGGCAACTGTAATTGAGTCCCCAGTATGAACACCCATTGGGTCAAAGTTTTCAATGGCACAGACAATAACAACGTTATCATTTTTATCCCGCATTACTTCCAATTCATACTCTTTCCAACCTAAAATGGACTTTTCAATTAATACCTCAGAAATCAAACTATTATCGATTCCCGCCTTACTGATTTGTTCAACTTCCTCAACATTATACGCAATACCACCACCGGTACCACCAAGGGTAAATGCAGGTCGAATAACACAAGGAAACCCAATCTCTTTAGCAATTTCAACAGATTTCTCAATTGTATTTGCAGATTTTGATTCCGGAACATTACAACCGATCTTTTCCATCGCTGCTTTAAATTTGTCTCGATCCTCAGCTTTGTCAATAATTTCTTCTGTAGCACCAATCAGCTCAACATTATACTTTTCTAAGATTCCTTGTTTGGATGCTTCCATGGCTAAATTCAAGCCTGTTTGACCACCCAATGTTGGCAATATGGCGCATGGTTTTTCTTTTTGTATAACTTTCTCAAGCATCTCAACCGTAAGCGGTTCAACATAGGTTGCATCAGCTGTTGCTGGGTCAGTCATAATTGTTGCTGGATTTGAGTTTATTAAAACAACTCGATACCCATCTTCACGAAGCGCTTTACACGCTTGGGTACCAGAATAATCAAACTCGCAAGCCTGACCAATAATAATGGGCCCTGACCCAATCAATAAAATAGTTTTAATATCGTTACGACGTCCCATAAAGCTGTATGCGTTCCTTTCGTGATTCAAAAATTTTCTTTCCTTTATTGGTGACCTTCACAGGGTACTTACCATCAAAACAAGCCGTGCAATAACGATCTTGCAACTCATCTTGAACAGCTACCAATAGGTTTTTTCGACTTAAAAATTCCAAACTGTCAGCACCAATGTACTCACAAATTTCCTCAATTGATTTATTTGCAGCAATTAGCTGATCCTTACTTGGCGTGTCGATGCCATAAAAGCAAGATGCTTTCACTGGTGGTGATGAAATTCTCAAATGAATTTCTTTCGCCCCTGCTCGACGTAATGCTGACACACGTTCTTTTGACGTAGTACCACGAACAAGCGAGTCATCAACAACAACCAATCGCTTACCATCGATGACGGTTTTCACAGGGTTCAATTTCAACTTCACTCCCAAACTTCTTATTTTTTGCTTGGGCTGAATAAACGTACGACCAACGTAGTGGTTTCGGGTAATTCCAATTTCGAAAGGTAACCCAGATTCCTCTGCATAACCAAGTGCTGCGCTATTGCCTGAATCAGGAATACCAATCACCATATCTGCATCAACAGGGGCTTGCTTGGCCAACTGACGCCCCATCTCTTTACGCGCTTGATAGACATTTAACCCAAACAAATCTGAGTCAGGTCGAGCAAAATAAACATGTTCAAAAATACACTGAGAAATCTTTTCAAGCGGTTTCGCAAAACGATACGACTGCACACCTTCTTCGTCAATCAAAACGATCTCACCAGGTTCAATATCACGAACATAAGTTGCATTTAATAAATCCAATGCACAGGTTTCAGACGATACAATATACCCGCCCTTTCCAAGTTGTGCCAAAACCAACGGACGAAACCCATTTGGATCACGCGCTGCCATTAAAAACCCATCGCCCATCGCAACCACAGAAAACGCCCCCTCCAACTGTTGAAGGGTATCTATCATGGCATCCAATGGATGCTTTTTCTTTGATTTTGCAAATAAATGAAGTAAAACCTCAGAATCAACGGTTGATTGAAATAGTGCGCCAACCTTTTTAAGCTCATTATACAAACGGTATGCATTTGTAATATTTCCATTATGTGCAATGGCTATTTTTCCCTTGAGTGTTTTGGAATACATCGGTTGAATATTGGCTTTATCACCACTTCCAGTTGTTGAATATCGGACATGGCCAATCCCTGTATTCCCACGTAAATATGCTAAACGATCTTTATTAAAAACATCCGCAACAAGACCAGCGTCTTTTACTACAAAAAACTGAGATTTATCACAAGTGACAATACCGGCACCTTCTTGCCCACGGTGTTGCAACGCATACAAGCCGTAAAAGCAAATATTAGATACATGAGGAATATTGTAAGCTCCAAAAACACCACATTCATGCTTTAGATCATGCATGAACGCGCGAGGCCTCCATCATTTGAACAAACTCATCAAATAAGTAGTCAGAGTCACAAGGGCCAGGCGCCGCTTCAGGATGATATTGAACTGAAAATAATGGGTATTTATTGTGTTTAAATCCTTCATTAGTGCCATCATACAAATTAACATGGGTTACGGTGACTTCATCACCCAACGAATCAACATCAACACAAAACCCATGGTTTTGCGAAGTAATTTCAACTTTACCTGTTTCAAGATTTTTAACCGGATGATTAATGCCATGATGTCCAAATTTTAATTTATATGTTTTTGCACCCAATGCATGTGCAATCAATTGATGCCCCAAACAAATACCAAAGATAGGTAACTTACCTAATTGAGACTGAATTAAATCAACAGCGGCTTGAACTGGTTCAGGATCACCAGGGCCATTTGAAATAAATAGACCATGATAATGGCCATCTTCTAGTGCTGCTTTTGCAGATTCTATCGGCAAAACAACGCATTCACAACCACGCTTTTCTAGATGACGTAAAATATTGTATTTAACACCACAATCCAAAACAGCTAATTTAAATGGTTTATCGTTATCGGACGATTCCCAAGAATAGGATTCTTTTGTTGTCACATCTTTGGCAAGATTTAATCCTGCCATTGTCGGTTGCTGCAAAACTTTCGCAACAAGTGTTTTTGTATCCGTTGTTAAATCATTGGTAATCATAACTCGCTGAGCACCATGATCGCGAACATGCAATGTAATTGCTCGCGTATCCAATCGCTCAACCCCTACCTTCTGGTGATCTTGCAAATATGCTTTTAATGATTTTACGCTTTGCCAATTGCTTGGATGATCAACATATTCTTTGCATAGTAACGCATTTAAAAAAATCTGTTTTGACTCAACATCTTGGTCATTAATGCCATAATTACCAATCATCGGATAGGTCATAACAACACATTGGTTAGAATACGATGGATCAGTTAAAACCTCTTGATAACCAGACATTGCTGTATTAAATACAATTTCACCAAATACTATTGTAGGTTCGGTAAAAAATTTACCAAAAAACTCAGTACCATCTTCAAAAAGGAGCCGTGCATCCAATGTCATACTGAGATTAAATGATATCAGAGCAATTTAATAATAGGAAGTAAATAATTAAAATAATTTAAGAAATGAAAAAACAGCCATCAATTAGCAATCAAATAACCGCCATTTTTCCCTTACCTAAAACTTTACCATTGGTAATTAACACATAAAAATAGACACCATTCGACAACCCAAATCCATTAAAATCATGTTGGGAAATTACCACCTGGTTTCGATTTGAGTTACCACCATTAGAACCTGCTGAAAATGATCGATTTAAGATCATTTGACCTCGAACATCATACATCACCAATTGAACGTCTGCCGCATGAGTTAAATTATAAACCAAAGTTGTACCTTGAGAGAATTTAAATGGATTGGGAGCATTTAAAACCCGCCCTTTAATTTCAACACTTGCCTGAACGCCTGTAATCATGAGTTGCATCGCCATAAAAATTATTAATTTGATTAGACCTTGTTTCATTGTCATCATCCCCTTTCAATACATATCGTCATATGAAACTGAAAGATTTCATCAAATTTTGAGTATTGACCATTTTTTCAAACCTACCTACGCTGAATGTATGACAGTACAGGAACTTCCTTTAAGCGCTCACATTGATGAGCTTCGTCAACGAATCATCAAATCGTTTATTGGAATCGCACTTTTTTCTGTTTTTAGTTATTTTTTTTACGACAACATTGCAACCTTCTTCTTATCACCACTAAGCAGTGTCAGTACAAATGGTGGCAGTATTAATGTAAATACCATTTACGAAGGTTTTTTTGTAAAACTAAAACTTTCTATTATTGCGGGTGTTATTCTTAGCCTACCCATTACTTTATTTCAGATTTGTCGATTTGTTATCCCTGGGTTAAAAAAAGGGGAAATAAAATGGCTATTTATCATTCTTTTAACCAGTGCAACCTTAAGTGGCACCAGTACTTTTTTAGGGTACACCATCGTCCTACCCTACATTGTCACATTTTTATTAGACAATAATTTCATACCACAAAACATCAACGTGCTACTAAACTACAAACAAAATGTGTCCTACATTATTGCGTTTTTAACAGGTGCAATCATTGTTTTCCAAAGCCCTATCCTTTTAAGCATACTACTCGCAAAAGATATTATTACGCGGTCGTTCTTGTTAAAAAATAGTCGTTTTTTTATTTTAGGCATCGTCATTACCTCCGCAATGGTAACACCACCTGACATTGTATCTCAGCTATGCTTGGCAATTCCCTTAATTGGTTGTTACTTTGGGTGCATTGGCTTTGCAAAACTAATGAAATGGGGAGCATCATGTTCGGAATAAGCCTGGCTGAAATAAGTATTATTTTAATTATTGCAATCATTTTGGTTCCAGCAAAAGAGCTACCAAAAATTGTGAGGTTTTGCAGTCGCACCTATAAAAAAGCACAACAAATGTATGTTCAATTACTACGTGAACTTAATTTAATGGACCAATAGCAAAAAAAACCGTTCTCTGCTTGCTTGGAGTGAACCTCGTTTTTTGATATGATTAGACCAATTTATGAAACAACAACACAGTTTTAAAATTTTAAATCATTGCATTGCCTGCACAACGTGTAGCACAATGGCACCCCACACGTTCACACTGGATTTACCCGCCCAAATGGCCATCATTACCAATCAGCCAAGCAATGCAATTGAATATGCAAAAAGTATGGCCGCACTTAAAAGTTGCCCGGTATCGGCTATTGGAGTTGAGCGACCATGATCACTGCTGACGAATTATACGAAAAACTCTCACACATAACCGTTGGCGCAAACATTTGCAGGTTTAGCAAAGAGATTTGCGAAGAATATGCTCCTCTCATTAATGAAATCAACCAGTTAAAAGCTGAAAAAAATGCACTTGTATTAGCCCATTCATATGTAAGCCCTGAAATTATTCATGGGGTTGCTGACCATGTGGGAGACTCTTTTGAGCTCAGTCGAGCCGCTGAAAAAGCAAACTGCGACACCATCATTTTTGCAGCAGTTAAGTTTATGGCAGAAACCGCAAAAATACTAAACCCACAAAAACAGGTCTACACGCCATCATTCATCAATGGGTGCAGCTTGGCGGATTCTATTGACGCAGAAAAAGTTCAAGAGCTAAAAAAGCAACACCCAGATTATGCGTTTATTTGCTATATCAACACCAGTGCTGAAGTAAAAGCATTGTGCGATTGCTGCGTGACATCATCGAATGTATATAAAATTGTCGAAACTTATCCCAACGATAAAATTTACTTTTTACCTGATGAATTAATGGGTAAAAATGTCGAAGCTTATTTAAATGAAAAGGGTGTTAAAAAAGAATTTAAATATTACTCTGGCACATGTTACGTTCACGAAGAATATGACCCCGACATGATTGACTACATTCAACTCAACCACCCGGAAGCCGCCATAGTGGCACACCCAGAATGCAAACCATCCATCACCGCGAAAGCAGATTATGTTGGTTCCACATCCCAAATGGTGAACTTTGTTAAAGAAACCAATCATGACAAATACGTTATGCTGACCGAATGTGGCTTAACATCACGGCTCCAAATGGAGGCTCCAGAAAAACAATTTATTGGGAGCTGCACCATGTGCAAATACATGAAGTCAAACCGACTGGAACAAATTCGTGACCTATTGATCTCTCCCAACAGCGATTTAGAAATTCAGCTAAAGAAAGATACAATTGAGGCGGCTAAAACATCACTAAACAATATGTTTAAATACGCTTAAATCATGCAATATCAAAACGACACTCCCAAAGAGAATGAAACTGAAGAAAAAAAAGAAGTCACCATCGACATTTCTAAAGACATCCTCGATCAACTAAAAGAGTCATCATCGGACTTTTTAATGGCATTGCCATTTAAAGAACCCTCAGAAAGCAACTCTACAAAAGAAAAAACGAAAGCAAATGTTATCGATCATATAAAATCGTTTAACCAAACCCCTAAAGATATAAAATCTCACTTGGACCGCTTCGTCGTGAACCAAGACACAGCTAAAAAAGTATTAGCCATTGCAATATGCGATCACTACAATGCCATCAAAGCACAACTAAATTCGCCGGATGCCCCACCATCCTACGGAAAGCAAAATGTGTTAATGATTGGGCCAACCGGTGTTGGAAAAACATACATGATCAAACGCATTGCTGAATTGATTGGCGTACCATTTGTTAAAAGTGATGCAACAAAGTTCACTGAAACAGGCTACCAAGGTGGCGATGTGGAAGATTTGGTTCGACAATTGTACAAAAAATCAGATAATAATTTAGACCTTGCCGAGTTTGGCATTGTGTATTTGGATGAAGTCGATAAAATCACAGCCGCACAAAGTCACCATCACAAAGATGTATCTGGACGCGGGGTTCAAACCAACCTGCTAAAAATTATGGAGGAAACGGATATCGTTATTCGCCCACCTTGGGACATTCAGTCCCAAATGAAGCAAATGATGAGCGGAAAACCAAGCGATGAAAACGAAACCATCAACACCAAAAACATTTTGTTTATTATGAGTGGCGCATTTAATGGATTACCGGATGTAGTTAAGAAGCGCTTGCAAGGAGCAACCATTGGATTTGACCGAGATGGCCAATCTCATTCCGATGCAGATTCCGAACATTTTTTGAGCCAACTCAGAACTCAAGATTTGGTGAGCTATGGGCTAGAACCAGAATTTGCAGGGCGACTTCCAGTACACGTAACACTCAATCATCTATCAAGTACAGACTTGCACCATATTCTGACATCAACAGAAGACTCAGTATTGCATCACATCGAAGCGAGCTTCAGCCATTACGGGATTGAGATTGCATTTACCGATGAGGCGTTAATTCAGTTATCGAAGCGAGCAAGCGAAGAAGCCATTGGCGCAAGAGCTTTGGTTGGCACATTCGAAAAAGTATGCCGACCATTTAAATTTGAATGTCCATCAATTAAAGTACCATTTCTTTTAATTACAGTAGAAGTATTAAATGACATCAACGGGACACTTGCCACCATTATAAAGTCGCCAACAAAAGCCACAAAAACAGCCATCAACCATTACATTGATATTGAATTTAAAAAAGCCAACATTGAGCCATTTAATACATCAGAATTATTGAACGAATGCTTGGATTCAGGCCTTGTTAAAACAACAATTGCCAATCACATTGCATTAACAACAATTGCCCATGCTAACAGCTAATATCGAAAAACTACAATCGGAAATCCCAAATAATGTGCAAGTAGTGCTTGCAACAAAATACGCCAATCCAACAGACATCGCTGAAATTTCAGCCGCATACCCCGCCATTATTTTTGGTGAAAACCGAGTGCAACATGGCCAAGAGAACCAAGCCGCAAATCCAAACATTCAAAACCCATGGCATTTTATTGGTCATCTGCAACGAAACAAAGTAAAAAAAGTATTGCAAAATTACAGCTGCATTCAATCGGTTGATTCCATTCGCTTAATTGAAGAAATCAACTCAACCGCACTAAAACTCAATCAAACGGCTGAAATATTATTGCAAGTGGACCTGATGAACCAAGACACTAAGTTTGGGTTTACCGAGGAAGAGGCCTACCATGTATCAGAATTATTACCCAATATGTCAAACTTAAAGGTGAAAGGGTTAATGTGCATGGCGCCCCACACTGACAATACAAAAGAAATTAAAAAAACATTTGCAAGTACCAAAGCACTTTATGATAGGCTTAAATCAGATGGATTACAGATGGAAATATTAAGCATGGGCATGAGTAACGATTATAAAATAGCCATTGAAGAGGGTTCCAACATGATACGTGTAGGGAGTATAATATTTAAATGAGCGCATTAGAATCGACATTACGATTTTTTGGATTTTCGGAAGAAGATGAAGACACAAATAATAGTGCTGAAATTATTCATCAAGTGAATGCTCAGCAGCCTGTAATTCATAATATTCAACCAAAAGTAAAAGAAAAAAATGAAATCAGACTCGCCTGCCCAAAGGTATATGAAGACTCTGTAAATATTGCAACTCACCTACAAAACAACCGGGCTGTGATTGTTAACTTACAATACCTCGATCCGTCAACCAGTAAACGCCTGATCGACTTTTTATGCGGCACAACCTATGCCATGAGCGGTAATATGAAAAAGATTACGGATCATATTTTCATATTTTCACCTCAGCACATGTTAATTGAAATGGCAGATGATATTAGTGATATTGAAAAAGCCAATCAAGAGTACGACAGCTACCGCATTGAAAACGTCGCTGGCGGTTAATGCATGACACCACCCATTAATCAACTGCGGGACATTGTTGCACAATTGCGTGCTCCTGGCGGATGCCCCTGGGATATTGAACAAACACCGCAATCCATTTCGCCCCACATTATTGAAGAAGCCTACGAATTGGTGGATGCCATTGAATCGAATAATATGGAAAAAATCAAAGATGAACTGAGTGATAAATTATTGCATGTTGTTATGCTCGCTGAAATGATTAGTGAAACTGGGGCCTTTGATTTTGATGATGTCGCCGCACATTGCTCTGAAAAAATGATCCGTCGCCATCCCCACGTATTTGGCACAAGCAAGGCTGAAACAACCAACAAAGTAAATAAACAATGGGAAGAAATCAAACTTAACGAAACAACGGATGAATCGGATCTACTGGATAACGTACCAAACAATTTTCCTGCCCTACTTCATGCACATAAAATTCAAAAAAAAGTGGCCACTGTGGGATTTGACTGGCCGGATGTTAGTGGCGCCATGGATAAACTCATTGAAGAATGCCATGAACTCGCTGCAGCAACAACCGAATCAGACCGTGATGAAGAAATTGGTGACATTTTATTTACGCTGGTAAATATATGCCGCAAACAAGGTCGGTCTGCAGAAGATTTATTGCAAGCAACCAACAAAAAGTTTAAAGAACGTTTTAAAATATTGGAAACCATAATTAACAGCAAAAATGAAAACATTCAGGCACTCCCAATCGAAACATTGGAGCTTTATTGGGACCAAGCAAAAAAATTACAAAAATAGTTTGCATTTTATGAAATGTATTTTGTACTATTTACATAGATTGCGTTTCCCAGCCATTATATCTTCCCTAATTTTTGGCATGAATCATTCAATATTTAAAGCGTAATCTCATCACACACCTGGCGGCCCCCTGGCCGCCAACTTTATTTTTAGGGGGTTACAATGCCAACAAAACAGTTGTTTGATGAAAAACAAGCAAAGATTGAATAAAATTTAATTAAATACTATATTATTACCGCTATGATAAATAATGCAACACATCAAGCTCAACAAATATTCCAAGAGAATTTGCGCGCCGTTAGAGCACCACAACAACCCCAAGTCAATTCAAATACAGCAAACCTCACTACCGAACAAGAACTAATAACAGCACCAAGGGAAACTCACCCAAACACAGATATAGTAGCACTGAGACAAGAAAATAATGCTTTAAGAGAACAACTAAAAATACTGAAACGAGAAAATGCAACTTTAACAGAACAACTAAACAGAAAAGAAAATCTCGTGAAGCAATATGAAAATGTAACTAGTAGCTTTAATCAATTGAACAAATTTCAAGCTGAAGCATTGGGGAAAGCTGAAGAAAAAAACAAAAAATTGGAAAACAAGAATAAAGAATTGGAAAACAAGAATAAAGAAATAAATAAATTAGTAATATTTTCTAAATATTTTTTTGCTACGGCTGAATCCATTTTGTCAAAAAGCGCCTACATTTTAAATTCATACAATATTCCAACCCTTTCTAACAAAAAATTACTAAATCTTGTATTTTTATCATACCTTTACATAGACACACTACATTCACCTAAAAACAATTATGTAGTTGGGCCAAGAGAAAGAAATTCAGTTCCTAGAATCGTATCGAGTATTCTAGAAATAATTTCATTAAAAATTAAAAATAATGAGTACACAATGCTCGATAAAATACTCACTAACCTTTTTAAATTGATTACAGCGTCCAACCTAGCGCTTAATATGAGTCAAAAAAAAGCGCTAGATTCAATAAAAACATTAATTTCTAGCCATAAAGAAACAGCACCAGCAGATGCTAAAAAAACTTTAACAACTTCCTTAAACATAATCGAAACATCTATGCAATCCCAACCACAGAACTCAAACAAACGCACCAGAACCAACACATCAGGCGGCGCCGGGTCATCATCAAGTGGGAAAAGAGCACGAACGAACCCTTAATCACTTTCTATCAGATACCCCCCCAATAAGTTGAACTATCCGACAAATTTATAGGCCGGACGAATCACACGACGACCCGATAAAATTTCTTCAATACGGTGTGAGCACCAACCCGCTGTTCGGGCCATGGCAAACAAAGGTGTGTAAATATCCACAGGAATATTTAAACAGTCATATACAAACCCTGAAAAGAAGTCCACATTTGGAGCAATGACTTTTGATGAGCCCTTAACCGCTTGAAATGCCTTTGGCCCTTCTTCTTCAATTAAACAATATAACTGAAACTCATCGGAACGATTGACCTTCTCTGCGAGTTCTTTTGCTTTATTTTTTAAAATAACCGCACGTGGGTCAGATTTGGTATAAACAGCATGACCTAACCCATAAATCTTACCGGTATTATCATAAGCTTCTTTGCGAACGATTTTTTCTAAATAGGCACTGACCTCCGAACGGTCCGTCCAATTTGATACATGCGCCTTAATATCCGACATCATGTCCATCACCTTTTTATTGGCTGCGCCATGCAACGGCCCTTTTAACGACCCCAATGCAGCAGTAATCGTGCCATAAATATCAGACGCCGATGATGTCACCACATAGGTTGTAAACGATGAATTATTACCACCGCCGTGTTCAGCATGAAGCAACAAGGCCAAATCTAAAATGTCGGTTTCAAAATCGGTTGGGTATTGCCCCTGACGCAACATATATAACAATGCTTGAGCCGTATTCATGCCTGGTTCAGGTGTGACCAATGATGGATTGGTTTCATACGCCAATAAATAGGCATACGCCACAATGACTGGCAACTTAGCAATGATCATTAAGCTCTTTAAAAAGTTTTCATATGGGTCAATGGTCTCTGGATGGCCATCCAAGGTGTATAATGCTGAGACCACCGTCTGCAATTTGTTCATGATATTTTTAGAGGGAATTGCGCGAATAAGATGATCCGTAAATTCACGCGACAATGTTCGGTGATGCGATAAAAATTGTTGCAACTGATGCATTTCATCTTTACTCGGTGCACGACCTGTTAAAAGTAAAAAGACCGTGTATTCAAAGCGTGCCAACCCATTGGTATCTGCCACCAAATCGTCAATCACGCGGCCACGGTACTTTAAGACGCCATCAACTGGCATCCGCGAGCCATTGGATTGGGTCACACCAATCACCGATGAAATTCGACTTAACCCTGCCAAAACGCCACTGCCATCTGAATTTCGTAAGCCGCGCTTAACATTTAATTCATCATACATTTGATTGGCAATTGTATTCGACTCTATGATTTCGTTTCGTAAGTGATCAAATTCCATGGTTTCTCCCTTAATTCTGTCTTTTTTTATGATACATTTTCAGTGCGTAAAATCCAATGCAAAAACCAAAAATGACCATTAAAAATAATTCAACCATTTGGCGAACCATCCGTGCTTGGTCATCAAAAGGGGTTAAACGCGCCACTGATTTATATTGTTGATCAATTAACTTATACTGCTCGATATTTTGATTGGCTAGGGATGTTAACGCTGATCGCTTGAGCTTAAGGTTGCGTCGAACCGCTTTTATTTGGTCACCCAATCGCTGCACAACATGATCCATATTTTCAATCTTAGACTGGGGCAATTGCTTGGCATTCAACGCCAATGCATCCACTTCACCAATCAAATATTTTAAAGCAGCAAATGCAACACCATCGGCATCTGAATTTGTAATAAACCGCTCGTCTTCCCCAATATCAAATGCACGCTTAAATTGCTGTGCCATTGGCCCAATATGATTCGAACCTAAATTAAAATCATACTCCCATTGTTGGACAGGAAGTGACATTAATGAATCAAACACGACCTTCACATCCACGGGTTTTATATTGGTCTTTAAATCTCTGTCTGACACCATGGTCCAACCACCGGAGGCAGCGGTTGCCGAAACAACCATACCATCCCCTGTTTGAATATGCACGCCACCAGGCGCATGCAACGCTAATTTGTAATCCCCACTCACTGTCGTGGGGTTAGAATCTGCACTAACCACCATGGTATGATTTCCACTTACTGAAATCTGATTTCCAATGGCAACCACTGCATCGCCAGTTAAATTAGCCTGGTGCCCAATCAAGCGCTGGTTGGTTCCAGTCATGGTTGAATCACTTGCATTAAACGCAACATTTTGATGACCCTCAATCACGATATTTTTAGCACCAATAATGTGATTTGAATCACCAAGAATGGTCGCCTCATTTAGATGAGTTGCAATGTTAGCCTGACCATTAATTCGAACAGCTGCCGCATGCTCAAGATGGTTGGCATCCCCCATAACCTGGGCCTTTGAAACCGCACGAAGTCGGTTTTTATCACCAATTAACGCAGCATCTGAAACAAATTGTAAGGTGGCTGATTGTGATTTTGCCTGAACCAAATCAAGCCCCATCGCTGTTATTTGATCACCAGCAATTACCGAGTCTTTAATATCAAATAAATGTGATTTTTTTGCGTTGATGGTCGAATCTAGAATTCGAGATGCAATGGAATCATCAACTGCCAACTCACTGGATTGAACATGTGACAATGTTGCTTGATTTGCAGATACATTAGAGTGTTGAACCAACTGAAGTGTGGTATGGTTCGCCGTTACAATTGCTTGGTCCAATGCATCTGCTAGGATATGTGCCCCATGAACGTGAGAATTAGACACTCGTGGTAAAAATGACGATTTTGTACGAATGGATGAACCCGTTAATTGTGACAACACTGTTGATCCATTATTGTCATAATCACTATCCACAACAAACGGGGACCCAAGACCATGCCGAACATCACTAACTGTTTCCCAATCCGTGCCATCATGAAATCGAAAACTATTTGTATCTGATCGATATTCAATCGTACCGGCATTTCCAGCTGAGTTTTCTGAACGACCAATTTGAATCGCAGCACCCAAATCAAAGTTCGCTTGATTACTGGCCAAAGAACGTGAAATTACGGTATCACTTTGAAGAACAAACAAGTTATTACTACCACTTCTAAAAACAAGTGCACCTGTATTTGTAAGATCAACCATGATATTATCTTGCGAATTTTTTAACGGAATTTGCAGTGCGCTTGCCGCTGGCTGATCTATTTTAACCGAAACATTATTTAATAAACTCCCAACAACCATACGATCCTGAAAATTATAATCAATACTTGTTAGTGTATTGGAATCATAAAAACCGATATTACCATTATCATTAATGTACACCGACCCATTGGGAGAAAATACATTATTACTGTAAATCATGACACGGTTTTTTGCGATTGAAGATACCCCTGTTCCACCACCTGTGATTGGTAAAACACCACTAAATAGTGACGAATTGATTTCACCTGTTTTTATTTTTGTAATCGTTACTTGATCATCTGCAATATGGCCAGCACGAACAATATCATTCGCTAGATGTGTCGCGTCCAAACTATTCGCCTGAATATCAGCGGATGTAATTGTATGGTCTTGAAAATGAATATTGTAAATACTCTCAGATGCAATAACATTAGAATCAAAGAACCCATTTGAAATATAATCAACCAAATCATTGTCCTGTAAAACATCAAACGATAACGAACTCTCAATAATATTATCTGAATTTATTGAATTATCCGCCAAAAGGGCACCATTAAAAATCGATTCAACCAAACGATCTTTTTGAATATTTTCTAAGGCAAGGTGCGAAGCGTCAATTGTATTTGTTATTAAATTACGTGATGAAATCACATCATCGACCAAGTGCCGTTCTTGAATAATGTTATTAGAAAAATCTTGTTTAAGTTCACCTACATTGGTTAAGCCTGATCCATTTCCCACTACTTTTTGAACAATTAGATTATCGTTTGTCCATTCTTGTTTTATTGGAGAATTAAACACCATCAATTGCGATGCATTTAAACCCAAACTCGACAATTGAAATTGATTTGCAGCGTATTGATTCGCTACGACATTGGTTGCTGTTAATTGTCCATCAAAATAAGCGTTACCATTCACCTGTAATTTTTCTGTGGGGTACTTAGTTCCAATACCAATTAAATAATTTTTAGAGGTTAATTGGATATTTGTTACAGCATCCGTCCAACGTGATGCTTGGAACGACTCATTACTATATAGTAAGTCCACCCAACCTGATGGATGACGAACCCGCAAGCTATTGGCTGACCAGCGAATGGCACCTGTAACCTCGGTGTCTTCATAAGCCAACTTAAGTGCACCATTAACATCCAGCGGCGCTTTTGGCAGTTGAGTCCCAATACCAAGTTGATTTTTGACACGATCAATAAATAAAATATTGGGAAACCGTGTGGCCCAACCAAATTCAGAAAATAAAGATCGATATGAATACAACTCTGTAAGTAACGGAACAACCGCTGTTTCGGTTCCAGCTGTGACCACCAACTTCAATTCTTTAAGGTGCAACTCGTAGGCATTGAGTGACGGAATAGAATTCATAACCAAAACAAGTGCACCATTTTCAATAGGATGATTTGGAAAGTTTTCAAACCATACGCGACGACGACTAACCGGGTCATAAATCCGAGCACGTACGTCATAGTTGCCATTCAACATACCATCATCATTGGCTAAAATCATTTCAACCGTCATTTCTGAAGGAACCTCAATGATTTTTTCTTCAGCCAACGCACAACATGGAAAAATGAACGCAATAAGAAAAATCAGTAACCGTATCATTTTTTACCCACTCCCAGAGTAGCCTCAAGATGTTCCAATTGAGATGAAAGCTCCTTAATGGAATGCCCTTGTCTAAGCTCATGATCATTTAATGATTGGTACACATTATTCATATCACGATCCGTTGCCATTAATTCTTGAATTCGATCATTTAACACCATCACTTGAGTATTTAACTTCGCTGAATCTTGACCAATACGCTGTTGGTTTTTTGAATCATTGAGTACCCGCAACTTTAATTGATTATAGACGTCTCCCAAGCCTTGAATTGAACTAAAGATAACCCCATCAATATCCACCAACTGAATGGATGTATTTGAGTTCCCAAGTCTAAAAACATCGTAAAAGTCCTGCGCCATAGGACCAATATGAGAAACATATTGCTGCCCCTTATATTGCCATTCAGGAACTGACAATTGAACCACCTTCTTCAAAATATCTCGATGAACCAACGGGCGAACATTTACCTTGATGCGTTCATCTGATACCGTGGCCCAACTACCGCCATTCATTGGCAAGTGAGCAACCACATGATCCCCAGAATAAATATCAACACCTCCCGGTGCTGAAAAAACAATGGCATCAGAAACTGACACATCCTTCGTTGGGAAAGAGCCTATCATAATCGATCCATTGGCCTGAACCTGACCTGCAGAATAATGCCCCAACAACAAACTATTATTCCCTTCAACTACAGGCTGACCGCCACCTAAGTGAACTATGGAATTCCCTTGATACTGACCAGCACCATGAATGATGGTATTTTGGTTCCCAGAAACCACCGCCTGATTAGCGTGCTGCAAAAAGTGATCTTGCCCAGTTAACAAACTATGCGATGAATAAGCAGCAACATGGCCATCACCCAACATAGTCACATGGTTTAAAAAGGCACCTTGGTGATCATGGCCAACGACCGTTGAATCTGTTGAATGCATCATATCGTGACCTTGCCCAGATATAACGCCATTGGCTACAAATGATACACGGTTTGATTTGCCAGAAACTTGTGAGTTATTGGATTGATGTACCACATGATGTTTACCAAACATATGTGAATTTCGAACAAATGACGCTGAAATTTGATCTCCATCGACATGTGCATCTGTTAGTTGCATTGCATGACAAGATGAGGCCGCTAAATAGGAATCACGAACCATCTCAAATTGACCAAAGTCACAGGAAACAACACTATCCATCACACCATTCCCAATCGCAAATTTAGAAACAATATCACTTCCATAGCTGTTTGATAGCATGACATTATGACCAACAATCAAGCTTTTGTTTGCGCCTGTCACCTGATGAGCACGTCCAAACAATGTCGATGATTCGCCTAAAAAAACTTGAGACTCTCTTGAAAAATCATCCACCGCTGTAACATGATAATGACTCTCCATTAATGGCCCATTATCATTATTCAATGATGCCAACCCAGTATTTGTTTTAAATTGAAAGGTATTAACATCATTAAAAAAGATAGTTCCTGATTTTAAGTTGGCCGTAGGAATGGTTTTATTTCCTATTAAAATACCACCATACACCTGTACCTTTTGATTTCCAGGAGCACCGCCAATACCAATTCTCTCATTTGGAATATTAATAAATACGCCCTGTGCTAATTGACCTTTATTTTGAAATTTTAATTGCCGTTGACCGTCAATTCCAACAAACCAATTTCCAGCCCCATTTTGAATTCTAAAGCCAACCTCATGTGCACCACTACTTTGTAAACCAATGGGGTAATCGCCTGATTGTACCACCATGTGCAAATTGGCTTCTGGAGATGTTGTATTAACTCCGAATCCATTTGTGGCTTGAACAAATTGAGTTGAAGTAAGCATCACATTGTCTGAAACAACAATAAGCCCACCATTTTGATTAAACGATGATACATTGGTACCACCCTTATTGATTGGAACAAGGCCGCTGAGATGAGCATAGGTTAATGATTGCGGTGAAAAATCACTGGCAATAATAGAATCATCCAAAATATTTTCAGCCTGAAAAATATCCGCAGCCAAAATGTCTGTCCGATCAATAAATCCCGTTTGAAAATGTGAATGCTTAATCGCACCATCCTGAATTTTTGTATGATCAATATTTTGTGACCCGATGTTCCGACTAACTATGGCACCATCTTCAAACACATATAAACTCAACTCAAAGTTTGGACTTAAATCAGCAGCAAGAACAGAATGCCGCTTAAGTTTTGAATTATTTATGATAAGTGGCAGTAAATATTGGTTTGTTAATTTGAATGATGGGTGAAGGTGACGACGATGTATTACTCGCTCAGCCAATGCACGCTGACCAATCACTTTTGACTTTAAATGATTGCCCCTTAATGCACCATCCGCTAACTCGTTATTTTGTATTGCATCATTTGAGATGGAATTGGACTGAATGTTTGTTAAGCCATCACCACGACCATTAATAACACCAGAAAAAACCAAGCCATTTGTATTGCTTAACTGATTATTCGAATCAATCGTCAATGATCGCATCATAACCTGACCGTTTAAGGAGACCCCATAATCATTCATTAAATTTAAACGATCACCAAAAGTTAAGGTCCCATTGGCTGTGATTGTATTTTCAATAAATACATCTCCTCCAACCGTTAATCTTGCCTGAACATTGGTCGTTGCAACTTTAATATTAACCCCATCCTCAACATAAAATGCCGGCTGAACTGCTGGTAAATTTTCCGACCACTTGCTTTGAAGCTCATCTTCTGGCCCAGCATCCAATAACTTCCAACGTTCGTTATGACGACCCTCTAAACGGTTATTTCGCCAACGAATCACACCAATCTCATCATTTTCAACATCATCACTAACACGTAACGCACCGTTCACCTCTAAGCGTACCGATGGGGTTGTTACATCCAAAGCAATGCCAATACGTTCATTGACAAGATCAGTATGAAACACACCTTCCATATGAATCGCATTCACAATATCAGCGGCATGGGAAAACAAACTAAATGGCGTTGAATACATTGGCAAATCAACAGATGATCCATCAACCTCAACAATTAAACGTGTTCCTTTGTCATAAAAATAAAAGGTCTTAAGCTCCTTTTTTGTCCCGATCTCAAATACTGTTGCCCCTTTATAAAAACGAGCGTCATGAACTTCCTCCCAAACCACATCATTAGAAGATGATCGAAGTTGTACCGTTATGGGCCTATTCCCTTCAATCATGACACCATCTTCAGCTAAAACCAGCTCTAAAAAAGTCGTAATTGTTGACGCTCTTAAGCCGGTTGAAATTACAGCAATAACGACTAAAATTATGAAGCGAATCATATTGATCGCCTCCAATAAATAAGTCCTTGCAACAGGCCACCCAATAGAAACCCCAGACCTAGTAGCCAATAACGCCATAAATACACTTGAGACACCATGCCTTGCAACTTTAGCCGACTCACCACGTTTTCAACATAAGCCAACATTTCATCTTGAGCTTGAACATCCTGATTAAATTCATTCAATAAACGTTGTTGAAACGCATAAAGCTTACTTAAGTCATCTAATTGTTTTTGATAATCATTTAAAGTTGCTTCAATTGAGAATAATGATTGTTGCGATGACACCGTTAAGGACTCGTTCATTTGAAAGGTATCTTCTAGGTTTTCTAACGACATATGCAATCCTTTAATTGCTGCCAATAAAACACCATCCGCATCGATACTGTGTATGACCTTATCCGAGTTTCCATAGTTAAATAGTCGATAAAAATCTTGAGAAAATGGACCAATATGCTGAACATCTTTTTGATTCTTATAGGCCCAGTAATTAATTGGCAAGGCCTTCACCTTTGTTAAAATTTGAATTGGATCCACTTGTGTTAGTGCCATTTTTAATGATTCATCACTCACATTTGCCCACCCATCATTTTGCAGTGACACCGCCAAGCTCTGTTGATCTGAAAGTTGAACGTGAACCCCACCCTCAGCACGAATTTTTAATTGCCCTGGACGATCTGAGCGCATTGGACCTTTTGATAAGTTAATTAATGTTGCATCAGGATGTTGTATACTCAATTGATCACCTATACCAATACTACGATCCCCCTCAATATGATGATGATGACCAACAAGACCCAAATAATGATTAGCATTAATGGCATGATCATCACCACCAAAAACACTTAAATGTTGCCCTGAAATACGTGACCTTTTGGTTTGATAAACACCCGAATTAACAATATCAACGTCAACATCATTCACCATTTGAAGTTGCGATTGATTTAAGCTTACATCGGATTCAGACACATGGGACAGGTGACTATGATCAGCACTTACCACTGCAGCATTAATTCCATCAATGGTAGAATTAGTTGCGTTCACCTGACTATCATTAACCCCATTTAGTTGAGACCCTCTAATAGTAACACCTGCTTTTGACAGATGAGTGGCCGTAGACTCCTTGGCATTGACACTGGATTGGGTCACAAAAGAAAGCGATGATTCTTGAGATTTAATACTTGAATTTTCGACAAATTGAACATCACTTGCATCAAGTTGTGCTGTCACATCATTTAAAAAATTAAGACTCGCTTGATCCACAACTAGGGATGAATTATTAACGTTATGAACCGATGATAATGCACCAGAGATGCGTACCTGATCCGCATCACTAATATGCAATGCTTGACCATCAATCTGAGCATTTGAGGCATTATAAATCATATGCGCATCACCAATTAAATGATTATTTTTGGAAAATACAACACTGGACTTGGCGACATGATCAATTTGGTCTGAATTAAAATACCGCGCATTAACCATTGCCGAAGTTAAAACAATCCACGCACTATCTTTTCTGGCTTTAAACTGACCATCAATGTAAGCAATTACACCCGCCTCAACTGGACCATCAACGCCACCTAGAGAAATTGGACCACTAAGTGTTAACACTTCCAATGGCTCTGCGCCAAAACCAACCCGGCCATTTGTGTTGATTTGCAATGCCACCTGATTGGCCTTTTTGACTTTAAATGTACCGTTTGAGTCAACTAAAAAGTTCCATGATGCAATGCTGTTTTCAAACTCTAGATGAGGCAATCGATTGGATTCCGCTTTGGTTGAGAAAATAACATCTGAATTTCCTTTAAGCGCAATGGACTGAGTGGTAACAATCTCACCACCTATCCCCATATACTCGTCCTTTAATTTAAGCACATTAATATTCGTTTCGAATGCGTTTACTGATGTTGAATATAAAACACCATAATTATCAAATACTGTCTTTCCTGTCCCACCAGCAGCAATTGAAAATGTATCGGCATATCGACTAAGTGGGATGGATGATAATGGGACATGATCAGCTGTTAATTGACCATTCATTATTTTCGAAGAATCAACAATATTTGTAACAAAGTGATCATGTTTTAACTGATAATCACCGACTTTAATATCCGATATACTTGCATCAGAGATGTGATGAGATCGAATGGCATTATCCGCAAATTTATTTTTTACAAAAACATTAAGCCGGATATCTTCAGAAGAAATCTGATTACGAAGCATATGATGGGTTTGAACAGAGCCATCAACAATATGATTGGATGAAACACTACCATCTTCAATCATTGCCGCATCAAAATGAGCCACTAGCAAATGATTGGGTGAAACAATATCATTATTAAGATGATGAGAGCGAATAATATCCGCTTGAATGTGCTCAGTCGCAACCATATTGTCGGACAAATGCTGAGTCGTAAATGCCTGGTCTGGAAAATGATTTAAGTCAGTAAGTAATTGACCATCACCATGCAAAATACCCGAAAAGTGGATATCACCATTGGCCCAATAGTTGGTTGCGTTCAAGGTAACCGCAGCTGTAGAAAAATCCCCCTGCGAATTAAAACCTTGACCATTAGTTAAAGTCGCATAGCCAGATAAAAGCATTTTATCCGTTATGACTAAATCCGTTGAAATAAGTGCATTTTGACTCACTGAAAGCGCAAAAGAATTGGGTGATAAGCCGATGCCTACTTTTTTAATTGTCCCAATTGATGAATCTGCTGGATATCGGGTCCATTTACTTTGATCTTGAGGATCAGGTAACCATGACATCGATACCCATCCACCATCTCGATACACCAAAAACTGATTTGAATTTCCGTCCCAATACAGCACTCCATTTGAAAGTTCATCAGTTAACAATTTATTTTGGAGTCGAATCACCCCGTTTACATCCAGTGAAACTTCTGGATCATTGCGATGGACACCCACCCGGCGTTCAGGTTCGATAAATTTAACAATCGCCTCATTATCTATGCGACGGGCCTTATTAGACTCCTTTGATCGAATCGCATAGGGGACAGAATTAACAGGAAAAGTTAATTGATGCTTTAAAACACTAATTTTGACAATCAAATTAGGGTCGTCAAAAATTGAGTTAATTAAATCACTTCCCTCTCCGCCAATAACAATTTGAGCAACCCCTTTATCAAAATAAACATCATCAAGAAATTCTTTATATACCTCTTTACTATTTGAAATTAAACGGACACTTACCTGCTGGTTACCGGATATCGGAACTTCGTCAAAATTAAACACAGCATTAAACTGTATTTCAGGCGGAATATCAGCATAACTGGCCACTGAAATACACCCGACAAAGATCGCTAAAACAACAATTCCTAAGTACTGCTTAATTAATTTCATGATAACTACTCTTATAGAGACCATTATGTTATTCCCATTTTTAAGCGCATCTAAACACGAAATTTAGATTAATTTCTTTAGTGAAAAGTAAGCCCATTCCCCACTAAGATTCATTTAAAAAGATTTGGCGTTATCGATGAATAATTTCAGCACCTAATTTGACAATGGAATGAATAAATTCACTGTCATTTTTTATGGCATCTGAACGAAAATGACCACCGCAAGATGAGCGACGTTGAAACGCAGACTGAAACACAGCCGTCATAAACTCGAGCATCGGATGCTCAGCATGATCACTGGCCTGCAACTGCTGAATTGCTGCAAACAGTTCATCCCCATGTCGGATAACGCCCAAATGCGTTCGAGCAAGTTCACCCAACCACACCAACGTTGCCGCTGGTAAAGGCGTTAACTCGATCTCTTTTGCAATAGCTTGAGAGAACTTAGCCACTGGTTGATTTAATAACGACTTGGCACACAATTGCCCCATCACACCAGCCTCTAACAGTGAATTTGATGCCAATCGATTGGCGCCATGAAAACCCGTTGCAGCACACTCTCCAATTGCATACAGCCCAGGAACATTAGTTTCACCTGTAGCAGAAGCAGCAATGCCTCCAAGCGTATAGTGCACCAAAGGCTGAATAGGAATCTCATACTCTTTATCACTAAAACCACGGTCAATTAAAGCTCTAAAAATGGTAGGGAACCGAATGGCAATGGTTGGCATTAGTGGTGCAATATTTAATCGCACATCCTGCTCATTAACAATGGCTCGAGCCACCACATCACGTGGTGCTAAATCACCCAAATCATGATAATTCTTCATAAATCGATCATTATTCTTATTCACAAGAAATGCACCTTCACCCCGTAATGCCTCTGAAATTAATAACGGAGGATGAGTTGAGGTACAGTAAACAGTAGGATGAAACTGAATAAACTCCAAATCAGACAAGGTCGCACCGGCTTGATACGCCAAGGCTATCCCTTCCCCTATATTCTTTTTAGGATTGGTTGATTGTGAAAACACATTCGAAAAGCCACCCGTAGCCATAACAACAGCCCGTCCATTAATTGGTGTTTGATTGACTTTTACACCAATAATTCGGCCTGAATTACCAATACTCAAGCCTTCCAACGATCCATTCACCCAAGTGACCAACGGGTTATGTTTTAATGTTTCGTATAATGTTTGAATAATCGCATACCCCGTATGATCCTTAACATGAAAAATTCTTGGGTGCGTGTGAGCGCCTTCCTTCGTTAATTTATACGATCCCATGGACGTCTTATCAAATGGAACACCAAGGTCCATTAAATCAGTTAGTAACTGAGGTGCAGCTTCACAAAATTGTTGAACAACCGATGTTTTGCATAAACCATCACCTGCCATGATTGTATCTGACATGTGACTTAAAATAGAATCATCATCATGCCACGCACAAGCAATCCCACCCTGAGCATAATACGATGATGTATGCTGGATATCACCATGATACACAATGGTTACCGGTTGACTATTTTCTACCAACCGTTGGGCACACATTAAGCCTGCTAGACCAGCTCCGACAATCACAACATTTGAGGTTGTTGACATGGCTTAATTATACTGACTGAATTGAATTTGGTCCAAACAGAAATTTATGGCAAAACAAATGCACTTACTTATTTTCCAACACTTCGATACGCCTCATTAAGTCATTAAGTTGTGTTTTTAGATCATTGATTTCATTATCTTTTTCTTCTTTTAGTTCTTTAGTTGCTTCAATTAATACTGGTATTAATTCGGAATATTGCATGGTGTAATACCCATCAACCTTTTCAGCCATTTCAGGAAAAACCTCAACAATTTCTTGTGCAATAACACCATACTGCAAACCAGGCAAAAATTCCTTTTCAGGATACTGATCTCTATCCCACGCAAACGTAACTCCTCGAATTTGTTTTATTCTATTCAATGCGTTAGGGATTAATGTTATGTCCGTTTTATAACGTTCATCAGAATAGGTATGAAACCCACCATTGGCATGAGCTGGATCATTAAAGTAAAATTGTCCTGTGGATGAATCCATATGAAACCAAGAGGTATTTAATGAGCCGAATGTTCCCGTTCCAGAAGGGGTAACAACATTAAAGACATTTGTCGAATAATCAATCGATGAAGAACTTCCACTACCAACAAACACTCTTCCACTTGAATCAGCTTTAAACGCTTGTTTTCGACTCCCTATGGATTGTGAATTTGTAAACATATACACGTTGGTATCTGATCCCAAATACAAATCTTCAGAACTAGCACTTACAAGTGATTTCATTGCTGAGGCAAACTCACCACCACCAATAATGGTGTTTCCTCCACCGCCAATGTATGTTGCATCCCCATAAGTATGATTGGCAAATGAAATTTCAGGGGTGCCGTCGTCACCAAAGTGGATATTACCATCAAGCCCAATGCTTCCTGCAACATCAAGCTTATGGTTTGGACTTGAATCACCAACCCCTACATTTCCACCATTAAAAAAGGTATTGCCAGCCGTATGCAATTGAACAGTATGACCACCGGATTCATTTGCAATATTCAATACCCCATGGTTTCCACCTCTAACATCTTCATCCCAGTTAAAGAAGTAATACCCTCTTGTACTATCAACATGATAATTACCATTGGATGGCCGTAAAAACACAAAGTGCCCTGAATCAAAGGAGTTTAATTTGATTGTTCCTAAATTACCGTCGCCATTTTCACCCACCTCAAGCGCAATATTTGAACTCAATGCACTGTAATCCCAAATACTATCTGCATTTGATGCGACCACTTGCAATTTGCTTTGGGGATTATTTGTTCCAATACCTACATCACCATCAGCATCAATCCGCATTCGTTCCGTACTCGCATTTGAAAAAGTTAACGGATACGGTTCATCCGTCCACATATCAAATGACCAACCATTACCCAAACTACCCAAATGCCCAATTCTACCAACATAATCTGTGCCACTTCCATGAATAAAACTAATCGCATGATCACTGGTTGATGCACTACTTGATGTCCGCCGCACAATAATTTGACTTGCATTGGTACTATCAACATCCAATGCTGTTTTAGGTGATGCTGTCCCAATCCCTACATTTCCAGCACTTGGCACCAACTGCAAGTCACCACCTTCAACATATTTCCAAGCCACTCGACTATTCGCTGCATCCCATAATCCGGTATACCCACTGCCACTTCCATTGGTCCAAATGTACGAATCGGTTCCTGCCATCTTTAAATCACCCATAATGCTGACATTGTTGCCATAACTAATGCCACCACCACTTACGTCTGACCACTTCCCAGCTGATATTCCGGTTAATTGCGACCCATCACCAATAAACGATGTTGCCTTTACATCACCACTCACCTCTAACTTTGCACTGGGGTCATTGGTTCCGATCCCCACATCGCCATTCATTATCGCAAAATCTTGCCCTCGACTCATATAGGCATAAAACGCCTGATTTCCACTGTCTCCATCTCCCAACCAAGCAAATTCATTATTTGCCTCTGAATCTCGAAACGAAATGTAACTTGCCCGACCGTTTTCTTGACCCGTCGTTGTCTCCAAAATCATGATTGCTGAACTATCTTTTACATGAAGCTTGCTTGCTGGATCATTCGTTCCGATTCCCACATTAGACGAATCAAAATACGCCTCACCTGCATCATTCTTCTTAAATGCACCACTTTCATATAACTCACCATTCTTTAATAACTGCCCTGTAAAGTTGATGTTTCCATTAAAGTCACTATTCCCATTCACTGTTAACCCACCAAACGTCACACCATCACTTGCACCCACCGACTGACCAATGCCGATCACACCATCACTGCCAACGGTCACACCCGTGCCACCACTATATGGATTCACACTTCGTACATTCGCGCCATTAATCGCCAATTTACTAAACGCAATTCCTGCACTTGCACTAATATCACCATCCACTATCGTCCCATCAGCAATCTTCCCACTCGTTACTGCATTCGCTGCTAGATCCGCTTCAACCACCGCACCATCTTTTATTGTCTCAACCTCATACTCGTAACCATCCTTTTTTAACATCCCCGTAAATGCAATATCCCCATTCACTCTCACCGTATTCGCTACCACCGCATTCATCGTTGCCACTGCCGTGCTTGTGATGCTCCTCACTTCCATATCGCCATCCACAGTCACCTGCTCCGACTCTACCTTTAAATAACCCGCCTCATCTAACTTTGTCTCTGTCATGTAATCCGTCAACGATTCCTCTATCACCGCATTCATCGTCCCCTCTTTTACATAGCTACTTAAACTTATCTCCAACTCACTCTCACTCACCTTATCCAACACCGCCTCATTTATTGCAGCACTCATCTCCCCCACCTTAAATGCCGCGATTCCTGCCTCTATCTTCCCATCAACTTCAGCCTTTGTATCGTAACCACCCAATGCAACCCCTCGCTCTTCTCCAATCTCACTCTTCAATCCCGCCAGTTCAGCGGCCAACTCACCCTCATCATAATACACTTCATCTATCCGACTCCGCTCATCTGCCAACCCCTCACTTGTCACATACGTCCCCAACCGTGTTGTCAACGTACCCTCTCTCACCACATCTTCGATCCCCAATAAATCATTAAACTCGCCCGTCGTTGCCACCGCACTCAACGTATCATTCCTCGCATACCCACTCAATAATCCTGTCACCTCTGTCGTCTGTGCATAGCCACTTAAATCAATACTCGTCCCACTTCCCAATCTCACAACTCCCAACATCTCATTATTAAACGCACTCACCGTTAAATACGACTCCATATCACTCACTCGCTGATACTCACTCATGTCCGGCTCATCTATTAAATCCTCAAAACTGCCCGTCCGTCCCACTTCCGACACATCCTCACTCTTTATATACGCACTCATCGTACTCACCAACTCACCCTCACTCACATAACCATCACTTATCTCATCCCCACTTAAATACCCACTCAAGTCCGGCACATTCAATAAATCACCATACTCGCCACTTCTTGCCACATCACTCAACGCATCCAAACTCGATTGCGGCGCATAGTTTGCTTCTCTCATCGATGCCTGACTCACATAGCCATCCCTCACCATCCCCATCACATCTCGCGTCACTCGCGTCTCCAAATCCACCAACCCACTACTTAGCTCTTCTCGCGTCGCATACGTGCTCGCATTCAACTCATTTTGGGCCACATACTCGCTCTGCCTCACCAACATCGGCACATCCTCTAAATCGTTATAACTTCCCGTTCGTCCCACTTCCGACACATCCGCACTCACCACATATCCACTCAATATCTCGCCCCTTATCTTCGCCTCCGTTGCATACCCGCCCAACCGTTGCGTTAAGGCCTCGTTCGATACATAACCACTCCCAATCTCTTCTCTCGTCATATACGACCCCAATGCCTCTCTTACCTTGCCATCTCGTTCACTTCCCGTCTCATAATCACTTAACCTCGTCGTAATCAATCCCGCGATCTCGTTCTCTCGGTAACTCGCCAACTTTGTATCTATCTCACCCAATACCTCGGTCTGTGTATAATAGTTTCCTAAGCGGGTGCTTAATGTCGCCTCATCCAAATACACACTTAAGTCTGGCTTCCCTGTTAAATCGCTATACAATCCACTCATCGCAACACTACTTAACTCACTCTCTACCACATACGAACTCAAATCCAATACCTCATCCCCCACAATCAACTGGTTACCAACCCGTAAATCGCCCTCAACGTTCAGCTTCACACCATCCATCTCACTTAAGCTTCCCACTCCCAACTGACCCTGGTTCTGATCCCACATTAATCCACTCGCTGATCCCAGCTCACTACCACTCACAAAAACGCCCAACCGGTTCACTGATCCCTGGCCACTTAATACCTCACCTTGTCGACCTCCGATCACCAAGCCTTCGCTCACCTGCAAGCGACCACTTCCTGACCGTATGGTTATCCCTCCAACATTCAACGTACTCACATTCACCTCATCTACCGGCATTAACGACATCCCAATCCGCCCCACACTTAAACTGCCATCTATCATTACATCGTCCTTTAACCGTATCACCGGATTCACATCGATCTTCCCTCCAATTCCCGTAATCTGGTCATAGGCACCCGCCTCTAGCGCACTCCCATTCACTTCCGTTAAATACCCGCGATCACTCACAATCTCGTTCACATCCTCTGCACTCAATACCCGGTCCTCGCCATTCACCCAATTCGCACCATTAAATCGCAGCACATCCCCTTCATTTACTCCGCTAATCCGAACATCACTTAAACTCTCTACGCTACTCCCAACACCACTTTGACTGGCAATTCCTGCCACACCGTCCCCTTGACCCGTTGGCACCCACACACCATCTCGATACGTTAACACATCACCATTACTAATATCGCTCACCGCTTGCACCGGTACCCCACGCAACCCTCGTGCACTATGTGCCTCGTCACTCATCCGTGCCTTGATGGCATATGGCTGGCTCACCAAACTCAGCTCCACTTCCACCATATTCACCTCAACCGCCAGCAATACCCCAGTTGCATCAAACATCCCCGCACTCAACGCCCGTGCTTGGTCATCATCGCCGGTTAACTCCACACTTAAAACACCCTCGTCCAGTGCCTGGTTCTCGTACGTCTTCTCCCACATCACAACCCCACCGTCTCGTTTTAACCGAATCACCACATCTTCTGTGCCGTTAATTGGAACACCATCTCGGCCCAATACCAACTGCACTTGCAACCGAATATCGCCATCCGTTAACGCCTGAATAGGCGTCACCATTGGCTCCAACACCAGTAGTGTCAGTGCGAGCACTTGCATAAACCAGTTTTTTAACCTGTTTTTTGGCAAAACCTTCCCCCTTTAGGTACTACTAATTTATGCCCAGTTTACTGAGGTTTTAAACATAAACCTACACTGGACATTTTGGACTTAATTGAATACGCTAAACACATTCCATCAAAAAAGGCATATCGAATGATTAGAAACATTGTATTTGATATTGGTAACGTATTATTTGGCTATGAACCAACGTACATATTGCAAAAGCTACTCCCTGAAAATGAGTTTCATAGTGACTATTTGACTCATTTTATTAATGCTCAATACTGGCAAGACTTGGATCGTGGCACCTTGGATGAATCATCACTGGTTGATTTATTAAGCGATAAAATACCTGACCCAAACTTAGAAGACAACTTGCAAGTCATCACTCAAAACTTTGTTTACCACTTGCATTTAATTAATGACTCTCGATCCCTATTCTTAAACTTAAAACGCATTTATCCTTTATACTTACTATCCAATTTTCAAGCCGTTCCATTCTCTAAACTACGAGAAATTCACCCATTTTTATACCAAGCCGATGGCACCATCATTTCAGCACACCACCATTTAATGAAACCAGAACCCGCCATTTATCAAAAACTATTTGCAACGTATAACCTTACCCCTGATGAATGTGTATTTATTGACGATTTACCAGAAAACATTGCAGCAGCAAAAGATGCGGGAATGCATGGGATTGTATTTAAATCACCGGACACTACCAAAACGGCATTACTCGAGTTGGGTGTCGAGTTTCCTTAAAATCAACCCGAATAAACGCTTATTTAAGAATACTTTTTAACAATATAGTCGTCTAGAATGGCCATAAATTCTTGGGTAATGTTATCGCCACGTAACGTCGTACTTAATTCACCATCAATATAAACGGGTGCGGCCGGGTTTTCTCGTAAACCAGGCAAACTAATCCCAATATTGGCGTACTTGCTTTCACCAGGGCCATTCACGACACAACCCATGACAGCAATCTTTAAGGATTCAACACCCGGGTACTTGGGCCGCCATTCATTAATTTTTTGGGCAATATGCTCATTTACATCCTGCGCAAGGTGCACAAAATAGTCGGAGTCTGTTCGACCACAACCTGGGCAACTGGTCACTGTTGGCTTAAAAAAACGAAACCCCATGGTTTGCAACAAATTGGTACATACATCCACTTCACGCGAGCGCGGCAGGCCGGGTTCTGGGGTGAGAGATACACGAATGGTATCCCCAATACCCTGTTGCAATAAAATGGCCAATGCTGCGGCTGAACAAGTAATGCCTTTGATGCCATTACCAGCCTCAGTTAAACCCAAATGAATGGGAACATCAATCAGTGGGGCCACACGTTCATACGCAGCGATCATATCCTGAATCTCGGACATTTTAACACTAACAATGATTTTATCTTTGCCTAAACCCAGGTTTAACGCAGCATCAACACTTCGTTCAGCTGACTCAATCATGGTATCGATCATAATGTCGTTAAATGCCCTTGGTGTGGATCGTTTGGCATTGGCCTCCATGTGTGCATCCAACAATTGCTGATCGATGGACCCCCAGTTTACACCTATTCGAACCGGGCGATTATGATCTTTGGCCACTTGAATCATGGTCGCAAAGTTATCGTCTCGTTTATCCCCTTTACCAACATTGCCGGGATTTATACGATATTTTGCTAACGCATCGGCAGTTTTTGGGTATTTTGTTAATAAAATGTGCCCATTATAGTGAAAATCGCCAATAATTGGCGTGTTATACCCCTGATCTCGCAGTTGATGGACAATATCTGGCACCGCTTGCGCTGCATTCAAGTCATTCACGGTAATGCGGACATATTCAGACCCAGCGTCAGCCAATAATTTTATTTGATCAACGGTAGCCGCAACATCCTGTGTCACCGTATTCGTCATCGACTGAATACGAATGGGGTGGTTGGCGCCCATCATAATGCCACCAATATCAACTGAACTTGTTTGTCGGCGTTGAATTAATTTCATACATGATTAGAATACAATGCCACCCATAGGTTTACAAGAACGTCATCAACAGCCATTTAGAAAAGATAAACAATTGCCAACACCTTCTAATGCTTCTCCAAGGTTATCTGCTGCTTCTAATGCGTCTCCTGCTATTTCGGCAATATTTCCTACACCTTCAGCTATAGTCTCAGCTTCTTGCATAAAGTTTCCTACACCTTCAGCTATATTTCCAGCTATATTCCCAACTTCTTCCAGATTTGTTTCTTGAAATGTATGATTTACTCCTTGTCCTATTCCTTCCATACCAGTTCTTACAACATCAACCCCGTGACTTAATATTGCAGCAGCACCCATTGTTTGTGAAGCATCATCCAGTCCAACCATAACAAAAGGATCTGACTCAGCTAAGGTAGTCATTAAATTCTCAAGCTCATTTGCATCAGTTTTTAAACCTCCAAGCGCATCAACCGCCCTTAAATTATCTGATGCAAATTCATAGCCGTCTAAAAGCATCTCACTTAAATTTTCCCCATTTTCATCAAACCCTGCAATGCCATTTTGGATACTTTCTCCAATAATGTCATTCAATCCAGTAAGACGTTTCTCAATAAAAGCAACAGACTCGTTCAGATCTTCAAAACCTTCCAAACCATATACAAAATCAGAATTGACTTTAATGTCAGCAATCATTTTTTTTACATTATCAGTAATAACATCACCAAATTTACCAATATCTTCGCATGCCCTAGAAAAGCCAGAACCACGTAAATGAATAGCATCTGGGTTATCCTGCCGATTCATTATACGACCATAAAGGTCCATCGTCTCATATGTAAGAAGAAACGAATCTGCGACAATAAACGCTCCGTCGTTACGAGTTGACGGCGAAAATGTATTGCTTTGCACCGAGTGTGTACGATTTGTTTGAGACGAAGCCTTTAAACGATTAGTCTGTGCCATGGTTTGCATTTGACGTAATTTTTGTTGGCGCACTGAATGCCTATTACCTTGGTTGATGTTAAATCTACTTTCCATATAATAAAACCTCCTTTTTACTATACGCTTTCTCCAGCTCTCTAAATGGTTGAATAAAACCACCATAATCTGCTGATGGACGTCCATTTTTAGTTAATATCATACGGTTTGGGTATAAAACATAAATTATTTTATCTTTATTGCCAGTTCTTCGCAGGAAAATCTTTTCTTGATTTGAGAATAAATCAACTTTTTCCATTGCTGTTGGCCATTGTATAAGAATGTTTGATTTATTTCCCATCTTTCCAACCTGATTAAATAAATGACAAACGCTAAAGTAAAATTTCATAAATTGTGGAAACTGAGCAGCCATATCTTTAAGTAAGTGATCGGGCAATACATAAAATGCACTATATTCTTGTGAATAAGGTTGCGTCAAAGCTGCTCTGACAGGCAACGTCAAAACATAATCCCCCCTGTTCATTTTCGAAAATTCTTTCAATACAATATCTTTCTGACGTTGTGAAAAACCAGTTTGACTTAACTCTGTCATCATATCCCTCCTATACATCTATAAATAATAGCTACCCAAAAAAGATGAAACATAAACATATTTTTAATAAAATAGTTGATTTTAAATAATTTATTTTACTAATATTTAATTATTCCAACCAAATTTTTAACAAAAAGGAGCTTTTTTTATGAGATTACCAGCAAGCCCAACATTTTTTGGCACACCACAAACATCACCTCAACCGGGTTTTGTGACCCCACCAACGGCGCCACAACCAACCACACCACCACCAGTCCGTCAGCAAGAAGCAATGACCCCTCCCAATACACCAGAAAACCAGGGAAGCCCAACTGGCATAAATGAAATTAATGCACTGTTCTCTCAACTAAATATATCCAATGTTGCAGATACTGACCCAAAAAGTGACAACCTTATAAAAAGCCCTTCAGCACCTGATAATCAGGCTGACCCACAAGAACAAAATAGCCTTGATAGCGTTAGCGTAAATTTATTCGGGTCAGGCGCATTTGATAATCTAGACGATGATGAAGCAGCTACAGTTGATAACGAGCAAAATTACGAAACCGTTATTGAATTCATCACACATCCTCAAAACCAAAATAACGCCTCTGGCGCGTAACACTTTCCACGGCCCTGCAAATGCAATCTTAATAGCAGGGCCACCATTAATCAAACATCATCATCTGAATCAGTGAACATATCATACGAATCAACCGTTGAATCAGAATCCGCCGACAATTCAGCCAATTGAGCCAACATTTCAGGCGTTAATGCATCATTAAACACCATAAACGCCAAACGGTCTTCAAAACCATCCAAATCTAATGACATTACCTGTTTCGATAGATCATAAAGGTCAAAATAAATATGATTAAACAAATATTTTGCAACCAATGATAATTCATTCAGTTCCGTATTTGTAAACCCAAGTTGCTGCCCCCAATACTGCAATCTTGGTTTAAGTGATAATAATTCTTTGCGCAAAACAACGGACGTTGGTTCAATGGGTTGATTTAAAATAGACTCAATAAATGCCCGAAATGATTCCACCTTCGTAGCATAGGCATTATCGCGCAAACGATCAACATAGCGTTGGTATCGCTGAACCTGTTTTTGGATCTTCTGCAGGCCGTCCAGGGTATGGGCATCACAATCGCTTGAATAGGTAAAAATAATGCAATCCAATCGTGCCATTTCATCATTATTCCATACGGCTCGTTTAGTCGAATGAATATGATGAAGCCCAGCTAGTATGCGTGACTTCACGTCAACAATGTCAGCTGAATCAACACAGGCTGTTTGATCAATTCGATCCACTGTTAAGACGTCTAACAATTGATTCATCTTTAATTCAATTTGTTGATTTGCAAACTCTTTATTCACCCAACGAACCCGATTCTTTATCTGCTTAATTAATGAAAATAATCGAGCAACTTTTTTATCATTTAATCCGGTAATCACACCTTTATTCAGCGAATTTATTATTTCGTCAAGGCGTTGCTGCCACTCAATAAGATGAGTTTTATAATCTTGTGTTCGGCCCAAATCACTACTGGTCACCACACGCTTATACCCCCGTGCAACACCTTCTTTTGATTGTTCAAAAACCGTATTTAATGTCCCAGATTCTCGTCGTCGTTTTCGTGAGGTTGCTGCCGACCCAGCCAATTGTTCCATTCGCCGTCCGGCACCATGTCTGGTACAGGCATGGTTATCAATATAGATGGTACGAACCCCCAATGCTGCACCCAACTCCAAAATACCACTCCGCATACCAACAACCACATTATTATTTTCTAAAAAAAGCGATCGAAAATACTCTTGCGCAACTGGCATCGCCAACAATGCTTTCATGACTCCTGATAGGTCTGGCAAATCCCAAAATCGGTTCACCTCGCTGATGGTATCACGTAAATTTGAATCCAATCCATCCAAGTTCACTGGGTCGCCCAACAAAACAATGGGTTTGGCTGGCAGCGCCTGTCGAAAATGGGTAATCAACTGCGACCATGCCGTTGGATCCGAGTCCAGTTCCTTATGCGCTCCACCATTATGACCAGATCGCCGCCCCCAAATCACCAAGGCCCCATCGGGCACCAAACGATAAAACAAATTGTCAATTTGACGCTTTTGATCAGCTGTTAAAACATCAAACCGCTCAACAATAGCATCATGAGAAAACCAATGTTGTTTTAAAAACGTTCGCGTTTGTCGGGTTGCGTTGGTAACGTGTAAATTCCATGGCTTTCGAACACATCGTGCATTGGCATGCCGCTGTGAACCATGAAACCTCTTGGCATCAAACTCTGTGGTTTGGCCTCTAAGGTCACTATTTGAACGTATGACTTGATTGGCTGCTAATTGGCTCAAATACACGCAATCACGTCCAGCGCGATTTGCCTGCAACTTTTGATTTTCAGCCCGCTTATCAATCCAGCGCTTGTTATCCGTTACTGACTTTTTTCCTGTGATTAACTTAACCGACCATTTAGGATTACTTTGCAATGCTAAAGACACCCCCGTGGTGTCGCCTGTCATGTAATTGGCATGGCCAATACGTCGCCAACCATAATGCTTATAAAAGTAATGCTTCATTGCATCTTTTAAAAACGTGCGCCGACCAGCTGCAGAGTTGGCATATGAAATATGTTTATGCTTGCGTATTTTGTCTTTTGATTGCCACACCAACCATTCCTTAATCGCTCGGTCCGTAGGGAATACCGTTCGAGAACGTCGATTCGAAAATTCGCGCTGAACGGTCATTGGCATTGTCGCTGATACCAATTCCCACAATGCTGAATCTACATGTAGAGGAACGTTATTCGGTGTTATAAATTTTTCAACACCATGTGGCGAATAGCCATCTTTGTCACGAATTAATGCCCGTAGTTCTGACAATCCATTATGATTAAATAACCAACGCTTTGTGGCTGCAACACGGGCATCAATGCCATCATATGGTGACAATGGTATGGGTAATTTAATGGACGAATGTATATTGGGCATAACTCATAATCCTCACCCAAATATCGTACGTTACCCCAGTAAAAATTTCAACAAAATAGAACGGAATTGCCGCTACTATCAAAATCAACTGAAATTGACATAAATTGCACCCCAATGTCTGTGGCTTCTTTAACGGCTACAGCATATGCCGGGTCAATTGCCTCTGCTGGCAATACCTGCTTAACATCCGCCCGTTGCACGCAATACACCACCACCGCCTGATGCCCAGCACCAACCATTTGCCCCAATGCGGCCAAATGATCACTGGCCCGTTTGGACACAGCATCTGGAAATAAGCCCACACCAGCATCCGCATACGTTACAGATTTAACCTCAACATATCGCAATGCTTTACCGGTATCATGCAAAAAATCCACCCGCCGCTTATCTGCATACGGCACCTCTCGTTGCCAACCATCCAAGGGGATATCATTAAATAAGCGACCTTGTTGAATGGCTTGCCACACAATATCATTGGCCAAATTTGGATTAACACCTATCCAATGATTGCCGTTATGCACCAAATCCAAGCGATACGGGTATTTTCGCTTACCATCGGTAAAATGGGTTAAGCGAACACGCGACCCAGGGTCAGAGCAGGTTAACATTCGACCCGGATTGGGGCAATGGGCGGTAATCACCTCTCCAGACGCCAATTCAACATCCGCCAAAAACCGTTTGTACCGTTTAATTAAACGACCATAAGCGGCGGGTTTTGCCAGCGTTAAAACAGTCATTTCCCCAACCCTGCCCGATACATGGACGGTGTTTGTTGGGTATGCGACTTAAAAAATCGTGCAAAATGGGTCGCATCACTAAATCCCAACTGAGATGCAATGGTTTTAAAATTAAGGGCTTTATCATTTAGCAACTGCTTAGCATTTAAGACCTGCTTTTTGTGCACCCAAAAACTGGCCGGCTGCCCCGTAACTTTTTTGATGGTATCGTTTAGATATGTGGTGGACACATGCAACTCATTGGCATAATCTTTCACAAAACGAAACGTAACATCTTGCGAATCAATCAACCGGTTAAATTGAGTCACCAATGGGTTATCTTCACTCACATGCTGATGATTAAACTGCCGAAACTTACGCTGCATCTTAATTAAAAGCACGGTTAACAAGCCTGAAATTAGCGGCTGCTGCAATGGTGCAGGATTGGCCAATTCTTGCTGAATATTAACCATTTGCTCGATTAAAGACGCCACTTCATCCACCACCACTGGGGCATTGCAATGAAACGACTGAAAAAACCGAAATGAATGCAGTAATGTGGGTGCATTCAACATAATTTCATCTTTATCAAACGCAATAAAATAAAATTGAGCCCCATGATCAGGAGAAAACTCATGAACTTGACCAGGCCGCATAAAATAGACTTGATTAGCACACACATCATAGGTTTCATAATCCACAGAATGTTGACCAGTCCCCGATTGAATAATTAAAATTTCGTAATGCTGGTGCTGATGCACGCCTCGGCGAGGTTGGTGTGTTGCATCGGATGCTCGTATAAAAAACGACTGACTCATGAATTTAGCTTACCCGATCCCCCATCGGACAGCAATTAATTAACGCTGACTTATTTTATTTCCAATCGGCCAGCATCTAATCGAGAAACAATCACATGCCCAACGTGAAGTTTTTTACCATTTTTAAAAATCTTATACCCTATATGAGGCTCATTTAAACCATCCTTTGCTGCTTTTGGAGCATAATTTGGATCATCAAAATTGATCTCAAATGCAAAGTTTTCCGTTCGAGTTACCATCTGGATTTTATATTCAACTGGAACTGTTTTACATAGCGATGATTTTACAAACTTCGTCGGTATCATTTGACTTGTTGATGATGGGGCTTTGGGAAAATACTGCTTAAATCGATGAAAAATAAAATATCCAGCCTCACTTAATTGTTGATCATAACCTTGGAGATGTGTAACATCATAATCTTCTTGAATATACGGTGGATCATCATTTGAACTAACCGATACTTTTTTAACATTCACAGACGACCCATTTGTCGACGTTAAATTAGCCAGTGAATGAGACTTTCGAGTTCGTGTAATATCCACTTGCCAACCTCGCTTAGCTTGACGCAACCGATAACAACACTTCTTTATGTTTCTTGACGACTTTTTGGTAAAGACACCATGCAATAATTGGTTTAAATCCGTAGGTGATAATTGTCTTAAAACATCATAATCTCCCTTTGGTTTTCGGGGTTTCTTCTTTAATCGATAAGAAGATAATTGGGAAAATGATGATCGAAAAGATGATTGGTGACTTACTTTCAAATTAAAAACCCTTAAACCAAAAGATTAGAGGCAAATCAGTTCTATGTCAAACGATAGTTGATATTTGATTATAGTTATAAAATGTGTGAGCAATTATTTATACCCAAAGGTTTAATTTGAGAATCAACTAAAACCCAATTATGATTATACTATGGCGAACACTATTGCAATCATCGGTGGTGGCATGGCAGGCTTGGGATGCGCAATAGCACTTCAAAAAGCCAAAAAACCATTTGTTTTATTTGAAGCCAGTGACCGTTTTGGCGGTCGTGTTCATTCGTATAAACGCGGCGGATTGACAGTTGATCGAGGATTCCAAGTCTTACTTCCTCACTACCCAACGTGTCAGCAATTATTAAATTATAAGGCCTTGGATCTCTGCCATTATCCTAGCGGAGCACAAATCATCAGTGATCATGGCTTCAAATGGTTTGGAAAACCATTTAGCTACCCAACTGCATATAAAAAAGGCAAAAAATTAAATGCAACACTAACTGATTATATTCAAATGGGATTGGACACACTCGGTGGCCTACAACCACCCACAGGAACCAGTAGCCCAACCAGTGGGCACCTAAAAAATTGCTATTCAGCAGCCTTTAATAACGAATTTTTAACCCCATTTTTTAGAGGCGTATTCCTGGACCCAAATTGCTCTACCGGTGTACAACAATTTAAATTTTACCTTAATTGCTTTTTTAGAGCTGGCGCAGCTGTTCCAAAAAATGGCATGCAAGCCATCCCCAATCAATTGGCCAACCAATTACCAACTGCTCAGCTGCACTTAAATACAACCGTTGATAGTATTAATCAAAACAAACTTACCATTAATGGCGACACTCAAACCTTCGAGCATATCGTCATTGCAACTGACGGACATCGCGCACACCAGTTACTTCATCAACCAACTCCGAAAAATGCCTGGCATCATGTTCACAACACAATTTTAACCACCTCACAACCCACCCAACTGGGCCCCTTAACATTGATTGCAAAGAAAAGCCCAGTATCTCATATAAATATCCCAACATTACTGGCAGACAAACTAGCACCACAAGGCACACACTACATGAACGTGAGTCATTTTAATAGCAGTAATCCCGAAACCATTGAATCTGAAGTCCACCAACTGACCAACGAACACCATTGGCGTGTTGCTTGGACAGATACCATTTCTCACGCACTCCCTAGCATTCAAATGACACCCAAAATTACAAACGACCATATTAGCATATGTGGAGATTTTACAAGCTTCGCTTCAATTGAAGGCGCACTAAAATCTGGATACAACCTCGGCCAAAGAATTGCAAAAAGCAGACAATAAAAAACTGACCAAATCCACATCCATCACTGCCATAACAGCAGATTTATCGTAAAATATTTTCAAAACATAATAATGCAGTGTAAAGTAATTCCATGAGTACTACGACACAACAAACATCAGACATTATCGAATTGTCTGATTTTAAAATCGACTTTAAAAAACCGAGTGATTGGACAACCCCAAACGGATCCGTCATTAAGTATCATTCGTTTAAAAAACTTCTCCGTACAGATCTACGGCAAATTTTTGCTGACAAAGGCATTGAGGACCCAGATATTGAAGCACGTGAAATTGTTGCACAGGTATTTCCATTTAAGATCAATCAACACATTGTTGAGCAAATCAATTGGGATAACTACCAAAACGATCCTCTTTTTCAGTTAACATTTCCACAAAAAGAAATGTTATCTCCGAAAGAAATCAACGAAGTTTTAAGTCTAAAAAAAGCAAACGCATCACGTGAAGTGATTGCACAGAAAGTGTCTGATATTCGGTCAACAAAAAACCCGGCACCAGCCAATCAAAGTGCCAATCGTCCGTTCATTGATGATGATAACGAACCTGAGTTCATCGATGGTTTGCAACACAAATACAAAAAAATCGTCTTAATGTTCCATAAAAATGCACAAACCTGTCATGCCTACTGCACCTACTGTTTTCGGTTCAACCAATTTGTAGGTAAAGATAAGTTTCTAGAAGAAGATCATGTACGTTTACATAAATATCTAAAGTCACACCCTGAAGTGAGTGATCTGCTTATGACGGGTGGCGATCCAGCAACAATGAAAGCCGACGTCTGGAAGAAAGTACTTTTGCCATTATTATCACCAGAATATGATCACATCCAAACCATTCGAGTTGGAACAAAAGCACTAACCTATCACCCTTACCGATTTTTAACCGATACAGATGCCGATGAACTCATTGGGTTGTTTCGTAAAATGAGGGATAACGGTAAACACATCTCCATCATGGGTCACTTTTCACATTACCAAGAGTTAGGCACAGTTACTTTGGAAGCAGTTCGCCGCTTAAGAGAAGAAGCTGGCGCAACCATTCGAACTCAGTCACCAGTCATGCGCCACATCAATGACAGCTCATATGTTTGGGCAAAAATGTGGGACATTCAAGTGCAGAATGGCATGATCCCATACTACATGTTCATTGCACGAGATACAGGTGCACGAGAATACTTCGAAATTCCTTTGGCGCAATGCTTGGATATCTATCAAGGCGCAAGAAAACAAGTATCTGGACTTGGGCACACCGCTCGTGGCCCATCAATGTCGAGTGGTCCTGGAAAAATCTGCGTATTAGGCCGCGAAACTGTCGCTGGTGAAGATGTTTTTGCCTTAAAATTTTTACAAGGCCGAAATGAAGATTGGTGCGACCGAGTATTCTTTGCAAAATATGATGAAAAAGCAGCCTGGATAGACCAATTGACACCTGCGTTTGGTGAAAAGAAGTTCTTTTTTGAAGATGAATATGCGCACATCTTAAATGAAAAGCAAAAAAAGTATAACGAAATGATCAAACAAGGAGCGATTGCATGAAGTTTAAACTAAACGATTACACGCCCAGTGAATTAAAAAACGAAAAAATCAGAACATTCCTAAATCCATTACCTGAAGATGTAGTGGATGAGTATGCCACGTTTCTAATCGATCAGCCAAAGTTAAATGACGCACTTACTGCCTACTTTGATGCGCCAAATAATTATCCAAACATTGTACCTATTGTTATCTACAACGAACTAACCAACGAAGTGGCCACCTTAATGGCCAATAAAAACGACGCCCCTGAAGAACCGGGTGAAGAGGGATCTATTTTAGCGTTTGTCCGATCAAATGGATATGAGGATCCATTTATGTGTTCGGACTGCTATGGTCAATTATCATGCTCTAGCTGTGCTGTTGAAGTTTTAACCGGCACACTCGAAAATCCAGTACCTCGTGAAGAAGAGTACGACATGCTGGATATTGACGAATCCAAGCCACCAACAGAAAAAACACGTCTCGGTTGCCAAGCTAAAGTTGGCCATACCCCACTGGTGGTTAAAATTAGAGCACCAGAAAAAAAGATTATTTCTAAAATCTAATTATTGCCTGGCTAAGCCTATTACACCCAACCCAATACGAGCACCTGCATTACCTGCAGGTTGTTCGCCGGTATCTTCTTGTGCGTGTATCACCACAGCTCGCCCAATCACAGGATTTTTAATCCCCGCGATTGTAATGGTAGTATCTAATATTTCTAACGTTGCTTCACCATATTCATTGGCTTGTAAATTACCGTAGGAACCGGCATGTCGATTTAATTTTGGAGGCAATCCATGCAAATGACCTTCAGGGTTGTAATGGCCACCAGCAGAACGTCCAGCAACCATATCGGTTAAATCCCCAAACTGATGAATATGAACCCCGTGTTTTTGATTGGGTGTCAGACCTGAAACCAAGGCGTTTACCTGGACGCCATTTGGCGTTTGTTTAAACCTAAATTCACCCGCAACTTTATTTCCTTTGGTCGGATAAAGAATCGCAACCGCTTGCTGATACTCCGCCGAATGGCGCGCTAACTTATCACTTGCAAAACCTGCAATACTAAAACAAAATAAACTTAAATAAATGATGGTATTTTTCATACCATTATCATATCGAATCAAGGCCTTATATTAAAGAAAGATCTGGTATAATAATGAAATGTTATCAGAAGTATTAAGGTTCGGAAACAGATTTATTAGACCCTCCAAACTCAAGTTGTCGCAACGTAATACCCACACCTTGCCGCCTGGTTTAATGAACATACTAAAAAGCACCCCCATTGAATGGCTCAAAAAAACAACCTATAACAACACCAATCAAATGATGAGCAATGCAGATTGGAAACAATTGGCCCTAACTGCAATAACCGATAACTGCCGTAAAACACGACAACGCTTACTG
>JBMHDV010000007.1:0-66102 GCA_049889215.1 Candidatus Marinamargulisbacteria bacterium
CCAAACTGGCCCCTTGCGAAAACACACGTCCAGCACCCAAGGCATTGTGCCCCACTTCAGAATTTCCCATATCCTCATCGGTGGGCATCCCAACCGCTGTACCATGCGCCTTTAAGGTCCGAAACAAGGGCCCCTTAAACAACTGATCCAACGTTGGTGTCTTCGCCAGATGAACGGCATTTTTATCACTGGCTGGTGCCAAACCAACGCCATCCAATATGGCCAAAACCACTGGTCGCTTTGTTATTTTATTCGGTAATTGTTGCAAGGAATGTGTCATGGCTTTTAGTCTACAAACACTACACAAAAAAAACAATTGAGCCATGCAAATTGCACCCCGTCCACGCTATAATAAAGCCATGCCAATCAGTGACATCATCCTGCAATTGCCCAGCACCATTGCCCGCCTATTTGGGGGCTGGTTTGGCCAAGAGTTTTGGTTAACCCGCATGATTTTTGTTCGGGCATTGGGGGCTATTTATTTGGTGGCCTTTTTGGGGGTCCTGTTTCAAATGAAAGGTCTGGTTGGATCGCGTGGATTATTGCCAGCCCAACTATTTTTGCAACAAGTAAAAGCCGCCAGTAGTAGCGGCATGCACGCGTTTTGGAAACTTCCCACCGTATTTTGGTGGCACCTATCGGATCACTGGATGACCCTATTAGCCATCACAGGCGTTGGGCTATCGGCCGCCATTATGCTGGGATTATCGAACGGCATCAGCTTGCTGCTGGTCTGGATCATTTACATGTCCTTTGTTCACATTGGGCAAGTGTTTTACGGCTATGGCTGGGAATCCTTATTACTAGAAACCGGCTTTTTGGCAATCTTTTTGTACCCCATGTTTAATTTAAGTCTTTTTCCAGCCCATCACCCACCCCCAAAACTGGTGATGGCCCTGCTGCTTTGGGTCCTGTTTCGTAACATGTTTGGGGCCGGCATGATTAAAGTTAGGGGCGATGACTGTTGGCGCGATTTAACCTGCCTCAATACGCACTTCGAAACCCAACCGTTACCCAACCCTTTAAGCCCCTGGTTTCATCGGTTGCCGCAATGGATGCTAAAAGGCGGCGTGTTATTTAATCACGTGGTGGAACTACTTGCCCCATTTGGGCTACTACTTACTGCACCATTCCGCATTGTTGCAGGTATTCTAACCGGCATATTTCAAATCATATTAATCATTTCTGGCAACTTATCGTGGTTAAACTGGTTAACATTGGTGCTATGCATTCCATGTTTCGACGATCGCATTTGGCGACGCATGATTCCTCAGCAATGGCTGCCCACAATCCCACCCGATATGGGGTTTTCGGTGCTGGCCACAGGCACCCAGTGGGGGCTAATTGGCTTGGGTGTTTTGGTGGCAGTGTTAAGCATCCAGCCCATTCAAAACTTACTCTCCAGCCAACAACGCATGAACACATCCTATGACCCCTTCCATTTGGTGAATAGTTACGGGGCCTTTGGCAGTGTGGGCAAAGAACGCTTTGAATGTGTCATAAAAGGCAGCCATGACCCCAGCAGCAATGATTGGCAGGAATACGGATTCCCAGCCAAACCCGGGCCAGTCATGCGCCAACACCCCATCATCGCACCCTATCAACCTCGGCTGGACTGGCAAATTTGGTTTGCGGCCATGGGCAATATTAACCACAACCCTTGGTTGGTGCACTTGGTGGCCAAACTGTTAAAAAATGATCCCACAATCCAACCCCTCATTGGGCACAACCCATTTAAATCACAGCCCCCGGCGGCCATTAAAATCGACCTTTATCGTTATACCTTCGCACCCAAAGGCACCCCAGCCAAATGGCAACGCCAATTTGTGGCCCCATACTTGCCCCCAATCACCATCAATGACCCCGCCCTACGGGATTACTTAGCGGCACACGGGTGGCCGGCGCCATAGCGCCAAACCTTAGGCGCTGTAAACAATATCTTTTGGATCAACGATTTTGTCATCAAGATCCATCACAGAAATTGAAAAAAGACCCACATTTTTTAAGCGCATGACCACAGGCGATGGAAATTGGTCAACTTGATCAAGCTGCCGAACAGCAACAATAAATAAGCATGCTTTAAAAAACAATTCTTTTAACTGCTGTTCACCGAAACCAAAGCCACTCATCAATGCCCCAAATTCCGCCTCATTTACAGCCAGCATTTCAGAAAAACCAGGCAACATGTTTTTAAGATCAAACGCATCTTTAACCTGATGCTCCAAATCATCAATAAATGTAAACCCTTCGCATTGAGATTCTAATATTGCTTTCCAATTGCTCAATTGGTGTTTGTAAACTATATGCACCTTATAATCCAAACTTGGATTGATTATAGACGCACTCAAAAAACGATCCATTATTGAAGGAATTGTTGTGACAAAATCATCAAGTAAAGGGGCTATATTTTTGGTTTTAAACACCCGGCCAACGTTATCTTTAAATTCAGACAACTTAAATGATTCCGCTGTTAGTGTCTGATTTCTGATCAACCCATCAACCATCACATGGGTTTGAAGATCACCCTTTGCCCGGAACTCAAATGATGCCTTGGTTATCCAATAATCGGCACCATAAGCAACCGATAATGATTGGCCTTTTGGAATTGGTTGTGTTGACTTAATATGAACACCAAGATTAGGAGCAGCATTATCATACGTAATTTTGCAGTTATTACGGCCTAAATTTTTGTTATAAATGGTTTTAAATGCTATCAGAGTTTGGGGTGTGGGATTTGCTTTGAATGCCTGATAACGCTCTAAAACATTGTCCTGCAATGTTCCATCATTCACCAATGCACCAGCCAACCAGGGCGCGCCCGGTACCCGGGACCCAACCGTGTAGCGACCATTTAAAGAGGGCGAAAGGTGACTATCCTGAATCAAATTTGGAAAATACATACTACCACCATCTGACAACGTCTTTTTACAATCTTCAGACCATTGTTCACCAACATAAACGGCCACAACCTGCTCCGCTTCAATGGGTGCCAAACTTTTTAAACCAAGACCAAAAACTTTATGATTTCGCAATTCCACCCTTGCCCTTGGCTGACTAAATTGTGTTAAATCATGTGAATCAATGGTCGATTGAACAATATCAGCAATTTGACGCTGTGACATATGCTGAGCAGCCTGAAACAAACGATATGTTGACTTCTGACGATATTCATTAAACAGTTCCGGTCGGGTATGACGCAGTTGATTAAAATGGGTATACAGCTGTTTATAAAACTGGCTTAAATTCGGTGATTTAGGATCCTGTTTTATTTGAGTAATAATCAAATTGTTTAATGCAAGTAATTTTTCTTTATCTGAGCATTCAGACTCTGCTAAAACCAGGGATTGTTGATAATAGTCTAATGCGTCATGAAAATTTTTATTTTTGAAAAAACGATTACCAACTTTTCTAGTATTTTCGGCCGACAAAAACGTGATCGGAAGTGAGTCATCCAACTTGGGCTGTTTTTTTTTAGGTAACACTGGGTCTGGTTTTTGAACAGAAGAAGCGTCACGATTAGCATGGACAACTGGCGCGGAAAAGCACCCAAAACAACGGCTTAAATTAGATAACATAAATTAACACCTCAAGATTAGCTATAATCAATATCGAGGTTAACGAAATAAAAATTGCATTTCAACGCATTTTACTGAACCATACCACTATGGACAAACAAACCCATCGAAACATCATCATCAACGCGCTAAATCAGCTAAGCCCAACAGAAAAAGCCGCGGCAAGCGACCAAATATGCAAGAAACTCACCCAATGGCTAACCACACACCAACCCAACCAGTTGGGGGCCTTTGTTCCCGTTCGACATGAACCCAACATTTGGCCGGTATTGCTTAACTATGCCAAAACAAACGAGCTCTACTTGCCCAAATTCAACCCCACCACCAATGGCTACGATTGGAGCCCCTACAGCGATCCACTGTCCTCATCCAAATTTAACATTCCTGAACCAGCTAGCGCCTGCAGCAAGCCCCCTCAACTTGATGCCTGCTTGGTCCCCGCCGTTGGCATTGACCCTAATGGCAATCGCATTGGCTGGGGGTACGGCTACTTTGACCGGCTATTAACCACCAATATTCCTCACCGCATCGGCATTGTCTTTGATTGTCAGTTACTGCCCACACCCATCACACCTGCTGCATGGGATGTGGCATTAACCAATCACATTACAAATTTTATTAAGGATTAAAAGTTAATAGTTTTAAAAAAGTTTTTGTCGCTCTTCTAAATCAAAAGGGCCAATATTGAAGCATCACCAGAATTAGCACCTGGAACGTTGCCTCCACCAGTAACCCGGTATGGCGGAATAGTCATACCCCCAACCATTACTTCACCCCCTGTAATTCTTTTTGAGTAATATTTTTAGAAAACTCAACATCTTGATTGTTCATGGCATCCAATCCGCGTTGCACAAATGCCACAAACGACTGTTCATCATGCTCGGATCCTGCCACCCCATTTTTAGAAATCACCTTGTTGCTGCGCTGATACCGCCACCGCCGCTTTTGCTGACTATTCCAAGCCTCAAAACCATACACTTCTTGCGGAAACACCACCAGCATATGATCTGGCTTTGCCAAATTTTTGCCATACTTAATGCCAATGCTACTAATATTCCCCAACACTTGCTTGGATGAACTAAAGATCAAATCGAATACTTGATCCAAATTACCTGCCGCACCATCTTGAGATTTAGCGGGTGCTGCTGCAGCCTCTTTTTTGGGTGGCGCAGGTGCCATTCCCTGAGACATTTGGTGATTCATGTTGACTTCTTGTGGCATTATTTACCCCTTTTTTGTAAGATCTATTTACTTCCTACCCAAATTCATGGTTTTTTAAACATTCAAAAATCAGTCGTTGATGGGGCCGGTTGAATTGGGTAAAATGATGGAATGACCATTATTGAAAAAATTAAAGATCTTTTTGTCGGCGATCCCGTTAAAAAAACAGTAGATCGTTACCAAGACAAAGTAAACAAAATCAATGCCCTTGAACCCATCATCAGTCAACTTAGCGATGCAGATTTAACCAATAAAACCACCGAATTCAAAGCCAGTTTAGCCAACGGTCAAAGTTTGGATGATATTTTACCGGAAGCGTTTGCCGTTGTTCGTGAAGCAGCTAAACGTGTACTGAATATGCGTCATTTTGATGTACAACTGATTGGGGGCATGGTATTGCACGAATGCAGAATTGCTGAAATGAAAACCGGTGAGGGTAAAACCTTGGTCGCAACATTGCCCGCCTATTTAAATGCATTAACCGAAAAAGGGGTGCATTTGGTAACGGTTAACGACTATTTGGCCAAACGAGATTCCGAGTGGATGGGCCAAGTCTACACATTTTTAGGGCTCACGGTTGGCTTAATTCAAAACGACATGCCACACGAAGCTCGCCAAGCCGCCTATGCCGCAGACATTACATTTGGCACCAACAACGAGTATGGGTTTGATTATTTACGCGATAACTTGGCCGGCAGTTTGCAAGAATGCGTTCAACGCACCCCCCATTTTGCAATTGTTGATGAGGTAGATAGCATTTTAATTGACGAAGCACGAACCCCACTGATCATTTCAGGCGCAGTTGAAGACTCAACTGCAAAGTACAAACAGTTAATTAGCGTTGCCAAAAAGTTAACCTTGGATACCGATTTTACGATGGACGAAAAACATAAAAACGTGGTGCTGACCGAGACTGGGACAAAAACCATCGAAACCAAACTTGGCATCGATAACATTTATTCAATTGAAACCATGGACGTTGCACATATTATGATCCAATCATTAAAGGCATTGCACTTATTTAAACGGGATATCGATTATGTTGTACGTGACGGACAAGTGATGATTGTGGATGAATTTACTGGCCGAGTACTGGAAGGTCGCCGATATTCCGATGGCTTGCACCAAGCCATCGAAGCAGCCGAAAACTTAGTCATTCAAAATGAAAGCCAAACCTTGGCAAGTGTGACATACCAAAACTATTTTCGCTTATTTCCAAAACTATCCGGCATGACAGGTACGGCTAAAACTGAAGAGGAAGAATTTGTTAAAATTTACGGCTTAGATGTCGCGGTTATTCCTACCAATAAGCCGATTCTACGTGACGATACCGCCGATGTTATTTACAAAACCAAAGACGAAAAATACAAAGCCATTGTCAAGGACATTAAAACCCATCACGAAACCAAGCAGCCCGTTCTTGTCGGAACCATTGCTATCGAGACATCAGAGCTGATTTCAAAACTACTCACCCAAGAAAAAATCCCTCACCAAGTGCTGAATGCAAAATTCCACGAAAAAGAAGCGGATATTGTTAAAGATGCTGGACAGCCGGGTGCCATTACTATTGCAACCAACATGGCTGGTCGAGGAACGGACATCGTGCTTGGCACTGGGGTGACAGACAATGGTGGCTTGTATGTGATTGGATCCGAGCGACATGAGTCTCGCCGAATTGATAATCAGCTACGTGGTCGATCCGGTCGTCAAGGTGACCCAGGCAAGTCCAAATTTTATTCCAGCTTAGAAGATGACCTCATGCGATTGTTTGGCTCTGAACGAATCGCCTCTGTAATGGAAACCTTAGGACTCCCAGACGATACCCCAATCGAACACAACATGATCACACGATCGTTAGGAAAGGCTCAAAAAAAAGTAGAACAATTTCATTTTTCAGCACGAAAACAAATCTTAGAGTTTGATAACGTGCTCGATAAACAACGTGAAACCGTTTACACTTTGCGACGGCAATGTTTACGCGATGGCACCATATTAGAAAAGCTATCCGAAGGCATTCACGACATCTTAGATTTTTTAACAACCCTGTACCAAGACCCAATAAAAAATAAAGCCACCATACGCGAAAATTATGACGAGTTTTGCAAAGCATTACTGGACATTTTTCCATACCAACCCGTTATGGATGCACTAAAAAGCGATCAAAAAATCACCCTACCTCAACTCCACACCTTACTTGTAAATGAATTCAAAAAACAAATTGGGCATTTTCCAGAAGCCATATTTGGTTCCATTTCACGCATGACATTACTTCGCCACTTGGATGTAAAATGGATGGACCAATTACACAATATGGACGCTTTACGTGAAGGCATTGGCTTACGTGCGTATGGTCAACGTGACCCGTTAATTGAATACAAAGTTGAGGGGTTTCAAATGTTTAAAGAAATGATTTTCAATGTATTTAGTGAAACCATAAAAATTCTAAATCGCATTGAAAGCATTGAAGCAACCGCTCCAGAAACGGTTGAAGGACAAGCCCCAAAAACCATGAGATATTCACGAAATACATCGCAAAGCAACCCTACGGCTGCAACCATAGGCAGTGATGAACTGGGACGAAATGATAAAGTCACCATTGAAAAGGATGGAAAAACACAAGAGCTTAAATGGAAAAAAGCCAAAGACTTAGTGGAAACACAAGGTTGGAAGATTATTGAGAAATAATGCACGAACTCGCAACTCAATTTAAAAAAACCAAAGATCGGTTCTTCCTCCTTGGAGACTATCTTTGACGATGCTCCATTAAACGAACAAATCCGACAAATTGAAGCAGAAATTGAATTGGATAGTTTTTGGGACAATAACCCTAATGCTCAAACCATATTTCAGCAATTAAACCAACTGAAACGAAAACGAGACAACATACACGCTATAAAAACAGCCATCGCCAATGCCGAAACAGGGTTAACATTATTAGAAGAAGACCCCACTGACAACGATATGATTACAGAAATCACAGATATTATCGCCCACTTAGCAAATACGATCGATCAAATCGAAATTGAATGCCTATTGTCCCATGAATGGGATAATTTCAACTGCATATTTACCATTAATTCAGGGGCCGGCGGGACGGATGCTCAAGATTGGGCTGAAATGCTATTACGAATGTATACCCGCTGGTTTAGTCAAAAGGAATTTACCCATGAATTAACTGAAATGACCCCCGGCGATGAAGCGGGCATAAAATCTGCCACCATTATGGTGAAAGGGCCCTTTTGCTATGGGTTATGTAAAAACGAAATTGGCATTCATCGATTGGTGCGACAAAGCCCATTTAACGCCAATGCCAAACGCCAAACATCATTCGCTGCTGTGGACGTAATTCCAGAATTTGATGATAGCTATAAGCAAATTAGCATTGATGCAAAAGACCTTCGAATTGATACCTACCGAGCATCTGGCGCTGGTGGCCAGCACATCAATAAAACTGATTCAGCGGTTCGTATTACCCACTTACCAACAGGAATTGTGGCCCAATCCCAAGCACAGCGATCACAAACCGCCAATAAGGACACCGCCATGAAAATTTTGACCGCTCGAATAGTAACGCAATTGGAAATGCAACAAAAAGAAAAAATTGATGATTTAAAAAGTGGAAACGACATTGCCTGGGGCAACCAAATCCGCTCCTACGTGTTTCACCCCTACAAAATGGTAAAAGATCATCGCACCAACGAAGAAACCTCCAATATCCAAAAAGTTATGGATGGTGAAATCGATGCCTTTATTGAACATCATTTACGGCACCAGTCGCAACAAAAGCTCGACAAATCCTAAAGAATTGCTAAGCTAAGATTATGGGATTCGCAGCACTAACCATTGATTGCCAACAAATCAAACACAACATACGAACAATTAAAAAGACCGTACCCAACGCTCCAAACATTCTATTAATTGCAAAAGCCAACGCTTATGGCCTTGGCGCAACCAACATTTGTGACGCATTAATCAATGAGATCGACTACATTGGGGTCGCCACATTGCAAGAAGCATCAGAATTGCGTTCCCATGGGATACCCACCCCCATCTTATTGCTGTCTGAGCCATTTGAATTTGAATTACCAACCGTTGCCGCGCTTGATGTTGCGGTAACTGTTTACGATGAAACCACCATTAATCAAATCAGTGCATATGCAACTCAACACAACCAACCCATTAAAACCCACCTTAAAATTGACACTGGCATGACCCGTTTAGGGGTGCCATGGGACAAAGCAAGGACCGCATTAAACCACTGGCACCAAACCCCGGACACGGTGGTAAAGGAAGGGGTTTATTCTCACTTTGCCAATAGTGACGATGCCAATCACCCGTTAAATCAATCACAAGTTGATCGATTTTTAAGTCACAAAGAAGGCTTTAATAGCCCAATGACACACTTTTCCAATTCGGATGCAATCACGAATATTCAAGCATCGCACATGGATACTATTCGCGTTGGATTGGCGGCATACAACAATAGTTTTACACTTAGCGCACCCATTCGGCACATCCAAACCATTCCTGCAAATACAAGTATTGGGTATGGCAGCACCTATATTACTCAAGAGCCAACCACAGTTGCCGTGATTGGCATGGGCTACGCAGATGGATTATCAACTCAACTATCCAATCAAGGGCATGTCGTCATCAATAACGCAGAATGCCCCATTATTGGGAAAATTTGCATGGACATGTTTATGGTTAAGTTACCCACAGAACACATGGCGAATGTCGATGATATGGCCATTATTCTTTCGCCAGATCAAACACCAGGCATGACCTTATCTATGATGGCTGACTTAACCAACCAAAACCCACGTGAGGTGATGACTCACCTGTCCGCAAGAGTAACTCGGCATCATATAACTCAAACAATCTAGGTAGATTGAATTAAGCCCTTGGCTCTAAGCTCATCCACACATGCTCTGGCAGCCACTTGTTGAGCTAACTTTTTATTATTCCCGTGGCCATGGGATGTTACTGAAATTCGATTAACAGTCACTGTTACAGAATAATGGAATTGCTTTCGGTGTTCTGGGCCTGAAGTTTTAACACAATCATATTTTGGCAACTGCTCCCCAAATTGCTGCACAACCTCTTGCAAATACGTCTTATAATCAACGATGTGATCAATATCTAAAAAGTCACTTAAATGGGTCTCAATAATATCATTCATCCATTCTTGTGCAACCTCAGCCCCTTTATCTAAATACAGCGCCCCTAAAATAGCCTCAAATGTATCGGACAGTAATGCTGGCCGCTTTTGCCCCTCCATTGCTTTTTCACTGTCTGAAATCAAAACAAAATGGTCCAACCCCATGGTCAATGCCAAATTTGCTAACGACCGATCAGATATTAAACGTGCACGAATTTTTGTTAACATCCCCTCTTCCATATTTGGAAACTTATGCATTAAATAATAGGACACTACAAACTTCAATACAGCATCACCAAAAAACTCCAAACGTTCTTGTTGATCTTCACGCTTATTTTTACGTCGTTGATGAATGTAGGATCGGTGAGTAAGCGCTCGTAGATACAACCGATCATCATTCGGTTCAATCTGAAAAGACTCAAAAAAAGCAGTTAAATCAGCCATCTAATCAGATATTAAACTTAAGGATTTTACAATACGTTGTAACATCCGCCAAAAATAAACCACCATAATTGCAACAAGCACCCCCAAAAACAACCCAATCATGGACCGATAAAGCGAAATAAGCACTGGTGTATGAAAGTGACAAAATGAGTTAATAAATGATGATAATCCAATCACCCCTAACCCATTTAATAACCACAAAAAATCTCGACCTTTATAAAACGCTAACCACGCGCCCAAAATTAATGCTGGGTAACCAATTAAAAACTCCTTAAATCGTGGCCGAACAATAAACGCTTCCTGCAACCCATCACGAATAAGTGCTTCAACTTGCCAAATCTGAAAATAATTCCCACTTCTAAACACATATAAAATCATTATAAAAAATACTGCAAAAAAGATAAGTAATCCATAAAACGTAATCGGAAATCGCATTAAACGTCGAATCACATAAAAAATTGAATTTACACGTAATGGACCACAAAAATAAAAGAACCCAACCAAAACAACCGGTAGCAGCAAACTTAACTTCACACCCCAAAATGGAATAATATTATTAAGATATAGTGGGTCACTATACAATGCTATGCAAAAGATGACAGCCACTAAACAAACTGCCAATGACTTAAAAATATATGCAAGCAAATAATAGCACCGGTTTAAGCGCGATAAACTAGCTCCAGAAGATGGTTCTGGAAAAAAGAAAACCATCGCAATCACAGGGCCAAGTATGGCTGCCATAGCACCCAATACCGCAGCACTAATTTGTCGCATTAAAACACAACTTAAACACACTACGGCCAAACCTATAACCAGAATTAAATGCTGCCGCCCATCCTTTAAGCGATGAACCTTTAAAATCAACATGTACAAAGCTGAAAATATACCAACGGCTATCGCCGCAATTTCAGCAATTCCAACATTTAATTTTGGCATGGCAGAAAACAGTGATTGTGATTCTCCTCCGGACTGTTCGTAAGACTCAATAATCTGCTTCATGAATAAAATATTTTTATCGTACAAGTTTTCAACGTTTAGATCTGTCAATGGGTTGAAAATCAACAATTGTGGTGAGCGTTCGTTTATGGCTCTTAAATACCGTTGTTTTAACGATTTAAATGATGAAATGGACTCGTCTGGATGAACACCATGAGAAACAACAACTTCTGAACGTAGTTGAGATGCAATATGATTTAAACTAGCTGTATCTTCATAATACCGCTTTGGAAATTCTGGGTAGATAAGTTTATAATTTGCTCGCTGGATTTGATCAACAAGTGCATTTGCATAGTCACGATCACTAAAATGAAACATATCGTCAAACATAACCGCTGACACCTGTGATATTTTTTGTAATTCAGCAAACATATAGGCTAATTTCTCTCGAGAAAATGTGTCAAACGACTGCAACTTTGGCACTAAATTAAAATCATATGAAATATAAGTATCCAACAACCGTTGGTCAAACCCTAACGGCATAGTCATCAATCGCTCTTTATTAACATTGACTTGAATAATTCGACCAGAATGCTCTACCACACTATCTCGAGGCAAAAACAATTTCAAATGGCCAACTATCCGTTTATAGATAGCTGTTTCATCACAAACAATGTAGGTTGCATTTGGGTCAATTCGAGTTTTTCGCCGCAATCGTGACAACACCGTTCGATACAACTGCCCTACCCTTAAAGTATTTATAATTTGATACCCTTCCAAGACAGTGATTTTTGATAATCTTTCAAACGAACCAATAGTTGACTCTGGAATCATAATTGTAGAAACGCCAACCTGCTCCTTCAGTATTGCTAACGTGGTAGCTAAATCATGACCAGACAATTCTTGCAATTGATGTACATCATTTTGAGACAATGCAAAAGTCGCTGTCTTTCGCTGCCCATCATAATCCAGTCGTTTTAAAAACAGATTAAAAGCAACAATAACAGCAACACCAATGAACAATAACGGAATGAGTACACGAAAATTTCTAAAATTCACAACAAATAGTTTAGCAATAGATGAACAAATTTGCATGTACATTTTTTTTGTACTAAACTTAATCGGTACAGTAAGGAGCTCGGCGTTGAACAATAAAACTAATGAAATCGATCAATTATCCATTCTTTTATCTGAAAAAGATCCGGATACCATCTCATATTCCAAGTCAATATTTTACTTATTAACGAAGAATCTACCATCAGACTATGCGTCTAAAGCAGAAGTTAAAAACGACACTTTGATTGTTCCTTACACCATCATTAAAAAATCGAAAATTGCTAAAGATCATGATGTTAAAGAAGTTGTTTTACTAGCCAGCGAACGACCAGACAGAAACACATCCATTCGATCAACACTGGATCTGTGGGGGCTCTCTTCATATGTTGATTACTTATACACAACAGCTGAATTAAGTTTTTTGGAAGGGTTAACACCAATTTTTGAAGGTGGATTTTTAAGCCCAACAGAATTAAAAAAATTATCTGAAATACTTGCATTCCTAAAAATTCTTATCCCATCTTCAAGCCTCAAATATTACGAGCAAAAATACAATAAAGAATACGCCAAAAAGTTTTATGAAATACGCTTAAAAATGCTGGAATGGGCTGGAAAAATGAACATACCAGTAATCACTGGCATCGTTATAGGCTCTGAGGGATCCGATGACAACTTTAAACAAACCATCGATAAAGTATGTGCACTACAAGAAAAACACAAAAATATTCATTCAATATCATTGCAATCTGAAGGTCTTTTAACCACTGGAAAAGTCACTAAAAAATCGGACACTCTGATGTTAAAAGCCATTGATTATATAAAAAATACAAATTTAGACGTTACAATATCAGCAGCACCAATCCATATGAATAATATTTCAGACTTTATTGATGCTGGGATTCGAGACTTTGGATCAATTCCTATTAACCCTGAAGTATTATTTCCAAAAATGCAACCGATCAATTTTGAAGAAATTGAATCCATTGTGGCAAGTAAGGGGTTAAAGTTTAGTCAGCGCTTACCCATCAAATATGATTTTATCAAAAATGGGCAATACTCAAAAAAACTTGGTCAAGTATTTGATAGTTATAAATATAAAATCAAAAAGTATGAACAAGAAAAACTTAAAGATTTAAAAACAAATCCATGACTGAGTTAAATAAGACAGAACCAAACCAAAACCAAATACAACAAAAAAAAACACCGGCAGCTCCAGCCGCACAAAGCATTAAGCAATTTAATCACCTTTTCAATAAAGCCGCCAATACTGTTAGAAAAGCGGAAGAAAAACCAAATGATACACTGAAAAAAAATCCAATTCACACACAAGAACAATCAGCCATCACACAACAAACCCATCAAAAAGAATTCATTTTTGAAAATGAACAACAATTCAGCCACATTTTCAACGAAATGGGTATTCAAAACATTCAGCAAATTCAACAAATCATCTTAACTGTTAGTCAAAAAATCATTGAAACTACCCAAATTCCTCAAGGAACATTATCAACAGCCATTAACGTGATCACCAAAGATCATCAACTAAAAATAAATATTGATCAACCCATTGATGGAGATTTTGAAGTTTCTATTGAATGTGATGAATCCTTAAAAAACCTATTAACCCAAGTCTTGCCGGAACTCAAAACTCACCTTAAAAAACAAGGATTTGATGTTACAAACATTAACCTTTCATTATTAACAAACCCAGCGTGATTAGAATAGAATTAAAAAATTATATTTAATTTTGTAAAGTTTGATCTATAATAAAAGGAAGTACATTTTTCGAGGAATCATTGTGACAAACAAACAAAACTCAATAAAGAAAGAAATTTTTTTACCATCCATTATTGGTGATTGGACAACCTACACAGCTGAAAAGAACAAAGCATCCATTTCCATAACAAAGTCCATTGGCACATCGAATAAAACAATTTCTGAATCCACAATTGAAGATTTATTATTTTTCCACCAAGAGTTTTTTGAACACTTTTTTAATCAGCTGGTTCAAAATATTGATTCGCACATTGAAGTAGATAGTGTTGCAATCAATGTCTTAAACCATACATTATTTAAAGAATCTTTAAAATCAGACATTTATATTAGTAAATATAGCAATAGCGAACTTGAGCAGGTTGATTTTATTTTATCAAAAAAAGCGGCTAAATTTATCGCACACCGCCTATGTGGAGGGACAACCTTACCTTCATCAAATGATCCAACAAGTATTGAAATATCTCTCCTGACTGTGATTACCGATCAGTTTTTTAATGGGCTCTCTAAACAGTGGAAGCAAATTTTCAACTACAATAACATACATCAAGAATCATCCTTTGGGCATTACACCTACAGTCCACAACAATCTGAAACAGAAAGCATTATTGAACTAACGGCTAACTTCAAACTATTTAACCATCATGATTTACAATGCAAACTACTTTACTCGCTTGATACTATAGAACGCTTATTATTTTACTTGGAACAACTTAACTCTAATATTACAGAAACAACACAACTCACAAAGAACACACTTAAAAAAACACACGTCCCAGCCAAATGCACCATCGGATCCACTATGCTAACCATTAGCGAAATGGAAAATCTTGAAATTGGTGACATTGTCTTACTTGATAATAAAAAGATCAATGAACCATTTCAATTGAGCATCGATAATAACATCACATTTAACGCTCAACCAGTAACATTAGAAAACAATGAGCTTGGCGTACAAATCATCAATACGCCTTATTTTGACACCTATAAAAAAGAGCTTAAAAAACCCCATATGGGCCCATTCATTCATGAAACAATTAGCGATGTAACAAATCCAACACCAACGGTTGATTCTTCAGACGATTTTGAAACAGAAACGAATGATCAGGCCTTTGGCGATGACATGGACAACTTAGATGGCCCCGACGAAGAGATGGCGATGACAACAATAGAGAGCGATTCTGATGAAAGCTCCGAAATGATGATGGCGGATGAATCAGAGGATACTTTAATGGACGACGAAGATGATTTTGGCATGGATGATGACAATATTGAAGCAGTGCAAGATGAACCAGAAGAAATCGTAGAAGTTGAAAATACTAGTGACAGCGATGACTTTTCATGGGACGATTTAGATGATGAGTAATGGAAATGCATTCTGCGTCATAAACTATAAGGGTGGAACAGGAAAAACATGTACGTTGGTTAACATCGCTCATGGACTAAGCTTAAAAGGAAAAAAAGTTCTTGTAATTGATACTGATCCACAAGGGTCAGTAAGTTATCATTTTGGCGTCACTCCAAAAAAAACCTTATATGATATAATCGTGAAGAATTCCCCTGTATCAGATTGCATTACTCTGGGACGAGACAACATTGATATTATTGCATCAAATGAGCACTTATTCCCGGCAGAAAACCATATGCACCAACAACCCAACCGTGAAACCATCCTTAAACAACGGGTAAGCCAATCGTTTGAAAACTACGACTATGTCTTAATTGATTGTGCCCCTTCAATTAATCTTATGAATCAGAATGCATTAATAGCAGCCCCAAATCTTCTAATTCCAGTATCAATGGATTATATGACATTATTGGGCGTAAAACAGCTGATTAATAATGCAAAACTATTAAATAAACATTTTAATGCTACAATTAAAGTATCAAAAATTATTCCAACGTTTTATAATAATCATAATAAAAAGACAAAACACGTATATGAAAGTTTGGAAAGAGCTTTTTCAGATGAACTAGCTTCACCCATTCGAACAAACGTGTCAATTTCAGAAGCAGCAGGTCAAGGGAAAACGATTTTCGAATATGTCCCATCTGGCCCAGCAGCTGATGATTTTAATAAATTAACAGAAGAGGTGTTAAATTATGAACGATGAAAAATTCAACGACCCATTAGCAGATTTTGATCCAGTAATGGAATCCGCATTTTCAAATAGTGAAGAAGCGCCAACGCCAATCGCTGAAGACGTGCCTGTTGAAGCAACTGAAACGAATCCAGTGGATGAAACCACCACAGATCACACACACGAAGTGGTTCAGACTCAACCAACTTCTGAAGAAAGCACATTCTTTGATGATGATGAGTCATTTGATATTGACGAAAGCTTATTTGAAGAGCCTGAAGAGAGTCAAGGTGTTGCAGTATCCAAAGTTAGTTTTGATGAGCCAAGACAGTCCGTTGGCGAATCTCAATCCTATGACAAGAACCTCTTTAAAAATATTAAAGTTGGGGTTTCTGTCGAATTGGGTCGCACAAAAATAAGCCTAAAAAAATTATATGAACTTAAAAGTGGATCTATTGTAGAAATGTCTCGCTTGGTTGGTGAACCACTCGACCTTGTTATAAATGACCAGGTTATTGCCAGAGGTGAAGTAGTTGCTGTAAATAGCAATTACGGTATTCGAATTACTCACGTTGAATCTCTAAGCAACATTGCATAATGGATGCATCTTATTATATAAAGTTTATAATCTCATCGTTATGTGTGATTGGTGCCCTACTGATCATCTTAAAATATTCCAAACGAATACAATCAACACACATTAATAAACGAATTAAAATTAAGGATAGAATTGCGTTGGGTTCTCAATCAAATTTGTTTATTATAGAAATTAAGGATACTGAGTATATCATTGGAGCAACTAATCAATCGATAGAACTCATCGACAAATTATGATAAAAACTATTTTTTCATTACTCTCACTATTTTCTTTAGCAACATTTGCACAATCAGCAGCAATGAATATTGACTTAAGTTCTTTTACGGCACCACTCCAATTTAGTTCATCAATAAGTTTACTTTTGGCGATTTCGTCCATCAGTTTGGCTCCATTCTTTTTAATTTCAACAACATCATTCGTTCGATTTGCTATTGTTTTGGGGATGATACGAAACGCGATTGGGACCAACCAATCACCACCCAACCCGGTTATTATCTCAATTGCTCTATTTATGACGTTTTATGTTATGACCCCAACATGGGTCAATGTTTATGAAGACGCGATTATTCCTTACCAGAACAACAAAATCACACAAGCTGAAGCCTTTGATAACGGCATAAAACCCTTTCGTACATTTATGTTAAAATACACCCGCCAATCTGACCTCGCACTATTTATTGAGTTTTCTAAAATTCCAGAAGTTGGCGACATTCGTGAAGTACCCATTTATGTACTCATTCCAGCCTTTATGATTTCTGAACTCAAAACAGCCTTTCAGATTGGATTTATGTTGTTTATCCCATTCATTGTTATTGATTTGGTGGTATCCAACATTTTATTATCGCTTGGGATGTTCATGTTAAGCCCCGTCATGATTTCGTTGCCCTTTAAGATATTATTATTCGTCCTGGTTGATGGCTGGAACTTAATTACTCGAGGATTATTAAACGGGTTTCAATAATGACAATTGATAACATTAGTACTATTTTAAACAACGGTATTCAAACCATTATTATTACATCACTCCCTTCGGTTGGCGTAGGCTTAATTGTTGGATTAATCATTGCGTTATTTCAAGCCGTGACACAAATACAAGAACAAACATTAACCTTTGTACCAAAAATGGTAGCCGTATTTTTAATCGTGGCTGCAACCTTCCCTTGGATGGCTGGAATGATCATTGATATGACAACGAGTCTTTGGACTCAAATTCCAGTGTATTCTCGATGATTATTTCACAAGAACAGATTGTTATTTTCTTTTTAATTTTTGCTCGAATCATAGCCGTATTTCTATTAACACCTGGATTTAGTGGTAAAGAAATATTCTCTAGCGGAAAAATAAGTATGGTATTTTGGATCGCTTTTTTACTGGTTTTTGTTATTCCACTACCGTTAGAACTTCCTGGCTCTCCAATTCTTTTCTTTTTGGCCATATTTGCTGAATTTATTATTGGCGCCATGATTGGATTCTTAACACAATTATTAATACTGGGCATAGAATTTGGTGGCAGTATTATGGATACACAAGCTGGATTAAGCGTCGCATCATTACTAGACCCATCCACAGGACAAACAACATCGATTTTATCTCGACTGGTTCGTCATATTTCAATTTTAGTATTCTTCATCATTAATGGTCACCATGTTGTCTTAGGAACATTGGTTCAAAGCTTTCGAGCAATCCCAATTACTTCAAAATTAAATATATATGAAGCATCGGGTTATGTCGTATCGGTTAGTGTCGATATTTTTATTGCGGCATTACAGATTGCCGCCCCAATCATGTTGGTTGTATTTTTAATCGACTTTGGCTTTGGCTTGTTGAGTCGAGTTGCACCACAGGTAAACGTATTTCAACTTGGATTTCAGGTAAAACCTCTGGTGAGCTTATTTGTTATGCTTACCATCATACCGGGCATGGTCGAACTGGTATTCTTTTTCTTACAAAAAAGTGCGGGTGACTTGTTGCGCATTTTATATCTAATTAGGTCATAATATGGGTGAAGATTCCGGCGATAAAACCGAAGAGCCCACCCCCAATAAAATTCGTGAGGCTCGTAAAAAAGGGCAAATAGCAAAAAGCCAAGAAATAACGTCTGCAATTATGTTATTGGTGTCTTTTTATACCTTTAAACTGGTTGGACCAATGATGTTGGAGCGAATTTCAACACATACAACAATGGTATTTAGCCTTTTAGACTTGGAATTTTCTTCCGCAATGGTTGGTATGCTTTTGGTTGATGGACTTAAAACAATATTATTATCTCTAGCACCGTTAATTGGGATGACCTTTACGATGGTTATCATTATTGAGAGCATGCAGACTGGTTTTTTATTTTCCCTTGAATCATTATCGCCCAAATTTGAAAATTTAAACCCAATAAACGGATTCAAAAAGTTTTTTGCACTGAAACAATACATTGAACTTCTTAAATCAATAATTAAAATGGCCGCCGTTGGAACCATACTTTATTACACAATTCTTGATTTTTATCCGTTGGTAACATCCTCACAACAACAAACACCTTTTGCCATGATTGGATTGGTTGGGAAGATCATCATTGATACCATCAGCCGAGTTGGTGCTGTGTATTTTGCATTAGCAATTTTTGATTATTTTTATCAAAAATATGAGTACATGAAATCATTAAAAATGTCGAAAAAAGAAATCAAAGAAGAATATAAGCGCTTGGAAGGTGACCCGATTGTTAAACAACGCCAACGTGAAGCTCAACGAGCGATGTCGCAAGGCCGACAAATGGGCCAAGTACCAGGGGCAGACGTCGTTGTAACAAACCCTACCCATATTGCAGTTGCGATTAAATATGACCCAGAAAAAAAGGATTCCATTCCTATGGTTGTTGCTAAAGGCCAGCGATTAATCGCAGAAGAAATTAAACAAATTGCGGATAACCATAACATTCCAATCATAGAAAATCCACCCGTTGCGCGACTACTTTTTAAAAATGTCGACATAGGGCACTACGTTCCAAAAGAATCATTTAAAGTTGTTGCAGAAATTCTTGCATTTGTTTTTCATCTAAAAAACAAGAAAGCAAAGGCTAATCCGAAGCCAGCGTTTGATCGATAAGACCGCCTAGTGATAAAATGGTAGTGTTTACATGTTAAAAAAGTTACTAGATCTTTTCTCTGCATCCGATTTAATACTCGCCGTGGTATTTTTATTAATCATTTCAATTATGATTTTACCTGTCCCATCATGGACACTGGATTTATTAATGGTATTGAATATGGGAATTTCAGTTACCATTCTACTGATTTCACTTTATCTATCCCACCCACTGGATTTTGCTGCTTTTCCATCATTATTGCTAGTTATTACACTGTACCGCTTATCCATTAACGTAGCGTCCACAAAATTAATCTTAGGGTTAGGAGCAGATTTTGATGGTGAAGTTGTTGTTGCATTTGCCGAGTTCGTAACTCGAGGAAACTTTGTGGTGGGTATTGTTGCATTTGCGATTATTACCATTGTGCAATTTATGGTTGTAACCAAAGGTGCTGAGCGAGTCGCAGAGGTATCCGCACGATTTACATTAGACGCATTACCAGGAAAGCAGATGAGTATTGATGCTGATTTAAATGCCGGTTTAATTGACGCAAATGAAGCGAAAGAACGACGGAAACGATTGGAACGAGAATCCCAATTTTTTGGATCCATGGATGGTGCGAATAAATTCGTAAAAGGGGATGCCATTGCCGGTATCATTATTCTCGTAATTAATATTATCGGCGGATTACTCATTGGTCGGTTCATGCAAGGACTATCATTTGGTGACGCGGTAACCATATTCACAACATTAAGTATTGGAGACGGTCTGGTTGCTCAGGTACCCGCACTACTGATTGCAATAGCATCCGGTTTGGTTGTAACTAAATCTGCCTCCGATGCAAGTTTAGGATCTGATGTTTCATTTCAGGTTCTATCACAACCACGTGCATTTGCAGTAACATCGGTTATTTTGATTTTATTTGGATTTATTCCAGGGTTTCCATTCATTCCATTTATGGCCCTTGGCGCTGGTAGTGGGGCCCTAGCAATTTCTATCATACGACAGCGTTCTAGAGCTGAAGAAATCGGTGGCGATCCAAGTGGAGAAGCTGAACCAGGTGCAAAAAAACCAGAAAACTTGCTCGGAACATTAAGTTTGGATCCTATCAGTGTTAAATGTGGAAGAAACTTAGTTCCACTGATTGATCCTAGCCAAAACGGACCATTGCTTGAGCGAATTACGTTGGTTCGTTATCACATTGGTCAGGAACTGGGGTTTGTAATTCCAGGCGTACGTGTCATGGATGACCTTAGCTTGCCACCCAATCAGTACCAAGTTGAAATTCGCGGTACAAAAATAGCGCTCGGTGAAGCCTTGCCCGGCCACTTCTTTGTGATTGATGCCCCATCCACATTAAAACGCCAAGGTATAGAGGCAATCGATGCTTTGGACCCAATCACCAACCAACCAGCATCATGGGTAACTGAAGACCAAATAGATTCATTGCAAGAATCAAGTATCCCATTTCAAAACCTAACAGACTATATCGCACAGCATTTTTCTGAAGTAGTCAAACAGCATTCAGACGAAATCATGACGCGTCAAAATGTCCAATCGTTGTTGGATCTTGTTAAAAATACCAATGCGGCCATTGTTCGTGAATTGGTTCCTGACTTGCTATCACTTGGACAAGTTCATAAAGTATTACAAACATTGGTTCGTGAGCGTGTATCTATTCGTGATTTATCAACGATTCTTGAACGATTAGCTGATTATGCCCATGTATCTCGAGATACTAATCTGTTAGCAGAACATGTTCGGCAATCATTGGCCCGCCAAATTTGCTCAAAATATGTTGATGGCGATGACACAATTACTGTATTTACGATTGATCCACAATTGGAAGAAACCATGATTAATGCAGTTCACCAATCAGAATATGGTGCATTTCTAGCATTGGATCCACATCTTGGCGAAAAAGTTATTGCACAAATTAGTGATCATGTGTCCAACTTCAGGCGTATGGACAAACCAGCTTGCGGACTATGTTCACCACGACTTCGACCACACCTTAAGAAATTCACCGAAAGAAACCACCCAAGCTTAACCATATTATCTTACCAAGAAATTGTGCCACAGATTAAAGTTCAATCCATTGGCATTATTACCAATGATTAATCATGACTGAAAAGAAATACAATATTGCCAGTACTGTTATCCCACAAAGCAATTATCGTAAAGACACCAATAAGGATTTAAAAAACCTAAAAACCGACATTCCTGCCATCGGCGTAAAACACCCTGAGCAGAAAGCAATTAAAATTCAAATTAAAGATGCCATTATCATTGTAAATAAAATGATGTGCGATAAAGCGGTAACCAAACCATCATTAGAAAAAAAAATTAATGACGCTTTGTTTCAATCAAGTGAAAATAAAGTTCCCCAAGATTATGAAGGCATATGGAAACTAATTGAATTACCCATTCTAAACCAAATAAAAGTTCACTTTTTAACAAGCAGTATCGAGCTATTTCTAAATAACTATGAAAAACAAGTATCCTTTCTCGTCAATAAATATAAACGACATCTACCCCATCATATTTCACTCACCGAAGGTGATGACCTAAAAACCATTGCCCAACTTGAACTGATTGAAACCTTTAAAGCGTGGAATCCAGCAAAGAATCCTGATATTTGGCCATTAGCATACACACGAATTAATGGTGCAATGAAAGATCATATGCGCTACATATCCAAATCAGACCCAACACGGTTTTATGATTGGGTTGTTGATGCCGCTAATTTATATCTCGCTGTAAATGATGACAATTCTCATGAATCAACCATCGAAACAAGCACTGAACTTGAACGCGCACTTAAAGAATTAACACCTAAAGAACAAAACATTGTTCATTTATATATTAACGAAGACTTAACATTTGCTGAAATTTCTAAACGAATTAAACTAAGCGAGTCTCAAATTTCAAGAATTTATAAACAAGCAACAAAAAAAATTAAAAACTTACTCAATTAAGGGTACTGAAAAACAACCTGCTTATTACCCTCACCCATCAGTTGGATTTGATATGCATCAGCCGCCATTAAGGTATAGTAAATCTGACCACTATCATCACTATAATGATATGCATGCCCAGTAAATGGGTTAATTGGTATAGCATTAATAATATCTTTATCCATCAATTCATTTAAAACTGTGACGATACGTTGATTTGTTCCTTGGGGATAGGTTTGATGCATGAAATAATATTGTTCCAATGCCACCATTAAATTGCGAGTCGTGGATTTTGCTGACAGTGCCTTTGCTGCTGAAATCATTGACGCATAATTTGGTAACATAATGACATTGATTAATGCAATAACACCAATAACGACCAACAGCTCTATTAACGAAAATCCTTTGACTCGCATGTCCCCCCCAAATAAAGAGTATCCTAAACAAATAGATTATGTCAAATAATTATTAATTATTTTTATTACGTAAAATCACGATTTAAAATTGGCCGATACAAAATCATTAACACACTAAAAATAACACCCACAATAAAAAGGTAGAGTAAGATTCGTAAGGCATGAACATGAAATATAAACCGCTTATTCTTTTGATCTATGAGATCTGGCAAAATAACCTGAACCCCCATGTTTAAATTCCCCATGGTTTCATATGTACGTAACGTTGCGACAAGGGTAAGGTCCAATGTTAAATAAATAACCAAAGCATTTGCAAATGATTGTAATTCGACAATATCATTAATAAACCTTTTCCAAAGATCTAATAACCGGCCACATGGCTCTAAATCGCGAATAACTTGTCCAAGTAACCAACCACTACTTAGGTGCAAATCAACAACCACCAACCAATCAATAAATGTTAATTGAATGCATGCACGAATTAACCAACACAAATAAACCAAAATAGAAATCAAAAAAACCATAAAAAAATTCAGAAGAAATTTAATTCCGTTGGACTCATCAACCAAAGATTGCAATGAATAAAGAACAAGAGCGCCCATGAATATTGCCATTCCTAAAAGGAATATAGGGTACCATAATAATTCGACCATCTTTTTTAAATGTTGCCGACGATAGTCAATAATAGCTAAACAACGGTCAATGTAGCCCACAGCATCCAATGGACGATATGATTTCGCATATGGGTAAGCACACCAAACTGGAAAAGAAGAACGAGCAAAATGACACAGCGGATCATAATTAGTGATTAACGTAGAATCAATTTTTAATTGAAATTGTTCATTTAAAATAGCGATTGCATCTGAAACTGAATACCCAGCTCGTAATAAAAGGCGCAATGCCTTTAGCGTTATAATTTTCATGTGTCCCCCAAAAATACTTTTATAAAATTATAATTGAATATTAAAAAAGGTCAAAGCATTGGTTGTTGTTTGATTAATAACATCATGTAGTTCAAGCCCACGATGATCCGCCATATGCTGCGCAATATGGCCCACATGTTCCGGACTGTTTTGAGCAACAAGCACATCTTTTGGTGTTAAGTATGGGGAATCCGTTTCAATCATCAAACGATTGAAAGGAATATGCTTCATTGCATTAATAACTTTACCCTTTTTTGCATACGTCACCATACCAGTAAAAGACGCATAGTTTTGGTCACCTTCAAGTGCATCAAAAAAAGCCGCATTGGTTGCATAACAATGAAATACTTTTTTAACATCTGGATATTGATTCACAATGCCAAGCATATCCTCATCACTATGACGAGAATGAATAATAACTGGCATGCAATGCTCCCTCGCAAGGTTAAGCTGAGCTTTAAAAAATAACTGCTGAAGATCAGCATTATCTAATCCATATTTATAGTCCAAACCAATCTCACCAATCGCTACAAATTGATCAACATGTTGCTCCAGTAACGCCAACACATCATCTAAAACCATTTCTTTAGTCACAGACAAGGGATGTATACCGCCAGTAATTGAACAATTTGGTAAATTAACAAATTCTGCAAGGTTTTGATGAATACTCGCAACGTCTATCGCAACCTGGACGACATGCTGCACACCCGCAGCTTTAGCTGCATTTAACACATCACTTGTGGGACGATCTATCAAATGAAGGTGGGCATGAGTGTCAATCATAACGCTTGAAACACATCATACAGCTCATTTTTTTTACAATCAAATAAATGAGCAAGTGCCTTAACCTGTTTTCCAGTTAACCCAACTGCATTTAAATCACTTGCTATCGCACGAATTTCTTCAGAATTATCTCGCTTAATCAAGCGGGAATCTACCATTACTACCCATTCACCACGGCAATCCATGGACAATATTTTCTGCAGTACTTCTTTGGCAGATCCACTAACAAATTGCTCATGCGCTTTGGTAAGTTCTTTGGCAACAACAATTTGAATCGTCGGATTAATGTCTGCAATAGCAGCACAAAATGAAGTAATCCGTTTGGGAGATTCAAACCAAATACCAACCTGATTTTTTTCAATAATCGTTTGCAATGCTTTATATAAATCCCCTTCTTTTTTTGGTAAAAACCCCCCAAAATAAAAATCATTCAACAAAACACCACAACCTGAAATAAACGTAGCTAACGCAGACGGTCCCGGCAATAATACGACTGGGACACCCGTCTCACGTGCGTGTGCCACCAATAACCCTCCTGGGTCAGATACACCGGGCGAACCTGCGTCTGTAACAAATGCAACATCACCCGCCTGAATAGCGGAATCAAACGAATTTAATGATCGTTTTTCTTGGTATTGATCCATACGAACCAGACTCTGGCCACTCAAAATCCCCAAACGCTGTAAAACTAATTTGGTCACTCGGGTATCCTCACAAAAAATCGTTGGAACATTCGCCAAAACATCGAATACTCGATGCGTTGTATCCTGCAAGTTGCCAATCGGCATGGCACAAACAAACAGTTGATTGGCCAAAACTACTTATTAATCACTTGAAAGGCACCTTCATAAATAGACTGGGAAGCGATCACGTCCATATTGACCTTACCTTTATAAATACCGCCTTCATGAATGTTTAAGCGAGCCCCTTTCACATCGCCTTCAACATAACCTGTGGCATGAACTTCTAATAACTCTAACGCCTCGATATCGCCATTAAAGTTACCGGAAACATACACATTTTTAGCTTTAATTTGGCCGTTAATTTTACCAGTTTCACCAATAATCAAGTCCCCATTACACACAATTGATCCGGTAAGTTTTCCATCAATATGAACATCCCCATTAGCGTGAAGCTCACCCTCAATGGTTGTATTTGGTCCAAAATAAGACACGACATCTTTTGATTGATTTAACTTAGCCACACCCAAAATTTACCATAGTTTTGAAACCGCTGTAAATAGATCCAAGTTTAGAAACTGCGTCGGCTCCACGGCTTTTCGTCGTCGTAAAATCTCGTAATGAATATGAGGACCGGTAGATAAACCACTGTTACCAATTTTACCGATAATCTGACCTTTAAATACACGCGTACTTTGTGTTACTTCAATTTCAGACAAATGCGCATAGATAGTTTTATAACCAAATTTATGCGAAATCACAATCATCCAACCATAACCGCCACCATAACCGGCAAATTCCACATACCCATCCGCCGTGGCTTGCACGGGCGCACCAATCCAAGCTGGAATATCGATCCCTTTATGAAACTGGCGTTTACGCCTCAACGGATGCGTTCGCCAACCATACCCTGAACGAATATATCCATAGACTGGCCAAATGGAAGGCGTCTCATCAAACCAAGATTTATATTGATCATACACGGCCATGTGACGCCGCATGCGCTTTTCAAGAATTAGGATGTTTTTTTTTATAAAGTTGAGCTCATTCGAAAGCTGATAGGTTACAAAATTAGGGTGCGTGTTTTTAGGATATTGACGATCAAATGCTCGCTTTTTATTCCGAATTCGTCGCCGACTGGATAGCTTGCGATACTTTGGTTTACCCAAATCTTGACGAATTTCCTCTTCTTTACGGATTAGTTCATCAACTAGTTTTCGTAATGATTGAACTTCATCTTTTAATGTTGTAATAACCTTAGCTTGAACTTCTTGATCCTCAACCACTTGCTTGGTCTTACTATAATGGATACCTAACTTAATATTTAGTCCAACCGAGACAATAAATCCCAATAAAACGATCACACACAATGCGATGACGCCCTTTACGGTTAATGCACTGGCATTAAACCGCCGTGATTGGCCTCCTGATTGAGTAATAATAAAGGAATAAATTGATCTCATTGCTAGTTATTTTAGCATAGTTTAGTGGTTGCGACAGGCCATTTTAGAAATTTAAACCCGCCACCGCCAATGAAACTTGATGGCCAGCAGTCGTACAATAAATATGACGGCCACCGACACTGCCATGGTAACAACAGGCGAAAAAATTGCTGCTTTCACCAACCCTACATACAGATAGGCCCCTAAAAACGCGAGGGAGGCATATAAGGTCGAGCCTTTTTGAAAAATCATCGGAATGTCCTGGCATAAACTGTCGCGAATAACACCACCAAACGACGCCACAATGGTGGCTAAAATAGCGACAATAATGGGTGGATGCCCCAACTGATGGGCAGTTTGGGCCGTTGAAATGGCGAAAAGGGCCATCCCCATGGCATCGGGCACCAACAACCACGATGACTTAATTTGAATTTTTTTCAATAACGATATAACGATAATTAAACCCAATAGCATTAAGGGATATTCGGCATGGGCAATCCAATACACTGGCTGAATATCCAACACAACATCACGAATCGTCCCGCCACCGAATGCCGTAACCCAAGCAATAATATACACACCAACAATATCAAAATCCTTTTGCCTAGCCAAAATAACACCTGATAATGCAAAGGCTAAAATCCCCAACGTTTCGATCCAATACAACAATTGTTCAGCAAAGATGGTTGTCATACATTTATTATAAATCACACACACAAAAACCACACGGCATTCCTCCATAATAAAACATGGATAATGCTTTAATTAACCGTGCTGAAACTAAAAATTCAAAACTCCCAGTAAGTTTTTTTGGAGGAAAGTTTTAAATTTCTATGAGAGGAAATAGCTATCGCAAGGCATACTTTTGGGTTGATATTTGGATTTTCTAGCAAAAGGGATAGCACCACGAGTAGCAGACCTGAAACTAAAAATTCAAAGATCCCAGTAAGTTTTTTGGGGGGAAATTTGGATTTCTAGCAAAAAGCTTGTTTTTTTGGCGGGAAGTTTTAAATTTCTATGAGAGGAAATAGCTATCGCAAGGCATACTTTTGGGTTGATATTTGGATTTTCTAGCGGAAGGGATAGCTACGCGAGTAGCAGACCTGAAACTAAACATTCAAAGATCCCTGTAAGTTTTTTGGGCGGAGATTTGGATTTCTAGTAAAAAGCTTGTTTTTTTGGCGGGAAGTTTTAAATTTCTATGAGAGGAAATAGCTATAGCAAGGCATACTTTTGGGTTGATATTTGGATTTTCTAGCAAAAAGCTTGTTTTTTTGGAGGAAAGTTTTAAATTTCTATGAGAGAAAATAGCTATTGCAAGGCATACTTATGAGCTGATATTTGGATTTTCTAGCGGAAGGGATAGCTACGCGAGTAGCAGACCTGAAACTAAACATTCAAAGACCCCAGTAAGTTTTTTGGGCGGAGATTTGGATTTTCTAGCAAAAATGCTTGTTTTTTTGGAGGAAAGTTTTAAATTTCTATGAGAGGAAATAGCTATGCGAATAGCAGGTCCGAACATAAAATTTAAAAATTTCCCCAAAAAAGATGGTCGGGGCGACTGGATTCGAACCAACGACCTCTACTCCCCCAGAGTAGCGCGCTAACCGGGCTGCGCCACGCCCCGAACAGTTAAAGAGTACCTGAAGAAAAGAAGTTGTTCAACATATACAAAATTCACCCGCTGAATTAACAGCTATGGCTGCTTAATGAGTAAACGCCCCTGATTTGATGGATCAGAGCTTACCCCTATATTGTTATCTTTTAAAAATGTTTGTACTGCATTCTTTAATGCACCACTTCCATGCCACCCAACAATAATGAATGATGGCAAATTAACTTGACGAATGCAATCCAACAGGAACACCCGAGCAACTGACGAATGAACGCCTGCTGGATGGGCGTTTATTGTTGGATCTTTGCTTACCATTTCAGCCCACACCTTCGATGAATAAAATTGATCCTCATGTAAATCAAGTGTTTTCGCGTTCCCTAAATTTGAATTTAATAGTTGCTTCTGTTTCATTTCAGCTAACAATGCCAGCGCTTTATTCATCCCATCAGCACCACCGGCTTTTTCACACGCTGATATTGCTGCAGAATAAGTAACTACATCTGGAATGATATCTTTACGCATTAAATTGTAAAGTTGCTTTAATGCATGTTGTAAGTCACCAAGTTGACCCGCTGTTTTGATCAGGGAAGAAGTAACCTTTAAGACATCACGAATGGTTTTTCCATTTTTGCCCTCTAAATATTCTTGAATAATGTATTCATTATTTCTTAATTTTGATTTTCGCCCATTAGCGGCTGTTGTTTTGCGCCTTGGGTTTTTATTTTTTGGTTTGGGTTCCCCCACTTTATTCAACCTTACCGTTGCCCTTACAGTTGGTACTCGTGATGTTCCAACAGATTCTTTTTTCAACCTATCCATAGGGATGGTTGTTACTTCATTAACACCTAAACTGAGCTTGGCCTCCAGCGCCCCATATGCAGAGTCCGCACCCTCACCTGCGGATTTCAACGATTGCGCACCCTCACCTGCGGATTTTTTTACCCTATCCGCCCAGGACATCTTTTTCACTGGCGGCACAACGGGTTCTTTTTTCAACCTATCCGTAGGGATGGTTCTTTGAGCTGAACTAAATGCTGTTGCATTTACATGAAGCCCCCAGGAAGTCTTTTTCACTGTCGGTATAGTTACATTAAATTTTGACATAATTTACCTCAGTATTAAATTTTACTAAAAAAATAGCAATACAACAAATATAAAAAGTTACGTACTAATCAATTACCCAACTTGATCAATGGGCTTATCCAGGGAAATTGGTACCGCTGGATCTGCATCATCGTTTGGCTTGGGTGTTGCCGCTTTACGCTTGCGCGTGGTTGGCTTTTTAGCGGCTGGCTTTTTGGCCTTCGCTGCCAATGCGGGTGTTTTTTTAGCCGTTGCACGCTTTTTAGGGCCTTGAAACTTAGCCACCAAATCTAAAAATTCAGGGCCATCGATAACTTCCTTATCCAATAATATTTTCGAAATTTCTACCAATGCAGTTTTATATTTCTTCAAAATTTTGGTTGCACCTGCATAGGCATCCTGAATAAGATCATTAATTTCATTATCAATTTCTTTGGCGATGTGATCAGAATAGTCTTGAGATTGTTCAGACATCTTTCGCCCCAAAAAGACAGGGCCATTGTCCAAACCATACTTACGGGTACCGAGCTTTTCGGACATGCCATACTTACATACAAAGTTTTTCGCCAATTCGGTTACTCGTTCAATATCATTTGATGCACCGGACGTAATTTCACCAAAAATGATTTCCTCTGCAATTCGGCCACCCAATAAAATTTTCAACTGCGACAACATATGTTCACGTGAAATCAAAAACTTATCTTCTTCAGGCAATTGCAACGTGTACCCCAACGCAAACCCACGCGGCAGAATGCTAATTTTATGGACGGGATCCGTGCTTTCAACATTCACAGCCACCAATGCGTGCCCAGTTTCGTGATAAGCAACAATTTCCTTTTCTTTGTCTGACATGATGCGCGACTTTCGTTGCGGACCAGCCACAACACGTTCAACCGATTCTTCAATTTCGCTTAACGTGATTTCTTTTTTATCGCGACGTGCTGCCAACAAAGCCGCTTCATTAATGATGTTGGCTAAATCAGCACCAGTAAAACCAGGGGTTCGTCGAGCAATTAGTTCAAGGTCAACGCCCTTCTCTATTTTCTTACCTTGCGCATGGATCTCTAAAATTTCCTTACGCCCTTTTAAATCTGGCTTATCCACCGTTATTTGACGATCGAAACGACCCGGTCGCAATAATGCAGGATCCAAAATATCCGGTCGGTTGGTTGCTGCGATAACAATAACCGTTGTATCCGCACCAAAACCATCCATTTCAACCAATAATGCGTTTAACGTTTGCTCACGTTCATCATGGCCACCACCCAATCCGGCACCACGTTGACGGCCAACGGCATCAATTTCATCAACAAAAATAATCGACGGGGTTGCCTTTTTGGCTTGCGAAAATAAATCACGCACCCTCGATGCACCCACACCAACAAACATTTCAACAAAATCGGAACCAGACAAACTGAAAAAAGGCACATCTGCTTCACCTGCAATGGCTTTTGCTAAGAGAGTTTTACCTGTCCCTGGAGGGCCCATCAATAACGCACCTTTTGGTATTTTCGCACCAATATCACGGAACTTTTGTGGCTTCTTCAAGAATTCAACAATTTCTTTTAACTCTTCAACAGCTTCATCAACACCGGCAATATCCTTAAAGGTAACCTTTTGCTTCTTATCGCCCTTTTTCCATGGCGTGGCACGACTTTTACCAAATGACATGGCTTGGCTGCTAGCCCCCTGTGCTGATCTAAAAATAAAAAACCATAAGGCACCAATTAAAATAAACGGTAAAAACGCCTGCAAAAATAACCCTAAAAACCAATTGGAGTCGGTTGGATTTACATCAATATCAACATTTTTATCCTTTAGTTCTTGTATTAAATTTGGGTAATCCAAATAATACGATTTAAACGTGGCCCCATCTTGTGTGGTGTACTGAATCACTTGATCAGATGTCAAAATCTTGACCTTCTTCACCTGACCATTATCCAGTTCATTTAAAAACTGAGAGAAATTTATTTGCTGCGAATCCGTCGGTTTTGACATGGTCGCAGTGATAATTGATATTACAAAAAAACTAAAAAACAGATACCAAATAATGGATCGCCAGTCTTTTTTAGGGGGTCGTTGTCGTTTCTTTTTAGCCATACGTTAATACTATAGAATCCAGCCTAAAAAAACAAACCCCCATCAGCACAACTTGAATTTAAATAAAATTAACTATACATTTAAATCACTCCAATGATTTATCCACATCACCAAAAAAAAGTAGTTGCAGCATCACATGCACCTGCAAAAAAACAAATCACCATATTCTTGCACCAACTAATAGACAACAGGCGACGACTTGAAAATGAAATAACCGTTTTTAGATCCAAGGCTACAGCAACGTTAGAAAAAAACAAAAACGTTAAAGAACTACTTCTAGAAATTCGCAAAAAACAAAACGAACTTAAGGTAACAAATCAAATGTTGATTCAATATCAGCAGAGTTTCATCTTCGATTTTTCAATTCAAACAACACACATTGATCCTCAAATAGACGGGCTAACCCAGCCTGGAAAAAAACTGCTCATCCAAGAAGCTGCTCTTGCATTAACAACACACTGCATTAATCATTTGGTAGAAACTGGCCAATTACCAAAAAAAGATGACTTAATCAGTTATGCAAAAATTCAATTAAACAGTTATTTACAAAATACAAACAAGATTTTAAAAGGGTTTCCAAAAAAATTAAAAGAAATAAAACAGCTAAAGAGACTAATTAAAAGAAACAAACAATTTTTAAACTCAATTATTTCGGATGCACTTCGTTACATTTACCAACTCAATACAATGCCCGCTGTAATGCAACATTTAAACACCAAAACCCCACCAATCATATTTACACCGTTTATGGTATTGTCAGACAGCCAAAATTTAATTAAATTCCTAAATTTCCTAAATAATAAAAACAGCGCATTCTCAAAAATGATCGTAGAGTACCCATTGCTTGATGGCATATCACCCACATTTCATGCCGCATTACAGTTTGACTTAGAAAAGTTACTTATCTGCCTAAAATATGACTGGACACCATTCAGTTCAAAGTTGAACCGCACATCTATACGGCTGCATTTTAACAAAACAAATCACCCAAACAACTATTTCACTGACGCACTAAAGTTGGTTCTGCAATTTTGTTTTGGCGCCCCAACAATCGCTGGCCGTTTAACCGACGATGCAATAAAAAATGCAATCATTACATTCCTATGCAATAAAATTGCAATGACAGGGAAGCGCATTGAAGACGTCAAACGTACTGACGAATTTAAAGACTTCGAAGGGTTTTTAGATGAATTATTCTCAGCAGAATCAAACAGAGGCATTATCAGCACGTTTAATCAACGCATCACGTCAGAAATAGCGGCCAGTAGAACATCAGACTCAAACCAACTCGCTCTGAATACTCAACTAATTCCATCCAATATTCAATCGTTATATGCCGGAAGTGTTCTTGTAGACATTGCCCAAATGGTTCTAAAACGAAAAAAAGTGAGACATGTTAACCATTTGGATTTCAAACCATCAAACCACTTATCCATAAGCTCATTTGTTGCAGAACTACCCAACCCAGACTTTTTTTGGGATTTAAGCATTAGCCTTCTTGAAAGACGCGCTGAGTTTGAGGATAGTTTTCGGTGCTTTAAACCCAACGAAGAAATTATCGAACTATTTAAACCCCAAACCGAAGATGGCGGCAATCCATCACAACTTCTAACGCAACTTTTATGCGCAGTTGCAAACGCATTTTCAAAGCAACCAATGGCATACAAAGAAACAATGATTGATAAATTTAATCAATTCTTAAGACTCCTTCGCGCCCAACCTGAATTCCAACCAATCTTAAATCCAGAAGAAGCCGAAGAACCATTAACTGACCCGTTGGCTGGCATCGCTTGGCTGGCAATTAAGTCAGGGTCTTACTCAAGTGCCCTGTTTATTTTAAACTACCTTAATGAAAACGGCTCTGAATCCGTATATAAATTTTTAAAAGAAAAGTTGGAGCAACCATTGGTAGGTGGTAAAAACATGTACCTTTCATCAGCTTTTAGTTTTGCAGTATATTGTGATATTTCATTTTGGTATTTATCCAATCAATACTTAAGAATGCCCACCAAAAAAGAAGCAATTGTTAACGAGATTACCACCTTGGCCAACACCACTAAATTCCCAATGTTAATTATCGACTTTCTTGAATCAATTCAATATTCACTCCATCAAAATCAACAAATCAAAAAGCTCACTAAAGACGATATCCAACTTTGGACAGCCCCTGTTCTTACTTCGTTTCCACACTTGAATCGAACCATCTTACACCATAAATTTGAACCAATGTTAGCTAAAGCCCATTATGAAGATCTCATGCGACCAATCAAAGAAAACGCTGCAACAAGCATTCAACGCATTGGGCGACAATACTTATCAACCAAACAGTCAAGTGCAGTGTCTATTCAACGCATAATCCGTGGGCACTTGGGTATAAAAAGGCGCAAGCAACGGTATCAAAGCATCATACGAATACAATCCGTATTACGCATGAAACAACATCGAACGATTTACTTGGACTGTATTAACAAACGAACAAACGCAAGCATCAAAATTCAAGCCATGGCTCGGGCCAAGCATAACTATCATTGGTACAAAAAACATCGTATTAGCAGCATTAAACTCCAAGCCTTTTTACGCATGGCAAAAACCAAAAAAACACTCATAAAGCATCAAAATACTGCCACAAAAATTCAAGCATTCCAACGCATGACAACCGCCAAATGTTCATTTAAAACCCATCGAAATGCCGCCACAAAAATTCAAGCATTTCAACGCATGAGAGCTGCAAAAAAAGCCGTCAATGCACAACGTGATACCATCAAAAAACAAAATGCTGCCGCCAGAAAAGTTCAAGCATTCCAGCGCATGAGAGCTGCCAAAAAAACCGTCAATGCACTACATGATACCATTAAAAAACAAAATGCTGCCGCCACAAAAATTCAAGCATTTCAGCCCATGGTAACAACCAGACAAGCTTACTTACAAAAACAAGCCAACACCCGCTATAAGCAATTAATAGACTTAGTAAGCAAGGTTAAATCCCAAACATGGTTTGAAACATATTTTTTACAAAACAAAGAGATTGTTATAAACGGTGTTTGTGAAAATATTAATGGAGAGCGCTATATTATCGATGGCACCGTCGGTATGACAACAACCGTTAATGGTACTCCTCAATTCGTTATAATTTCAATTGATTTAAACCAAAAACAAATTCAAATCAGCTGGGGATTGAACCACAAGATGCAATACAACGAACCAGAAGACATTAATAATTTTTTAGGTAACGCTAAAATTAATTACAACTACATTGAATTTAATGAGCCAAAGTTTGATGGCACAAAACTCACGAACACCGGGCTCGGAATTCATTTGGATCAACTTTGTGCAGCTGCAATTCATTGCCCCCCCACTTGTTTTGATCTTAACCAAGATTAAACTATACTTAATTTATGATTCAGATTAACGGGCTAAGCAAATCCTACAATACAACGAGCACAGTGTTGAATAACATTTCAGCGAATCTAACAAGTGGTGCTATTCACTTGCTTTATGGCCGAAGCGGATCTGGTAAAACAACACTATTAAACTGCCTATCCGGGGTTGAAGCCGTTGATTCGGGTGAATTAAGCGTGAATGGAAAAAACTTGCAACAGCTAACCGCCAATGAACGCGCGGACTTTCGTTTAAGTACCATTGGCATTATTTACCAATTTTTTAACTTATTGCCCTCCTTAACCGTTAGAGAAAATATTCTACTGCCCGCCATGCTGCAAAAAAAGGACCAGCAGCAGCACCTTCACACGCTGGCCAAGAAATTTGAAATCGCGCACCTGCTTGATCAATGGCCCAATCAAATTTCTGGTGGGGAATCGCAACGGGTGGCCATCTGCAGAGCATTAATTTGCCAACCTAAACTGATTTTGGCCGATGAACCCACCGGTAATTTGGACATCCGTAACCGTGACATCGTGATGGGGTACCTAAATGATCTTACCCAATCCGATGGGCTAACCTTATTAATTGCCACCCATGACCATGAGCTAAAGTCCTATGCCAGCAATGTTTGGAACTTGCGTGGTGGTCAACTAACAGCAGCCGAATGAACCTGATTCTTCGAGCTGTTTTTCGTGAATATAAGTCCGTCTGGTTTAAGACACTTTGCACACTCATTGGCTTGGTTATTAGCTTATCGCTATTTATTGTTGTGGAACTTTTTAGCTATCTGTTTCAATCCCCAGCCGCAAGCCCTCAAGCGGTGATTCCCTATACCCATAAAATTGTGCACACCAACGGGTTCTTACAAACCAATGACTTAAATGAGTTGTTTAAAAATAAAGCAATTCGTCTGGCAACCCCAACCCGAGAAGTATTTGACGTCATTAGTCAAAATGACAAAGTTACCCCCGTCATCATTACTGGGGCAGACCAATTTAGCATTATTCGCGAACTGGCCAAACAAACCCCCGTTAATCGCGATGAACTTCCCAGCATTGACCTGCTGGATCTTAACACAACCATTCTGGTGACCAAAACCTGCACAACAACAACCAAACAAATTCCCATCCGTCTGAATAATCAATCCCTGATGGTAACCTGCATTGAACTGGACTTGCCCGATGCACGCTTGTTAATGGACATCGCCCAATTTCAGCGCATTTACCCACCCAGCAATGGCATCGATGCACTGATGATTAAAACCACACCCAAAGACGCCAATGCACTGGAACGTACGCTTGCAACCAACCTGCCAGGCATTAAATTGATTTCGTTGGCAGATGAACAAAACCAACAATCCCAATGGGTACGGTCCTTAACCTACAACTTAAAATTCTTGGCCTTAATTTCACTCATTGTCAGCACCTGTTTAATGATTCAGTTCTTTCGATTTTTAGGCAAAGAGCGCCAGCCCTTATTTTCGACGTTGTTTCAACTTGGGGTTAATCAACAAACCATTAAACAACTGTTTATGATTGAAATGCTGTTGATTTCAATTGGAACCGTTGTTCTTGCATTAACAGCGGCAACAGGAATCGCAAAACTCAGCTTAACCACCTTTAACCAAGTCATCACCATGTTCTATTTCAAATTAAATGCTACCAACGTTATGTTGCATTGGAGCATTATCGTTAAAACCATTATTGCCACCACGGTTGCATTTGGCGTGGCTTACATCAGTTTTTTTTACGGCCAATCGTTTGGCAACAGCAACAAACAAGTGCGACGGGTTGGGCTCGTTAGTGCCATAGCGGTACCCTATGGGCTACTATTAATCACCAAAATCCCAACGCCAATAACCGTTATTATCGGATCCATATTGGTACTCTTCGGATTTTTTGGGTTATCGATTGGCTGCATCGGTTTTATTGGCCATGCCCTAAGACGAATCACCAGCCACCGGGGCATACGATTTAAAATGACACGGGATACCTTATTGAAGGATCCCTTAAGTTACGGGGCAATTGTATTTGTTATTGCATTATCGGGTGGCTTGATTTTAAGCATGAATATTTTTATCAAAAGTTTTTCGACCACCGTATTTGATTGGCTCGATACCGTCACCTTTCACGATGTTTACATTCAACACAATGCCAATTCGATTCAATACCCCGTGGCACTGCCGCCGGAGGTTATTAAACTCACACAACAGTTGCCAGAAAATGTTTCAGTAAGCACACTGCAACGGGTGCCCTTTATTTTTAATGGCTTACCAGCACAAATTGTTTTTCGAAAGGACATTCATGACCCCACACGAAGCCGTTTTATTTTTAAGCAAAAGTTAACCGGCCCAACCCAAGCCAACGATGCATTTATTAGTGAACCATTTGCCGCAAAACACAATCTTAACCTGGGTGACACGGTTGAGTTAAACGGCATTACCAAGGGCCCAGTTCGAGTGGCTGGCATTGTATTTGATTTTGTTAGCGAGTTTGGGCAGTTAATGACCAACATCAACCAAATGGCCAATGCAAACGATACCATTCAACTGCATGGCATCGCCGTTAAAGCACCCAGCAATCAACGTGACCGCCTACAGTCATACATGGCAGAAGCATCCTCGATCCCTAACACACTTGTTGCATCCCAAGAATCCATTTTAGCGACATCCATGCAAATTTTTCATGACACATTTTCGTTTACCTGGTTTGTGGTAATCATTACCGGCTGCATTGCCATTTTTTCGTTGGTCAATTTAATGACCATTGTGTGCATCAACCGTAAAAATGAGTTGATTCAATTGTGGCACATTGGATTCAACTCAACCGCACTGCGACAAATTGTACTTGCCCAAATTGCACTCATTTCGGTGGTCGCCGGTGGCATGGCTGTTGCTATTGGTGGGGCACTCTATATTTTAATCGTTTATGGCATTCAACAACCGTCATTTAATTGGACCATATTCTTGGCTGTTCCATGGGTGGTTGTGGGGCTAACACCCATTGTCATTTTTGGATTGAGTCAAACGGTTGGCACCTGGTTCATGATAATTACGGGGCCGGCCTTGCAACAGGAGCGAATTAACGATGTTCAATTGGATCATTAAATTTATTTTCATTGCCTGCATCAGCACATACAGCCTGGACTGGTCGTTTCCACGTGACCATGGCATTCACCCAGACTTCGATACAGAATGGTACTACATGACCGGGCACTTAACGGACCAAAACAATACCTTGCACGGGTTCCAACTAACATTTTTTAGGCATAAATTAACCCCTGTTCATAACAGCAACAGTCCCTGGAATAGTGATCAATTATTTACCGGGCATTTTGCCTTTACCAATGGGGATACACAAACGTTTTCTCATGACGAAACCTTTGCCAGAACCAGTTTTAATTTGGCAACTGCGAATGCAACAGAAATGGACATTCGAATTGACGACTGGCAACTGAATATGACCGGCAGCACATTAAATGCCACCATTCAATCCGCCATTGGGGAATTTACTTTGCACGTGGCCAATGCCAAGGAAATGGTGTTTCATGGCAAGAATGGGGTCAGTAAAAAAAGCCCATCCAATGATCATTTTTCTTATTACTATTCCATGACCCGACTGATTGGGCATGGGGAACTAAAAACAGCTGACAAAACATACACATTTACCAACGCCCAAGCTTGGCTGGATCGTGAAATATTCAATCAACTGCTGGACCAGAATCAAATTGGTTGGGACTGGTTTGCCATCCAATTGGATGATGGTCGTGACATTATGGCGTTTCGTGTTCGCTCAGAAAACAATGACCATTATTATTCAGGAACCATTGTTGATAAACTCGGCAATAGCGTTAGCATTGGCAAAGAGGATCTCCAACTCACCCCCGTCACTTACTGGGAATCTGATGGCCGCCGCTACCCCATTGAATGGCGTGTAACATTGCCTGGCATTAACGAAGACTTAACGTTAAAGGCTCGCCAACAAAATCAAGAATTGCATACCACGATTCCATTTCCTATCCATTATTGGGAAGGCCAAGCCTTGGTTACCGGAAGCAGCACCGGCAAAGCCTACATGGAGTTGGTGGGGTATTAACTGCCTGGCCGCAACGGCATCTTCAAATAAGAACTGCCATTATCCTCAGGTGGTGGCAAATGGCCGGCATCAATATTCACCTGTAAACTTTGCAATAATAAGCGCGGTGACTTTAAGGTTGCGTCACGGCCATCACGAAAAGAAATAAACTCATCTTTGGTGGTATCCGCACCCAACTGTGGATTTTTTGATTTCTCTAATCCAATGGTTGATTCATATTGAACAGCACGACCATTGGGTTGATAATCATGCCCAACAAAAACTTTGGTATCATCTGGTAATGTATACAATCGGTTCATCACTGAATCGTATAAATCGGCTGAACTTCCACCTGGAAAGTCACATCGACCTGTCCCATAGTCATGCATAAATAATGCATCACCAGTAAAAACAGCTGACTCATTAATATAATAAGATGAACAGGCCGGCGTATGCCCCGGCGTAAACATGACATGAATGCGTAAGGACCCCGCATGAAATGTCGTTTGATCATCAAATAACTCGTCAAACTGAACCCCATTTTCATTAAAATCTTTAAAGTTAAAAATGGTTTTAAATGTGGATTGCACTTTTTTAATGTTGGCCCCAATCGCAACCTTGGGGTTGCCCAATAGCGGCTTTAAAAATTGAGATCCAGTTAAATGATCCGCATGCGCATGCGTCTCTAAAATATAATGGACGGTTAACTCTTTTGCCTTAACAAACTCAATGATCGAATTGACTGATGTTAAATCATACTTGGATGACGCTGGATCATAATCCAATACTGGATCAATAACAACCGCATCATTGGTTGTTTCATCATAGACCACATACGTTAATGTGGACGTATCCTCATCAAAAAAAGCATTTACTTTCATCTTTCCCTCCTTTAATTCATAACCCATATAGTTATGCCCATAACAAATACAAAATAGGCAAATAACTGTCGCAACTGACGCGTTGGAACCTTGGTTTGCACCACCATGCCCACCAAACCACCACATATCGCCACCCCAGTAAATGACAGCAACAGTGGCCAATCAATGGCCGTTAATAATTGGACATCACTAACAAACCCAAGCAACGACTTAATGGCAATAATCAATAATGACGTTGCAATGGCCGGTCGTAATTCAATGCCAACCAATAAAACCAAAGCCGGTACAATCATAAAGCCACCACCAGCACCAACAAAGCCCGTTAAAGCCCCAACAACAACCCCCTCCACACCAATCAATATGGCACGGGGCAAGGTCACCTTTTGTTTTTTAATTGAATCGCTATCCTCCTTTGCACGAAACATAAACACCGAAATCACCAAAATCAATATCGCAAATACCCCCATAATCAATTGATCTTTTGTCATCATTTGGCCAAACAACACAAATTGACTTGGAATCATGGTCAATAAAACAACCCGAGCAGCTAAAACCCCAACGGTCGCTGGAATGGCAAAAATAACAGCAATACGAAATGCAATCTGACCCGCCAATCGATACGCAATCAATGCGCTCGTTATGCCAACCACAAACAACGAATAACTGGTTGCCGTTACCGCTGGCACATCAAAAAAGTACACCAAAATAGGAACTGTTAAAATTGAACCGCCACCACCAAGTAAGCCCAACACTGTGCCCATTAAAAATGTTAGGACAACGCCCATCTATTTATTCCATGGCAACAATGCCAAGAGCTTCGTCATATAACAATTGCCAGAAGCACCAGCATAAAATAAGCCCAGCCCAACAAATCCACTCAAGAAAATCCCCTTCGGGTTTACATAAAAGTGCAGCAACACGCCCGATAAAATCATTAGCCCAGCAACAATCATCACTTGACGCATCATGGGAATCACCTTCGATGGGACACCACTAACCGGTAACTGTTGATGTAACCATGCCTGGATGCCTCCCTCGACATTAATCACATTTGTAATGCCCTCACGTGCCAATTCATGAATAACCATTCGACTACGATTGCCACTATTGCAAATAACATACACAGGGTCACGTTTAAATACATTTTGGTGATTCAGCACCACTTCGGTTGGAATATTTAGGGCCCCTTCAATAAATGACCGCTTAAATTCCGTGGTTGTCCGAACATCCACCACGTTAACATCCCCCTGCTGCATTGTTGAATGCAATTCAGTTACAGAAATTGAATTCATGACTATCGCCTCCTCATATACATACTATACCCCATATGGTATTAATGTAAACATTAAAATGGACTCAAAAATAACAGACTGATGATAATCAAATATTAATTTAAGAATAGACCATCGTATTGAGCAATTTATGTCATCTCACATTGACTTTCACTCAATTGATTTCTACCATAACCTTATGGAAAACGACGCAATAACACATCGGTTAAGTCGAATTATTGGCCAACTGGAAGCCTTAAAAAAATCCATCAATACAGCGGATGAAAATGACTGTCTAAAAACCATTCAACAGTTAAAAGCTAGCATTAATGGGTTAAAGAAGTTTGGCGAACATTACATCAAAAACCATATGAAAGAATGTGTAAAAAAAGGAAGCCATTCTAAAGAAGAAATGGAAGCAATGCTTTCTGAAATCATATCTGGCGCATTCTCACTATAATTTACAGCTAAAATCAATTATCAAGAATCAATCCCCGTCACCAATCATCCCACCCCCATCTGCTTTTGGTAGAAAAACCATCACATTAGGCATTTTTAATACACCCCCTTTTATAAATTTCGATACACTTCAACCATGAACATCATGTGGTTTAAACGAGATTTACGCGTGCACGATAACCCAGCACTGGCCGGGGCCATTACCAGTGGCAACACTCGCTTTATTGCCATCATTGAACCTGAATTGTGGGATCAACCCGATATGAGTGACCGGCATGCCAAGTTTTACCAAGAATCTTTGGCCGATCTTCAACAACAACTTCATCATGCCGGTCAATCTCTAGAAATGTTTAAAGATAATGCCATCCATTGTTTAACGGCCATTCATCAGCAAACCCCAATCACCGCATTATGGTCCAACCAAGAAACTTGGAACGATTGGACGTACCAACGAGACATCGCAGTAAAGGCATGGTGCAAAGCAAATGGCGTATCCTGGCACGAACCCGTCACCAATGGAGTAATACGACGCATAGCAACACGCAATGGCTGGAGCAAACGGTGGGATGCATTTATGACAAGCCCACAAATTTCACCAATGTTCAAACCCGCTTCTACCAAAATAGCCATCCAAAACATACCATCGATAAAATCATTAAGCGACCCAAATTTAGGCAATATCCAAGTGGGTGGTCGACAACAAGGCCGACAACAACTCCATTCATTTCTAACGACACGTGGCATCCATTACACCAAACAAATGTCATCACCACTTACGGCATTTGACGCTTGCTCACGGGTATCCCCTCACCTGGCCTTTGGAACGTTATCGGTTCGCGAAGTGTTCCAGGCCGCACTTCAAAAAGCCAGTAACCTCCATCAACAACCCAAAACAAAACAAATCACCATCCATCAGCGATCACTACGTTCGTTTATGGAACGGTTGCGCTGGCACTGCCATTTTATGCAAAAACTGGAAGACGAGCCTTCAATTGAATTTAAAAGTTTTCATTCCATGCACCATGCCAGTCATGAGTCCCATGCCAATCGACAACATTACGATGCTTGGGCAACTGGTCAGACCGGGTTTCCATTGGTGGATGCCTGCATGCGCGCCTTAATTGCAACTGGCTGGCTCAACTTTCGAATGCGTGCCATGTTGATGAGCATTGCCACCCAACACCTGCAACTCCCATGGCGAGATTGCGCCCTGCACTTGGCCCGCCAATTTGTGGATTACGAACCTGGTATTCACTACAGTCAGTGTCAAATGCAAGCAGGGCTTACCGGAATCAACACCATTAGAATCTACAATCCAATTAAACAATCCTACGATCAAGACCCTGAGGGTGTTTTCATCCGACAATGGGTCCCTGAACTACGTCATATTCCAACCAGTGGCATTCATGAACCTTGGCACTATGGTGCCCCCGACCCCATTGTGGATGAGCCAACCGCACGACGCGCTGCCAGTGACCGAATCCACCGGATTCGAAAACAACCCGGCTTTCGGCAAGAAGCCAACACTATTCAACAAAAACACGGATCCCGTCGAAAAAGAAGTCAACGAAATCAGCCAAATCAGCTATCATTAGATTTTACAAGCCATGACAGTTAACCATTCCCTATTTCGATTACGCAATGACACCACGATTGTTGGCTATTTAAAGCTATATGCCAATGGTAAAAGTGAGTTTTCGAAAGATATGTTTTGGTGGCATGGTGACCGCATTCAATACAACGAAAAAGACGCCTTTTCTGGCCAATACGATCGAAATAATCGGGCGTTATTCAATAATGATGTCGTCGCCATTCGAAAAGGAACCACCCCAAAAGAAAAAACCAATTGCTTATTAACATTTGACGAAGAGCGTGGGAGTTTTACATTTATTGAAATTGAAACCGAGCAACTGTTTGAATTATTTTTAAATGACTTGCCCTTGTTTCATAAAAGTGAGCTTACATTTGTGGGCATGCACATTCCGGACCACTAAACCATGCACGGAATTGACGGTTGCAGGCAAGGGTGGATCATTGCCAGTATTGTAAATCAACAGCTTCAACTCTCATTTAGCCCAACGTTATTGGATAGCCAAGCACTTGCTGCAAAAAGCACCATCATTATCGACATGCCCGTGGCACTGCCAAGCAGCATTGCCGAATACCCACGCACCTGCGACAAAACGGCAAAAAAAGAGTTGGGCCGGCAACATGCCAGTATTTTTTACGCCCCTGTGATTGATTGGCTAAACTCCCCCTACCCGAGTATCAATCACGCCTGCACTATCGCCAATGCCCCAAAGTTATCCAAACAAAGCTTCAACCTGTTTCCTAAAATTAAAGAACTCCAAACCTTCGAACAGGCCACCGAACATCATATTATTGAAAGTCACCCAGAATTGATTTTCAATCACTATCTACCACAACCGTTGGTCTCCAAAAAGTCAGCGGAAGGTCAGCAACAACGCTGGGCGGTAATTCAAGAACTAACCAACCAACAACACATTCAATTGCATGCGGATGACATCCGTAAATTTCACAATCAAATGAAACGGGTCTGCCTATTGGATGATATTTATGATGCCATCATACTCGCACTTCTTGGGCATGACCTTGTCACTAAACAAAACCATCCATTACTGCTATCGAGTAATCGTTAACTCAGTTTTAGTCAGGAAATGGGCCCGTCATGACGTTGTCTTCACCAATGACTTCAAAAAAGCCAACATTCACACGCAACGACATATCCACATCCAAGTGTTGCCCAATCACATTTGGCTCAATGGGCACTTGGCGATGGCCACGGTCATACAACGCCGCTAAACTCACCTTTTCAGGGCGGCCATAATCAAATATCGCATTTAAAGCAGCCCGTACTGTTCGTGCAGTGCAAATCACATCATCAAACAACACCACATGCTTTTTATCGAGTTCAACTGGCTGACTGGTTGCCCCAACCGCCATGTAATCTTTATTTTTACTTGCATAATCATCGCGATACAACGAAATATCCAAGCCCATCACAGGGGTTTCCACATGATACCCACGCTGCTTAAGTAATGCTTGAATGCGCTTGGCAAAAAATAAGCCATTGGTCAAAATACCAACAAAAACAATGGATGATGGGTCAACGTCTTTTAATAAGGCATAGACATCGGCTGACACGCGTTGCAACGCCATCGACAATTCATCAGCGTCATAAATCTGAGACAACTAAAGCACCCCTTTGGTGGATGGGACACCACTGCGTCGGGCATCCAACTGAGTGGCACGATCCAACGAAACACCAAATCCTTTGAACAAGGCTTCAATCACATGGTGCATGTTGCCTTTATGTGGCCAGCTAATAAATAAATTTAATCCTGCATGCTGAACCACGGATCGAAAGAATTCCTCAACCAATTCAGTTTGAAAGGCACCAACCTGTTGATCCGGTAATGCATCGATCGATAAAAATGGACGGCCACCAATATCAATGGCAATATTACATAACGAATCATCCATTGGAAATGACCCCGATGCATAACGTGTAATGCCTTTTAACTCACCCAAAGATGCTTTTATGGCTTGCCCCAAGCAAATGCCAACATCTTCCACCGTGTGATGGCCATCCACATGCAAATCGCCATCCACATGCACGGTTAAATCAAACAGGCCATGCACGGTAAATAAATCCAACATGTGATCAAAAAAGCCAATGCCGGTTTTAATGTCTGATTGACCGGTGCCATCCAGTGATAATGATAACTTAATATCGGTTTCTTTTGTTTTTCGTTCAATGCTTGCTGTTCGTTTTGTCATGGTTTCCTCCTAAAATAATGGTTGCTGATTAACAGGTTGTTTTTTAACCCGCGAAACCCCCAAATACTCATATGCTAAATCGGTGGCCATTCGCCCCTTGGCGGTTCGATCCAAGTATCCCTTTTGCAATAAATAAGGCTCAATAACATCTTCCAATGTTTCTGATTCTTCTGACATACTTGCGGCGAGGGTATCAACGCCAACCGGCCCGCCGGAAAATTTATTGATCAACGTGTCCAAATACAACCGGTCATTCGAATCAATTCCTGTAGGATCAATGCCCAACGCTTCGAGTGATGCACGCACATCATCAACGCCAATATTGCCATCGGAATACACCTGCGCCCAATCACGCACCCGTTTTAAAATTCGATTCGCAATACGCGGCGTGCCTCGCGATGATTCTGCAACCATCAACGCTGATTCTTTTTGAATGGGCGTGTCCAATAATAGTGACGAACGCTCAACAATCTCTGCCAATTCTTCGGCTGTGTAGTAATCAAATTTTTCGATAATCCCAAATCTGTCACGCAAAGGAGCACTTAACGCACCCACACGAGTGGTTGCACCAACCATTGTAAAACGTTCTAAGTTCAAACGAATGGACCGTGCAGCTGGGCCCTTACCAATGACAATATCCAACTCAAAGTCTTCCATGGCCGGATACAGCACTTCTTCAACCGAACGATTCAAACGATGAATTTCGTCAATAAATAAAATATCCCCTTGACTTAAATTGGTTAAAATCGCGGCTAAATCCCCCGGACGTTCAATTGCCGGCCCACTGGTAATTTTTATTTGGCCCTGCATTTCGGTCGCAATAATGTTTGCCAAGGACGTCTTTCCCAACCCTGGAGGCCCGTAAAACAACACATGCTCTAATGATTCATCACGCTTGCGTGCTGCTTCAATAAAAACACCTAAATTCCGTCGCAAATTAACTTGACCTGTAAAATCATCCAACGATTTCGGTCGCAAGGAAAATTCTTTCTCATCACCAACTTGCTCATTCGGATCATAAAACCGAGTTTCTTCAATCATAATCTTTATTAATATATCACAAGTCTAGCTAAAATGAGCATAATTTCACCACAACTTCAGCATTTCTTAAATTTTCGTTATGATACATCCATGGCATACGAGCAAGTAACTCATCAATTACACCCCCTGTTGCAACGAATAAATTCGTCAAAACGCATTCCAAATGCCATTTTAACTTACGGTGAAAATAGCCAACACCTGTTACTACAGTTATTGCATTTTTCTGAACAACTAAACCGATGCAAATGTAGCATTCCCGAAGATAATGAAAACGACATGATTGAACCGGCAACTGATATCATATTGATTCAACCAACAACAACAATCAAAATTGAAACGATAAAACTACTACAAGAACGGATTAAGTATGGCGCATCTAGCGAAAACTATTGCATTGTTATTATTCATAACAGTCATAAAATCACAACATCTGCCGCAAATGCACTGTTAAAAAGTATTGAAGAACCACAAAAAAACACATTATTTTTGTTCTCCACAACACACCGCGAACAACTTCCTAAAACAATTTTATCTCGATGCCACAAATTGTTTATCCCGGAAAACAATCATGCCGCAGATGAGCGCCAAAAATCTCGAATTTCAGCAATTGAAGCAACACTTCCTTACACCCCGTGCCAATCATTTCTAAAGCTACCATTACTGGATAAAGTAATATTTATTCAAAACTTACCTTTTAATCAAACCGTGACCGCAGAATTAATTACGGCTTGGCAATACGAACTAGCAACATTGGAATCACAATCAATTCAAGAGCAAAAGTTTTTAAAAAAAATCATCGAAATTATTCAAAATATCAAGTATAATCTTAATTTAAAGTTGCAGCTTATGGCTGCTACATTTGTTGTAGAGGAGGATGCCAATGGCACGCCAAGATAAACGAAAAGGTGAATCAATTGATTCATTACTAAGAAAATTCAAACGAAAAATTAAAAATGAAGGTACATTAAAAGAACTTCGTGAACGAGAGTTTTTTGAGAAACCATCAGAATCTAAAAAGAAACGCTTAAAAGCAGCTGTAAAACGCACACAAACAGAACAACGCCAAAACGAATTAATTTAATGGCATCAAAATGGCGATACACGATCTTTGATCGCTATTTAGTTAAAGAATTTTTAGGTCCATTTCTTTTTTCTTTGGGGGGATTTATTATTATTGGGTTAGTAGACCTTATATTCGCGCTGGTTGATTTGTTTGTGAATTCTGGCGTATCTTTAGGAATCGTATCACGATTACTGATATATAAAATCCCACAAATTATGGTCATGTTTTTACCGATGTCGGCAATTTTTTCTACAATGCTATTATTGGTAAGAATGGCCAAAGACAACGAAATCACCGTTATTCGAACATCTGGGGTCAATGTCTTTCGACTAATTATTCCTGTTGCATTACTTGGTTTTAGCATTAGTTTATTTTCATGGGGAGTTAACGAATACATTACGCCATGGGCCAATCAAGTTTCCGATCAATTAATTCGTCAATCGATTCGAAAGCAACCACCACCAAAAATTGTAGATAATGTATTCTTTAAAGAAGCTGGAAATCGTTATCTTTATATTGAACAAGTGAATATCAAGTCCGGCGAAATGAGAAATTTATTGTTATTTGAAAAAAATGACACCCCATTCCCACGAATCATCACAGCAAAAACCGCTCAATGGGATGAAAAAAACTGGTTTCTTAACGACGGCTTTGTGCACGAATTAAATCGTGCAGGGGATTTAAAATATATCTCAAAATTTAATATGACGACCATCCATATTCAGCGTGATCTTGGGTCCTTTTATACCCGTCATAAAACACCCAAACAAATGGATTCATCCGAACTAAAACAAAAAATTACAACTCTAGAAAAAGGCGGCATTAATACTCGCATGTTGGAAGTTGAATACCACCTAAAGAAGAGTTTACCCGCTGCATGTTTTATCTTTTCATTGATGGGCATTACATTTTGCATTACCTTTGTTCGAACCAGCAAAGACTGGTGGGGTGTTATTTGGGCAATTGTCTTAGCCGTTCTTCTTGTTGGCTTTTATTTCTTTTTAATGGCTACATTTAGAGCACTTGGTAAACGTGGGGCATTACCACCAAGCTTAAGCGCATGGATTCCAAATCTGATTTATTTTTTCCCTTGTACAGGTATCTTATTGTACGATGGAATGAGACGATGAGTGTAACAACACAAAAATTTAAATTATCAAAAGAATTGCGGCACTTAGAACTTGGAAAAACATTGGTCAAAAAAGCCTTGTTCTTTGAGGCTTTTGACCATTTTAAATCAAGCATTCAGCTTAAGTATGACTGTGGTATTGATATCTTAATCTACCTATACAAACAAAATAATTCGCCACCGCTAGAACTTCAATTACTAATTGCAAAAGTATACCTTGAACTGAATCTTGCGAACGAAGCACTTGATGTTTTTGAAGATATCTTAGAACAAAAAATTGATCATGAACCCACCTACGATACACTTGCAAAATTAATCACAAAAAAACAACTCACATCAAAAATAAGATTATGTTTTGAACGGGCAATAAGCAATAATATTTTGTACCCCTGCATAATAAATATTCTCCCAAAACTTTATTTAGAAGATAAGAGCTATGAAAAAGCGATCCAACTCTATCATCAACTTATTAAAGCTACACCAAATGAATTTAGTTACTATAAAATTTTATCAGAGCTTTATTTTAGAAAAAGAGATTACGAATCAGCCAGTGACATTCTGTCCCAGCTAATTGAACGAGCGCCATATAAATCAGAAGAGCTCATCCAACCCATCGAAAAGATCGTTAAAAAAATTCCTAGACACACCCAAATTCGTCAACTATATGCCAACATATTATTTCGATCGTTTAAACCAGCTGAAGGTTGTGAACAAATCGAAACATTGATCCGCTATCATCCCAGCCAAAAACAAACAGCAATCACAATTTTGCTCAATCAAAATGAAGCATTTCCAAATCATCCAGAGATTTTATATCTTTTGGCTGATCTCATGATCTCCAAAGAACTTTATACCGATAGTTTGACCCATATCCAAGCATTAATCTCAACATCCCCAATGCATTCTGATAAAGCACTAAGCTTAATGCAAAAAATCATTCAAGTGTACCCCAAACACTGCTTAGCCCTTGAAATCATCGGCAATATTTACATGCAACAAGAAAATATCATCCAGGCGTTGCATTACTACGAACAATGCATCGATAACTACGATAATTGTTCTGATATTAGTTTTCAATCAACCATTAGTACCATTCAAGAAGACACAAATTCCCCATCTCAAAATAAAGCAAAATTATTAATGGCAAAAATTTTAAGCAAATCAGGAAAAGAAACCGAGGCACTGGAACTCATTGGCGAGTTAAATCAAACCGATGTCAGTGTGGATGCTACTTTGTTAAAGGTTCATATTCTAACTCAAGATAAGCAAACCATGGAAGCGCTAAATATTCTTAAACAACTCGAGGAAAAGCACCCATTTCAGTGGAGTATTCACCAGATGAGTATCAAGGTATTCGAGCAACATTTACAACAAACAAAAAAAACCATGGAAGCAATCACACCTGTTGATGACCCGCTGGAGTACAGCAGTTTATTAATGACCAAAAGTCATTGGGAGAAAGCCATTCAAATACTACAAAATCAAGATCAAATTAAAACAAATTCCGACAACATCCAATTAATGATTGCACGCTGCTTTTTTGAACAATCACGCTATGATTTAGCACTTCAGATTTATCATCGCCAAACCAAAGAAACAACTAATAAAAATCTTATGAAATCATTGCTATATTTAAGCGGACTATGCCAATTACTACAGAGCAATGAAGAAGACGCATTGCAGTCTTTTGAATCGGTATCAACCTATGATCAAAACTATTTAAATACCCAACAATTAATCGATACTCTTCGTAAAAAAAAGTTTTTAAACCATAACGGGTTGGTAATCATCGGATCTTTAAGTCACGATATGCCGCATTATGTCATCCGGAAAAATCATTTTGGACCTCAAAAAAAGAAGAGCCATCAATTTGAAGTCATCGGGTTTTCACAGTCATATAATGACGAAGGCTGTAAACAATGCTTGAAACAACAATATAAAGCAGCAAAAGAATCGTTTGAACTTGCCATTCAAATGGACCCATCGTTTCATATCCCGTACATCAATTTAAGCATGGTGTATTTAATGAATAACGACGTAAAAATGGCAATTGAAACCATTCAAAAAGCAGAAACGATTACACAGAATTGCCCTTACACAGTATTTATTCGAGGGTTATGTGAAATTAAGCGCAATGATCAAGAAAGCGCAATTCGACATATTCAAAATGCCATAAAGATTTATGGAAAGGAAAGCGTTTTTCATCTGACTATGGGAGACCTATTCTATCAAAAGTTCCAACTTGAATTAGCAAAATCATATTGGAAAAAGGCCAATGAAGCAATGGACATTGCCCATATCGAACAAAGCCGCTATCGAATAAACCATTTTGACAAAATTACAATTGAATATTGGTCAACACCAGAATTATTGTTTTTAAAATAATGCAAACAATAAACTTTGGGGGCTTATCGATTTTTTTAACGGTGATATTTTTTACACTGAATCCACAGAATATTACAGCTGAAAAAATAAAGATTAAAGGCCTAGATATTCAATACAATGAAAAACAGAAAACAATGGTAGCTTCAGGGAATGCACAACTTATTCACCCTGAATTCACAATTAATGCCGACTCAATAAAATACAATCAAGATACAGGAGATATTACTGGGAAAAACAATGTTGAACTACAACAAAGCAACCAACTTATTTTATCCAACCAATTCAACTACAACACCAAAACAAACATCATCCAAATTGATGATTTATTACTAGAATTAACAACACCTAAAAACCAACAAGTCTATTCAAAAGCCACGCAATTTATTGACGAATCCAATGTTAAAAAAGGAAAAAATGGCATTCTTACCACGTGCAGTTATGACCCACCGCATTACTTTATATCGGCGGATTCATTTACTATTTACCCAGAAAAAAGAATTATTGGACACAATGTTAGATTAGTAAACCCGGTATTATTTTTCCCACTTGGCTTTTGGTCTCCCGCCTACGTGTATGATATTGGAAAACGTAAAATAATTTACGCGATGCCATTAATTGGAACGAATTCAATTGAAGGTAGTTTTTTTAAAAGCCAGGTTGATTATGTCGTCAATGATAATCTAACAGGTGAAGCATATATTGATAGCATGAGCCAACTGGGCATCGGGCTTGGAACAAAGTTAAATTACAATGATTTTAACGAATGGAATAACAGTCTCTATTACTATGGAATTTCTAACACAAATTATTTTGCAAAAGCCGTTGAAATTGAAAAAAAGTTATCACCATCACAAACAATAAAAAGTACCGTTGAATCAAAAAACATGTACTTAATTCAGGGGGGAAGCGTTAGTAAAGATAAAAATATTCTGCATTATAAAAATAAACGAATCAATGGATCTGACACAGTTGTTTATACATTTAATCAATCCAAACTTAACTCCATATCCCCAAAAGATTACCACATTAGCTACAGCACAAACAGTGATAACAATACCCAAGCAACAGTCAGCTATAAACGTAGTGAGAACAGTGTAGAAAGTGATCAAATCAATCTATCAAATCAATGGAAAATTGGTCACAATATCAAAAACAAAAACACCTTTAATTTCTACCAAAAAACAATGAGTGCAACCGACCAACGCAAAGATCAGTACTTCAAATCAAATAACCAGTTTAGCCGATCATTCAAAGACTTTGGAACCATTGAAACAATCCTTGATTATACGGTTGATCTGGACAATGACCGAGTCACTGATGACATCAAGAATCACATCGTTCAACGTCTCCCAGAAGTCAATATACGGTTAAATAAACTTAAGCTTTCAGACCATTGGAATTTAAATCAAGAAATCCAATATGGAAATTATCATGAACAATATTTCATAAACAGTTTGAATAAACAGCGCCAATTTTCAGATTCTCGTTTTAAACTTACTCAAAACTTTAAAGGAACGTATGATTATGATTTTTTAAATGGACATTTGTCGATTAATACTGCATATCAACAGTATTATTATACACGTGGTGATCAAACCTTTACTTTAGGTAATGTAACATCTTTCAAGACAAATTCGTTTTCATTTTTAAAAACGAATACGTCACATCAACGCACGTGGGCACCAAGAGATGGGAACTCTCCATTTTATTTTGATGAACGTGACCAAATTGAAAAAAATGAATTAAAAGAAACAATCACACTATATTACTTAAGCGATCAAAAATACGCCTTTAAATACAGTACAGGATATAACTGGATTGTTAATTACCAATTAGATAATGAATTTGAACTAAAAATTCGCCCCAACCAAGTATTTCGGAGCATTTTTCGAACAAAATACATGCTGCAACAACACCAATACTCACCGTTGGTTTCTAGATTTGATTTAACACCAAACAAGCGGTTTTCAACATCATTGCAAGCAAATTATGATTTGAATAATGGTGAAATAATCAACCTTAACCATATTCTTTCAGGGAACACGAGTTCAACCTGGGAAGATCGATGGATCTTCAAAGCCTATTTTACATATGCCCCAAAAAACAATCAAAACTATCAACTTGAAACATTATCTTTAACCAAAGATCTTCACGAACGAAAATTAACCCTTATGTATAATCGCTTATTGGAAGAATACCGGTTTCAATTTACAATAAATGCATTTCCAGATAATAAAGTCGGCTTTACAAGCAATAAGTATGAATCATTTCGGCTAGAAGGAGTATTCGATGATGAGTCCATTCAACGTTAAATTCATTGCCGCTTTAACATGCGTTCTCATGGCATTTGGTTGTGCAAGAACAGTAACTCTCAAAGAATCTGCAGGCACAGAAATAACATTTTCTATTACATTTAATGCAGCACCATCATTTATCAATTATGATTACTGCATTATTTTAGGAACAAACTCATTCAATTTAAACAGCAACTTATCAAGCAATTACTTTTTTATTCCAGGAGAATCCTTTAATCCAACCGCTGTTGATACCATAAGCAATGGTGCTGGCCTAACTCACTTTTACGATAACTTTTTTAGCACATGGTCCGCTATATTAACACTTAAAGCAACCGATTTAACGTTAACCAAAGGGCCATTTTCAAATTCAACAGCCACAGCACAAGAACATTTTAACTACACATCAAGCTTTCAATCATTAAGCTCATATTCCGTCAATAACAACACCATTTCATTTACAATTTCATTATCAGATCTTGGTATTAATTCCAACACCCTTTACTACTCATTTGTTACTCGCAAAGGCGATAATATTCTAAATACACAAGATATGGCAAGCTCAATACAATCCATTCAATTAATTGCCAATAGCCCGCCACAAACGAGCCGCAATGACACATCCCTATTTTCGCCCGAAGCCGCAGCAAAGATCGTATCATGGACCGTTACCGTACAGTAATTTCAGCCATTTTAATGGCTCTATCCTATCAATATTTTGCACCTGGATTGGTGATAGCCATGATCCCAATGCTTTATCGGCCTCTTAAAAAAACCACTTTGTTAAGCTGGGGCATTATTTACATGGGAATCCTGCATTTATTTTTACTAAACTTAGCGAATGATAGTAGCCTCATTGCAGCCATTACTATTTGGTTAATGGCAAGCCTCTACTTTGGCTTATTTTATGGGATTGGTGGCTGGATTTTAACACTCGTATCAAAAAAAAGAAACATAAAATGGCCCCTACTCCTTCCAATCATTTGGCCCATAATTGAATACTTAAAAAGCATTGGCTCATTTGGAAATACCAATGGCAATTTAGGAATTGGCTTAGCTAGCATCATTGACTATTTACCCATCACGTCAGTGATTGGGCATATTGGGCTAAGCATGATCATCGTCATATTTAATGTTTTACTCTGGCAACAGCGTAAACATCCACATACTAAACGAGCTTTTAGCGCCATCATTGGGGTTTTATTATTCACAGGATTACTCGGCAGCCATACGTTACTCACCACTGAAAAAACCACCATATCTGCCATCCAAACCAACATCACTCAACAACAAAAAATGCAACCATCCCAATGGCCAAAACTCGAAACGATTTATTTAAATCAAATCAAGGAAGCCTCAGGAGACATCATTATTTTACCTGAAACAATTTTGCCAACCGTAATTCATAAACGTCCTTGGCTAAACACATTGCAAACAATCAGTAATCAAAAAAACAAAACCATTGTGCTAGGTAGTTTTATTCATGATGCCGGCACATACAATGGCAGTATTATCATCCAACCCCACCAATCACCGCTATTCTATAAAAAGCAACGCCTGATGCCATTTGGCGAAACGCTCCCCTTTCGAAGCACGTTATCAAAGATCATTCCCGACCATTTATTATTTAGTGACTTTGACCAAGGAACAACCACTATGGACCTTCAAATTGGACCTGTTTTCTTGCGCCCGATTATTTGTCTGGAGGGCATTTATAGTCACTTTTATCGATCAAAGACCAATAGTATCGTTGCCGTACACGCCAATAATGCCTGGTATGATCGTAGCACTGCCGGTAGTAAGTTTCTAAAATTTGCTCAAGTGCATGCCGCTGAATTTAATACCATGGTTGTGGTGGCTGCCAACCTTGGGCAATCCGCCATTATTGCGCCTTCTGGCAAGCCCATTACCGTTGCCAAACACCAACAATCGGCGATACTAACCCACCCCATAATATCTTCCAGTTCGCCCAGCATTTACAATCGATATCCATGGTTAGGATGGCTAATGATTAGTATTATTTGGAGCCTATTTGCAATCAAAGGTCTAAACACATTTGATTAATATGATTTAACGCATTATCCAACCCTTCACCCTTCCAATACCGTGGGGTTTCTTTAGCATCACCAATGCGATGACAGGACGACCCATTGGCATCAAAATGGCTTTGATGAACCTGCTTATCTTGCATCAAAAATGCTTGATGTTGAACCCGCTTTTTTTTCTGTTTACGTTTTATTTCAGAATGGACTTTTTTTTGAATATCATCTGTATTTGGTGGAAAATCTTCACTTGGACCGCGTCCCCTTTGCTGCTCTTTCAGAGCCAAAATAACCACTTTCTGTTCGTTTGTATAACCATCCAAGTCCATCGAGTCCCGTAACAAAATAGCCTCAACCTCTTCTTCATTTAAGGCAACCCCTCGCAATAATCCTTTGACATCATTTGGCCGCACAGCAAAATAAGCTGTCTCTAACCAATGATTTTGTTCGCCTGTAAATGATGCTTCAAATGACAGATACTCATCCAAAGAAATATTATCATTTAAATACGCCAATTGTGCCAACAATTGAGTAAGATCATCCTGCTGCGTATCTTGAATAATTTTTCGCGAAGCATTAATGTCATCAACACTCCCAAATTTCAACCTTGAAATGGTTTCATCGGTGAGCCCAATATTCTGCAATTGAGCAAAGAAATCACGCATCCCAAACGATTGAAAAGGCGCAATTGAATACTTACCACCAGACACCTTTAGTATTTCTTCATTATGAGACTCGTAAATGGCCTTTTGTCGAATAACAGGATGGTTTACTTGGTTAATTTTCTCATCCACTTTACGACAAATCCATTTTTTACCAACCATAGTATGATTTTTTAAGCCATCCGAACGGTTTAACATGTAACCATCATCCAATAATCCAATACCAACAAAAAACCGTTTAGTCGCACCAATAGTGGGCCCTTGTCTTGAACGACGGTGGCCACTTGATTCAACAATAGTAACATTTGATGCCGCATGAACCCCCTGATGCGAATGAATATCCTCCCTGCGAGCTGGACTTTCTGCCCCTATTGGCATTGCAGATTCAAAAAAAGACCTTGCAACTCGCCCGGCACTACCAGTCGCATCAATCACTGTTGCAGCTTGAACAATTTCATTATTATTTCCATCTTTAATGGATGCAGCAGCTGCCCCAAAACAATCCACATTAAGGTTACGGTCCACCCCTAGTTTAAACGATACATTGTCTTTGGTTTCCAAAAAACGCATAAAAATACGCTGAATCACATCCGTTTGAAGGACCCACTTTTTACCACCAATGTGTCCCTTTCCTTCTAAATGTTTTTGGATTTTTTCAATTGATTTTTCGGAATTTTTTTGACGATCATTAAGCTTCGTTTGATGATGAAAACAATAATTAGGCCCAAACTGAGGACTACATTTTAATTCTTCTAAACATTTTAATAATAAATCACGCACCTCCTGCCCAAAACCCAGAACCCCCGGGCGTAAATCAACCTGAGATTCATCACGAATATCCAATAGAACCACATCTATACTTGGATCTTTTTCAAGAATCTTTAGCGCTGCCATCAAACCACCTGGACCACACCCCGCAATCGCAACTCGAGAATTCGAACCTATATCTTCATCTTTAAACAATTGAGCACGAATACTATGAAACGATTTAATATCACTCGCCAATTCATCTTTAAAGGCAGACGGCAATGCATTAAGTTGCTTTCCTATTGTTTTAATTTTCTGAACATCTAGCGGATGGTGTAATTTTAAACCTTCGATTTTACTTTTAAACTCACGAATAATATTGCGCTTCACTGTATTAAGCTGATCAATAAATTTCACAATATCCGTCCGACGACTTGTCTCTCCCTTCGATTTTACCCACTGACTTTCTAAAATATCATCCAACAAAGTTAAATCTTGAAAGTGACGTTCAAAAAGGCCACCATTAGCACTATCTTGATAAGCATTAACTACTTTGATTAATTGCTGATTTTGATCAGGTGAAGCTGACCGAATAATGGATTGAAGTTTTGTTAAAGCAGAACTAGGATGTTTAGCCGTCATAATCAAATCAAGATTGGCTGACGAACCTATTGGTGATTTTGACCTGCTAATATTTGGAGGAAAACTTGATAATGGAATTAAATTCAATACTACCCCCCTTACAAACCAATAAACGTATTGCCCTATTAATATATTCCCCAAAATAAATCTGTATAAACATGTAAGATATAAAAAATCAAAAAACATTAAAAAAAACGTTTTTATATCGATAAGTGTGATATGGTCCCCAATGATCTCAAAAAAGAACATACTGCTAACCAGCTGCAAATGACCATTATTAAGCTCAGAAAAGAGCTTGAGAAAAGCTTTGTTACCAAAGATAAAGCAGTTGCTGATACCAAAAACAAAAATAGTTTAACCATTCGAGACCTAGAAAAAACCATTCAAGCATTGCGCATTAGCAACGAAAAAGAACGCATTGGCGAAGAAAATCGAATTCAAAAAGCGGTGGCCGATACGAGCATTGAAAACCGAAAACTCGAAAAAAATGTGCAATCCCTTCGTGATGAATTGGAAAAAGAACAGATTGCTCAAGAATCACGCATTCAAAAAGCCGTGGCCAATGCCAACATCGAAATTCGGCATTTGGAACGTAACGTGCAATCCCTTCGTGATGAACTTGAAAAGCAAAAGATTGCTGAAGAAGGCAAAGTCCAAAAAGCCGTTGTCGATGCCAACATTGAAATTAAACACCTGGAACGTAATGTTCAGTCCTTACGTGACGAGCTTGAAAAACAAAAAATTGCCGAAGAATCGAATGTCCAAAAAGCGGTGGCAGATGCCCATATTGAAATTAGGCATTTGCAAGGCAATGTCCAATCCCTTCGCGATGAACTTGAAAAACAAAAAATTGCGGAGGAAGGCAATATTCAAAAAGCGGTGGTCGATGCCAATATCGAAATCCGTCATTTGCAAGGCAATGTCCAATCCCTTCGCGATGAACTCGAAAAACAAAAGATCGCTGAAGAAACTCGCATCCAAAAAGCAGTCGCCGATGCCCATATTGAAATTAACCATTTAAAACGTAACGTACAATCCTTACGTGACGAGCTTGAAAAACAAAAAATCGCAGAAGAAAACAACATTCAAAAAGCGGTGGTTAATGCCGAAATGGAAATCAAACACTTGCGACGCAATGTCCAATCCTTACGTGACGAATTGGAAAAACAAAAAATTGCTGAGGAAACCAAGGTTCAAAAAGCGGTGGTCGATGCCAACATTGAAATCAACCATTTACGCCGTAATGTTCAATCCTTACGTGACGAGTTGGAAAAACAAAAAATTGCGGAAGAAACCAAAGTTCAACAAGCCGTTGTTAACGCCGATATAGAAATCAAGCACCTGCGTCGCAATGTCCAATCATTACGCGACGAACTTGAAAAACAAAAAATTGCGGAAGAAACCAAGGTCCAAAAAGCCATTGCCGATAATCATATTGAAATCACACACTTAAAAGGCAATGTCCAATCCCTACGCGATGAATTAGAAAAACAACAAATTGCCGAAGAAACCAATATTCAAAAAGCCGTTGCTGATACAAATACAGAAAATAAACATCTTCAAAAGAATGTGCAATCTTTACGTGACGAATTGGAAAAAGAAAAGTTTAATGCAGCCAAACTTTTGGAAGAAACCAAACAAATGGAAATTTTAAAACGCCAACAATTGGAACAAACCATCCAAGATTTACGCGAAGAGCTCACCAAAACATCCGGAGATATTGCCACCATTCAAAACAAGCACCAGCTGCACTGTGACCATTTAGAAAAGCACTTTAAAGAAACCATCGAAAAACTTCGCGAAGAACTTGATGAAAAAGTAGCAAAATCCAAATCAACTGACACTCAACCCAACCCAACAAATACAGAATCAAAACCAGTCAATGAAACACCAAAAAAAACTGACAAAAAAAAGAATAAGAAAAAACAAAAAAAAGATAAAGAATAAACCGGTTCATACCGATAAAATCAATAATCCCAACCATTAGGAGTAAGCATTTATGAAAGAACAAAGCCAACAGTTTACCGAATTATTGTTGAAATTAACCAACGATTTAGCGGTATCTGCCACATTGGATGATGCACTTGAGCGTTTGGTTGAAATTACAACCACAACCATCAATGCGGACAGAGGAACCATCTTTCTAAATGATGAACGCACAGGCGAATTGTATTCTCGTGTTGCACAAGGCAACTTTCGCCGTGAAATTCGAATGCTAAACAATCGAGGGGTTGCCGGTTGGTCATTCATTAACAATGAAAGTGTCATTATTAAAGATGCCTATAAAGATAAGCGCTTTAACAAAGAAATTGACGAAAACACCGGCTATACCACGAAAAATATGATGTGTTGCCCCATCTATTCATTAAAAGGGGAAAAGATTGGCGTTGCACAAGTTTTAAATAAGCAAAAAGGCAGTTTTAGCCAAAAAGATCTAGAGATTCTAGAGGTCATGACCAAACAAGCCGCAACGACACTGCAAAATAACGTCATTATCGAAGAGATTGAAGCATCGCGAAAGCAAGAACTTGAATTTTTAGATGTTGTATCAAAAGTATCATCTGAACTTGAAATTGGCCCCCTATTACAAAAAATCATGGAAACCATTACCAAAATGTTAGATGCGGACCGATCGACCCTATTTATTAACGACGAAAAAACAAACGAACTATTTACAGAGATTGGCCAAGGCTTAGGCAAGACATCCATTCGATTCCCCAATAGTGTCGGAATTGCAGGGTCGGTATTTACATCGGGGAAATCAATTAACATTCCACATGCTTATGCAGACCTTCGTTTTAACCCAAGCTTTGATAAGCAAACCGGTTACTTTACTCAATCCATTTTATGCATGCCCGTACGAAATAAAACCGGCAAAATTATTGGTGTTACCCAAGTACTCAATAAACGTGGCGGCACATTTAATCGAGAAGATGAAGCGCGATTGGAAGCATTTACATCTCAGATTTCGGTGGGCATTGAAAACGCAAAACTATTTGATGATGTACAAAACATGAAAAACTACACGGAAAGTATATTAGCTAGTATGAAAAACGCTGTTATTACAGTGAATGAAGACGGCAATATTACCACCTGCAATCGCGCAGGGCTTCATTTAATGCGTTTACGAAAATCAGAAGTACTGGGCAAGCACATCAGTGAAATCCTAGTGGATGATAATGCTTGGGTGGTTGAAAAGTTAGATGATTTAGAAACCCCAGAAGATGAAGATGACTTGGAAGAAAAAAATCTACTGCCAAAATTCAGAGACTTGGAATTTTTGGATACAGAACTCCACTTTAACAACAATGCGATTTCAGCCAACATTACCATTCATCCATTAATTGCAGAAAAAGATAATGAAGAAATCAAAGTTGGGTCCATGGTCATGATTGAAAACATCAGTGACGAAAAACGAATGAAATCAACCATGTCACGTTACATGAACCCGGAGCTTGCTGAACAGTTACTGGATGGCGGCGAAGAACTTCTGGGCGGTAAACAAAGCGTTGGCACCGTCTTATTCTCGGATGTCCGTAGCTTTACAACCATTACCGAAACACTGGGTGCTCAAGGCACCGTCGCACTACTAAACGAATACTTCACTGTCATGGTAGATTGTATTCAAGCAGAAGAAGGCATGTTAGATAAATTCATTGGTGATGCCATGATGGCCATCTTCGGAACCCCAATTTCACACGAAGATGATCCAGACCGTGGTGTTCGTTGTGCCATCCAAATGATGGTCAAACTCAATGAGTTTAACGCACCGCGTGCCAAAGCTGGCCAACTCTGTTTAGATCATGGCATGGGCTTAAATACCGACTCAATTGTTTCGGGAAATATTGGCTCCCCCAAACGAATGGATTATACCGTGATTGGGGATGGCGTAAACCTGGCAGCTCGATTGGAAAGTGCGTGTAAACAATATGGCGCACGAATTTTAATTTCAGAGTTCACCTTCAATGCATTAAAAGCAACGTACAAAACCCGTGAAATTGATAAAGTGGTTGTTAAAGGTAAAACTGAACCGGTCGGCGTATACGAAGTATTGGATTACCACACGCCAGAAAGCTTCCCGAACATGGTGGACGCACTGGGTATTTTTAATCAAGGATTTGAACTGTATAAGCAAGGCAGCTGGGATAAAGCCATTAAACAATTTAAAGGTGTTCTAAAAGCGAACCCCAACGATATTTGTGCGCAAATGTACATTGAACGATGCGATATCCTTAAAAAGCGTAAACCTAAAAAATGGGATGGCGTCTGGGTGATGACATCGAAATAGTCACCACTGAAGTGCCCTTCTCATAGTAACTTAAAACGATTTAATCAAGCCTACATGATGGTGCAGGCTCTACTTGGAAAACAACGTTTTTGATTGTTCGAATCACTAGTTTCATCAAGAAAGACGTCTTCTCATTCAGTCCCATGGAAAGAGAGGGTCAGTCCCCTTTGGATTCTTCCATGCTACCAGCGGCTGCAGCTGCTTTTATTTAAAAAGCTTTACAATCTCTTTGTGACCCTGCTTAATAGCCAAATTTAGCGGGCTCTCTTGGTCCCAAATCAGCAGAGTCAAATTCGCCGCCGCCCCAGCGTTAATAAAGACTTTAACAACGTCTGTGTGACCATTAAAAGCGGCGAAATGAAGCGGGGTCCATCTTACAATGTTCGCCAGATCTACATTTGCCCCAGCGGCAATTAAGGCTCGGACAGTCTCTGTGTGACCATTTTTTGCGGCGAAATGAAGCTGGGTCTGCCCAAATCTATCTCTCTCAATAATATCAGTAATGCCCTTTGCCTTTAAAACTCTAATAGCGTTTGGAAGAGCGTCTCTGAAAGGTGTTAGCACTTGCAACTGATGTATAGGATTTTTGGATGGGCCGTCTGGTATTTGTATTCCGGTAATTCCTGAGTCTGTGATCAATTTATTGAGTTCTTTTTTTAAGAGTGCTTTTTTTGAGAGTGCTTTTTTTAAGGCTTCTTGTACATAGTGTAGTTTTCTTGATGTCTGAGCAAAATTCACAAAGGAATCAATATCTAAAAATGGATACATATGAGTAACTGCATCTTGAGGTAATATGCCAAATATATCCGTATGACCTTGATCATCACCTTTGGGTTTTTTCACGCCAACAGCGGCAGTTTCCTGAGTTGGTGGTACGCCTACAGGTATAAGCTGTGCCCTAAGGGCTGCATCTTGGGCTCCATCTGTATAACCACTAGGAGTTCCAGGATCACCTTTGGGTTCTTTCACGCCAACAGCGGCAGCTTCTTCTTCACCTGCTAATGCTGTTGTTGCCCGGGTTGTTGGTGGTGCTAGTGGGGCCGCAGCTGCTACTGGTGGTGGTGGTGATTGGGTATTTGTAGCTACTGCTGCTGATTGGGAATTAGTACGGTTTTCTTCAATAGATCTAAGTTGAAAGCTCCTAGTTTTTAAGTTTCCTTGATTGCTATTTATTCCTTGCATGATTTCCTCCAGTTTGTGGTCAAGCAAAAAGGGCCGTTCTCACATCACAAAAATTAGATTATTACAAATGACACTGATATTCAATGCCATTCTTTATTGATTATCGAATATTGATCTCAAATAATTTCACTGGGTGGCTCTGCAACATCGCAGATTTAGACAAAACTGCATTTTGCGACAGTCCCAGGGGCTTAAAACTAACAGGGGTGACAAGTATCCCATAAACGATCGTTTATGTGACATGAAAAGATGATGAATAGGTTATGTGACAATTTTCGTTTAATTGCAAGTAACAAAAGCCTATAACATTAACAATGTAACACAACTCAATTATGGGAATGAGTTATGGGAAGTTGTGGTATGCAGGATTTATGAAAAAATTTAATTTTCAAAAAAACCATGGCGTTGGTAAAGGAACGTGGTACAGAAGAGCTTAACGGGTGCCGCCAGTCCAGAATCCGACTATTCTATATCATAATATAGAATTTACTCGACTATTTTATAATTTGATGCTCAATCGCTATTAAGCTCTGAAGCTTGTGGGGTATCTTCTAAATCAATTTCAATTCCACCAAATCTCTTTGCCACAATATAGTAGGCAAAAGAAGATATTGCGCCAGAAAAATACCCGATGATCATGTAAAAAATTAGAAAAAGTATAAAAAGAAAATAAACTAAAACATCATCTGAAAAAAAAATCATAAATAAACAAAAAGGTATTATTATGACTGCTGAGAATAGACCATAAAGAAACGCAAAAAATTTACCTGCTTGTTTAACATTTACTGATTTAATAATCGCCATTTAAAACTCCTATTTTAATTTTAAAGAACTTACAACACCTTCATCTCAAAATGCTTTTTAAGGCCTGACTCTATCGCCTCTATGGGCATTTTTTCGAAAAAATTAAGTGGTATATCAAGCACCTGTAATTTCTTTTTCCCAAACAATGAAAGATTTATATTATATAATACGAAATTAACTGTATGAGAATTAAGCATCGTCACAACAAATAACAAACCCACAGTGATGGGGTTTTAGGAGATTATTATGGAAGATATAAAAGCTGCGATACGGATACAAACAGCATACCTATCTTATAAAAAAGGGTACACCAAGAAACAAATAGGCGAAGCAGTTAACGCAGTTGAGAACAGAAAACGTTGTCCAATATCACATGAAACTCTAACAGCAAGGACTGTTGCTGTTACCCCGTGCAACCACGCATTTGAAGAAAATCAACTTATGACTTGGCTTCAATCTTCTCAATATGGAAACTGCCCCATATGCAGAAAAGTCATTGTTAGTGTGGGCCATGCCCATGTACCACAACCTCCAGCAGCCCTCACACCAGATCAAACAGCCGTCTTCACAGCATTGAGAGACCAGGGTGTTGATTTTGATAGTGAGAATAGCGTAAAGGATGCGATAGCCAATGGTCTTGGTGATAAAACAAGAGCTGATGTGTTAACACTTCTCACTCAACCTGAGATTCAAGCTGCTCACATAGGTCTATACAACACTGCTACTCGTATTGTTCAAGAAGACCAAGTCGTTGCAACCCTCTTACCAGATCAAAAAGCCGTCTTCACAGCATTGAGAGACCAGGGTGTTGTTTTTTATAATAAGTATAGCGTAAAGTATGCGATAGCCAATGGTCTTGGTGATAAAACAAGAGCTGAGGTGTTAACACTTCTCACTCAACCTGAGATTCAAGCTGCTCACATAGGTCTATACAACACTGCTACTTGTATTGTTCAGGAAGATCTTCACAGCATTGAGAGACCAGGGTGTTTTGTTTTATAATAAGAATAGCGTAAATAAAGGGTCTGGATCTATAAATTGGAAACTGGAAGATTCAGAGTCATACAATAGCGTTATTATTGGTGGGGTAGAGTTTGATTCAATTGGTATAAGTATGTATTAATCTTTTGAAAATAAAAGCCTAATTAAAGGTTTCAAATGGTACATGGGTAAGTTATATAAAGTGGGGTATAGTAGGTTTGAGTTTCAAAATTATAAATTTAAGGGGCTTTGTAAAAAAGAACAATAACCTTACCATGTAATTCATTAAGTTTTTTTTTCAAAGTTTTTAGGTTCATAATACTTTCATCTCAAAATATTTTCTAAACCCCTCTTGAATTGCCTCTAAGGGGATCGTTTTCAAGATAAGTCACCGGATTCAATCGACTCATGATCTTATCCACTGGATCGTTCATATATTTCGTAAATTGATTGACCATATCCGATACCATGGTTGGTAAAACGTCCCGTTCATTCGCATTAAAGTTTTGCAACACAAAATCCTTTGAATCCATAAATTCAGGCTTCGGGCCAATGCCCAAACGCAACCGCATAAAGTCCTGACTGCCCACCTGTTGAATAATGGACTTCATGCCATTATGAGTCCCTGCCCCACCCTTTGCTCGAACTCTAACCTTACCAAACGGCACATCCAAGTCATCGGTCACAACGCAAATCTGAGCTGGCGTCAGTTTATAAAAATTCATCACAGCAACAACGGCCTCCCCCGATAAATTCATGAAGGTTTGCGGCTTAATGGCAAGCAGTTTTTGGCCATTGATCACCGGTTGAAACACATGTGATTTTAATGTTGCTTTTTTAGGGGCCTCCATCGTTGACGCCTTAACCAATGCATTAATAAACTTAAACCCAATATTATGGCGCGTATTGACATACTGATCGCCAGGGTTCCCTAACCCTACAATGAGTTTTAAATTAGAGTCCGACACGAATAACGGCTTCGATGGCGTCCGTTACTGGCATATCCAACAACGATGTTTTTAATTGGTTAAACACGCCTTCGTTGGTAACATCCGTTAA
>JBMHDV010000008.1:0-13541 GCA_049889215.1 Candidatus Marinamargulisbacteria bacterium
TTGCAAACCGTGTCCATAACATGCCCTTTAGCGCCGCTAAATACGCCCTCTAACCCCTGCAAGGCCTCGCGGATGGCTGGGGGCCACGTCATGGTGGCTGCCAATAAGGTTTGCTGCTCGTCGTATGACCATTCCCGGCCTGTTGGAAACATATTCACAAACTTTACTCCCCACCCTTCTCTAAAACTATTTTCCTGTTCAGCCGATCCTTTATTACCATCTAAGTGTGCCATTAATAATTCTGGCATGAATTGGTATGCTTCAAATATGGCTGTCCCTAATTTTGTGTAGTTCTCTTGTAAAATGGCAGGGGCATCCCCTTTCAATAAGCTGTCCATTGCACCGGGTGGGTGAAATAGGGCCTCAATAACATCCGCGCCATTATTATCCTCTATCTTTGTAAGAAAAGTTCTTATTTCTTGTGGCTCCATTTTTTTCAAACAGGCTCTTAAGTCCTGATGAAATGTCACTGGAATTGGCAGGGTTTGTCCAGGGTCATTATGATTTTTCATTACGGCATTGCATAAGTCAGCCAGTTTTGTAGCTTTATCATTTTCGTTATAATTTTCTAGCTTTGCCATGGCACGGCCATACAATATGGCTTGGGTTTGCTTGGCATTATTCTCTGGTAAACCTTTTAATGCCTCAATAATAGCTGCTAAATCTTCATTAGCATCTGGTAAATCTAGCCCGGTTCCTTCATTTTGTCTTTTTAAGGCTACGTCGCTTATTTCTTCCCCGCGATTAAGGGTAATGGTTGCTGCATCTGTGCGTTGAATGCTGTTGGCTTCTTGAGTATCATTTGCCTCTACCATGGCATTTAATTGCTTCACGTAGTCTATTTTCATTTTCTCTACTTCTTTCACGTGTGGTGAAATGGCGGAACTTTCGCAAGCATTATTAAACGCTTCATTTAAGCTTTTTAATTCACCTTCAATCGTTTCACCCTGAATCAGTTTTTCAATTGCTGCCTTCATGGTTTTATTTAACGCTTTAATTTTTGCCTTCATGTCTTCCTTATTGGTTGACTCTAAAGCTTTAAAAGGCCCCTTAAATAAAATCTCTTTTACCTCTGGCTGGCCATCATGGCCCGGTCGAACAAACGGCGCAAAGCATTCCTGAAGGGTCATGGTTGGTTTAAGCGTGAATTGTTTTTTTAATAAATCCGTTCGATTTGATCGCTCCGCGATTACACCCCGGACACGTCTTTGTATTTCCTCTGCTTTTTTACCTTTAATTTCACCTGTTGTTTTAACAACGTTATTCAATTTGTCTTCAACACCTCTTGTTTTAATATGCGGAATGTCAGCTGTTGGGCGTTCAATCTCCTCTAGTTGGTGTTGTAAACCGTTTAATTTATGATTCATTCCAGGTGTTAGTTGGAGATGGTCTTTGCAATAATCCTTAAGGCTTATTACTAAACCTTTTGGTGTTTTTGGATCAACATCACCCCATAGGTTCATGATGGTTTGTTTGTCCACACCCGCATGCCTGCCCCATAACAAGAAGGCGGTTTCGGGCACGATATTGTTCCGAATACTTAATAAGGACACATCTCGACTCCAATTTAACCAGCGTTTTTTAAAGGCAGCTTCAATATCTTCTGCAGCTATTTTTTTTATAACTACATTTTTAATTTCATCATCACTATCCAAAGAGTCTACACGTACGTCCTTAATGTCTTCCTCAGTGACACTCCCCGCCAATTCTGCTGCAATGTTCTCCCAAACCTCATCATATTGGTTGGCTAAATGTGATTCTAGTTGTTTATTAATTTCCCCCATATTTTGATGCAACAGTTGAGCCCAGACCCCCTCGTCCGATCCTTCTTGTGTATTTGATTGGGTGTCGATCTGGATACCAAGTAACCCAAACAATTCACTGGGGTTTTTCACTGCAGCTTTTAGTTGTTGAGTTTTACCTTCAATCCTTTTCTTTAATACTTCTAAACGAGCTAAACGATCCTGCAACACTTGATAACGGTACACTTGGGTGGTGGTTCTAAAGTTTTCCTCACTTTCCTTTTTTTCAAAAACCGCTGGATTGGCGGCTTTTATAACGTTCATTTCATATTCTATTGCAGCTATTTTGTTACCAATCACGCTCACATCAACCCCATGACCGTCTGTAATTAATGCATCAATTTTATCGCTAATCTCTTTTTGTAGTACGCCTAAATCACGAGGTACAAATGTAATATCAACGGCACCTTTCAATACTTGTGTCAAAAATTTGGTGGCCGCTGAATATGTTTCCTCTTCACCTGAGGTTAATGTCACACTCAACGTGCCATCTTTTTGTGTGACCTGAGATGGATCTATCAATTTTAACTGACTTTTAATGTCTTGGTTCCAATTGTCCGTAAAATAAAAATCAGCGAGTTCTGTTAATTTTGGCGGTGTTCCATCTTGCATCCAGGTCTGGGAATTAAATTGATCCAGTAAGCACCCCATGGCCTCAATTTGATGCCCCATCACTGGGCAGGCCTTTTTTAAAAGCTGTGCCATGGCCGGACAAATGGCGTTGTATGTCATTAATTCTGGTTTCCACTGATCCTTTACTTTGTTGAATTCTTCTAAGGTAATCGGCTGATGCCCTGCCCTCCCTTTAAATGCGTTATTAAATTCGTTTACAAAGTCTTCTTTAGTTATTTTTAATTTATTTTGAACCGCTTGGGTATCACGCCATAATGGGTTTACTAGGTGGCCCTGTACAGTTTTACCACCCGTCAAAATAGCTCTACTATGTGATGAATATGGGTTAATTCTTACCAAAGCCACGTCCCATTTTCTAAAACCAATTGATTGGAGAATTTACTCAACCATAATTTTATAACTTTCATTGCGCTAATTATCGATCAATTTAATGGCAATGCTTAGTGGTTTGTTGGTGGATTAAAAAATATTAAATTCGTTGGCTACTTGATCTTTTAATAAACAAAACGCATCCCAATCATTTGAGACTGGCAATGGGCTGCGGTATTGATTAAATTTAGCTAGAAATGCATCTTTGACTTTCATTAATTGAATAAACCTGGCCAAAGGCACTTGCATCAAATCATCATTTAGTAAATCTTGAGGACTGGCAATGCTACTTATGCGTTGTTTTAATTCAGGACTTCGCGTAAATGCACCTGTTTCAAGCTTCCAATGGGTAAAAAATCGGTGGATGGCCATGGTATCCCTAGTATAGGGAGGCTGAATTTCGCCTTTCGATTCAAACGCCGCATCAATCAATCGTGCTTCCTCAAACTGATCGATACTCAAATCAATTGGGCCTTTTAAAAACCGAAGTTTTAGTGGGTCATCCTCGCTGTATAACCATCGGTCTAGCATTGCTTCTTCTGGGGACTGCGTTGGTACTGATTCCCAATACGTAGGCTCATTATTTACTTCTTGTGGACGCAATGTAGCAAAATAATCACCTGATGGTGTTGAAAAAACAGGCGCTACTTCAGGTAATGGAAAAAATAAACTATCTTGGCTTTTACGTTGGCTTATTGCATGAATTTCTGACAAATGATGCCGTACATTAGGTGGAACATTAACGCCCAATGTAACCGTAGGCGCGTGGGTTGCCAATGCCCATACATTGCACTCACTTAATGGCCGATGCGATAAAATATGCTGATTGGTTGTGTTGCTTAGCGAACTATATTCTGCCATCGATAATACACATGTGGACGCCCCATCATCATCAATCGCAACCAACGGCTCTCCAGCCCTAAACTCTGTAAACGAGATCATGGATACCAAGCCTTTTCCATCGTCAGTAAACTGATTGGATATTTTACGTTCTTTACCATTCATCGAAAACACATGCTCTACAGGGCCAGAATAATTTTGGACCTTTCTTTTTTGCTCATCCAAATTGGTTAGCATTACAATAATATCTGCCATAAATAATGGTGGATGAACGGTTCTTCCTTGAAAGGTTAGAGCCTGGTTGATGGGGGTGAAGAAATAATTAAATGCATCGTCTTCTTGAAGATACGTATTCATTTTTTCTCTTGAATTGATGTCTAATATATGACGATTAATTTTTTGAATGCTTTGATGCATGTTGGTTAACATTGGTGGGCATAATGGATCGTTTAGGTACGGAGCCATTATGTCATCAATGATCGCACAAATATCATTCAAACGATCAACCAACATCACAGAATATTGCGATGTATAACGACAATTTTCGACTTGTTCGATTAACTTATCCGCCTGTGATAACTGACCAAACCGCTCTTGAATTATATTAATATCATCATTATCAAACTCTGCCTTTGGTGAGAATGAATAGCGTTTAATTTCTGCTGGAATCGCATTTAATAAAAAATCTGATGACATAATTTTTCCCTAACGCAAATTAATTTACTAAATTTTACTTTTATTTTCAAGCATTTTTCTAGGACGCCAGTATTTATTTTAACTTTTTTTACTTTATTTTCTTACTGGCACAAAAAAGAGAATTTTAATTCAAAAACACTTTTGAATTACGAATAATTTAAATTAAACTATAATTATGCCTGTACTATCCCTGGGAAACTTACAACTGGATAATATTATTGGTGGGGGCATTGAAGAAGGCAAGAGTACGATACTTGTTGGTGAACCTGGATCCGGCAAAACAACGCTAGGGCTTCAGTTTTTAACCGATCCATTGGCTTACAACGAGAATTGTGCCTATCTATGCATCGATAAAAAACCTGAACGAATTATGGAACAAGCCATTTCGATAAATAAAACTGTGGACCAACAAATCACAGCCGGGTCTCTAAAATTTGTTGAAATATCGATTCAAGACTGGACTCCGGAACAAACAATTAATGAGTTATTACTAACCATTCAACTACAAGTTGATGCGCTTTTTAGAAGTGTTAATGCAAAGCGATTGGTTATTGATTCGTTAATGCCACAAATGTTGAACGGATTTTCGAAAGAGAACAAGCAATATTTTGTACGGGAGTTTTTATCTATTATTCATACATATAGCACGACATCTTTGGGTATTTTATACGATAGTGAGATTCATCACACCTTATGGCTCGATACAAGTATTGTGAATGATCAACTATTATTTCATAGAAAGTCTGACCTTGATTACACCACTTACTGGCTAGAGATATCGAAAAATAATATTAATAATGCTAGCGGTAAGTATAGATTTACATTTAATACTCAAAAAGGGATTGAGTTAAAACATCGTCTATGTTGAGTTCATTACCAACGATTTTAATTGCAGATGATGAACCAAATATTTGTCGTATTGCAAAGTTAATCATCCCTAGCGAGACGTACAATGTCATTACGGCTGAAAATGGTATTGATGCATACGAAAAAGCGGTTCAATACATTCCTGACATTATTTTTTCTGATATTTTAATGCCCAAATGTGATGGATTTGAATTGTGTCAGAAATTAAAGCAAAACGAAACTACGGCATCCATTCCATTTTTGTTTTTAACTGGTGTAGAAGAAAAACAATTTAAAAATCGTATGCTTGATGTTAAGGCTGATGACTTTCTAAGCAAGCCATTTTCATCATCCAGTATGATTGAAAAAATTGAATACTATGTTAAACCATTGATTCATTCGGAAAATAATACCGTAGCTATTCAAGAAACCCAGCAAGTATTTCAATTTGGAATTCCTGAACTGGACAAACAGCTCTATGGTGAGATTAACCCACAATCTTTTGTCTTAATTGAAGGTGAAATTGGCAGTGGAAAATCCAATTTAACCAGACAATTTATATTGGATGGAATTCAAAAAAAACAAAAAAGTATTTTGTTGTCGTTTGAAACACCAAATCATCGATTGGACCCTGTTTTAAACTTAAGTAACGATCATCAACCCTACGTTACTTTCTGTGATGCATCGCAATGGACCAGCATTCATTCTCAGCCTTGGCGAAATATCGACTTTGTCTACGATTTTTTATACGATACCTGTGCTAATTCAACCATTGATCGAATAATCATTGATTCGTTTAGTCACGGATTTGCATTTTGGCCAATCAAGGACATATTAAAGTTTGTTGATTTATGCCGACATTTACCAAATGCAGAAAACCAATGTGTGCTATGGACCATTAACTACCATGATAGCATTGCAACAGAGTTGTACCATTTACAGCATGTCATGGACATTGGTATTAAAACCACCGTTGAGAATAAATCATTTAATTCAACAATACAGTTTGCAAAGTGGCAATCCTATCAACAGAAAACTAAAGCGCAGGCTGTACCAAAGACCCCCACCATTAATAACGTCGTTGTTTATTAATGTTGCAATAAGTGAATGGTTTGTTTACGTTTAGACCCAACAGATACTAGTGAAATACGAACACCCATAATATTGGATATATATTTCACATAATTCTTTGCATTCAAAGGTAAGTCATCAAAGTTTGTGCATTGAGATATGTCTGTTTCCCAACCAGGAAGCTCATCATAAACTGGTCTAGCTTCTGAAAAGGTTTCTAAGTCAAGAGGAAACTCTTCAACTAAACCATTTGGGGTCTCATATGCTGTACAAACTTTAATCGATTTAAGATCGTCTAAAACATCTAATTTGGTTAGGCAGATTTCTGTAATGCCATTGATTCGAACAGCATAACGAAGAACAACTAAGTCTAACCAACCACAACGACGTGGTCGAGATGTTGTTGTTCCAAACTCACACCCCTTGGTCCGAAGATAATCATTGGTTTCACCAAACTCCTCTGTTGGGAATGGGCCTTCGCCTACCCGAGTGGAATACGCCTTGGTAACGCCAATCACTTGGTCGATTTTGTGTGGGCCAATACCCGCACCAATGCACGCTGCTCCAGAAATCGGGTTTGAGGATGTAACAAAAGGATATGTTCCATGATCCACATCTAACATGGTGCCTTGGGCACCTTCCATAATGATACGTTTACCAGATACAATCGCTTTATTTATCTCTAAGGATGTATCTGTTACAAATGCTCGTAATCGATCACCATAAGCAGAGTATGTCTCTACCATTTCATTTAACGTATCAGGATCAATGTTGGGATGCTTTTTTAAGCGTGTTTCTAATCGATCTTTGGATAATAGATCCATCATACGAACACCAACTCTCGCCACCTTGTCCGTATAACAAGGACCAATTCCACGACCCGTGGTTCCAATTTTTTCCTCTCGACGTAATGACTCTTGTTTTGAATCAATGTCTTGATGGACTGGCAAAATCACGTGTGCTATTGATGAAATTCTTAATCGTTTTTCATCAATAAAAATGCCTTGATTAGCCAAGGTTTCCATTTCTTTTAATAAGACACCAGGATCAATAACAACCCCGTTTCCAATCACACTTGTGACTGAATCATATAAGATTCCAGATGGAATTAGGTGCAACTTAAACGTTGAATCACCAACAACCACCGTATGACCTGCATTATTTCCACCTTGATAACGAACAACGTAGTCCATTTTCTCAGCTAGAATATCGGTGATTTTCCCCTTACCTTCGTCTCCCCATTGAGTTCCTACAATTACTTTAACTGACATAGCGTATTAAGCATACCCCACTGTGTCGTCAATTGTAAATGGGTATTCCACATAATTCATAGTGGGTCCAATAAATTGGTTATTGCCATCGTCTTTCGAACCAGGCCCCATTCATATAATTCTCTGGTACCACGTAAAAACAAATGTCACGAGCACAGTCGGGTACTTATTATTATCTCATGTTAAAAAGCTATAAATCAACGATCAAAAACAGGATATGAAATTGGATTCTCGTCTTTAGACTCAGCGATCATAGCATCAACAACATGATCAAGCTTGTCATCAAAATTATAATCCCCAGCATCGATCTGAGCTTTTAACTTCATAACACGTTCAATATCTATTGAATCCGGCAAATCATCTAATTTATCAATGCAAGTGGCCAATAGTGGATCTTTTTCCTCTATTATTTGACCAACCAATTGATTGCCATCAATGATTTGAACGTCTTGTTTTATTTTTGTTTGGCGCATACGTTACCTCCATTCTAACTAACTTATCGGCAACTTTCAACGAAACTTTATGTTAAATCACACCTTTTTTTCACCTTGCACATTCAGACATGAGAACGTGCAAGGTGGTTTACAAATTATGCTGACAATTTAGCCTTCAATTTATTGCTTAAAACAATATTTTTTGATGACATTAATTCAGTATGTAATCCCTTATTTTTTATAATTAAATCAACCAGCTCCGCCTCTGTATTCAAATTATGCTTTGGTTTAAAAACATTGATATATGATGACACTAATTCGATATTATTGTGCTTTTGATTTTCCTTTTCATAATAGGAAATCGATAAGCGACCATTTACAGCAATATTATCCCCTTTTTTTACTTGTGAGGCTTGTTTATGATCACGTTGACTCCAAACAACAACTGGAATGTATTCGGTATACTCTTTTTCACTGGTTGATGAATAAAAATTAACTGCTAATTTAAAATAATATTTTTTCTTTGCGTCGAATTCGTAAACTTTAACATCATCAACGGCCCTCCCTATTAAATAAACTTCATTTAAATCTTGCATGGTTCCCCCCATATATTTTGATATTTCCATCATGATGGAAATTCACACTTACGTCAAGTTTTAAATTATTTATTTCCTAACGAAGATATAAGATTTCAGGCTGACTATTATGACTGATGATTGTCATTAGCGCTGACTTTTTTGGAAATACTCTTATAAATTCTGCATCAACACTTGTTACATTTTCACTTGTTGTCGATTGCTGATACAAAAGATCCTGGACAGCAAGTTGTGTAACCGGATCGTTTGAATTTAATTTGAATGATACCAATTGATTTTCGCTATTTAAATAAAATAGTTGGTTATTGGTAATGATTGGCGATGTAGCATCGAAAGGCTGCGCCCACGCCGAGGCAAATGTATTTATATCTAAGGCCTCAATCATTGTCTCATTAAGAAGGTTTTTGTATTGAATGATTAGTAGATTATCTGTAATGCTCACAATCTTAAATTCTTTTACATTTTTAGTGGCTTGATCTTCGATATTTAATGAATCTAAATCTAAAATGGATAAGGTTACATCATCTTTATTTTTTGTTGCTAATAATAATTTACCCTGACTAATTGCCATATCAAGTACGTCAGTTGCTATGGATGACTCAATATCTGACAATGCTCGAGACAATTCAATTTGACCAGAGTTTAAATTGACCCGACTTAATTGTTGCGCCTTGTTATCTAAAATTATAAGTGTCTCCAAATCAGCAGCATGAATCATTTCGTTTAACGGTAAGTCTATTTTCCATAGCTCTTCTTTGTTGTTTACCAACTTCACGCCATCTGGCATTAATAAAACAACATTATTATTTACATAAAACGCATCTAAGGCCTTGTTATTCTCTTGATAATACATTTGGCTCTGCAGATCCAGATTCAACTTTTTAATTTGAACGAATGGTTGCAATTGAAATGCCAAAAAGCCATCATTTGTTAGCTGTACTTTAGGCCGGATTAATCCTAACTCTGTCCACCGTAATTGGTCGGTATTTGGTGGTAAAAACACCATCTTTTGATCATCTAAAATATAATCACCATTGCCATTGCTAAAGAACTGCGGATTGCGAAATGATAAGGACTGATCCACAGTCACTTTTCGTGAGACAACGGTTGAATTGGATAATTGAAAATCAGTATCTAGGTAACGACGACGTGCTAAATCTTGATTTTGATTGACCCAATTATCTGATGAATTAATGACATAATTTAAAATGGGCTTTTGATCCCCATACCAAAAACTGGTGTATATCTGGTTAAATTCATCTTTCACACGAATCAAATTGTTCGCACCTTGAACCTCAATATTTAACACAATTGCCAGTGTATCATCTGTAACAAAGCATATGTCGCCAGCAAAATAATGCACTTGTCCCAAGGTCTCCTCGAGCACGGCTTTTCGATATATTGAGCGTCGCCCTTCAGTGATGTTAAGCGCCTTGGCTTGTATTGTTAAAATATCTTGCTCCGATAGTAATTGCCAACCATCATAAACCGACTGTATTCGACGCTGAACCAGTCCATTAGCAGTAATTGTCTCTGCAAAACGATAAGCAAGGACATTAATTGTCACAGGTAAGTTACTGTGCCTTAAAATTAAGCGTTCTCGATACTTTTCTGTCGGCTGAGATTCCCAAATGGTCTCATCATATTTTAAATTTAATTTGAATGCATTATCTTTGAAATCAAGCCCGAATAGTGTGCTAGATAAAAGTGCAATTAAAAGAATGAACTTTTTCATACGTATTTATTTTTGCAATTGTGCCTGATTATGTCAAATTTCATGAATGATTACACAAAAACTCATATTTTCTATTGCAATTATTTACGTCGACGGATATTATAATCTCACTCGCGGAGGCGTAGTTCAGTTGGTTTAGAACGCCGGCCTGTCACGCCGGAGGTCGAGGGTTCGAGTCCCTTCGTCTCCGCCATATACTACAAAGATAGACTTTTATTTTTTGAACATTTAATTTGTTTATTATATTTTTTTTTCAATATTTGAGTTCTCAAACGTCGGAAATTTTTTTTGGTGTCTACTTCAAAAGTTATCAAATTAACCTTCGTAATTGATAGGGGGTACTCGATCTTTAATACAATTGTTTAAGCATTCATTTTGTTTAACACGGCTTTAAGTGATGAATATGATAACTCTTCACCAAAATGATAGGGCGCATGAACATCGTATGTAAAATGAGGATTTTTAGCACAATGAGCCCCCCATGAGTCAACCCGACGTTTAAAAATGAGGATTAAAACGTTTATCAGCCACTGTGGTATGTTTAATTGAATCCAAGGCTTTTCACCAATGTATTCCGATATTTCTAAAATTGCATCATTAAATGATATGTTTGGATTCCCGATAACCATATCGTTTGGCACATCCTGAGTCATTGAAATGGATATCATTTTAGCTATATCTTCGGCATGCAAAAAATGAAAAGCACCATTTAAATGCAACCACTTGGCCCATTTTAAATGGCGTCTGATGTCTAATAAACCCTGTGATATATGAGAATACGGTGCGGTATCACTTCCACCCAATACCATGGTTGGAAATAATGTAATAACTTTATCCGCCCATTTGGAGTCTTTAATCGCTTTGTATGCCTCTAATTTTGATTTAACATACGGGGAACCTTCTGTTTTTGCAGCTGGGGATAGTTCATTCCCCTTCGTTAAGATACTAGCGGTTGAAAAATAGATGATTTTTTTTAATCTTTCAGGATCACAATAATTAAACATCTCCAAGGTTCGGTCACGATTTATTCGAAGGTTCACGTCCAAATCATAGCCCCAAACAGTAGCAATATGAACTACGTAATCCACTGTTTTCAAACAATCTTTACAGCGTTTAATATCATCCATGCCACCATCATAAAAGGTAATATTATTCCAATCTTTAATGTCCATTTTAAAGCGAGTGATATCTCTTACTTGAATATGCAAATGAGCTGTTGGAAATGTGTCTCTAAGCTCCATTAAAGCGTAGTGACCAATGCAACCCGTTGCTCCCGTAATGAAAATATTGGTTTCCATGGTTTTAGTTTAAACCCTATTGTTAATTCAGGCTAGATTCAATGATTGATCATATTCTGCAGCCTTTGACTTAACATCAAAGCTTCTTAACACAGCTGGCATTTGATCCACATATTTTGATTGTTGCTGGGAATCTTCAATTATTGTTATCAAACCACTGGCAATGTCCTCTGGGTCTTTAGGGTTTACATACACCGCCGCATTTTTGCCCACTTCAGGTAATGCTGTGGTATTGGAAATAACCACTGGTGTCTGCACCGACATCGCCTCTAATATTGGTAATCCAAATCCCTCTGCGTGAGATGCAAATAATAACGCCGTTGCTTTTTTATATAAGTTGGCAAGCTGGTTTGACTTTATATAGGACATTAATTTAATTTTTTTAAAATGCTTTAGACACAGCCATTGTATAGCAGGGGGAAGAATCAATGGTCGATGCCCAACGCATGCCACCAATTGATATTCCGGATACTGTTTACTGAATACTAAGAATCCTCTAAGGGCACCAATAAAGTTCTTTCTTTTTTCGAAATTACCCATATAAAGAATATATGGTTGATTGACATTTAACTCTTTTGCTAAATCCACATCCATTTGAGCATCTTTTTCAATTGATGAATTGAAACCATTATAAATTACTTCAATGCTTGCATCAGGAATCCACTCCAAGATACTGCTTTTTGTATACTGACTAATAGCAATAAGTTTTTTAGCTTTTTTTAGCTTTTTTAGCATTGGGGCCAATGTTGTTTGGTATTTTTTTTGATTGGTTAATAAATGGTCGTTAAATAAATCATGAACCGTAACTGAATAGGGAAAATTAAAGTTATCTGGAATGTTATATTGCGCCATGAAATGACAGTAATCGATATGATGCTCTGTTAAAAACTCCGCTAATTTTTGGCCATAATTTGCCGTTGATAATGGCGATTTAAACACTAGCTGCTCAATACCAAATGATTCGATGGTGCCTCGCCCTTTCTCTATTAAAACACGATATCGATTTTTATTTGGAATATGCTCAATGATGTTTCTTATAACAGTTCCAATTCCTCGGAACCTTGAATTATCTTGCAAACAACGGCAGTCAATAACAATTTTTTTTAAATCAGTGTTGGCCATAATTAAAGCTTAGATTGAATGAGTTTCACGTTTTCTGTACTTACCACGGCCTGTTTTGATAACTTAATTTCACCATTTTCAGCCAATAAGATTATGAATGGCGTAATAGTATCAGCTAATTCATTTTTCCCAGAAATTGCTTGGATGATATCGTTTTTTTTCTTGCCAAAATATGGAAAGAAATTGGACTGAATCGGTTTAGGAATGGATTTTTTCATGCCATTTTTTATGAATCCATCAACAAATGGTGGCACGCCACCGATCACAGGTATTTGAAGCCATGAAATGTTACTCGTTGGTGTTAAATTAAGAGCTCGAACCCACGCTTCCATAGGTTCAGAAGATTTCATATCGAATCCTATAATTATCAACTGATTCGATCTTTGGTTTGGCACCTTAATATTTTCTTCCTGTAGCGTCTTCCCAGTTATTGTTGGAAAGTTAATTGAAAATACCAATGTTGGTAGAACCATTATCAATAATATTAATTTCATGTATTTATGCTACCTTGGTCTCCCTACTTTTGTGAAGAATTAACGGGCACTGCCAGCGCAATTTCAATCTCCGAAAACAGGTCGAACTTGCTTCCTTTTTAAAATTTTTTATTTTTGGAATTTATTGGAATTTTTAACGGAAGGAATAGTAGCGTTAGCTACAGGCCTGCAGTTCAAATTTCAATAGGTTTCAAAAATGGTCGGGGTAGCAAGATTCGAACTTGCGGCCCCCTGTTCCCAAAACAGGTGCGCTAACCGGACTGCGCTATACCCCGACAATCGTACAGGTATTATACAAAGCTATGCCGTTCATCGCAACTGGTGTTTACGATTG
>JBMHDV010000009.1:0-20086 GCA_049889215.1 Candidatus Marinamargulisbacteria bacterium
CCCAGTGGCATAAAACGAGCTATCTTCAGTCGCTACAGCAGTTGAATCAACCCGTTGAATAAGCTGGTTAAACATGGGAAGTTCGGTTGCTTTTAAATGCCCAAACACTTCCGATGTGTTGACCCCACCTTTTTCAATGACCTCACCAATAATGATCCGAGTTTTATCGCCACCACCACCTGGGCGCTCCCAAATGTCTTCCTTAAACTGACCACCGTCAACATCCGCAAGGGCCTCGCAAATGTCATTTTGCCGATCTTGCACTAATTGTGCGAATTGGATGGCTTGGTTGGATCGCTTGGTCATAGTTAATAGTATGACGTAAAAAGGGGCAACTGTCATGATGCCGAGGGGTAGAAGTAAATGAATTTTAGTGGTTGTTGAATTTGTGAAAATAGCGTTAAATAGTGTTAAAGAAAGGATGATGATTATGAAAATTCGACGAACATACACTAAAAACCCAAATACTCAACAACAATATACTCAACAACAATGCGAAAAAAAAATAGCTGATTGTTTAAGCTCACTAAAAGTCCGTGCATCACAACAAGACGTGAAAAACATGGTGAATTGTGTCTGTCCTAATAGCAATGAAAATCCTGTCAAAGCAAAAATTGAAGACTGTTATAGAGTTTATAGAGCGAATCTTTTTTTATCCATCCAACAACACGAGGGCACCAATGTAAATGGGGATCCTTGGGGGACGCAGTCGGAAAAATAACGTATAATAACAATCATGACCGCTTTATATAAGGGCTTAATGTTGGTTGTTATTGTTGCCGTTGGTATAATAAAACCAGTTATGGCAACAGAATTCCAAAAGGTATATTTTGCAGGGGGCTGTTTTTGGTGCATGGAACCAGTGTTTGATATCATTCCTGGTGTGACTGACACCGTCGTTGGCTACATGGGCGGCGATAAAACCACAGCCAATTACAGCATGGTAAGCAGTGGTAAAACACAGCATATCGAAACCATCGAAGTCACATTTGATCCCGAAAAAGTGTCGTATCGAACATTATTGGATGCGTTTTGGCGCAGCATTGACCCTACGGATCAATACGGGCAATTTGCAGATAAAGGGCCACATTATCAAACTGCTATTTTTGTGGCATCCATTGATCAACAAGAAGAAGCACAGCGATCATTGGAAGATCTGGCAAAGTTGCGTAAGTTTAAAGACCCCATCGTTACTAAAATATTACCTGTTGAACCATTTTTCCCAGCTGAAGAATACCATCAAAATTACTATCAAAAAAATGCAGTCCACTACAATGCATATAAGATAGGGTCCGGCCGAGCAGGCTTTTTAGAAAAGGTTTGGAAAAAATAAATCGATAAAAGAGGTATGGAAGCTCCAAATCAAATAAAGTTTCAATCCCCAATCATGCCTCAGCGTCCAGTTGTAACGCCGGATGGCCAAGCATTTAGAACATTATTTGATTCCGTTCAGCAAAAGCAGGCCGCTAACATGGATTATCAACCACCATCACCCAAAACAGGTGTGGCATGGTTAGAGGTTAAATCCCAAACCCCATACAAAGATATCCAACAACAGTTGGCATCATCCAAACAACCCACACTACTAAAATTCAAACAGTTGGATCATCATTTCGCAGGATTAAAACCAATATTAACCACTGCCCAACAGCAAAAGCAATTGCAGCACCTCATCATTCGGCAATCCCGGTTTCAGCATGACCAAGTGGCCATGGTTGCCCGCGTATTGCAATTAAATGACGGCATCGCTTGGTTAGTACTCGACCATAACGACTTTGATGATGCTGACATTGACCAATTAATGACAGCAGTTCCAGAAGAGAGTAATATCAAGCACCTAGTTTTAACCAATAACAACATCAGTGATGATGGGTTAAACCACATCATTGCAGCCTTACGTAAAATGCCAAAATTAGAGACCATTTGGTTAGCAGACAATCAACTTACACAGTCGGGTATTGATCGCCTTAATAAAGGGACTAAAAACCATTCATCTATAAAAACAGTTGATGTTTAAATAACGATTAAAAAGTTTGGATTAATATTCCATGACGACAGAGCCGCCAGTTAATTGGCACTGACAACCCAAACGTTTGTTGCCTTCCATGCCAAGATCTTCTTCTTCTTCAGTAATTTCGTTTAAGTTATCCATACCTTCGATAACTTCAACTTCGCAAGTGCCGCAAACACCGTTGCTACAGCCGATTGGAACGCCAGCCTCTTCGATTGCATCTACAATTTTAACATTTTCTTCTACTTCTATTTCATCACCATTTAAAACTAACTTTGCCATTTCAAACTCCTACACTCTCATAACTTTGGGCTGGCCCAATATGGTAAAAATATACCTCAACTGGGTATTAAACTCAATACATGCACGAAAAATCTTAAGTCATTGTTGTGAACTGAGTTAAGAATTTATCGGGTTCGTAATCAATCTTTAGTGAACTTAACAACTCAGGCGTTGTCATTTTACAGCCATGAATGTGGATGTTTTGGTTTAACCAATCTTTTATCGGAATAAAATCACCAGCTTCAATCATGGATGACAGATTTGGGAATGTGACATAAAGCTTTTTGAAAAGTTCAGATGCAATTAGTGTGCCTAATGTATAGGATGGAAAGTATCCAAACAGGCCGGCGGACCAATGGACATCTTGCAAGCATCCTTTTGCATCATCAGTGATTGTGAGTCCCAAATAATCGGCCATTTTTTGGTTCCAAAATTCAGGTAAATCTTTTACCGCGAGTGTTTTTGAAAATAGCGCTTTTTCACATTCATACCGTATAGCAATGTGTAAATTATATGTAATTATATCTGATTCAACCCGGCACCAGTGCGGGGATACTTTTTTACAGGTCAAATAAAAATCTTCAGGTGTATTTTTGTCCAATGATGGAAACAATGATTGCAATCGGGGTAACTGGCCCGCCCAAAATGGAAGCGATTGACCAATAAAAATTTCCCATAATCGTGACTGCGATTCATGAATCCCCATGGATCGTGATTTTCCATACGGTGAAAACGACCAGTTGGTGTCCAATCCTTGCTCATATAAGCCATGCCCCACTTCATGAATTGTTGAGGAAATGGATTCAAACAGATTGTTCGGGTTTATGCGCGTTGTAATTCGAACATCACTTGGGTGAATATCAATCGTAAATGGATGGGTCGAAATGTCCAATCGCCCTCGGGCCATGTCATACCCCATTGCGGCCATAATTTCATCAGAATAAACACGCTGTGCCCCAGCATCAAAAGGACCGTCAATCGACGATAATGTTGGCTCCGAATAATCAGCCAAGAAATCCCGAGTGTTTTGAGCCAATGGCATTAAAATATTATCCAATGACCTTACGTTCATTCCGGGTTCAAATAAGTCAATTAAAGCATCATATGGGTGGTCATCAAACCCCAATTGGTTGGCCTTTTCAATGGTCAAGTCAACTAGTTCAGTGAGGTAAGGGGCGAACAGCGAAAAATCACTTTTTTGTCGTGCATCAGCCCAAACATGCTGTGCTTTGGTGGTGGCTGTTGTTAATTTCTGCACCAGTTGTTTGCTAAGCGCCGTATGTTGGCGCCATGTTGCATGCAATTCACGAATAAACGCAGTTTCTTCACTGGATAAATCCGCAGATGGTTGCTTAGTTTTTGGATCAATAAAGCGATGAATATCATCTGCAAGGGTTGGATCCTGCCAATAATCATGGTCAATACCCGCCAAGGTTTCAAGCTGTTTTGCCCGAGCATCAATGCTCCCTTTTGGCATGTAGGTCTCTTGGTCCCAGCTGAGTACAGCCGAAATCTGATGAATGGCATCAATCTTTTTTAGGTGTTGAATAATAGAATCAAAATGTTTCATAGTGATCGTAGGATTGCTGTGCATATTTACGTGCATCTTTTAATTTACGTAAAATGGGGATGGCATCAAACTTTAGGTCTTGAAATTCTTTCAAGCGAGACCTTGGGTTCATGGTATAATCTTCAATTTCGTAAATAATGCTGTCAAGCTGACTAACAGTTTGTGATAGTAGCATACGATAATGATCAACTTCAGATGTTTTTGACATAATCTCAGCGTAGTGAATAATAAAAAATTATTCAAGGCAAGAAGTAAGGGGACGTAATATTGACGTCAGGCATACAGACGAATATAGTAAATCCATGAGAATTCCAATTGCACCAGAAGGCTTACCAATCATTAAATGGGTGTGGTTTGCAGCTTTATTATCATTATTAACCTTAAATCAATGGGTCATTGGCTTTTTTGGCGTCACATTGATATTTGTTTTATCGTTTTTTAGAGATCCATTACGGGCACGTTCATACAACCAAAACGATGTGATTTCAGCAGCAGATGGTGTCATCACCCAAGTAAATGATGTTGAGATTGATGGCAAAGCATACAAACAGATTGTTACATTTTTATCGGTATTTAATTGCCATGTGAATCGCATTCCTTTGGCAGGTAAAATAATCCAATCGGTTCATATTCCAGGCAAGTTTTTAGCTGCGATGCGCGGGGATATCGATAAAAAAAATGAACGTCAAGAAACCGATATCGAAACAGCCATTGGGTTGATTCGTGTTGTGCAAATAACGGGTGCTATTGCGAGACGCATTTGTTGTGAATTAAAGCCCAGTCAGGTGACACAAACCGGTGAACGTTTTGGTTTAATCCGTTTTGGGTCCAGAACCGATGTGTATTTACCTGCAGATAAGGTTACGGTTACCGTTAAAAAAGGCGATAAAGTCAAAGGCGCAATTACTGTTTTAGCCACCATAAACTAACATAAAATCAGTTGTTTTTTTGGTAGCTAATCATCGATTAAATGGGGTAAGATAATATCCCATGCCAAAATTGTTAGATACATTAACTTCGCAACGACTGTTTATTCGTGATCAATACGTCATGCTTGATCGTGATATTGCGCAGCATTTAGGGCTTAAAACATTCCGCTTTAATGAACGTTGCAAACGCAACAATATATTGGGCGATAATAGTCATTCCTTCCAACTAACCGAAGACGAATTTTACGCTTGGAAGTCACACCATGCGATGTCCAGCGCGATATCCAATGCGATGTCCACTGCCGATAAGCAAGGGCTACGACGACCGCCATTTGCATTTACATTCTCAGGCATCGATCAATTAAAAACCATGTTCAATTTACCGGCACAACGGTATGTTTTAGATACCATCACCCAGGGCCTTAAACCCAATAAAAATGACGATCTTATGATTGAAAGTGAGCCTGAAAATCAGTTGGTGACCTATATTTCTAAAGATGGTGATGTGAAATTTGATGTTCAATATGACGGTGATACCGTTTGGTTAACTCAACAACAAATTGCAAATTTATTTGCCACCACCCAACAAAATATTTCTCAACATTTAGACAATATTTTTTTTGATGAAGAACTTTCCAAGCCGTCAGTTCACAAGGAATCCTTGTTCACTGCCGAGGATGGCAAACAGTATAAAACAGCCCTGTATAATTTAGATGCAATTTTATCGATTGGCTATCGAGTTCGGTCCAAAATAGCAACACATTTTAGGCAATGGTCAACCAAAGTACTCAAGGAACATGTGACCAATGGCTTTACAATTAAAGAACGGGCGAGCCAGCACCAGCTTGAAAAAGGCAAGGCGATGATTGATAACCGGATCGGTATCTTTGGTGATGTTCATGTCCATATCAAAAATAGTGACGTTCATGTAGGAACATCTTCAGCTGATATGACAGCACTAATGCCGTTGCTTGATCAGTTAATTTCATTAGTTAGTCATCAGCACCCAGAACTTGAAGCTTATTTAACAAGCCTAAAAAAGAAAAAGCAGTGGCCACAATTATTTGAGCAATTTAAAGAGGGCTCGTTTTTACGATCATCCATCGACATGGTCTCAGATGCAAAAGACACCGTTACTGAAATTGCTCAATTATTAAATTTATAGTTTTGGTAATTCACGTCCAAAGGTCATCAAACAACGGAATAACTGTTGATGTTAATGTTTGGTGGCATTCTGAGGCTTTTAGGGGAACAACACCGCGCAGCGCATTGCATCCAAAGCAGGCATCTGCAGCTAAAATATCATCTTGATGAAGTTTTTTTACACTACCAATGCCTTGATCCAACACATATTGCTTTGATACAGATGGACACTGGTCTGGGTGGTCTGCAAAAATGATCGCATCATCTTTTACAATGCCAATCGCAAAAATACTGCCATCAATCACATGCAGTTGCTCATCCAAGTAAATGGGCCAACCCGTTGCTTTGGTTAATTCTTGAATATGATGGGCGTAGTTGAGCCCTTTCATTCGGTAAAAAGCATGGGGGGTGACGTGTTGAAATGAAATATCATTATTGATGGTTTGTGCGGGCAATTTTGATAAAGATAAAACAAGTGTACTTGCAGCACTCATCCCGGGTTGAATTTTAATATTCCCACCACTCACAAAAGCATGGCAAACCATGACCGAATCATTGGATGGGTCATTCATAAATAATTGGTGAATAAAAGTTGTTAAGTCATCGAGGGATGTCTTAAATTGAATTCCAAGTTCAGCTAAGGATGTGCATAGACGTTGGTGGTGGTAATTGAGTAATGGGACGTTACCATTAATGCATCGCATGGTTTCAAAACAACCAAAGCCATAGCGAAACCCACTATCATTGAGCCAGTTAAACGCTGTTGATTCAACAATGGATCCATTCAAGCTAATGTGCATGGACGGCCGCCTTTAAGAAGTTCAACTTATCACAACTTTCAATAAACTCTTGAGCCGGATCAGAATCAATTGTGATTCCACATCCACTATGGGTCATTATGGGACCATCATTAAATTGATAGCATGTTCGAATGGCCACATTAAATGCGGCTTGTTTTGTACCATGCATAAACCCAATATGCCCAGTATAAAATTCCCGTGGGCCAGCTTCAATTGCTTGAATATGATGGCATGCCGAATGTTTTGGACAGCCGGTAATGGACCCACCAGGTGCCAATTGTTGCAACATGTCCAATGGCGTTAAATCAGGTTTTGGTTTGGCTTCAACCGTTGATTCTAGATGATACACATAATTAAATGGCACAATATCGCACATGCGTGGAGTATGAACCGATCGTGGTTCAGCAATACGACTTAAATCATTGCGCATCAAATCAGTAATCATGGTCAGTTCTGCTTGGTCTTTGATGGATGACTTTAATGTATCATAGGCGAGTTGATCCCGAATTGGGTTGGCATCTCGGCCAATGGTCCCTTTGATTGGACGGGTCCGAATCGTTTGATTTTCATAGTAAAAGAATTCTTCTGGTGAGCAAGAGGCAATTTGCCACGGCCCAGCATGGATATAAGCACCGTGATGGGGAGCATGTTCTGCCATCATAAATTCAAATAATTCACTTATTGTTACATTGCCAGTAATGGTTGATGGGTAGCTCAGATTGATCTGATAAATGTCACCTTCTTTTATGGCAGTTTGCGCGCGTTTAATTGCAGAAGCAAATGCTTCTTCTGACCAAATAGGTGAGCGTTGAAAATCAATGGATAGTGTTGAAGGTGCAACAGGTGCTAGTTCACGAAATTCATATGAATCATAGGCCATGAAGATGGCGGGTGCTGAAGTGGTTGGTAAGCCAAGCTGTGCCAATCCCCATTCATATGATGTTGCAACCACAAACATTTGCCCATCGCGTAGTCGATTTTGAATGGTCGGTTTAATGGCATCAAATTCAGCCGCGGTATGGGTAATGTAGGTGTCACTTGGGCGAGTCGCAATCAATTGTTGCGGCGAAGTTGAGTTGAAATTAATGACTGAACAACCTTTGGAAAGGGTGGGATACGATGGTTTGAGCGTAATTGAATTTTTAGTCATTTTCATGTTTTTTTTCGAACTTTTCTTATGGTATTATACAGAAATGATGATGACTCAAGAAGTAGCATTTCAATGTTTAGAATCCTGGGGGAATGCCGTTGCCCAGAAAGACAAATCAGCGGTATTAGCTCACTACACGAATGGCGCTAGCTTGTGGCCGACGTTAAGTAACGAATTACGTCAATCAGAGGATCGTATTGCTGATTACTTTGATTTATTTTTACCAAAAATTGCTGGATCTGTTGAATGGAACCAATGTTCATATCAAGCCATTAGTGACAGCCATTGTGTTTGGTCTGGCATTTACACATTCAATTTAACATCTGGCGTTACACGCGCCCGTTTTACTTATGTGTTGGTTAAGGTTGATTCCGATTGGAAAATCCTCCACCACCACAGCAGTCTAATGCCTGAGGCATAATTTTCCTAAAACCCTGGAAGGGTTGATAGGAAGAAATTATGCCGAACCACAGAAAATGAATGGAGAGTTCATTTTCAAAGGCCGCGGGAAAAGAGGAAGCGTGTCAAAGTGTTGTCCTAAAACCCTGGAAGGGTTGATAGGAAGAAATGATGCCGAACCACAGAAAATGAATGAAGAGTTCATTTTCAAAGGCCGCGGGAAAAAAGGAAGCGTGTCAAAATGCTGCCCTAAAACCCTGGAAGGGTTGATAGGCCATCCTGTTTTTTTGTTTATACAATATTATTCCGGCAACAGAGCAGCAAGAGCTTAACCTAATTGGTACAACGTAAATATCAGTCATATTATTTGAAGAAAAATGTGATATATTGCATCAGTATAAATCCAAGTACCAACACCTAGCGAGAAAATACAATAAATTAATCAACCAGCAAAACAATTATGCATTAACCTCACCTAAATTTACTTAATTTGCGACAAGTTTATTGATTTTATTTTAATTTTCGCGCATAATCTTTTAAAACCTTCCACTAAAAAAACAAGACCTCCCCCATTGAATTTTTACAATAAATGACCAATATAATTTCAGTGGACATTAAGAAATGGGGTTTTTTATGAGAGCTATTTTACGAAGACTTGCAAATGTTGCAAATAAAAGGAATCCGATAGGCCCTTTGCCTAAAGGGTTTGGTAGAGAAGCACAAAAGTTTTCAACAAATGTTCCAGATTTATTTAAACGACCAACATTACCGCCTAGATTAGTTGCTAATGGCGTAGCAGGACTTCGGCCGTTTGATTTTGGTAGAGGGTTTTCAACAATAGCTAAACAAAATTCTCAAACCCCAATATTCCATGACCAATCAGAATTAGCAGGACTATTATCATCAGAAGATCATGCCAAATGGTCTGAATTTTTAGAATCTGGAACTGTATTTGTTCACCATGAAGGGCATTGTGCAAACACATTAATTACAGAATTAATTAATATGAATTTTGATAATATTGTTCTTGTCTCAAAAGCTGAAGAGTGTGACGCTGAAGATAGAGTATCAGGCAAAATTGTTGTCGACGATTTCAATGATTTAGAGTCAAACTATTCAGTCATGCAAAACTATTGTGAAAAACATAAAATTGAAAAAGCTCGAGTTCTGGTAGGGTGGGGGTATTCATCAGAATCTCAACAAGTACCGATTCAAACCGCACGTGTAAATGACGCATTACCAGGATGTGATTTTGGTACACCTTGCAATTCAGTTGAAACATTACAAAAAATCGCTGATAAGGATGCGTTTGATCAGACAGTCAGCGAATTAGGGCTAAATGTGATTCCAAATTACTACAATTCTTTTGGAAGAGATTTTGATGATCAACCTGATAACCTAATTCGTTTTGCAAAAAAACTATTTAAAGAAAAGCCAAATTTAACGAATCTTGACATTTATATTAAGCATCCTTCGACTGGCGGCGGCCGAGGAATTGTGCCAATCCAATTTGATCGAAATGAATTGAATAATGATGCTGATATTTCTGAAAAAATACTAAAAATAACAGGTGCAATATCACTTTGTCACAACGAAGGTAAAGCATTTTTAGCACCGGGTGTAAAAAAGCCATTGGTTTTACAGATGGGGATTCAAGATGCTCATCATATTGAACTACAACTCATTAACAAAGTGATTGCTGGAAAACGAGAGTGCAGTGCTCAGGAAAGAGGTCAAAAAAAGGCCGAGGGAACAGTGCAATTGCATCCTGAATTAGAGAAAAGAATTGATGAGCAAGCACAAAAATTTGCGGATGCAAATAATCTGGAAGGTGCAAATACACTTGAGCTATTGGTATCAGACCCAGTGAATCCAGAAAGTGATTTTTATTTTTTGGAAACCAATACTCGGCTGCAAGTGGAGCATTTAGTAACATCATACGAAAAAGGGCTTAGTATTCCAGCAGCTATATTAGCCAATAGTATTGGATTAGATCTTAATGCAATATACCAAAATGTAGGCAAACAATATGTCAGGCATATTCGCTTAACAGGCGTTGTCGATGGCAGTGCAGAAATTCTTACCAATCAAGAAGAGATGCAACAAAAAATGAATCAGACATTTGGTGAGGGAGTGGTTGAAGTTCGTATCAAAAAGAACCCAAAGATTGATCCATTAGCCGACCAGCAATTTGGTGCATTGGTTATTACAAGTGAAAAAGATAATCCACAATTGGCAGTTGATGTTCTTCGTTATTTTGAGTCACAATTTCAATATACTGGACTAAACGTACCCTTTCGAACCATTTATTCCGTCCTAGATGCTTATGTTGAGGACACGCCATTTAAGGTTGGTGAATATATTCCACCAGCAGCCCCATCACAATTTGAAAAAGAATCAGCAGCCCTTTTTACGTCACTAAATAAACATTTAAATGGTCTTTCAATTAAAGGTGAAACTCAAACTCGAATTGAAAATTTTGAAAAACTAGAGATAAAGCTAGAGCGCTTATTGAAAGAGTTTGAATCACAGTTTCCCCTAAGTCAACAAATAGAAACGTTATCTAAAAATGGTTGGGACACGTACTGGAAACAACAACCCATTGTAAGTTTCAGTATGGAATTAAGAGATTATTTACAGTCGCAATTGGCCCACGTTACGCATCCAAAAATCGTTGAAATAATGCAAAAAGTAATAAATCGACTATCTCACATTATTACCATGTACGAGGCCCCAGGTGTAAGCGGTGCTGGCCCACAAACTAGTGCGATGGTACACGAAAAGGATCCAGCAAGTAATCGGTTGTATTCTTATATTTTAGTGTATGGGTTAGAACGAGGCATCTACATGAATGCACTTCAACCAGCGGATGGTAGAGAACGAGGTTTAATGAAGCGCCTCTCCCATCTAATTGAAAAAAATACCTACGGATCATTTATTCATAATGAAAAGGAGTACAGTAATTACGTTGTGACAGATTTTGATGCATCAAATAATGCCAAGTTAAATACACGTATGGTATTTGAAAATATGCTATATCTACGACCAACGTACCCAACCTTATCATGGAACCCCACCATGACTGAGGACCAAATAAAACAATATGTGGTGAATCAATTTCAGGAGTATAAGCGCTTGCAAGATGAGTATAAGGAGAGCGGGGTTCCAAGTCCATTTGGGTATTACATCAAGTGCCCAAGTACGACGGATACAATTACAAAAGATACGATTTTAAAGATTTATCAGATTATTGATCAGGAGTATTCAAATATATTTGGTCAACGCATCGCCAACATTAAATGCCACATGCATAATTTAATTGGAGGGGAGAATAAAGACCATCAGACCCGTGTTGCACAAGAAGTCAAAGAAGCATTAGAGAAGAATCCCGATGGCCCAAGATTATCAATATCAGCAACTTTTCCATTGGGTGGGTTTGGTGCATCACATCCTGACATCACGCAGTTGGATTCATCAGATTCAATTCAAGCGGCCAAGCCAATATTGGAAGTACTTCATGAAATGATGCAGGCATTTGATGTATCAAGTACCGTTGTTCCTGATGATCCATCATTTGAAGGGCCAGGAGGGATGGCAGCAACAGCATTCAATGACTTGAAGGAAACAAAGCGGCGTTTTCCCGACAATGAGGTGCTCCAATCATTAACATATGAGCAAACAATTAACTTAGGAGTTTCGATATTAGGGATGAGAACCATGGTAACTCCACTTTCTCAGTTTAACTTTTTAGCAGGGATTGAAATTGCCAAACATTATGGTTGTTTAAATAACAACGGGCAATTGGATTTAGATAAAACAAAAGAGACCTTTATCAATGCCTTAGAAAGTGAAAATTTAGAATGTACATTCCCTGAGCCTGTTATGGACGGTATGCAACGCTATAATTCAGACTTTCCAAACCCTCAAGAAAGTGTTGTGAACTTAATTTTAAAATTAAATGGGCGAGAAAAAATTACAGAACTACCTTCAGTTACCTCGGATATATCACAAACTGAATTGGATGATTATATAAATCAGCTTCACAATGAATTTGGCTTCCCTCCAACATTGGAAGATGCATTAACGGCACTTCGTTATGGGAAAACATGTGCATCATTGCAAGCCAAAAAAATGCGAGGTGGTGGAAGCGAACTTGTAAGTGCTGAAGACTTTTTTACTCAACGTGATGTATCTATTGGGACGATTATAAGTGATCATACCATTACAAAAATAACTGAAAGTGGCTTAACTTATGTTGTTCATTTAATGAAAGATAATCACGAACGCGTGGTTACAGTTCCGAATAATAAAGCAATTCAGGGTTGGGTGAATGAACAACTCTCATCAACGCCGAAATTCACGGGCGCAGAAAACTCAACGGCATTTGATTCGTTTATCGGTGCCCAAGTAACAAATGCGATCGAAGATGGTACCATAATACGAAAAGGAGAAGATGGATCAATAACTTATTTGGATAGAGAGGGGAATGAACTACAGCCAATTGATCCAGCAAATCCATTAACCTTTGCTGAATTAATAATGATGAAAATGAGTAATGCTCAACGACTTCCAAGTAATTTAGCCGTTGGTGACCACGAGTTTAAAGCATCAGATTATTTTGAATCATTAAGACAAAACCAAGGAACCATCCATCCAGGTACTCAAGGGTTTGAAATGTTTAGGCTTAATCCATTGGAATCCCGATATGCTTGATTTGACCAATAGCATAACAAACCAAAGATAAAGCAAGTCGATTTAGCATGGGAATTAAGGTAATATCGAAAAAAATTATTGATTCTACCAATGACCATGCTAAACGGGTATTAAAAAAACACCCAGAGTTACTTAATGACGGGTTTTTAGTGATTGCCGATCAACAAACCAACGGAAAGGGAACCCATGGCAAATCCTGGTATTCCAAATCTTCTGGCGGTCTCTACTATACATTGGGCTTTATTCCAAAGGAATTCGACTTTAATTCAATTGAGTCATACCATTTGCAAATCTCAAAATGCATTCAACATTCAATTCAGCGACTCACAGGGGTAACTGTTGAGATTAGGTATCCCAACGATCTATATTTAAAAAACAAAAAGATTGGTGGCATTTTGATGGAATCTGAAATGTCGTCTGGTCCAACTCAAAAACTGGACTTCTTGATTATTGGGATTGGATTAAACATTAATCAAACATCTTTTCCATCTTCTTTGATGGATAAAGCAACCTCACTTCATCTTGAGACAAAAACAACTTATCAAAAACTAAAATTGGTTAAACCAATCACAAAGCAATTATTTCAGTTGTTTAATCATCCAATAATAGAATCATAAAAATAAATCCGGGACCGTCGGTAATAGGCGGTTCCGTTTGTAAGCCGCCAAGTCGGTAATCCCGGCATTCATTAACACATCATCATCCAGGTAAAAATGTCCGGTATGGCCTTTATCTGGGTGTGTTAAAATTTCATAAGCGGCATCCCCCATAATGCGTGCATGTCGCGATGCCATGTACACTGGTTTTGGGAGCATGTGTTTAACAGCGGACGTTGCCACAGTTGTTTTTGGCCACAATGAATTGGCCCGCAAACCGTCCCGTTTATGTGCTTGGCTAAGTGCCAGTGTAACCATGCTCATATTGTATTTTGAAATGGTATACGCCGGGCATTTACCGAATTCTTTGGTATTTAGGTTAAGTGGGGGCGATATGGTAATCACATCGGACCGTTTATTTTTTAATAAGTGGGGTAGGCAGGCTTGGGTAAATAAAAACGTCGCACGGCCATTAACGCCATTAATTAAGTCATATTTTTTGGTAGGCGTGTCATTCATTTTCGCCATAAAAAGTGCAGATGCATTATTAATAAGTGCATCAATGCCACCAAAGTGTGTTACAACGTGCTCAATTACACCCGCATATTTTTCATCATCACGCAGATCAAGTTCAATGGGTAAGGCCTGTCCACCAGCTGATATCACTTCCTCTGCCACCGAGTGGATGGTGCCTTTTAGTTTGGCATGGGGGGTGCTGGTCTTTCCAATAATCACAATATTGGCCCCATCAGCGGCACATTTTAGGGCAATTTCACGCCCAATACCGCGACTGGACCCAGTAATAATGATGGTTTTTTTATTTAGGGACATACCCCTATGTTATCGTTAAATATGTGAGAAACCTAAACCCAATGGCCGTTGGCCCCATCATTATTTTATGTGCCAATGCCTTTTTTACAGGTAGTTTTTCACTGTCAAAGTGGCTCACCACGGGTACTGCTGTCTGGGTAATCATGTGGTTTCGTTTTTTAGCTGGCCCCATGTTTTTAGGGCCCTATTGCGCTGTAACCAAACACCCATTGCCCATGCGGTCATGGCCCTTATTGGGATTCCGTGTGCTTTGTGGCATCTCCGCCATGTCATCACTCTTTTTTGCCTTTAAATACGGCGATATTGCCAAAAGCACTTTAATTTTTGAGTTATCGATTATTTGGACGGTCATTATCGAAGCAATACTATTTAAAAAACGTTTGCATGCGTACTCACTTGCGAGTTTACCTGTGGCATTTATTGGCTTAATGTTAGTACTCAATGTAACATCATTCAGTCAAATTCAAATTGGCGATGCATTTGCACTACTTGGCTCATTTTTTAATGCCGGGGTCTACCTTAGCTTAAAAAAACTACGTGATCAATACAACACGGTCACCGTTGTATTCTGGACGTACCTGTTGTCCAGTCTCATCATGCTGGTACCAGCGAGTTCCGCACTTTTATCATTAAAAGGGCCCACCTTAATTGGCTTACTTACCATGTGCGCGGTTGGTTTTGTCGGTCAAATGTTAATGACGTTGGGGTTTAAATATTCCTCAGCATCCGTGTCATCTCTTTTTATGATGAGCATTGTCCCATTTACGGCCATTTCAGGCGCTGTATTTTTTAACGAGGTATTTACTCAAATAACCATCCTTGGCATGGCCATGGTGGTGGCATCATTAATGGTGGTGGCGCGTTGGCGTTAGTCCAGTTTTAGTGCCGATAAGAACGCCTCTTTTGGTACTGAAATTGAGCCCAATTGCTTCATCTTCTTTTTACCGGCCTTTTGCTTTTCAAGCAGTTTTCGTTTTCGTGTAATATCGCCACCGTAACAACGCGCAGTTACATTTTTACGAAGGGCTTTAATGGTTTCACGGCAAATAATTTTGCCCCCAATGGCACCTTGCACAATCACTTCATACAACTGCTGAGGAATCAGTTCTTTAAGTTTTTCTGCCATTTTACCAGCAATATGGCGGGCCTTGGTTTGGTGAGCAATAAACGATAGTGCGTCCACAGGGTCCCCATTAATCATCATATTCACTTTAACGAGTTTTGTTGGCCTGTACCCTTCAATCCAATAATCCATGGATGCATACCCTTGAGTACGTGATTTTAACTTATCAAAAAAGTTCGAAATAATTTCGTTCATTGGGATTTCATATACAAAGCTTTGTCGTAACGAATCAATCAATTCTGTTTTAACGTACACCCCGCGATGCTCTTGGGCCAACTCCATAATGGCACCGGTGTATTGTGTGGGTGCAATAATCGATAACCCAACATACGGCTCCTGAATTTCCGCAATCGTTTGAACATCAGGATAGTCACTGGGGTTATCCAAATCAAAGGCATTGCCATTGGTTTGTTTAATTTTATAAGTCACACTGGGCGCAGTTAGTACAATATCAATGCCAAATTCACGTTCAATTCGCTCTTGAATAATTTCCATATGCAATAAGCCTAAAAATCCACAGCGAAAGCCAAAGCCAAGGGCTTGGGAACTTTCCGTATCAAACGTGAGTGATGAATCATTCAGTTTTAATTTTTCCAACGCCACTTTTAAATCTTCATAGTCATTGGTATCAACAGGGTAAATGCCAGAAAATACCATGGGTTTAACTTCCTTATAGCCTGATAAAGCGTCCTCAGCGGGTGCTTTTGCCAAGGTAATGGTATCCCCAATATTGGCATCATCCACTTGCTTCATGCTGGATGTCACATACCCAACATTTCCGTTAATGATTTGCCCTGACGATGTCATTTTTGGCTTAAAATGACCAATGTCAGTGACATCGAATGCTCGCCCGGTGGACATCATTTGAATTTTGTCACCCTTTTTTAGTTCACCGTTCATAACACGAACATAGGCAATAACCCCACGATACGAATCGTAATGAGCATCAAAAATTAAGGCACGTAACTTGTCATCGTCAAACTGCGGCTCAGGTGCAGGAATTTTTTCCACGACATGATCTAAAATATCAGCCACCCCAATGCCTGACTTTGCCGAACACTTGATGCAATCTTCAGCAGGTATCCCAAACACTTGTTCAATATCCATGGCCACTTTATCAGCATCAGCTGCAGGCAAATCAATTTTGTTTATGACTGGAATAATTTCCAAGTCATTTTCCAAGGCCAAGTAAAAGTTAGCGATGGTTTGAGCTTCAATGCCTTGTGCTGCATCCACCAATAGTAATGCGCCTTCACAAGCAGCGAGAGACCGAGACACTTCATAACTAAAGTCAACGTGCCCAGGTGTGTCAATCAGATTAAGGGTATACGTGGTATCATCTTTGGCATATTCCAAGCGAACAGCCTGCATTTTAATGGTAATGCCACGCTCACGTTCCAAATCCATGGTATCCAGCAACTGCGCTTTCATTTCTCGTTGCTCAACGGTATTGGTTAATTCAATTAACCGGTCCGACAATGTCGACTTGCCATGGTCAATGTGCGCAATAATGCAAAAGTTACGTATGTGATTCATGCATCGTATTATAACGTGGGTTGGTAAGGGTATCCAATATTAAAAAATTCTTTATTAGAAATCTGTGTTCAAAAATTAGTTTAATTCATTTAAAATAAATGTAATGTCCTTTAAAGAAAAAATAAATAAACAACCCAATATTTTAGTCATTGGGGATTTAATTTTAGACCAATATTTTTGGACGGATGTGAATCGCATTTCACCAGAGGCACCAGTCCCAGTCTGTCATGTTCAAAACACAACCTTTTGTTTGGGAGGGGCAGGCAACGTAGCTAATAATTTGAGTGCGTTTGGCGCGAAGGCATCAATGGCTTCTTTAATTGGTACAGATGATAATGCAAATTTGCTCAAGCAGTGTATGTTAGACGCAAACATTGATCACGATTTTGTTATTGGGGTTGAGAAATTAACCACCATTTGCAAAACTCGAGTATTGGCCAAAGGACAACAGTTGTGTCGAATTGATCATGAGGCCCCAATAAATGAACCGAATAAAATTGATCAATTAACTAGGCAATTAAATAAATCAATATCGAATATAGATGTGATTGTGATTTCTGATTATGGAAAAGGTATTATCACTAAGGCATTTGCAGCTCATATAATTTTAATAGCAAATTCCAACAATATTCCAGTTATTGTTGACCCTAAAGGTGATGACGCTTCAAAATATTCTGGTGCAACTTATATCACACCCAATTTAGCTGAATTTAAACAATTCTCAAAGTTGTCAGACATTTCCGATCAAAACCTTATTGATGAATATGCAAAAAAAATTCTAACCAATCACTCCATTAAAAATATCTTATTAACCCGAAGTGCTGATGGTATGTCGTTAATTAATGAAACTGAAACTAAACAATTTTCAACAAAAGCCATTGAAGTTTTTGACGTATCCGGTGCAGGAGATACAGTTGTTGCAGCATTGGCATTTGGCTTAGGAAATGGCTGGACAGTGTCAGAGTCCATTGAATTTGCTAACATCGCTGCTGGAATTGTGGTGTCTAAAGTTGGAACAGCAACAACAACCATTGAAGAAATCGATGCCCATGAATCACATTTATAATAGTGACACAATTTCTCACTTTTTAAGTGAAAATAAGTCGAAGAGAATTATTTTTACGAATGGCTGTTTTGATCTTTTACATCCAGGGCATGTTCAATACTTAGCAGATGCAAAATCGTTGGGAGATATTTTAATTGTTGGGTTGAATTCTGATACTTCTGTAACTCAGTTAAAAGGCCCAAATCGTCCAATAAATGACCAGGTATTTCGATCACAAATGCTGCTTGCGTTAAAGCCCGTAGATGCCGTTATTATTTTTGAGGAAGATACACCCATATCAGTTTTATCGATTATTAAGCCAAATATTCATGTTAAAGGTGGCGATTATCAACCAGAACAGTTGCCTGAATACGAAACAGTAGTATCCAATGGGGGAGAGGTTAAATGCGTATCCTTTATTGAAGGTTATTCATCAAGTGAGATTATCGCTAAAATTTTAGCGAATTAATAACATGCGCAAAAATGTTTAATGTCTACACCCGCGTTCCCAATGTTGGAATGCGTTTCCAGTCTCGATAGACTCGGTTATCGCGGTGTTTAGTTGCTCGATATCTTTATTTAAAACAGTTCCAATAGCAAGTGCTTGATATTTTAAATAGTTTGAATAATTAACTAGTTCTCCTTTTAATGCCTTAATACCAATTCCTAATGAATCATTTGGGTTTTGATCAATCAGCTCTTGAGGTGTAACACCAACAATGTCAGGTGTCATGAAATCATACACGGGTTCATTATCTTTTTGCATAGTAATAAAAGGCGCTCGCCGATCAAATGGTAATAATGTTGATCCTTCAACACCTCGAACAAGCAATAATTGATTATATTTTTGACCATGGCGAACTAAATCAATGGTTTTTTGTTTGTATGGTGGGTGAGTAAACCCAGTTACACATACATTATGCTTAGCATAAATTGGGCATAACCATTTTTCTATTGTCGCTAATACAGGTCGCTTTACCATGTCAATTCGTGTTTGAATCAGTTGATGCAAGTCAGGACAAAAAACGGATTGGTCTAAGTAGCCCCATCCAATCGTTGGGTCTGTTAACTGATTACAAACATTATCAATCAATTGAAGCGGGTTCTTTTGGGTAGTCAAAAACAATTTGTGAGTATTCATTCCATTTTTGGGTGATATATCTTTCACCCCATGCAATAGGGTGGGAATCCCCACAGAGCCCAAAAGGGCAGCTAAGAATGGTTGTAAAAAGTAGGATCGATTAAAGCCATCATAAGGGGTTGCTAAATCAACTAGTAATGGAATATTTATTGATTTACGTAGTGTTCGTTCAGCAAAGAAGTCATAGACAGTTGTATTTTCTTCAAAGGTTTCTTCTTTTAATCGCAATCCTTCAAATAATGTTGCTGCATAATAATCAGCAATATTATCTGTAAAAATGGCGGTTAAAAATTCATTTAATTCTTCACGTGATAGTGATGTTTGATTTAAAAGCTGTATTAATGTATCTTCAATTTTATTTTTTGGCGTGTTAAAAAAGTAATGCAACTCTTTCGGTAACGCAGTTTTGTAGTTTTTCTTTAAATTTTCAAGTGCCTCGGCTTCTTCAGTTGTGGTTGGTAACATGATCCAAGCCGTAAGTAATGTTGCCTTTCGAGAGAGGGGGATCTCATTTGATAGCCAGTGATTAGCAACAAACATTAAATCATCATTATCCATATGCTTACTCATGGTTTTTCCGGTACCTTTATGTTTTAAAACCTGACGAAATCGATCATTTGAGTTCATAAAATAACTATATCAAAATTAAAAATGTCTGTGAAAAAAAACAATTAAAAAAATTTAGTAAAATATATGGAAAAAGCTGAGACTTTTTGAAATAATGATTGTTACAAAATTTAAAATTTACATTTGAATCCAAGCCAATTGATCGGTACTATTAAGTTACATACTCTTCAAACAATAGTCGTAACTTAAT
>JBMHDV010000010.1:0-74702 GCA_049889215.1 Candidatus Marinamargulisbacteria bacterium
ACTGCTGATTGTTTTTGTTGCATTTATTGGGTCCAATATTGTTCAGCAAGATTCTGGTATTTTAACGGTTGTTTTAATGGGAATTATTCTTGCAAACCAACAACAGATATCCTTGCAGCATGTGAAAGTGTTTAAAGAAAATTTACGAATACTTTCAATTTCAACATTATTTATTGTGTTATCATCTCGTTTAATTTTTGATGATTTGCTTGAGTTATTCGACGTTCAGCACCTTATTTATTTATTAAGTTTAATTTTTATTGTTCGTCCGTTTGCTACATTCTCATCATTAATTGGTACCAAACTTAAGTTTAAAGAACGTCTATTGATGGCTTGGATTGCCCCACGTGGCATTGTAACAGCGTCCATTGCATCTCTTTTTGCACTTCGTTTGGTAAACCTGGGTGTGCCTCAAGCTGAGCAATTGGTGCCGTTAACCTTTTTGGTTTTAATTTTTACCGTTGTTGTTTATGGATTTAGCTTGAATCCATTTATCAAAATGATTAAATTAGAAGATTCGGATAAAATTGGCATTTTAGTTGTGGGTGCAAATAAGGTGTCCGTAGCGATCGCACGCATGTTAAACTCTGTCGAAAATATTGAGGTAACGGTTGTTGATTTGAATCGTAAACGGGTGCAATATTCTCGAATTGACGGTGTAAAGTCGATTCATACATCCATATTTTCTCCGCGTGTTGTTGAAGACATTCATTTGGGTGCGTACCGTTACTTGGTCGCTTTAACCGAAAATGATGAAGTTAATTCACTGGCATGCATTCGATATTCCGAGGTTATAGGAACCCCAAACGTGTTTCGTTTTCCACCAATATCGATTAATGCCGCTCAAACTGAAGGGCTTAAAAAAGTTGATTTAGGGACCGAGATCGTTGACGTTGACTTTCACTATTTAATGAGTTTATTTAAAAATAATGACTCGTTCCGTGTGATTAATATTGTTGATGATATGACGTTGGTTGAGTTCCAAGCTCAATATGGCGAGCAAACATTGCCGGTTCTAGGCGTTTCAGCAACGAATGCATTGATTCCTGCTAAGGGAACGGATCAGTTTAATAAAGGCGATCGTTGGATCGTGATGGATAAGCAGCTGGCTTAGACAAAAAAAACTGATAAATTGTTAAGAAAATTCTAGACAAAATGGGGTTTGCTGATTATGATTATTAGTATCAAAAACGTGGTCCCATCGTCTAGTGGTTAGGACATCAGGTTTTCATCCTGGCAACCGGGGTTCGATTCCCCGTGGGACTACCACTTTTTTGAGGATCTTTCCCGAATTTAATTCCAGTCTGTAGCTAACGCTACTATCCTTCCAATAAATTCAATAAATCTCACTCAAAAAAGAACTGTTTTGAATTTGGCCATATAAAGCAGAGGATCTTTACCGAATTTAATTCCATTCTGTAGCTAGCGCACTTATCCTTCCAATAAATTCAATAAATCTCACTCAAAAAAGAACTGTTTTGAATTTGGCCATATAAAGCAGAGGATCTTTACCGAATTTAATTCCAGTCTGTAGCTAGCGCTACTATCCTTCCAATAAATTCAATAAATCTCACTCAAAAAAGAACTGTTTTGAATTTGGCCATATAAAGCAGAGGATCTTTCCCGAATTTAATTCCAGTCTGTAGCTAGTGCTACTATCCCTCCAATAAATTCAATAAATCTCACTCAAAAAAGAACTATTTCGAATTTGGCTATATTAAGGCTGAGGATCTTTCCCGAATTTAATTCCAGTCTGTAGCCTAGTGATTACATTTTTATTACTTATCATTTGTTCCTTGTTAACTTAAGCCATACGTTGTTTTTTGTTACTATTAAATTATGGTTATTATTCGATTGATTATTCACTACTTATTGTTAGGGACGGGGATAACGTCACCTTATGAGGATGAATTTTCGAAGGATGACTCTTAACTTTTCTTGATTTAACTGTTTATTTAAGTAAAATTACTTAATGAATAAAATTTCTTCATTTAAACGTCAAGATCGTTTATGTTGCTCAAAAGATCCATTTGGCTGCACTGCTTTTTTAGAAAAGTTAACGGTTGATGCTAAAAAAATAAGAGAAATTAAGGGGTATTTTAAAGAACTTGAAATGTTTTTTAATAAACATGAGCGCTTCTTTATTAAACCTTCGATTGAAATTTATCACATACCTTCTAAAACGCGTTTAACCGGATGTGTTTTGGATATTGCACTCACTATTTGTCCGGATAAATTAAAAAAGAATATAGATAATGGGGATAATGTTGTTTTTCCAAGTTTTTTGGTGAAACGTAAGTGCATTCATTTGTCCGCCCCAATCATTTACAGAGACTCCCCTAAGAAAGTGGGGGAGATAGGGGATTATAAGCATTTGTTTTTTTCTGTTTTTTTAAAACGATTAATAACGGACCGTCATGACGTCCAATATAGCTCTGAATTTAGAAGTGTTGAGATTACTGATGAAAAGGTTTGTTGTAAACCGAAAAATAATCTTGGTGATTATCTGACATTTTAAAAAATTGAGATTTTTTGCTAAACTATCGATAATAACTGAAGTTAGGTGATTGAAAATGACAAAAAAATCTCAAACTGCTGCAAAATCGTTAATGGATGCGTTAGAAAAATTAGGTGTTGAGTACATCTTTGGGTATCCAGGTGGTGCAGCGATGCCAATATTTGATGCTTTATATGATTCTAATATTAAATTGATCTTGGTTCGGCACGAACAAGGGGCGACTCATATGGCCGATGGCTATGCACGTGCGACTGGCAAGCCCGGGGTTTGCTTGGTTACTAGTGGTCCAGGTGCCACAAATACAGTTACTGGGTTATTAACTGCGCAAATGGACTCTGTACCGTTAATTGTTATTAGTGGTCAAACCATTTCACCAATGTTGGGTAAGGATGCTTTTCAGGAGGCGGATGTGTTTGGTATTACAGCCCCAACCGTTAAGCATAGCTATTTGGTTAAATCACCCAACGATGTGCCACGTGTGGTTAAGGAGTCGTTTCACATTGCGACAACTGGCCGACCGGGGACTGTTGTGATCGATATGCCAAAAGATGTGTCCAGTGCAGAATGCACGGTTACTTTTGATGAGGCCGAAATGGACCTTCCTGGTTACGAGGCGTCACCGACTTACGATTTTTCGAATATAGCAGCAATGGCCAAATTGATTCAGGCATCAGAGAAGCCTTTATTGTTGGTGGGGCATGGGGCAATCATTTCGAAGGCATCAAAGGAAGTTTTGGCATTGGCTGAAACCTTACAGGCACCGGTGGTGACGACCAAGTTGGGCAAAGGGGTGATTCCTGAAACCCATCCATTGGCGTTAGGGATGCTGGGCATGCACGGTACGGTGGTTGCAAATCGTGCAGTTGCCGGTTGTGATATGATTTTTTCGATTGGTAGCCGTTGGGATGATCGAATTACGCCTGCTGATATTAGTAAGTTTTGCCCTGGTGCAACCAAGCTCCATATTGATGTTGATCCGGCTGAAATAAATAAGATTGTCATGCCAGATTGCTCGATTGTGGCGGATGCCAAACAGGCCTTAAAAAAACTATTGCCCAAAATTAAGCCACTTAAGACGAAAGCCTGGTTGGACTATTTAAATAAAGAGCGAAAAAAGCACCCATTATCGTATAAAATTCATGGTGGCTTAAAGGCCCAGCACGTGATTGATGAATTATGGAAGCAAACCAATGGTGACGCCTTGGTAACAACTGATGTAGGGCAACATCAAATGTGGACTGCACAGTTTTATCGAAATAATAAGCCGAACGGTTGGATTAGTTCTGGTGGTGCTGGAACCATGGGGTATGGATTACCGTCAGCCATTGGGGCTCAATTGGGGTGCCCAAAGGATGTTGTGTTATCGATTAGTGGCGATGGTGGTTTTCAAATGATGATGTGTGAATTGGCCACAGCTGCGATTCATAAATTGCCAATCAAGTTTGTGGTGATTGATAATAAGTATTTGGGGATGGTTCGGCAGTGGCAAGAACTGTTTTTTGATGACCGCTTATCTGGGGTTGATTTGGTTGGAAACCCTGATTTCGTTAAGTTGGGTGAGGCCTTTGGAATTAAAGGTATTCGAATTAAGCGCCCGGCTGACGTTCAGAAGAAGGTAAAAGAAGCGTTGGACTATAATGATGGGCCAATCATTATTCATGCCGAAGTTGTTAAGCAAGATAATGTGTTTCCTATGATCCCAGCAGGTGGATCGGCAGCCGATATGTTAATTGAGCGGCCCACTAAAAAGATGGCCAAACCAAAAGGGAGTACATAAATGTTAACTGATAAATTGCATACCATTAGTTTGTTTGTAGCCAATAAGCCCGGGGTGTTGCTTCGTGTAACATTGGTATTTGCTCGTCGTGGATTTAATATTGAATCCTTGGTTGTGTCATCAGCCTTTGATGGGCGATATTCTCGAATGACGATTACGGCGAAGGGGGAAGATAAAGATTTGGATCAAATTGTGAAGCAGTTGGGTAAATTGGTGGACGTAATAGAATCGAAAGATAATAGCGAAACATCCGCGCTTGAACGCGAGTTGACGTTGGTTAAAGTGAATGTTCCTTCAAGTAAGCGTCAAGAGCTACTGCAGATTATTGACCACTTTAAAGGCAAAACCATCGATATTACAGATGAAACGATTATTGCTGAAGTATCTGGTGGGTCGGATAAAATTTCGGCGTTTATTGAATTAATGGCACCCTTTAAGGTGATTGAAATGGTGCGATCTGGTAAAATGGTCATGCAGCGTGGGTTGCAGGAAGAGGGTAGTTATGCCGGGTAGTAGTTTTGGTTCAATTTTTAAAGTGGTTACGTTTGGTGAAAGCCATGGACCAGCCATTGGTTGTGTAATTGATGGTTGTCCGCCGAATGTTGATTTAACGGAAGCGGATATTCAGGTTGATTTGGATCGACGTCGTCCAGGCCAAAGTTCGGTCACAACACCACGAAAAGAATCTGATACCGTTGAGATTTTATCGGGTGTTTTTGAAGGTAAGACAACCGGTGCTCCGATTGGGTTATTAATTCGTAATGCGGATCAGCGCTCGAAAGATTATTCTAAAATTAAAGATGTATTTCGTCCTGGCCATGCGGATATGACGTTCCATGAAAAATATGGGATTCGAGACTACCGTGGCGGTGGACGCTCATCCGGTCGTGAAACAGCCTGTCGTGTCGCGGCTGGTGCGATTGCAAAGCAGGTATTAAAAGGCTACGGTGTTAAATTTATTGGCCATACGGATCAAGTTGGTTCGATTAAAGCTGCCACATTTGATACCGCAGAAATCGAAAAGAATCCCGTTCGTTGTGCGGACCCAGTAGCTGCTAAAAAGATGGTTGAACTCATCGAGACATTGGCCAATGAGGGGGATTCCATTGGTGGCGCTGTTTCTTTATTAATTGAAGGGTTGCCCGTTGGGCTAGGGGACCCTGTATTTGATAAGTTTGATGCCGTGTTATCGCATGCACTAATGTCCATTGGTACGATTAAAGGGATCGAGTTTGGGCAAGGGTTTGATGCAATTGAGATGCGAGGGTCTGACCATAACGATCGTTTTGTGAGTGACGGGGACGATATCGCAACTGAGACGAATCACGCCGGCGGGGTTTTAGGTGGGATTACCAATGGTCAAAATGTAACGTGTCGATTGGCTGTTAAGCCGCCATCATCCATTACAAAAACACAGTCCACTGTTACAAGTTCTGGTGAAAATGCTGAGATCTCTGTGACTGGTCGTCATGATCCTTGTATTTGTCCACGTGTTGTTCCTGTTGTAGAGGCTATGGCTGCAATTGCCGTGTTGGATCGATTGTTAATTCAGAAAACAATTCAAGGTTAACGGCTTAGAATTTCGACAAAAATTTCGTAATCTTCAAAACCTAAATGCTGATAGAGTTGGTAAGCCCCTTTATTGGTAAGTGTGACACCCAATCCTATTTTGCTGTAACCGGCATAGTATGCGTTAGATAGGGATTGTTTGATGAGCTGTTGTCCCAAGCCAATCCCTTGGAACTCAGGAAGAACGCTAATGTCCATGATCCAACCAATCTTTTCATCTTTGTAGGGCACTTCTACAACATCAATAACACCGACGGCTTGCCCATCATAGGACATGAGTAATGATGCTTCGTCAATCCCTTTGCCATGTTTGCCAGAACGTAGATCGGTTGCAAATTGGGTTCTTTTTTCTGCTGAGTTGTAAGCATCATAGCATTCGATGTGTTGCCGATGTTTATGTGCTTGGTAGCTAATTTCTCCACTATGAATTAGGTCTGATTTTGATTTTAGTTGATGAAACGTTACATTTGGCATAGGGTGAATTTCAGCATATATGCCAATATCTGAATGAATCATTCTGGCCCGCTCTTTTTCCTTTAGTCCGTTGTGAATAAATGTGTCCCTATATGTAAAATTAGATCGAAACTGGATGAGTTCAAGTACATGACCTTTGATATTGGGAACCATTAAGTCAGCAAGTTTTGCCTCGTCTGATTCAAGGAGTGTGTGTAAAATTAGGTTTCCATAAAGTGTATCTAGAATTTCGATGATAGCGATACCATGCACGTTGTATTGGCTGTCCATTAAGTTATAGGTTTTGCAATTCGTATTGGTTAGCTTTTCTTTTAAGTAGTCATAGCAATTGCTACTTGAATCAAATGCCTTACAAAGTTGATCTGCTTGGTTGAGGATATCGTCTATATTGTGTTTGTTTGTATATTCGACTAATTGCATTGGATCTCTATGCTATCTCCTGAAATATATGCTTGTTGATCTTCTAGCCATTGATGATTATTCGCTAGTTTTAATACCGTAATTTTACCACAAACGTTTGTATTATTTTGATATGCTTTTTTTGGAAACATGATTCCGAGTGTTTGATTGGCCTTAATGCATGTTGTTAATAGACCTTCTGTTAGTCCAGAGGGTACATCAATACTAATAATGTTAAAGTTTTGTTGATTTATGTCCAGGATGAGGCGATTGGTGGTTTGGTTTTCTATATGCTTAAGTCCTGTGCCAAATAGCCCGTCGATGAGTGGCGAGTTTTTCTTCATCGTGTGGATATTTTCCACGATATGAATTTCTTTTTCTTTTTTAAGTGTGATGAATTCTTTGCTGGTTTTTGTTGCTTCGAATGGAATAATCAGTGATGCTGCTTTGATGTTTTTAGATTGCTTTATTGCGACCAATGCATCTTTGCCATTGTTGCCTTTGCCAATGATGGCATTTACGTGTTTATAAATATTATTGTTGTCAAGGTGGTTTGCAATTGCGTTACCAGCGTTATTTATTAGTGTTTCTATTGGGATATTTAGTTTATTTACCATATAGTCATCGATTTTTTTTGCTTCTTGGTAAGAAATGAAAGGAATGCTGCTTTTCATGGTTTCATTATCGATACAAACAAATGTTAAGTCATCTTTTTTTTGATTTTGGGGTTGATTTTTTTTGATTTCTTGTTCTAAAAAGTAGTTTATAAATATTTCTTTCTGTTAACTAATTTTTACTAATTGAAAAACTGACAATATAGTAAAAAAAATATATTAATTTTTATCGATATTTTCCGAATTTAGGTTCAAAATGACCGTGGATATTTCTAAAATAATTGAAAATAATATTTGACGATCTTTTTATGTTTTTATTACTATTTCAATTGAGCTTACGCTTTTCCTGAATTAAATATAGTAGATGTAGAGGAGTCTTGTATGAACCAAGTGATAGATAAAATTATTAAACGAAATGGAAATGTTGTTTCATTTGATCGACAGCACATATTTTCGGCAATTGAAAAAGCATTTTATTCGGAAAATATTACGGATTTAGTTTTGGTTGCTAATTTAGCAGATCAAGTTGTTAATGAGGTGTCATTACGTTCTGATTTATCACAACCACTTCATGTTGAAGTTGTTCAGGATATTGTTGAAGAAACGTTAATGAAAAATGGTCACTATAAAGTTGCCAAAAGCTACATAATTTATCGTGAAACACATAAAACTGTTCGACAAGAACAAACCATTGAAGAAATTAAAGACGGTAAGCTCACATTATCCTCTGAAGCAACATCTGAAACGTTTGATCCCTCGTTGATCGAAAATCGTTTGCATTTATTATCATTTCAATTATCAAATATTAATTTGCCTCAAATTTGTGAAAGTGCAATCAAACAAGTTTACAAAGGCATTACCAAAGACGATTTGAATAAAATTGTATTGAATTCTATTCGTGAACGAATTGAGCAGCATACAGATTATTCGTTTTTATCAAGTCGTTATGCGCTTGACTTGCTTTCTAAGCGTGTTTTAGACCGTCACGTTACGGATGCTGATTATCAAGATCAATATCGTGCTCAATTTGAAACGTATGTTCGTAAGGGTGTTAAACTTGAAATGCTGAATCCTGAATTCTTGACATATGATTTGGCTCGTTTATCATCAGCCATCCAGGCGAAGAATGATTTGAAGTTTAAGTATCTTGGAATTCAGATCGTTCAAGATCGATACTTATTGCGTGATCGATCAACAGCTAGAGAGGTTTATGAATTACCGCAATGGTTCTGGATGCGTGTTGCTATGGGACTTGTTATTAAAGAGAAAAACCGTGAAGAACGTGCCATTGAATTTTACAATGTATTATCAAACATGGACTTTGTTTCATCTACACCAACATTATTCAACAGTGGAACGCTGCATTCCCAAATGAGTTCTTGCTATATCAATATTACTGATGATTCGTTAAAAGGTATTTTTAAGCTTTATTCCGATAATGCAATGCTCAGTAAATGGGCGGGTGGTATCGGTACTGACTGGACTCCGGTACGAGCAACTGGTTCTCGGATCCACGGAACTAACGGCGAATCTCAAGGTGTTATTCCATTTATTAAGATTTTTAATGATACGGCATTGGCAGTCAACCAAGGTGGTAAGCGTAAAGGGGCAATGTGTGCGTACATGGAGATTTGGCACTTGGATTTTGAACAATTTTTAGAGCTGAAAAAGAATACAGGTGATGAGCGTCGTCGTACACACGATATCAATACGGCTTGTTGGATTCCTGATTTATTTATGCAACGGTTGCAAAAGAAGGAAGATTGGACATATTTTTGCCCATCGGATGTTCCTGAATTGCATGACTTATATGGAAAAGAATTTAAAGAGAAATATGAGTATTATGAGTCGTTAAACTTACCAAGAGCAAAGAAAATTAATTCGTTTGATTTGTGGCGTAAGATGTTAACAATGTTATTTGAAACTGGCCATCCTTGGTTTACGTTTAAAGATCCAATTAACCTTCGTTCCCCACAAGATCATTGCGGTGTTGTTCACTCATCAAACTTATGCACGGAAATCACCTTAAATACATCCAATGATGAAACAGCTGTGTGTAACTTAGGTAGTGTAAACTTAGCGCATATGGTTGAGAATGGTGATTTAAACGAAGAGAAAATTGCAAAAACTGTTCGCACCGGTATTCGTATGTTGGATAACGTTATTGATAACAACTATTACCCGACACCTGAATCTGAAACAGCAAATATGCGTCACAGAGCCGTTGGATTGGGCTTAATGGGGTATCAAGATGCGTTGTACCAATTAAATATTGCATATGATACCAATGAAAATCTCACATTTGCGGATCGTTCGATGGAGATGATTTCTTACTATGCAATTTTAGCAAGTTCGGAGTTAGCGAAAGAGCGCGGTAGCTACTCAACATTTGAAGGTAGTAAGTGGCAGCGTGGAATTTTGCCATACGATACATTAGCGATTGTTGAAGAACATCGTGGTGAAACTCTTGATCTTGATAAACAAATTACCATGGATTGGGATTATGTTAAGTCTCACATCAAAGAACATGGAATGAGAAACTCGAATACAATGGCAATTGCACCAACAGCAACAATTGCCAACATTGCGGGCGTTTATCCTTGTGCGGAACCAGCGTTTAAAAATATTTACATGAAAGAAAACTTGTCAGGTAACTTTGTTGTTATTAATGATTACCTAGTCGAGAAGTTGCAAGAAAAAGGGCTTTGGAACGAACGTATGTTAAAGCAAATTAAGTTGCACAATGGTAGTATTCAAGAGATTGTTGAAATTCCACAAGAATTGCGAAACTTATTTAAAGAAACATTTGATATTGATATGGCTTGGATCATTCGTGCAGCATCACGTCGTTCAAAGTGGATTGATCAATCTGCATCAACCAATATTTTTGTAAATTCGACATCTGGAAAGTATTTGAATGATATTTACTCGTTGGCGTGGACATCTGGATTGAAAACCACGTATTATTTACGATCGTTAGGTGCAACACAAATTACAAAAGCATCCGGTGTTAATGAGACGTCAGAGAATGAACCATCTTCGAAAGACAAGCAAGTTATTGATGCTACTTCTGTATCTATGTCAACGAACGAGAATACAACTCCAGATTCAAGTGAGCCAGAAATCATGATGTGTAAATTAAATGACCCGTCATGTGAGGCTTGCCAGTAAGCGGACATCCCTCAAAATGAAATTATTGATTCAACGACGGGAGACATTCTGTGCCTCCCATCGATTGGTCAATCCAGATCTAACAGAAGCTGAGAATAAAGAATTATTTAAAAAATGTGCAACCATACATGGTCATAATTATGTGCTAAATGTAGCTGTTTCTGGTGACGTCGATAAAAATACAGGAATGATTATTGCATTTGAAGATATGAAGAAAGCGATTGGTGATGTGGTGGAACGATTTGATCATACCAACTTAAATGATCATGAGTTTTTTTTGAATCGTCCAACAACGGTTGAAAACTTTGCCCAGTTATTATGGGACCAAGTTGAATCTGAGTTGGTTGGGAAAGCCATTCTCGAACGTGTTGAGTTATTTGAAACAGAAAAAAATTCAGTGATTTTAACACGATAATGCAAATACAAATTAAGCAATTGCATACCCCTACAATTATTGGTGTTCATGATTTTGAAAAAAAAGCGCCGCAGGACTTGTTTATTGATATTGCATTGGATGTTGATGTTAAAATGGCGCTTGATTCGGATGATTTGGCGGATACTGTTGATTATGATTCGTTATGCAGAGAAATCACCGAATTTGTTGCCGATTCTCGCTTTGATTTACTAGAGGCGCTTGCCAATACCTTAATGAAAAAAATATTTTCATTTTCGGCTAAAATTCGAGCCATTGACCTTTGTATTCACAAACCAGATGCAATTTCGAATGCTGCTACCGTTGTTTTTGCATTGCAATCATCGCGATAGTATGAACTTTGATTATTATTTGTCATTTGGTACTATAAAAAACCATCAAGATCGCTTAAGCGCTGCGATTGAATTATTTTCTAACACTCACTCTGTTGCTGAATGGACCCCATATTTGGAAGGACCTGGTGAATATGTTAATCACGGTGATATTTTTATTAATGTTGGTTGTCTAATGAATAGTGAGCTATGTTGGCCAGAATTTAAATCGTATTTAAAAGATTATCAGAAAAATCACTCGCAATGCATTGATATCGATATTGATCTTTTAATTCAGGTCACCGGTAATCTCCCTACCATCATTTCACCAAAAGCTGTACACTATACCCATAGCATTATGCTTCTAATTCAATTAAATTCAGGACTAATGATAAATAAGCGCCCAATTAAAGATTGGTATGCTGGGAAGGGGAATGTGCATGATTTTTCATTCAATAAGACGTCTTTCCAAATCTCCTAGGTTTAACCAACAACGGCGTAATCTTCGTGTTATTCGTATTGGCCGTGGCCCGTCCAGTTCTCATACAGATGCAACTGAAACAGCGGCTCGATTGGCTATTGAAAAGCGTTATTTAGATGACCATATTGCAAAGATTAATATTGAGTTTTCGGGGAGTGCCCGTTTGGAAATTCCGTTTGGTACTGGTGTCGGGCATGGTGTGCGATGGGGCGCGTTTAATGGCATTATGAAAGGCATCAACCCTCAATTATCAGATAATGCTATCCAACATCGCTATGATCATTGGTCTACATTGGATGCGTCATCAGCTAACTCATATATCAATGAAGGGGATTTTAACTTTCGCTTAACAATGGGCGATGCTTGCAGTGATCTTAGACGAACGAAATTTGATGTTGGTGGTTTTATTGATGTTACGTATAAGTCAGGCTCAACGGTTACTAATTTATGGGATTCAGTAGGAAGTGGGTATTTACTTTATAATGGTCAATCGGTTGATTTACCTGGTATAGATGCCGGCTCGTTAAGCTCCTATGTTGGCGATGATCTGGATTCAATGAGCTGTACATCATGTGCAAATTGCCATGGGGTATCTCGTTCCATCAATTCAACTTGGTTTCCAGGGCAACATCATCCTTTTTTTGATGCAATTGATCTTCTACGATCGGCCACGCCTAAGACTAAATCTGAACGACGTTTGAATGCGGTTTGGTTGGCGACGATGATGGGAATGCGTTTAAATGATATGGGACAGAAAACACCGATATTTCCAACAAAAGGCTCATCTGGCGTTGCATATGCGGCTAGGGCATTGGCTGTTTTTTATGACCATCCTTATATGCATGTGTTAAACTTTTGCGATGCGTATTTTGAACTTTATTTAGAAGCAGGTGCGTCGACAGCTGCATCAAAAGAAGGGTGCATGGCTGAAACAGGCCCAGCTGCTGCAGGATTGGCATATGCCCTTACTAAATTGCGACGGGGATCTGATGAGCATGCATTTGAGGCCGCTCGCTTAATGCATGTAATGATTATGGGATTATCCTGTCTACCTGATGATGGGGCAGTACGATCACCGTGTACCGAACGTGATGCCTTGTTTTCTTTAGTGGCAGACGCCGTTTCAACTTACGTGATTGATAATGATCTTACCTGTAGTAAAGAGAGCCTGGTGATGACAATTATGGATGGAGCCCAGGTTGGTCGCTCTATGCCTGTATCAATAAAAGAAACCATGGGGATGGCTGAGCTTTCGAAACATGTTGATGTTATTCCACTGCAGCGGTTTGGCATCTTTTTTTGGCACCCTGATCATATTGCAGCCATTGCACATTTGAATTATCAGATGGTGCCACAAGAAATCTATTACGCATTTGTTCAAAAGATATTGGCATTTCATAATCCGAATCAAGATAATCGGGTTTATCTGGCAAAGGAGTCGTTACCGCGTATTATGAGGGATACCTTTATTGAAGGAATGACCTATTTTTTACGATTAATGACAATGGATTACCTGAATCGGTATTATGATGTTTCAGTTACTGAGAAAGCAACCAGTCAGCTTCAAATTTGAATTAGATTGAATTTAATACATCATCGACATGGCCAGGTACTTTGACTTTATTCCATGCTTTTGTGATTGTGCCTGATTCATTAATAATAAATGTACTGCGTTCAATACCCATGTACTTACGGCCATACATGCTTTTTTCTACCCAGACGCCAAAGTCTTCACATAAGGTGCTATTTTCGTCACTCAGAAGTTCATGTTCAAATGAATATTTGGTACAGAACTTCTCATGCTTTTTTACAGAACATTTCGATATTCCATACACTTCAACACCTTTTTCTTTAAACTTTGGGAGGTTGTCAGAAAACCCCTGACCTTCTTTGGTGCAACCAGGAGTATCATCTTTTGGGTAAAAATAAAAAATTGCTTTTTTACCTTTAATGTCACTATTGGTTATTGTATTGCCTTTTGCATCCTGTACTTCAAATGCTGGAATTTGATCGCCTTCTTTTAACATGTTTATGCCTCCTTGCAGTAGGTGAGCCAGTGATTGTATTTGTCTGATTTTCCTTTAACAATATCAAAATACAATGTTTGTATTCTGTCGGTGATTGGCCCTTTACCACCGTTGCCAATGGGTTGATTGTTGATTTCTCGAATCGGGGTAACTTCAGCTGCGGTTCCTGTAAAGAAGCATTCATCAGCAGTCAGTAATTGGTCTGGTAATATACTATCCTCGATAACTTCATAACCGCAGTCTCTTGCCAATTGCATAGCGGTATCGCGGGTGATTCCTTTTAATACATCGTCTGAAACGGGTGGTGTGGTTATTTTGTTATCTTTGATTACAAAAATGTTTTCACCTGGTCCTTCGGATACATGGCCGTGTCGATTAAGTAAAATAGCCTCGTCATAGCCGGCTGATAATGCCTTTTTCTTAGCAAGAAACGAGTTTGCATAATTGGCGCAAGATTTTGCTGTGGAAGGCATGGCTTGGCTGGGCGTTTTCATGATGTCACTAATAATGCAACGAATCCCATTTTTGATGCCGTCATCACCAAGGTAGCTGCCCCATTCCCACACGGCAATGGCAGTAGCATAATCAGAATCCTTTGGGATAATGCCGATGCTGCCATAGTCGGTATAGACAATGGGCCGAATATAGCAGGCGGGTAAATTGTTTTTAACAATAAGTTCACAGGTGCTTTTTATGAATGTGTCCACTGAGTACTCGCAGGTGATATCGTATGATGCACAGGATTCAAGCAAACGATCATAGTGTTCTTTTGCTTTAAAAATGGCAGGTCCTTTGGCGGTTTCGTAAGCACGAATGCCTTCAAAGACACCGGACCCATAATGCAACGCATGTGTTAGAACATGGGTGTTGGCATCTTCCCAACGGATAAATTTATTATTAAACCAAATATATTCACAGGGATTCATACGTTGAATTATACGGTATTGAACGGAAAAAGCCCAGGCTCAAATGAGTGAAATTCTTCCAGGTCCTATTTCGATATACTATTGATGAGAAACATTGGATCAAAACAACCATTTATGTGTCCGCCATTAAAACGACGGCCACCGCAATTTCGTAATCATTCGCCAACCAGTATTTTAGAAGGGCCTGACGCATTTAGGATTTATGATGACGCTGATGCGAATTTATTGAATTCAAAGCAGGGAGTGACGATTAATTCTAAATTATTTACGTTGCCAATGATCTCGAAAGTGTATACGATTCAGGCATACAAGAATGTGTATGATATTTACGCTAAGTTATCTCATTTAATGAATTCTAGCATATTATTGCCAAGCTCATACACGCCAATAAAATCGATGTCATACTTTAATTTTTCTCATGGTATGACGCTGGATTTGAATGAAACGTCTGATTTGTTATCTACAAATAGTGGTCCCGTTAGTCATTATAAATATTTGGCTTGTAATATGCCTCGATGCATATTGGTTAATGATATATTAACTATGGCGCCAACAAGCATAAAACGGCTATTTATTGGTTGTGCGAATGCTCTAAGGTTATTTCATGAACTTGGTGCAATTCACCGTGACATTAAATTGGGTAATTTTGTGTATGCGCGTGATGGCGTAAAGTTGATAGATTTTGATACGGTGACCTTTTTAAAGACGGACGGGTTGGAGGGGACGCCAATGTATTTTTCAAAAGAGTATATTCATACGGAAGTTGCTGATCAGGAATCTGATGTTTGGGCCTTGGGTATTTCGTTATTAAGTTTTTTTGCATCAGAATTTAACACTAGTGCCCCTACATTGGTTTTATCGTTATTTCAAACAGGAAAGAATGATGTTCAAAATGATTTTGCTTATTTGAATTTATTATCTAGAATTAATTACGATAAAGTATCTCTTGAGTTATTATATCAAATGGATTGGACACCCTTTGCTATTGATGTGACGCGACTTATTTTTAATCACCTATTATGTCGGCCAGCGGATCGATCGATTGATCGATTTATTCGTGAGATTCGATTGTTGGATTCAAATGCTCAATGATGACTTTATTTGCTTTTGGGAAGGCGTATTTATCCAATTCTTCAATGGTTATCCATTCATGAGCATCAGCAGAATTGCATTGAACTGAATGGTTATCTTTAACATTGCATTCATAGGCGTGCAGCGTAATTTTAAAGTGGGAGTAGGCATGGTTTACTTTGCATAAAAACCCATCAACTGTAATGTCTAAATTTACCTCTTCTTTAATTTCTCGAATAACGGCGTCTTCTAATGACTCTTTTTCATTAACTTTTCCACCAGGGAATTCCCAAAGGCCGCCCAATAATTGGTCTTTTTTACGCTTGGTAATTAATAATTTTCCATCGGGACGTTTAATAATGCCTACGACGATAGTGAAATGCGGTACTGGGGCTTTTTTTTGCTTAACTGGTAATGTGCTTGTAGCATCCATATTTTTGGCATAGCACATGGCATTAATTGGGCAGGTGTCACATGTCGGGTTTTTTGGTGTGCATATGGTAGCTCCCAGCTCCATTAATCCTTGATTAAATGGGTTTGGATCAACGGTTTTAATGATTTGATTTAATCGTTGTTGAATTTTTTGTTTGGTTGATTCTTTGCCAATATCGTCGTTAATACCAAAAAATCGGGTAATGACACGTAAGACGTTACCATCAACAACCGCGATGGGCTCATTAAATGCAATGCTAGCAATTGCCGCGGCGATGTATGGTCCAACACCAGGCAGGGTTTGTAGTGTGGTGCTATCGTTGGGTATCTGGCCATTAAAATCTTTTACAATGGCCTTAGCAGTTTTATGTAAGTTTCTTGCACGTGAATAATAGCCGAGGCCTTCCCATGATTTTAATATCTGATCTTCAGTGGCGTTGGCCACATCCTGAATGCTGGGGTATTGGGCCAGCCAACGTTCATAGTAGGGGATAAGGGTGTTGATTTGGGTTTGTTGTGCCATGAACTCACAAATGAGTGTGTGGTAGGGTGAAGGCGTGCTTCTCCAGGGAAGTTTTCGTTGATTTTGAGTGTACCACTCAATGAGTTTTGGCGCCCACATTAGGCTAAAGTGTCAGCCAGTTCCCCACTTTGAAAAAGTTCAGTTACAATATCGCATCCGCCAATAAATTCGCCATTTACATACAGTTGAGGAATGGTTGGCCAATCTGAAAATTCTTTGATTGCCTGGCGTAATACATCGTCTTCTAAAACATTTTTTGCTTCAAAGGCAACGCCTGTTTGGTTCAGGATATGAACCACTTGGTTCGAAAAACCACACATTGGCATATCTTTATTGCCTTTCATGTAAAGCATCACTTTATTGGCAGTAATGTCTGCTTGGATAGTTTCTTTTTTTGCGTTGATGTCGTCTTGTGAAATCATTGGTATTTCTCCTTTATTTTTTGCTCGATCATAGGATGATCGTGTTTGTTTTGGTCCCATTTGTCTTGACTGAAGGTTTTTAATGCAAGTGCATGTACCTTTTCGTCAAACGCTTCTTTTAAGGGTTTCATGATGGCTTGGTGTTGTTTTAACAGTGGTAGTCCATTAAATGATTTTGAAATGACAATGGCTTCAAAGTGTTCACCGTCATCATTAATGTTATGCACCAAAATTTGTGCATCTGGGATATTGGTTTGAATGATGGTTTCGATGTCGTTAACGAGTGTGTTCATGATCGGTGATCCTCCAGATAATTGATTATATCGCGAGATTCATATAAAGGGGACCCATCAATTAACAACAACGGTACTTGTGTTTTGCCATACGCAGCTTTGAGCTCTAAGTGACGTTCTTGATCCCACTCAGTGTCTTCAATTTCAATATTTAAATTGTGTTCGTTAATATAGTTCACAACCATTACACAAAATGGGCATGGCATAGCGACGATAAGTTTAAGCATTCTGGGGCTCCTTTTGTTGTGTCATAGCTGTAATAATGATGTTTTGACAATTGATGTTATCGAGTTTGTTAATTTCTTGTAATCCGGTTGGGGAGGTGACGTTTATTTCGATTAAGTGGTTATCAATAATATCAATACCGACAAAGAATAACCCTTCATTCAATAAAAAAGGTTTTATGTGATTTATGATCGTTTGGTCCGACTCAGTAATCGTTGCTTTTTCAGCAACGCCACCGGCCATGAAATTGTTTCGAATCCCTGTGTGGTTGATTCTTTTAACCGCACCAATCGGATCTCCGTTAACTAAAACAATGCGTTTGTCTCCGGTTGTATGATCAACGGCTTTTTGGCAAATGATTGCTTTTGATTCATTATTTGTACTTAATTCAATGATGGTATCGGTGTTTGTATCAGATTCATTGACCTTGAATATTCCCATACCCCCATACCCATCAATTGGCTTAATAATGGTTGATCCATGAGTATTTATAAACGATTTGATCGTAGTTTTATTTGAACTAACCAATGTGGGTGGTGTGAAAGTTGGAAATTGTGTTGCAGCGAGTTTTTCGTTATTTAGTAAAATTCCTGGGATGTGATTGATGGGGTGAATATGTTGGCTAAAGCGGTTTAAAATGAGCAATTCTTGAATGTAGGTTTCGTTGACTGGCGGATCTTTTCGTAACCAGGTAAAATCAATGTCTTTTTCTGTGAGTTCTATTGATTCTGTTTTAACGGTTAACGGGGATCCTAAAGTGAACGGTTTGAATTGAATAGCTTCAACGCGTAAGTGTTCTGTGGTTGAGCTTATGTTTTTTATAAAAACTGGATTTAGTTCTTGTTGGATGCATTCATGAATTAATAGGTAGGTGCTATCCTTACCTGGGTTAATTGTTTCGATGGGGTCCATCCAAAATGCAATGGTCATAATAGAGCAACTTCTTTTTGGGCCGATAAGTTTGCAAGTTGTGCAACAAGATAGCTGATGGGTGATGATTGTATCATTGCATTCGTCGATTCTTCTTGGAAGGATTCATTAATGGATGGATCAAATGCTTTAAATTGCATGCCTTTGGAATTCAAAATGTCTGTTGTTGTTTTTTGTTCATGTAAGCGATAAAAGCTGCCAATGGTTTCGCCATTTACATGATAGATGACTTCTTCTGCCGTATGCCCATTGATTTGAATCGCACTGGGTATTCCTTCTTGAATAATTAGGTTGTCAATTGGAATGGCTGACTTACCTTTATGAAGTTTATTTCTGCTTTTACGATTCAAATTTAAGATGTCGTTCGGTTCTTTGATGCTAATTACACCCATGCCATAAGTACCATTATCAGACTTGATAACCAAGTATGGCGAATCATTAATGTGATGCTCTTTATACTTTTGTTGGATTATTTTTAAAATATCATTGGCTGTGTCTGCGAGTCGCTGTCTATCAGTTTCAAGATTAATATCAATACTCGAAACCGCGGCAAATTCTGTTGTTAATTGCCATGGGTCGATAGATAAATGACACTCATCAATCAATGTTTTTGTTAACTGGTTAAGTTGTGCGATGTGGGTTGATTTTTTTCTGCGATGCCAACCCATTTGTGGGTCTGGTATGATTGGTACATTCAGTTGGGTAAGGCTGTCATAATTGCCATCACTTAAATCATTATTTAATACACATGCATCGATATTAAACTCATTGCGATGATTTAGAATGTAATTTAGACAGTAGAGGGTTAGTGGGTTATTGTTTGCTGTGGTGATGGTTAAATGACCCGTTGATGTGCATATAGTTGGGTGATCTTTGAAAAATGAGCCTACAATTACGTTACAGCCCGCAGATTCGAGTTGTGATTTCAGCTGGTACACATTTTCTAAATAAAATAAATTTCTCGTATGGTCTTCACAAAATAGTAAAATTTCTTTGCTGATAGGGTAATGGGTACTAAAAAACCGTTTGAATGCCTGACGTATGGCCAACTGTGCATTCGGGTTTAGATTGTTAAAGCCGGCTGGAAATACGTTTGTATCGATCCCGGCAAGTTTATGGTTAGATTCTCGAATATCAATACTACTGTAAAGAAGTGGTGTTGCATGTTGTTTTTGCTTTTGTAGCCACTCTTCAATGGAATTAAACTGTCGTTTAACTTCTTGTTTTACATCAATCATATACGTTGAGTAAATCACCCTTTTTATGACTTTTCAAGTTCAAACGGTGTGATTTTAGTTTCGATATTCGGATAAGAATGTTTGGATTGTATCCTTGTTTGGAATATTCGGATTGTTTTGCAATGCTTTTTCCCAGTAAAAAGCTGCATGATCCAAGAAACCATAGGTGTAATAGACGCTGCCAAGACGAGTCATAATTGTAACATTATTAGGGTCAAGTCGGTGGGCATCTCGCAAACGTTTAATTGCTCCGCCGTAATCTCGTTGATTGTATTTAACCAACGATTCCGCAAAAAGGTCTGCTACTTTGGCTTTTAATGCGTCATCTTCTTTAATTAGTTCGACTTCAATTTTCTTTTTTTGTTCATCGACTCGTTTAAGTTCACGATCTTCAAGTTCTGCTATTCTGTTGTTTAAGTCTCTGATTTGTTTGTTAAAGTATTCATCATGAGAAAATAGATTTCGAGTTGATATACCAAATGTGATTTGCCGGCGTGGCGCATTGTTGTGTTGCGGATTGAAATCTCCATCTATAAATTGTTCGGTTAAAGCGATATTGATTTCATAATTGCTGGATGGTTTGAATTTCACTCCAAAATTAATGTCCCGCCCATCGTATTCAGCTAGAAATGAAATCATATCTTCGTCATATGATGCGCCAAAGAAGATCCCATTTAAGTTTTCTACAAAACTCCCTAATCCATTAAGCGTTCGAACTTTATGGTTAAATGCTCGTATACCATAACCAATACTAAATGATGTTTTATTACCATAGAATGTATTTACAATGTATGGGGACATGTTGATATCATCGTTGTATTCGGGATTGTTCCAACTGTTGTAAGGAGATTCACTAATATTTCGAATTCCTGCGGCAATTTGATACGGACTAAATTGATCACTTATGGTGTATTGATAATGACCAACAAAGCGACTCTTATTGGCGAGATTTAAGGCAATTTGGTGCCGATGATGGATGGCATAGACAGCTTTAAAGTCCATTTCATAGCGGTCTTTTTCATCTTGAATCGATGCGGAACCATTATACGCGTTCGAAAATCCAAATTGAATTTCATTGAGTTTATATTGCTTGGCAATGGGTACATTAATGTATCCATCAGTTGCATTAAACGCTGCGGCCATGGCCATCTGGCTAATGATAATGATGTAGATGGCAAGCGACTTCATTCGAATCGGCTATTGTCCTTTTCACGTGCGTCGATAATAAATTGTTTTAATCGTTCTGAAGGAGCAAGAACCATTGCTTTTTGCCACTGCATTTGTGCTTTTTGATAATCCCCTTGCTTAAAGTAGATTGATCCGAGTCGTTCATGAACCACTGCAGATTCAGGAAAAAATTCAACCGCAATTTCATATGACTTTTGTGCTTTTTTAATTTCGCCAGCATAAAAAAACTGCATGCCTTCTTGAATGTGGTTTAAACCAATGCTGGTATCGACAGTTGCAATTGTTTGGTCGGCTAATTTGAAATTTTCAAGTGGGTCATTTTCGGGTGCTTCTTGGACCATCTTCGGAAGGAAGTCCGTAAATCCAATGGCAGTTTTAAATAATAATTCTGTGGAACTTCCGGTATCTTTTGTTACACCTCCCCGAAAATTCACCCGTTTGTATATATTGAATTGGCTCGATAAATTTACAAAGCTACCGTCCCATTCCATTGATAAATGTCCCCAATCTTTCATAAAGCTTAATGCAACCAGAGCAATTACTTTTTGAGTGCCCATCTTTCTTGCTGCAGTAATATGTGTTTTGAAAGGGTTATTTTTAGGTGACCATGTTGCGGTTAGACTGCCATCAAATACGCGTTCGTTAACCAGTTCTGGTTTATCGCGCCCTAAATAGTTAAAGCCGCCAGAAAAAATAAAGTGGTATCTCGAATTTGGAAAAATCTGCCCCAAGCGGTATGCAAAATGATGATATACCTTTTGGGAATCACCATTTTCGTAAAACTCAGTTCCAAAGCGCATGTTTTTTGAAATGCTGTGATTGAAGTAAAACCCTTGGTCATTTGTTTCTGATTCAATGGTGTAATAGGTGAATTGATACCCAAGTTCTGTTTGGCCCCGTTCTGGAAATTCAGCGTGAGGAGTAAATACAAGATCGCTGGGTAGTACGGCCCATAATGGTAAGCTAATTAAAAGGCAAATGCTTACAAGACGTGCGAATGGCATAGACGCAATGCTCCAAAGGCTTGATTATTGATGCTCCATTCATAAGTGTAGACACTAATTGATTCATCTTCATGAAAGGGTTGGACCAATTGGATATCAGTTTCGTTACGAATGAACTTAATGTCCAGATTATTTGTTGTAAAGCTCGTTAATACATCGTTGCTTATTTGTTTTGCGATGTGACGTTCAGTAAACGATAAACGTTCACTTGGTTCATCAACCAGTTCAGGACCACTCGAAAAAAAATTATTGGTTGTACTGATGATGGCTTGGTAATCAAGTGCAATAATCAAAGATTTATTGGTATGGATATCTTCGCATAATACGACCCATTGCTGTTTTGGGTGCTTGGTTAAGAAATCATTGTAAATGACTTCTTCATTGGTTAAGTTTTTCAAACTCAAATTGGCTTTCAGTTTTGTTGAGATACTATCACAAACGGTAAGGCCCCAGGCTTTGACTTTTTCTTCATCAAGTTCGCTCATGATTCACTCCTTTTTAATGTTTTGAGATTTGGGATTCGTTCATTTTTTTCTAGGTCTCGGATGGTTCGAATAATTTCATATTGTGCTTGATCGACCACTTCATCTTCAATGTCGGTTAATGATTCTTGGGCACTTTCAAATTGAGACTCAAAACGCTCTGAGAAGTTTTCTTTAAATCGAGCCACCATTTCAGAACTTGATTTATTGAGTGCTTTAGCTAGCAACTCCATATCTTTAATTTCAAAGATTAGTGTTTGCATATCAACATCTTCAAGCAATTGAATATCATCAAACATGAACATTTCTGCTTTGATGAGTGCTAGAGTTTCTGGGTCATTGGACTCCATGTCAGAAAAGATGGATAATCGAACATCTTTTGGTAATGTTTCAAACACAGATGACGCTTTTTGAATTTGAAGTTTGTTTTTCGCATGGTCACTGCTTTCGCCAATAAATAACATGTCTTTTAACTCTTCTTCGTAATTGTCCATTGCCTCACAAGGATTGTTTTTAACTCGAATTAAATGTTTCGCAATGGAGCGCAATTTATCAGCAGGTAACATTTTTGTTATATCAAGCATCTTTTCTTCACTACATTTGTTAAGAATAAAGGCTGCTACGACTTCATTTTCTGCAATTAAAAACTCTTTCAACTTATTGGTTTTGACATGTTCAACAAATCCAAAGGGCTCTTCACTATCAATATTAAAAATAGTACGTTTTTCTTTTTCGTCAAAGGCTGCATTAATAATGTGATTGGATGTTGTTTTACCGCCAAATAATGTCTCTGCTTGCATAAAGTTTTCATTAAACTCAACCAGGGCGGATCGTGTTTTATCATTGCCTACTTTTGAAATGGTTTCGATGGTGTCGATGGTATCTTTAATGTGAACACTTCGGAATAACTTAATTATTTTTGTTGATAGTCCTGGTCGCTCAAAATCCACAAATAAAATAATGATGGCAATTTTTTCGTAAGCCAGTTTTGGGTTCTCTTCGTATTGTGGGCTGGTTTGCAACAGCTCGAGCCATTTTTCCAATTTTAAAGTGAAATTTTCGGTATTTTTATGGGCATCTTCAATAATGTCACGTTTGATTTTAGCGAACGTTTTTTCTTCTTCTTCTTCATGAATTTTTGCTAGCTTTTCTTCTTTTTGACTGTTTAACTTTTTCTGCTTTTCTAATGCGAGTTTATGCTTTCTGTACCGCTCCAATAGTTTATTGCCAAAGTAGCCCAAGGAAAATAAGATAATGACCGCATAAACTTTTATCCAATGAGGCCATTTATAAATTCGAACGGCCAATGGTAGATTGGTAAACTTGTAGCTTTTGACAATCAGTGAATCGTTTCTTAATGGGTCAATTTCTACGACACTTTCGACAATGTCTTGCACGGTTTGCAATGTTAGTTCATCTGAAAGAATGATTTCATTCACCATTAAGCGAATGGCAATATTCTTTATTTTTGTACTTGGTGTTTTAAAGAGTGTTTTTTCTTGATTGTAATAGACATTTGTTTCTGAAATCTCTTTTTTATTATCAGTTTTAAATTGTTGACTGTCATCTTTTTTAGGGAACTCGTAATAATTGAATATATCGGCGCGAAGTGGTGTTTTTTCGATGAGGGTTAGTGTGTCACCCACGGTTACTTTTTTGTTTGGATTAAATAAGATGTCTTCTTCGATTAACTTATTTTCAAGAGCAATCTTGATGTAGTTGTACGCCCAATGATTGCGAGGAATATCTTTGTATGGAATTTCGGATACAACATCTTGAGCGTAGTAATTGGAGGTTGGGTAGTTGATTCGCACAAGTGCAGTGACAAGTGATGCTTTTGATAAAAATTCATTGGGACGAAATTCACCAGATTTATAGAGTTTTAAAATGTCTTGATTAACAATGGTGCCAATGGAATCACTAAACTCGGATTCATTGGTATCAATAATGGTTGGCTCATCAAGGTCTTCATTATTGTCACCAGGGTCTTTTGGTAATTGATAGGCGGTTGATAAAATTTGAGAAAATAGTCCTCGTGTTAAGTAGTCATCTTTTTCAATTTCAAATTGGTCAAAATAGCTTGGGAACCCAGGCAATGATTCATTATGGAATGGATTATCGATGAGCCCAGGCAATGTATTCATTTTTGGGATTGGGGTAAAGTTTTTTGTTAATTGTGAAGTGGAAATTTCTTGGGGCTCATATTTGATTTGTTCTTCAGTGATTTCATCTTGGTTTAGATTGACGTGAACGGCCAATTCAAAGTCTGAGCGATCCATAATATTAACAAGCGCTTCGTTAATGTTTCGTTGGATATCCTTTTGCATTTCTTTTACTAAAATACTTTCCGTTGGTAAATAGGCGGTATTATCAATTTGTGGTTGGTATCGCAGCCCGAAATAGACCATAAAACCCAGTAAGGTGAGCCCAGCCAGCCAATATGAAAGTCGCTTTGTTTTTTGTAGTATTGTCATGATCTAGAGTCATTATCGGTGATAAAATAAAAAACCTTTAATACTCGTTGTGGGAATGATAGACTCAGTTGGTGATGACAGTTTTAACTCGACCTATTGATATGGAAACCTTCTTTTTTGATGCATGTGATGCAGCCTTGCGGTTATTGCCCAACGATGAACGAGTGAATAAGGTTCAGCTTAAAACGTATCTTGCTGACCGGTGGCAGACCTATCAAAACCCCAATACGCATCGTTTTTTTGAAGCCGTACAACAGCTACCTGTGGGTGGTGGAACGCTGGTTCCCAACTTAAATGGACCTGTAACTGTTGAGTTCCCAAATACACAGCAACTGCAAGGTGCGCTAAAAGGGTTGGTTCCTTGGCGCAAGGGGCCGTTTCTTATTGGTGATACGTTGGTGAATGCTGAGTGGCAATCAAATTTAAAGTGGGATCGCTTTAAATCGGCTTATTCTATGCTTAAAGACGCCCGCGTGTTGGATATTGGTTGTGGCAATGCGTATACCATGTTAAAAATGTTGGATCATAACCCGCGTATGGTGATGGGCGTGGACCCCAGTGATTTGGCGTTTACCCAATTTTTAGCGATTCAGCGCTTGATTCAACATGATGCGGTTGGCTTTTTACCGATTGGATGGGGTGATTTAACTCCCATTCAGGGGTTGTTTGATGTTGTGTTATGTATGGGGGTGTTTTATCATCATCGTTCTCCAGTGGATTTACTAAAAACCGTTCGTCAGGTGGCCCGACCAGGGGTGAGTTTATGGTTGGATACAATTATTATCCCGGGCGATGATGACGTGATGTTGTTTCCGAAAGATCGTTACGCTAAAATGCGCAACGTTTATTTTATTCCAACATTACCTGCGCTTAAAAATACATTGATGCGTGCTGGATTTAAGCATATTGATGTATTGGATGTGTCAGTAACAACCCCCAATGAACAACGGGTGACTGATTGGACATTTAATCAGTCATTGGGTGATTTCCTGGATCCAAATGATGCTACAAAAACTATTGAAGGTTACCCAGCACCACAACGTGTGGCCTTGGTGGCACGGTTACAGTGATGCAAAAAAAAACCGTTGCCATGGTTGAAATTAATCGTAATCCATTTACTGAATATATTGACCTTGTTGTTAATGATGATTTTGTTATTTTTAAATGGGATGCGTCTGAAGGCTGGTTATTCTTAAATAAGACATGCCCAATGAATGTTAATTACAAAATTTACTTGGATGATTTTAAAAGGCTCATTGTATTCTTTCTTCTAAATGAGAATGATAACTTGCGCTGTGTTTTTAATGTTGAGAAAGATAAATTGGTCGAGTTTGAAAAAGGTGTTATTCGACTTAAACATTTAGCCCCTTATTCACATAAGGTTTTAACCAAATCCCCCGAGTGTTGCCAAGTTCAATAATTTAACGTTTAAAAACCCTTTAAGCTGGGAATACCATACTATGGATGTTTTAAATCATTGTCTATTGAGAGGGGTTTTGTTTTGACTGTAGGACGCCTTGGCTCTAATCATAGTATCCAACAAACCCGTTCTGCTAAAGGAGGCTCTCCTAGTGGGGATTTAGGTAATATGGGAACGAAGTTAAGTAATCGTGAGAAAGATTTAATGGGAACAATTGATGTGCCTAAGATGTCTGTTTCACAATTGCTTAATCCGGACCTTAGCGGGGACAAGAACAAGGTAGGTAGCGACCAGAAATCTGCAACAGGTGCTGATTCGGCTAGTTCCAAAGTGAAAGAAAACCCACAGGGCTCGAATAAGGCAACAACTCGAGAGAAACCATTGTCGCGTATGGAAATTAAAAAGAAACTAGCGGAAGAACTAAAGCAAATGGATGAAATGACTAGCAAATTTAATCTTGAAGAAAATGATTCGAATTCTCAGGGGGTGGATATCACTTCTACTCAACCGGTTGTTGAAAATCCGCAGGGAGCGGATAGACAACTAACTTTTAATGAGAGAATGAAAGTTGCCGGAGAAATGAATAAAACAAAACTTGAAGGGGACTTAGCAAAGCTTAATAAACAGAAAGAGAAAAGGAACTCTAAATTAAAAAAACATGTAAAAAAATTGAACTCTATGATGGACGAAAATAATAAGTTTCTTTCGACAAACATAGCTTATGATGGCAAGGCTAAAAACCTTATTATTGATTTAAAAGAGTTTATGAGTGAAATTAATAAAAAATTTAAGGATAAAAATGGCGTAAAAGAGAGCTACTTTTTGCCAAGTCATATGCAAATCAAATTTTTGTCGAATTTAAACGAAAAAATGCCAGAAATAGAAAAAAGTATGAATGATAATATGGGAATGAGAAAAACTGAAAACGATAAGGAAGATTTTAGAAACCTTAAAAATTCTTTGGTTAAAAGAATTAATGATTTAGAGAAGAGTGACTCTTTTAATTCCAGTATTTTAGACATGAGTATCAAAAGAACTTCTGAAAAAATAGGTGACTACTCTTAATTGCGCTTAGTTCCCTCCCGAATGCTCAGGACGATTTGCTTTTGAGTGGCCACGGTTTAACCAAGCCCCCCCCCTTGTTGTTTTTGATGTATTATTGGAAAATTAGATAAGTTTTATCAAATTTTTTGGAGGGTATCATTTACAAAAATGTTGCGTTTGTACCGCAAGGTGCGATTGGTCGTCAGGCAAATACTGCTATTGCAATCAATGCTCAATTTATTGAAGCTGTCCTGCATGAAATGGGGCGAGTTCAGCATAAAACCCAGGATGAAAAAATTAAGGTTCTTCAGTCTAACTTTAAACGGTTAACAAGTGCTGAACAAATTGATGCACTTATTAAGTTGACGATTCCTTTAGATATAAATGCTCAGTTGATGCACCCATTTTCGGATCATGAACTGTTTGCTCAGAAACTGTTTGTTTTTGCATTTCGATATCTTAGTGTAACTATCAATACGGCTAGAAGTCCTGCTGTTTTTTGTGGTGCAATGCGGTACCTTGATGATTGGGGCAAGCGCTTATTGCCGTTTGTAGCAAATGCAAGTTTACGTAATCAAGACTTGATTTTTACTTATTTTAACCGTGTATTTGATGTCATTCAAAAAGGGGTGGAATTTTCCATCCCAAATCAGTTCATTCCTAAACAAGATGTTTCAGACGCTTTTGTTGCTACATTTGAGCACTTATTAACTAAGCTGTTTACTGAAAACCAAATGTCTTTGAGTGATCGTTGGACTGTGATTGATACTTATCAATATTTTCAAAATAACCCCTACAGGGATGCCGTCAATAAACTTCAGCAACCCATGCGATTATGTGCATTTAATCCCTTAGGTTCATTGTTAGGTTCATCATTTGGTTTGAATCGGTTGAATAGGATGATCTTTTCTGATCTCTTATTTCCAAAATTTTACTCAACGGATCCTTCACATGAAGTTAAGGATTCACTTTTAGATGATATTTTAAATGGTACTAAATCGGACGAGGGTCCAGGAATATTAGACACCAATATAATCGGTGCTAGAGCAATTCGATGGGAGGGACTGGTTCGTCGGTATCAGCATCGTTCCAATATTAATGTGGCCAAAAAATTACGAAAAAAATTACGAAAAAAGCGAAAAAGATGTGTAAAGAAATGGGGGGCATTAACAGAAATGCTATTGAAATTATATCGGCAACGTCAGTTAAACGATGTGCACAAAGTGTCGCTTCATAGTATGGCCCGTGCTCAAGGTCATTGGGTGAAATTGGTTCATCACCTTGTTCGCTTTAGGCTGCAAGCCCAAATAAACAAAAAGACTGCTTTTTTATTTAAGCCGACATGGAACAATAAAATAGATAAAAAAATCATTAAATTTGATACAGTGCCGCCGGATATTGTTGCTAGTTTAGCATCATTTGAGTCACTTATTGCCACCACCCAACACGATGATTCTATGATTAAGCGTCGCTATTTATTAATTTGTTACCGACAACTTGCTGGGATGATTAATAGGCACTTGAAACCCCAAAAAACACATCCTCATGAACTTAATCCGGCCGCACAAGAATTTAAGCCAAATAATTATGTGTCATCTCTTGAAGAGCGTGTTTGCGCTTATTTGAATAGACACCACTTTGTTAATGCGCCGCCATGGAATAACCCAACGCAATTACGGCGTTTTTTAGAATGGCAAGAAGAAAACTACCGATTCAAGCTTTCGGCTAACCCGTCCAAAGCGCAAATCCCAAATGATGTGGCGCATCAGATTGCAACGTTTGTTTTTTGGCAGGGTGGTGACGTGAAAAACTATAATGTTTTTAATACTTCTAATTTTTTAACTTTAAAGGTGTCTTTACAGCAATTACTACAAAATGAATTGACATAAATTTTAAAAAAACGTACTTTTTTTACAGTAATTCAAGTTAATTTTGTTAGGAGATATTTTAGTGAGTTCAATAAACCCGATTACGCAGTCCATTCTGAATGAATTTGGACAGCGTCAGCGATTTCATCACGCTTTTCATAATACAAAGAACCAATTGAATCGCTTATTACCTGTAACAACCAACCACGATGATGCTCTTTTATTGCCCGTAATATTACTAGGTTCGTTAAATGATAATAATGACATTGATTTTTTAATTGTTGTTTTTGCAATGAGTTGCTTTGGCGCAAAAGTTACATTTAATTCTGGAAACGCTGATTATATGATTGAGTCTCCACCGACACTCTTAAGTGTTGGAGAGTATCTATTTAAAACAGAGTTTTTGGACGGGATTCATGCGAATGTAGCGCAGTGTTCTCAAGCATTATTTAATGGGAGAGTGTTAAATCGAGCGTTTAATCAACAGTTTGATTCTTTTGAATCGTCATTTCCACCATTTAAAGCATTTGCCTTTAGTGGATCAACGTCTGACCCTTTACTGGATGTCGATTTAACTGTTTCTGGACCGTTTGAAGACCCTTCCTTAAGTGTACGAACCCCAAGTGGTCGGTTAGAATTATGGGCCCATCCACCACGGAAAGGCGCATGGCGATCGGAACTTCGTTTTATTCGTAATGAAATTAATACAATCAATGATCAATTGCTTAATTCCAGTAATGAAATCCGCAAGCAGACCATTGAAAAACTTCAAGATGACCTTTCTAAGGTGTATAACGAACAAGAATTGTTGCTTTATTCACGCATGATGGCCCTTTTGAATAGCTCGCAATCGCTAGGTTTATCGTTTGATGAGCCTCATTTCCAATGGTTTTGTCAGGAGCGTTTACGGTGTCTTAATAATCGAATTCAGTTAATGAATGCGGCTAACGGTCGTCGTGCCTACCAAACCGCCATGGGGGGATCGCCTCCCTTGGACCCAGCATTGCCTAATTCTTATCAGACAGCAACCGTACAAGTGGGCGTGCGTGACAATCAGAACGAAACAGTTAAGCGCTGGTCAGCAACAGACGGAATGACTGGTCCTTATCATCATCGTAACGATGTTCATCACCCATTTGTTACAACTCAGGTTGCATTACTTCGTTTATCTGTTTCTGAGCGTAATGATGTTAATTATATGGCTCGATACCATCGTGTAATGGCAGATCGATGGTTGGATCAAACAAACTTACCCAATATGTATCGTTCATATACTTAGCGCTATTTACCTCACTTTGGTTCGATTATAATTAACTTTTGTCCAATTTAATTTAAGCTTAAGCATCTTTTTGTTTAAAGCATTGGTTTAAAGGGAATAATAAAAGATAGCTTAACAAAGGGGGATGCATGTTTTTAACTCGCGCTGGAGGTGTAGAATTTCTACATAATCGTTCTAATACTGGACAGAAAGAACTTAATGATATGGGTAGCCCTGTCTCTTCTAAACTTGCAAAAAAAATTAAACTTGGAAAAAATATTGCAACTAACCCACATACGTCTTCAGTGAGTTGGGGGAGTTATGTTGGTTCGCTGTATAACAGCGGTGCACAGATGGTGTCTGATGTTACGACCTCATCGGTCGAAATGGGCAAGCGTTTGGCCTCGGGCGTTGTGTCCACAAGTTCCATGTTGGCCAGTGTTGGTGTTGATTTGGGTTTGTCAGCTGTTATTGGTGGTGGGAATGTTGTGTTTATTCACACATTCATAGAAGTTTTGAATGAAAATTTAGATGACGGGCATAAGATCAATGGCATTAAACAATGCGTGAATTTTTTAGTGGACGCGCAATCAGAAGGTGATTATGCAAAGGTTGTTTTAAAGGCCATGTTGAATCCAACGGTTATCGAAGGCTTGAGCAAATTAGAGCCTGTTGGAAATAATGTGACAGAGTGTGTATCAGGTTTAAATAAATTGTGGCGCTCGCTTTCATCCGTTAACTCGAATGATGAAAGTGAACCAATTGATGCTGGCAAATTAAAAACAATCCAGAACATTAACAATAAATTGCAACAGTTACCCAATTTAAGATCCATGTTTACAGCGATTGCTCGTGAGATGCGTGATGCTCAAAGTGATGTGTCAGAACTGATTGATGCATCGGTTGACCTGGTGTTCTTTTGTCGTGACCGATTGGTTGGTGAGAAGGGCTCAATCGATGACTTGAAAAATCGTTTGAATGAAATAAAGGGGGAGCATTTATTTGATGCGCTTGGTTCAATGAATGCGCTTTTTTCTACCAATGCCAATGATGATAATGTGTTTACCTTTGTTGCTCAGGTATTGAATGTTAGTGATGGTGCCTTTGATGCGTTTGCTGCCGCAGGTGAGCTTTCCGGACAATTATCAACTGATCAAATAAAGAGTTATGAGTTGTTTAAAGCATTGAAGCCCTGCTTGGCTGTCATAGCAGAACAGGCGTCAAATTATACAGTTGATGATATGTTCGATATTGAGATGGCATTATTAAGTGTTTTGGATGTGCACGATGTTCATGAATTTCATTCATGGCAAGCAATCCATTCCCGTGGTATTGATCAACTGATGGTGATGATTAATGAACCTAATGTACAACCAGCTTTGCAGCAGTTTTTTGAGCGTTTGAGTCAAAATCCATTATTTGATGAGTATGCACCTGGCATGCAATTATTAAATCAAATTATTTCTACGACTGATTCGGAAAGTTTAATGGGAGATTCGTTGCAGGCGGTGTTTGGTGTTGCGTGCTTATTATCTGCTGGTAACTTAACTGCAGGGCGCTTGATGTCCATCATCAATCAAACGGAACTGGCTCAAACGTTATCAGTGTTATCCAATGACGATGGTTTTGTTCAGAATATGGAGGATTTAATTGATCAGCAATTTTATGCATTGACGGAAAAGATTAAATTGGAAATGGGTGAGGCCCGTCTTCAATGCCCTAATTTTGAGGATTGTTTGATGATGACAGCAGACGTTTTTGACTCATTAAAGAATGACATTGAAACGTTGTTTTCAAGCTATGAGCGCAGCCATCGTTTTGATGGGACCATTTCGTTAAAAGAGCATTTAATGCGTAAAAAACGAGTGATGGGTGCTTTAAAACAGGTGAAATATTTGGCGCAAGCTCGTAAGTTTACGGAAGCGAGGTTGGTATCGGAATTTCCAAATGATGAGCCGCCGTTAAGTATTCCAACATTTTTTGACATTGTATCGATAGCCGAGAGTCAGTGGTTTGGTTTTCAGTCGTTTGAAACAAATGAAAAAGTGACGGGCATTTCCAGTCGGATTATGGGCGGTGTTAAAACGATGAAAGGAACAGTGAGCGGTATTGTTGATTCAAATATTGTTTTTTACAAAGATTGCTTAACATTTTCATTTCATGACCAATCAGATTTTACAAAAATCATTCAAGGTTTTTTAAGACAGCAGCCATTAAATAAGGAGGCGTTTGATCGTTTTTTTAGACATGAAATGAAGATGTTTATGAAAACGTTTAAATTAAACGATGAAACAGCTGCCAAGTGTGCACTATTTAATGTCTGCTGTTCGCATGCAAATAAATATCAGATTCTTTGTTTGGTTCAAGTGCTTGAGGAAATGGATTATCAGGATCAAGTAAATATAATGGATGCTAAGTTTTCACACATGGTTGGTGCTGGTCAATATTCAACTGTTCGGCAGTATTTTGAGAAAAAGGGGGCAGTATTCTTTTGTTCTGAACTGTCACCAAAGTCGTATAGTAGGGGTGCTGAGTTAACTGAATCCTATTTATTTAATTCATTGAACGAGTTAATGCAATGGGTGAAAGATACAAATTGTGATCCATTGCTGGGGTATAAACTGTTTGTTGCCAATCAAAGATTGTTAGATTATCTAGAGGATGATGTTCAGTTAATGAGCTTTTTTCAATCTCTGGGAGCCGATTGGGTATCTGAAATGGTATCGTTTGATATTAACAATGTTTTTTGTGATAAGTTGGAACAGCATGGTTTAAAGTTTTTTAAGTCCATAAGCAAAGGGGCTAGAATTAAAGCTGATATTAAATCAAAGCTTTTAAGTTCCATTGGACGGGATTTATCAATAACGTTGCCGCGTTTATTATCAGTTTGTAAACCTGAAAAAAAGCGCCGTTTATTACAAGCGATGGGTGATATTTATAGCGGAGTGGAGGAGAATAACGTTAAACTTGAGAAGGCCGGGTTAAAGAATTTATTGAAAGAAATCCAAATGTTTGAAAAAAGCCAAAAGTTAGAAAAGGGAGGGGTGCATCATGGTATTCTTGCAGAAACTCATCCCATGAAATCACTAAAACGTTCAATACAAATTTTAAGTAGTTTAAATACTCAGGTCTGGAACGATATCCGAGGTTTGGTTCAAGAGCATTTGCAGCAAAATATTCAGCGATAAATTTGGGGTGTTTCTTTTTGCATATGCTTGGTCATTTTAATTAATTGTAATAAAGTAAATTGCATGAATTATCTTTCTAAGTATCGACTTAAGCAAGCTTATGCATTGCAACCCACTCCAAAAAAACACTATGCTCAACCAACCAAAGCGAGCCGATCTCGCGAAAATTCCCCTCCAGATCCAAAAGTTATCGATCATCATGGGTGTTTTTCTGTGCCATTAACACCATCACGAGGCAGTCAAGTATATTCTGAGGAATCTTTAAACCAGCGGTTGCGTAACATGGATAAGCGTTTTAATTTTCGTCAATTATCGAATGGTAAGGCTCCAGCGCCCTTAACCCCTTGCCAACGGCGTGGTCCTTACATGAATCACAGCGTAAGCTCATCGTTAATTTCAAGTGCGCGAGCTAATCGACTGGCTTCCAGTAAAGAGTTACGTCATCCAATTTTTCAGTTAGCCTCAAAGCAGCCGATAAATGATAATGACTTTTGGCAAAAATTTATTGATGACAATACAGCGGTTATTAAAACAACCAGTTCAAACAGGGCGTTAGAGGATTATCTAAGACGGACGTTTTTAGAATCTAATCATTGAGTAGTTGAGAGATGTCGATAATCTCAATGGTCTGTGGATCGATTGGCTGATATTGCCCTTGAATATTGTGTTCATCCTGTTCTGTTATCAGTGAATGGGGCCGGGTGATAATTTAATCCATATGTCATTATTTTTAAGGAGTTTGAATACTCAGTTTTGGAACGATATCCGCGATTTGGTACAAGAGTATATGCACCAAACAATTAAACGATGATGGCGTGAGTACGGCATTGGATAAGTGCGCTTATGCGGTTGGAAAACACAGTGTCGCTGTACTGGAACGCGAGATTGGCTACAAAGGGATAGAGCGTGATACTGATAAAACCGTCAGTTAAGTTCGAATAGATAATGATCAGGCGTTAATACATAAGGATCAAGAGGAGAGTATCTAACCAGTAGAAAAGAAATAGAATCGAACTGTATAACATGATGATCCCTGGTAAATATAGCTTCCAATGATTAAGTTTATGTTTTAAATAGTATTTGATACTATACGGCATAAAAATCAGGGGAAGAATAAACATCGTCACAAAAAAATAATAATAGAGATGATAATGGGGAAATATTTTTAGTAAAAATATTAATAATGTAATTGTAGCTAGAACATATATTACAAATATGTATATTGGTATCAGGTTCGATGGCCTACTTTTTTTAAATAAACCTTTAACATAAACGCTTAGTGGTAACATAGCTGGAAATAAAATTCCGTAAGTAAATATAAAAACATATTTATTTGGAATATCAAATCCCAAATCAATACCAATATTTTGAATGATGATATCGATGTTTTTTGTTAAATATATAAAGTAAACTGAATAAAATAGTAAAATAATTTCATATACGCCGAATTTAAGTTTTTTTCGCATTACAATCAGGGGAAGAATAAACATCGTCACAAAAAAATGATAAACGGGAAAATAATTGGGAAATATTTTTAGTAAAAATATTAATAATTTAAATGTAGCTAGAACATATATTACAAATATGTATATTGGTATCAGGTTCGATGGCCTATTTTTTTTTAATAAACCTTTAACATAAACGCTTAGTGGTAACATAGCTGGAAATAAAATTCCGAAAGTAAATATAAAAACATATTTATTTGGAATTTGCCTAGAATTAAATCCCAAATCAATAGCAATATTTTGAATGATGATATCGACGTTTTTTGTTAAATATATAAAGTAAACTAAAAAAAATAGTGAAATAATTTCATATACGCCGAATTTAAGTTTTTTTCGCACTTTTACACAATAGTACAAATAGCTTAAAATAAACAATTATTAAATACTCTATGAACTGAAAAGAAATGTTATATTAATTTCGGTCAATTCACAGTTTATGTAGAAGGAATAGTTGAATTGATCTGAAATAGAAAATATTTGATTAAGCATTAAACTTGGCCACGACCGACTCTCCAACCAGGGTAACCCGGAAGTACCATAGGCGCTGGAGAGCTCCAACGTTCCCCTCTTTTAGAGTGCTCCCTAAGAAGATAGTGATGCATTAATGGGAATAACAGTCATATTTAACTGTTCATTAAATCCGTCGTATCAATAATGTCGATGGTTTGCGGGTCGATGGGTTGATACTGTGTAAAAACCTCTTGCTCATCTTGTTCAGATTCATGCTCGTCGTGTTCTTCATGACCACCGTCCCCTTGATAAAAGTTTCCGGAGCCGCCACTTTGATTGAATAGGGTATTTTTTAAACCCAATGTGCCACTAAAAAAGTTACTTCGTTGTAGCATTTTAATCACCTGCCTTAGCAATCCATAACCTCTCATGATTGCTATTAATTATCGACAGGATTGAACTTGGAATTTCATTTTTTTACTTATTTTAACTTGCTAATCACCCATGACGCCATCACGAATGGCGCTTGGTGCTCGTTTGGCTTGGCGACCAATACCTATGATGGCCAAGAGTTGTGTTGTTGTATTGCAACTGTCAATTTCACCATACCCAAATATGTTATAGCGTAAGAACAACGGATTGGCTGAAAATGCCAATATGAGACAGTTTTTATCGGCGTATCGTTCAGCGGTTCGTTTATCAGCGACAAATGTGCCTCTAAAATCAGGTGCCCCTTTTTCGATGCTGTGAATCATATCGATGACTTTTGAAATGGGTTGACCACTATAGAATGTTCGTTCTTTTTGAGGTGTGTTTGTTTTTGATGAAAGCCATGTGTTTATTGTCTGGATGGTTGATTGATTGGGGATCTGTACTGTTTCTACAGATAACAGAGATGTTGTTACTGGACCAATGGTGCCAGTGTCTTTTAATAACCCAGCTTGCAATTCATTTAGTTGCCGTTCAGTTGGTAATCGATTGTAGTTTCCGGCAAATGGAAACCGTTCCCTTGGGGCGATTAAAGAAAATTGGTCAAAAAAGATTTGGTGTTCGAGTTGGTTCCGCCTCGTAAATTCGATGCTTTTTTTTGTTGTATTTGTTGTTGATATTTTGCGAACAAGTGGATTTGTTTTATGGGTGCTTTTGTTTACTAATCTTAACAACATTGCATTATGATACCATGCATTACAAGTGGGTAGAAGCCATTTAATTCTTTCTGTTTTCTTTTTTTTAGAGGTGGATATTTGGTACAATTTTTAGATGTATCCATTAGTAATTTCAACATTTAAACATTTTCCTAAAAGAATGTCTCAGCAGTCTCGTCACATGTTGACTCCATTAAGGCGAACTTCAGGAGGTCCAAATTTTAAAAAACAACCTCGATACCCTTTTTCTTTAGCGGCCACTGCTGCATCGGTTACGCTTGGCGGTCTTGGTTATTTACAATACCAACAAAACCAACAGAAAAAAGAGTTAAGCGCACTCAAGGCAGAGCTGACGCGTTTAAATATTCGGTGTAAGACTGTTGATTTACACTCTCAAAATAACTTTGACAATAAGATGGCTGCTCAAAGTGCTGATTATATACGTGGCACATGTGAGGATAATGGGATTTCTACATTAGATATGCCCAAGGTTGCGATTGTTTTGGGGAGTGCACAAGGTGCCGTTGCGGAGGAGTTGTTGGCAAAGTATTCGGATGATGTTGTTGAGATTGACTACAATGATGTGCCGGGCATGTCCAAAACCACGGTGTCTGGTCATAAAGGCCGGTTTTTATTGTTTAAAAATGGACTGCTTGTGGTTGACGGGCGCAAGCACTATTACGAAACCAGAAACAGTGCTGAAAGTGCGTTTTATGTTCGTATTCTTGCGAATCTTGGCATTCAACAGTTAATACTTACCAATGCGTCAGGTTCGTTAGATAAAACGCACTGCCCCAAAGGTTCGGTTGGTTTAATTACGGACTTTGATACCAATATTCCAGACCCACGGTTGGGCACGGCAAAATTTGTGGCATTAACCAATATTGTTTCGGCGGATTTAAACTCAACATTAAAGCAACTGGCGGATGGTTTGAATATCACCCTTAAAGAAGGGGCGTACTATGCCAATCAAGGCCCAAGTTACGAAACTCGGTCCAATATTGATGGCTTGCGTGCCAGAGACTTTAAGTATGTTGGCATGAGTTCCGTGCCAGAGGCCATGGTCGCAGCTGAATACCCCATGCAAACAGCATGTTTAACATTGGCAACCAACGATTGCATTGGGTTGTCTGATGCCACAGATTTACCACCCACGCATGGCGAAGTAAAGGAAGCCGGCCAACAGGATCGTTCTTTAATTCAATTGTTGTTGCTTATCGACAAAACTGTTCGCAATTCCAACGATCATCAACTGCATTCATGACTCAACAAACGGCGTTAATTACTGGCGCCAATCGCGGCATTGGTTTTGAAATAGCTAACGCATTGTCTGCCAAAGGGGTTCATGTTCTTTTGGGTTGTCGAGATACCGATGCTGCAAATAAAGCCGCACAAACTTTACCGGGAGCGTCATCAGTGGTCCCCCTTGATTTAGCCGATGCAGGCAATCTCCAATCGCAATTAACTGATATTTGTGAGGCTTGCCCGCCGGTGGATATACTAATCAATAATGCCGCTATTTTAATTGAGGGCTCTGCATTATCAATATCTCAACAGGCGTTTAATGAGAGCATGCAAGTTAATATGATGAGTGTTTTTACAACAATGCAGGCATTGGTCCCAGGTATGGTGGCGCGTGGGTATGGTCGTGTTGTTAATTTATCGTCCGGGTGGGGGAGTATGTCCGATGGTTGCACGGGGCCAGCGGCATATTCTATTTCAAAGGCGGCGCTGAATGCGTTAACTTTATCGTTTTCTCAAGCGGTTCCATCGTCAGTAAAAATTAATGCGGCTTGCCCGGGATGGGTTCGAACACGCATGGGTGGAATGGCGGCACCGCGGTCTGCTGCAAAAGGTGCAGAAACACCGGTTTGGTTGGCAACACTGCCTGATGACGGTCCAACTGGTGGTTTTTTTCGTGACCAACAATTAATTTCCTGGTAAACGTTTTTCTGTGAAACTTTTTTTTTTTTATTACGATAAGTAGTAGTTATTAAAGGCATTCACTTTCAAAAATGTATTTAATTTTTGTTTGTGTTATATTAATAATGTTTTTTGAAAATTTAAAATTAACTATATTTTACTATTTAAGGTGTGAGGTGTAAATTATGAAAAAAATAATCGCTACAGGAGTCGCTACAGACGTCTTCTTAACTATATTTAATCCAAAAACTTATGGTTGGGATTTTTTAGACTTTTTTTCTTTTAAAGATATTAGTGCCTTTGTTCAGTCAAATAAAGGTGTGTATCAGCAATGGACTGAACTTTTAGAAGAAGGTGAAAATAAAAAAAATGTACAAAATGACTTTTATCACTTTTTTAACTCATTTGACAGGGTAGTCAAACCATTTACCTTGAATTTTCTTAATGATGAAAAATCTCAATTAACTGACATTATCACAAAACTGGAAAATTGTTCTTTGGCTACTTTGAGTAATTCATTTGAAGAAATAGGTCGTATGCGATCACGAAATATTAGGATGCCGCATATGCTATTGTTTCATTCAAAAAATCGTTTTCCAATTTATAAAGATATTCGATCAAAAATTATTAATATTTTAATTTCTTTGGATAAAAGAAAACCTAACTTAAACTTTAAAGAAAAATTCTATTCAAGTAAAAACACATTTAATAAAATCAGAACTTTTACAAAGAAGATAGATGCCATACAAGATGATCTTAAAAAGATTCATAGCGGTGAGCTTCGTAAAGAAAATTTATTAAAGCCCTCAAGAAAAGTTGTCGATCTGGTTAAATACGCAAAAGATATCTCTAAATTCATGCTAAAACCGAATGCATTATTAGATGGTTTATTTTTAGCAACTATTTATGCACCAGATTTGCTTCTTAAATTAAATCAGGGGGATGCGTTAGATTATGTCTATGATGGAACTAATATTTACTTTTACAAAATTGATCATACTAATAAAAAGGCTGTTGCCCTAAAGTATAATTTTAAGTGCAATACCATTGACATAGGTGAAACATTTCCTGACTTTGCTACTGCTAATCTAGATGTTAATGAAAATGAGATTGGATTCAGAAGGAATTACTTTCTAGGACGTCGATTGTTTAAAGGTGCACTATTTCATTTTACGGGTTATAAAGAAATTGGTTTTTATAGGAAAGAAAACTTTATTCCTTCTTTTGGGCCAGATGGTAAGGAAAATGCTGATTCTAATGAGTTTGAAGATATCCCTGATACACCGAATATATTTAATGAAAGCTCAAGTGGGTTTGATGACTTGCCAGAAGATCAACGGGCTCTACTTTTAACTAGTTTGCCAATGGATCAAGGTGTTATGAGCACTATTTTTAATGAGGAAGACGACTCATTTTATCGAAATCACACTTATTCTTTATTGGATCAGGTCCATTCAAGATCAGGGGAAGCATCGAGCAAAAATTCGAATGATTCTGCTCCATCTCATTTTCGCAAATCAGTTGAGAATGGTTTAAGTTCATCAGATGACCATTCATTTAAGCGACCGTTAAAGCGTTCAAGTAAAGGTAAGTATTTCGCTTCGGTTTCGGATCATTTATCGGGTCAGAGTTATTCAAAATCAGGGGAATCATCGAGCAAAAATTCGAATGATTCTGGGCCATCTCATTTTCGCACTTCAGTTGAGGGTGCTGCAAGATCATCAATTGATAATTCATTTAATCGACCGTTTAAGCGTTCACGTAACGGTAATTCTTTCGCTACGTTTTCTGATGATTTGGGTCTGGGGTATTCAAGATCAGGAGAAGCATCGAGCGTAATTTGTAATGCTCCTGGGCCATCTCATGCTGGCAGATCAGTTGAGAATGGTTTAAGTTCATCAGATGACCATTCATTTAAGCCACCGTTTAAGCGTAAGCGTTCACGAAAAGGTGAATCTTCCGCTACTGGTTCTTAAACTTTGATTGAATTGAGTGGGGGGGGGCGTTTTATGGCGTTGATTAATTTTGGCGCCAATATTTATTTTTGTAAGCTCTTTCTTTATTTCGTTGTCTATACCACATTAAAAAAAATGTGCGTGGTCTGACTTTTAATCTTAAATTCTTCTTGTAGGAGCTTTAAAGATTTAGCTTTGTTAAAAAGAATGATTATTTAAATTAATTCCTTGGTAATCATTTGAATATTAAATGTTTTATTTTTTATTTTCGATAATTAATAGCTTCAATGTTAAACTAATCCTGTGAACTGATTATTTAACTAAAATTTATAAAGCTGAGTTGGTATGTTTCAGATTGCAATGTATATAGGAGTGTTGAAGAGTGCATAAAGTTATATCAAATCCCGAGAAAAAAATAGCTGCAATAAAAATACAGCGTTGGTTTAGATCTGAATTTATTGGTGTTAGGGCGCCTCGGAATACGAATTTAGGTGCGATGAAATGGGTTGAAGAGCAATTGATTCAAAATGAATATGAGAACAATCCAAATAAGTTGTTGCGTGAATGGGTCTTAAATCCTTCGATAGCAGGATCGATATCCCATAAAGATGTCTTACACGCGTTAGTAATTTACAATGGCGCTGATGTGAATGAAAAAGATAATAATGGCAATACAGTGTTACATATGGCCGCTTCACAGGGGCATACAGACATACTGGTGCACTTGCTTGAGATAGCTAAAAATCAACTCGGCCTCTTTGATTTGGTTAAATTAGTAAATACTGGAAATGATAATGACCATACAGCGCTGTATTATGCGTGTAAAAACGAAAATATAGAAATGATGAGATTGTTACTTAAGAATGGTCTTGATGTTAAAAAGCGGTGTTCCACTTTCTTCGATTTGGCTGTGGAAAAGAAAAATACAGAAATGCTGGGTTTCTTGCTTGAGAACGGGGCGAACATGAGTTGGTGTAGCAGCTGTCGCGATAATGTATTGCATTCGGCTGTTAAAAAAAGTGATGTGAACATGGTAAATCTATTGCTTGATACAGCCAAAAATAAGTTATCAATGTATGAATTTGTAGATTTAGTAAATGCTAGAAATGACAGCGGAGGGTTTACCCCATTGCATTTGGCGGCTCAACATGGGTCTACTGAAATAGTGACTTTATTACTTCAAATGGGGGCAAATAAGAATGCTCTAAATTATTATAAAAGAGATAGTCCGTTGCATTTGGCGGTTCAACATGGATCTACTGAAATAGTGACCTTATTGCTTGAGGCTAGGGCGGATAAAGATATAAAAAATGATAACGGAAATAGTCCGTTGCATTTGGCGGCTCAAAATGGGTTTACTCAAATAGTGACATTATTGCTTGAGGCTGGGGCGGATAACGATATAAAAAATAATGAGGATTATAATCCATTGCATCTCGCTGTTCTAAAAGAGCATAAAGAAACAGTAAAGATACTACTTGAAACTGAAGTAGATAAGAATTATCTAGCTGATTACGGAAGGAATCCGTTATTTGACGCGGCTATGAATGGGTTTACTGAAATAGTGACATTATTGCTTCAAGCTGGAGTAAATATGGATGTTCAAGATCAGGAGGGACGTACTGCGTTACATTACGCGACAATGGGTGGGGAATACGAAATAATAAACCAAGTGATTCAAGCTGGAGTAAATATGGATGTTCAAGATGAGGAGGGATGTACTGCGCTGCACAATGTTTTTAGTAATTGTGGTTCCCAAATAGTACAACTATTCCTTCAAGCTGGAGCAGATGTGAATTTGAAATCTGAATATGGATTTACTGCGCTGCATTGTGCGATTGGACACGCATCTGCTGAAATAGTGACATTATTGATTCAAGCTGGAGCAGATGTGAGTTTGATAACTGATTCCGGACGTACTGCGTTACATTACGCGACAAAGGAGGGGGAATACAAAATAATAGAACTTTTGCTTATAAACGCTAAAGATAAGTTGACTAATAAAAAGTATTTAGACTTTGTGAATACTAAAGAAAATGAAAATGGATGGACTGCGCTACATTATGCGGCTGGTATTCGTAAATGCATAAAAGTTACGAAAATGTTATTTAATGCTGGTGCAAATGTGACTGCTACTGATAATAATGGACGGACTGCGTTACATTTAGCGATTGAAGAGCAATCCACTAAATCGTGGTGGAATGCTGATGATATTGATAATAGTGAGCAGGCTTTTAATCAATACTCTGAATTGCTGGTGTTATTAAAGGAAACAACAAAGCAAACGACATTTCAAAAATGGAAACAAAAAATCGATGAAATTGATGAAGCTAACATAAACAAAAAAATAGAAAGTGCAGAAATATTTAAGTGTGGTATTTTTTTTGATGCTTTAGACGACGGTGATTCTTGGGTCATTACACCTCAAGGGCATTTATATGGAAAGCAAGCAATTAATCAACAAATTACGAATATGGGAAACGACCCAATGACTCGAGCGAAATTAACAGAAGAGATGTTAATTCCTGTTTCAAAGGACATGTTCATTGACTGGTATGAAAAACTCTAATAATAAAAGCGCATCAATTTTAGGGAAAAGACATCGTTCTTAATTTGAACTCTTGGATTGATATTGTCGTGGCTTTTTAATGATTGATCTTACTTAAATAAAGTATTTGTTTAAACAGTAAATTTGGCCATTAATTCTGTACGATTTTTAATGCTAAGCTTCTTATAGATATTTGTAAGGTGATTTTTTACGGTTCCTTCTTCTATGAATAAGTTTTTGCTGATATCTTTATTGCTTTTACCATTTAAGAGTAATAAAAAGACGTCACCCTCGCGCTCAGATAATTTATACGTCATTAGTATTTTTTTTAGATTGATTTTATTGTCGTTGGAGAGTTGATCGTAAAACAGAATTGTAATCCAAATAATAATAAAAATTAAAATAACAGATGTGTAAAACACCGGTTTAAGTTGAGCCGGTGATAATGTTGTTTTATAAAAAAAATTGAAATTGGTGAAGTGCAGCAATAGAAAAGATGTGATTGGTAATGTTGCAAATGAGTAACGGAGCTTGGTTTGGGTGTAATCAAATATGCCATACCCAAACCCAATTAAAGAGAAGTAAACATATTGGATTCCCGATGCTTCGCCAAGAGCAGCAGCATAAAAATAAACAGAAAATAACACTGTAACGTATAAGCATATTTTTGCTTTTGTAAAAAAAGATTTTTGATTTAGAAGAAGCGTTATCAAGAAGCCTACCATTACAAATGGTACGATGCCAGCTAACGAATGTTCTCCAATAATAAAAATAGATGCCATAAATGGTATGGCTGCTATTAAAAAAACAAGGGATATTTTATTTACTAATATTGTTTTTCTGATTGATTCAGCATTGGGTGCATGTTGCGCGCCTAATTCGAAAATTTTATAAATGAGATTCATTTAAAAAATATATTATTTAGTAAAAACAAAAAAATCAAGAGGTCCTTACCATATGTTTTTTTGCCATGACAAAGGTCATGATGTGTATTTAAATAATCGATGGCTCATTTCATCATTTGTTGTGGTTCTTTTTTAGGTATGACAAAGGTCATGTTCTTTTTTTTAAATTGCATATTCTTTTGACGACTTTTTTTTTTGTGCTTTAATAATGGTACCCCAATAATATTGAGCAATACATCATGTTAACTAAAATCGTTTCTTCAAATACAAGAGTCTCTTCTGCTGAACATACGTCTAATGTTCAAGCGAATCAACATCTACTAAATTTCGCCTTATTCATGAAAGAGTTGCCTCAACAAATCGCAGCTTTGTTGGTGAGTATTTTAACGTTGAATTTTTTTATCCGACTCTTTACAGGCACACAAATTGACGTGCCCGATAATCCATTGGCTGCCACCACGGTTCGCTTTCAAAATCAATTAAATAACACAACGCAAAATTTTGATAATGCAATCATCACCAATCAATCGTTAAAAATGATTCTTTTATTTGTTTTAAATCAAAATAATGACAACCTTTCTCATACGGTTTTCCAAAATGTTGATTTTAATGAGTTTTTTAATTTGAAACTAGAGTCTGATATTTTGGTTAAGAATTTTTTGTACTCTGCAGATCATGAATCTCATGCAGTTGGTTTGGCGGCACCATTAAAGGGTAATATGATGTTTCGAAAATTATTATTATCTTTGATTAAAAATTCTCAAGAAAATTACCGTGCTGTTGAGGCGATCCTAAATAATGAAGATATTAGCACGTCGATATCGTCGAGGGAACCTAGCGCTGATTCAATAGCGAATTCTGATTCTATGCGCATGTTGGTTTTAAATTCAATGACATGGTCGTTCAGTTCTGACTTGAACACATTAATTCATTATTTTTTATTTGGTTCTCATGAAGCAGCGAAGGCATTTGTATTTAGTGCAATGGCTTATCAAATTGAGCATCAGAAAGATAGTATTGATAACGTTAAAGCTACATTGTTTCATAATCTTTTGGATCATTTATTGAAGGATCTGTTACCCGAGGATTTAACTGGTGCTAATCAACAGCTTAAGTTATGGTTTACGCCTCACTTTTTATCGTGGACTCAGTCTGATGTGTCGGATTTTTCCAGTAAGCTGGGGGATATGTTTTCAAATAAAGATCTTAAAATTAAACAATTAATTTTGACTGAACTGAAACGTTCTTTCCCTGCCATTTTAAATTCACCAACCATCGAGAATTATTTAGAACAAGAAACACAACTTCACTTTTTATTACGACATGCTCCCGCACTTTTAATGAACAATGATGCTACCCTAACACACGTGGCATTTGATGTTTCTAAGGCCTTTTTTAATGATTTAGTGAACCAAATGAATTGTTCCGACAGTCTTAAATTGGAAGATTTAGAGTATATGGCGGATAATAATCCACTTCAACTGTTTAGTGTAACATTCAATATTGCTCGCTTAATGGCACCCAATGGTAATGATGTGGGTGATGCTCTCGAAGTAAAATATAACTCAGTAATGGCTGCTTTTCTTATGAGCTTAATGTTTCAGGAACAAGTTATAGACGAATCGTTATTGGGTACTGGTAAAGAGAGTTGTTTTTGGGCCAGCCTAGCCATTCAAGATTTTCATAAGATGTTGTTTTCCGTTCAAAATCGCGATGTCTTCCTAACTTACATTAGAGATTTCTTTATATCTCAATCTATTGTATCTGAATCAAAAAGCTCAGATCCACTTTTACATTTTCTTCAAGAACATGCGTCCAATGATTTTTTAAGAATGGCCAGTTCATCGTCCCCTGACTTCGAAACGTTAACAACATTATTAAAGAAAGAAATAGTCGATGTTCTGAAGGCGCGTGGTGAGACTGAAAAAACTTACTTTGACTCACTTGATTTAGAACCAGACCAGTTATTGGGTCACCTTCAGGGGAGCTTAAAACCTATTTGTGAGGCCATGGTTTTTAAAAATTTTAAAGAATATTTTGAGACGAACAATACAGCAATTTTAAATGAGTTAATTCAAGATCAAACTGATCTCCTTTTTGAACTTAGTTCTAGATTGGAACAGAGGGATAACGTTGCATTCAAGACACTGCTTCAAGGTTTGTTTATTGATCGATTGAGGCGTGAATTAAATATTAATAATCAATTAATTGAAACTTGGTTGCCTTATGTTCCACTACCAATGTTGATAACCACTAATTTTAAACAACAGCTTCAGTCGATTCAGGCACTTAAAATCAAGGATATGTTTAAAATGCCATATTCTGAACATGCAAGTTATTTTAAATTGGCAGAATGTGTTTATTCTCTTGATGATGAAAAACAAATGATGGTTCGTGATCATTTGAAAATTGGGGTGATGAACGATTTTATTTCATCAACAAAAATTCCAGATTATATTATTCATGAAATGAAAATTCCCCAACATATTTTAGCTAAAACACTGTTGCATTTTCATAAAATCAATAGAAAGCCTTTATTAGAAATGGCGTTATCCGATGATTCAGGATTATCCGCTGAATCCATTCAATTATTTTCACAACAGTTGACTGGTCAAATGCCATGGTCATTTTTTAAGGCTATTGTACAATCTTTAGGGCTTACCATCGGTGTTGATAGTGATTGTGACATTGTAATAAATCAAGATAGTTATTATGAGAGTAATGATTCGTTCGATCTTCCGCAACCGATTCAATTTGATTTGGCTGGAAAAAAACGGCCCAGTTTTTTTGCAATTGCTACTGGGGTTTTAGGTTTAGATAATGCGACTAAATTTCGTATTTTTAAAATGCTAAATCTTAATGAATATGGCTATTTTGCAAACAAACCCTCGTATTTGTTTGATGAGCTTAAGATGCTTCAAAATTTATTGAGTGAAGCGATATTCAATTATATGAAAAGAAATAGGGAGATCATTTGTTTTGAAGCTTGTAAGCTGCTTGAAGATGAATTAATGCGTCAGCATGGCGAAAAAGATTTTACGCTGAATCCAGATGATTTAACCCCAATTAATAATTTTAAATATGACGAAATCATGCCAGATCACTTATTTATGGCATTGAGCAAGCGCTTAAAACTTCATGTTGTTATTAATGATCCATCTACTCAAATTCGAATTCAAAAAGATGGGGCCAAATGCACCGTTGAATTTCCTGCGCACAAAATTAAAAGTTTTGAATTTGATTCATCGTTTGATTTGTTGCCATTTAAAATCTCAAGATTTGATCAAGATATGGATTTGTCGCAAGATGTTATCGAGAATGATACGCTAACCATTGATGGAATGCGAACCTTATATTTCAATATGTTGGATAAAAAACATAGCAAAGATAAATCAATTGTACCGATATTTGGTGTTACTCAATCTGGTAAGACGTCGTTATTTAATTTTATATTAGATATACAAAAAGACCTGAATTTTAGAGTTGGTGGTGGGGTAACATCAGAAACAGCGTTATATTATCAGCTAGAAAGGGATGGTGTTTTTTATACAGATACACCCGGCTTGGATGATAATCGGTCTAATATTTTGGAAGTACTCATTCACTACCAATTATTTGAGTTGTTATATTCAAATCAATTGTCAAATATTGTTATTACATTAAAGTTTAGTGATTTAAATAATTTATCTGCTGGTGGGAATCGATCGGTAATTAAATTTTTCCGCTTATTTTTTAATGTGAAGCAATTGGGTGATGGGTTTTATGATCAAGTCTTTGAGAAATACTTTGGTGAAACCCATAAAATGTTTTTTGAAGACATGATTAAGAATAGGTTATTTAATTCAAAAACAGATCAAATAAAATCGAAATGGAATCTGTTTTTTAATGAGATTGAATCTAATGTGGCAAGATTGTCAGAAATTCCATTTACGTTTGTTATTCGAAATGATTTTGGGTTTTATAATGGTGAGATAGACGTTATGGATCTTATTGATTCAGCAATTGAAAAAATTAAACAAGACATTGTTACAAATGTTATTAAAAATAAAGGTATAATGCCTACCTCTTTGAATAACACACTTTTACTTTACTTGTATTATTTGTTTATTAAAAAAGATTGTGTGGTAGCTAACTTAGATGCATCTAATCAAGATCTTTTGGATTCAATTAACCAAAAAAAATCAGTGCTTAATGATTTAATGTATCCCATTGAGAGTATTTACAACACCAATGGGGCAGGACCTCTTTTTAAGGAGTTTTTTATGTCGCAAATATCATCTCAATCTAAATTAATCAAAGATTATTTTGCCTTCATTGAAAATGTGGAATTGGATCTGAAAAACATTCAAAACTTAAAGTTAATGGTTGCGAATATAACAAAAAAATTGGAGGATAGTACCAATTTGTTAGATACCAAAGACCTTGATTCAATTAATCAGGATTTGGCTACTACAGAGAATAAGATTTCTACTTATAAAGATGAAAAAGTTGATTTAGAAAGAAAACTAAATGAAGTAGATTCTGATGAGAGAATGGAACGTGATGGTTGGCCGGACACAAAAGTTGCCAAAGGTTTTTTATGGAAAGAGGCTTTGTTTTTTCATGAAAAAGCACATAAGAGTGATATGATTCTTTCGAAGGGGTCGTATAGTAAAGTGAATCGTTTTGATACTGAAATTCAAGTGCAATACCCATATTTTTGGCAGCACTGGTCGGACGACTACCAAGTAACTTGCCATAACTATACAACAAAACGAACCTACTATAAGATTCAGATTCAAGAATATAAGGACCAAATTGAAAGGGTTAGGAGCGCATTAATAAGTTTGAAAAGACGTTTAACTACCTTAGAAAAATTGAAGGAAACGTCCCATGAGAAAACGAAAGTTAACTTAACAGAAGAATTGAAATTAACGAAAGAGAAGATTGAGGCACAAGTAAAAAACTTTAACGAAAAGCTTAAGAGTGATGCACCAACTATTTTTGATCGATTGAGAGATGAGGAAGACAATATTAAGCTTATTTATAAGATTCTTAAAAACACTGATTTGAATGTGATGCAACACCTATTGAAAAATGTTGATAAAACAGAGTATTTTAGGCTTGTTGAACAATTGATGGCTCATGAATAAATGGTTTTATTGTAAATTGACAATTAAAATAATGGCGTTATTTAATATCGGTTTTTAATCATGCAGCAGGTCCAATCAACTCAACCTAGACCAATGCCACCTATAAGTGATGCATCTTTGATGCCTTCATCCAGGCTGAATTCCAATTCTACCCGATTGTTAAGTCTTTTCAATGTTGATCAGGCATATCCCGTTGTATCTCGAAAAGTGGAGGTGAAACTTCCAAAGTCTATCGGTACTAATGATTCGGAAAAAGATTATTATCCTAAAACTGTAGATGTCGGTTTTTATAGGTTCGTACAAATTAGTTCGGCTCGTGATCAATGTTTTAGTACAGCTGAGTTTGATTCCAAAAAAAAAGAATGTGATGCTGAAGGCTCGTTTTATAAATTTTATAATGAGAAAAATAATGAGATTCATAAGGGAATGTATTTAGAGTACCTGCTGCCCATGATCACTTTATATGAGTCATGCACAGTTGCACAGTATAAACAAATGGATGATTTTTTAATGCCCATTTGGGTGTTTAATAAACTTACTGCAAAACATATCTTAACCAAAGATGAAATATCAAATTATGTTAACTGTATTTTGAACTCTGAAAATGATGATAATGTTATAGCCGATTTAGCAACTAAATACTGTGAGCATAATGGTATTGATATTCGTAGGGAAGATTATAATAAAAAACGGGATTCAATTAAACAAAAGTACACAGAAAATAGAGCGAATATGAGGAAGGCTTTTTTGGTTGCGATCAATGGTTTTAAAGGGTTAACCTCTGGAACAGATATTAATTATTCTAATTATTTTGATAGGTCTAATGATAGATCCTCACTTACGCATTCAGCTAAATTGTTTTTGGAATTTTTTGAGGGCTGCATTAACGAAAAAACAGATGAATCACTTGAGAACCGTACCAACTCAGGGGGGTGTAAATTAATGGTTCAGGCCGTGGCAAACATATTGGGGTTGGCGGATTCGGATGATTTGATTGGGGCATTGAAACCCATAAATGATGATCTGGATCGGACGCCTTTTATGCAGGACTTAAAAGATTTGCTTCAATTTCAGGGTGAAGCAAATGTCATTTTTAACGATGCTATTTCATTATATAAAGAAGTTAAAAAAAAGGAATGTGGTGGGCCAGTGTTTGAAACTGAGGAAGAGTCGGTAGTTTGGTTAAAAGATAAACTAAAGAACTATCAAACTAAAATTAATGAGTTTACAGATCTAATTACTGAACTTTTAAAAAATCTAAATGCATCTATCAAAAAATCTGATACAGATCGTGAGGCTTTCTCTAAAGTTGAACGCTATATTAAATTAATAGCGGCAGGTTTGTCTGGCGTACCATTATGGTCATGCTTTTTAACCCATCGTTATTACCTTAAGAGCACTGATGAAGGGGCGGAAATTGGGATGGACGATATTAAGACGACTGTTGATTTCTTTAAATCGACTAATAACGTGTAAACTCCACCACTTAATTGTGATAAAAAAGTAAGGTGTGTTATTTGATAAATTCAAAATAATACAGAGATTGACATAAAACCCTTAAAACCATTAAATTGACCACATGAAGCCACGGGGGGAACGGGACTGCTGTCGCATTAAAAATGCATATCGAAATGGTCAATTTAAACGGTCATCAGATGGGCAAGTGCTACAACGATACAAATGCAAAACCTGCGCTCAAACATTTTCAGCGGCAACCTTAAGCGCATTGCGGTGGCAGAAAAAACGAACAATCAATCAACCACTAATGGAGCTGTTAAGCCATAATGTGTCAATGAGTAGTGCGGCTAAATTATTGCGGGTAAACCCTAAAACTGTGGCACGAAAACTTGCATTTTTAGGTGCCATTTGCCGCGAACGATTAAAACAAGAGTCGAATCAATATCGGAACATCCAAGCCATTCAATTCGACGAACTGCAAACCATTGAACACACCAAGTGCAAGCCCTTGGCAGTGGCTGTTGCTGTTGCTAAAAATGAACGGAAAATATTGGGCTTTACGGTTTCAAAAATGCCAGCAACTGGGCATTTGGCTAAGATATCACGTAAGAAGTATGGATACCGACCGGATCATCGTCGAAAAGGGATGATGCGACTGTTTAATGAGATGACGGACTTTTTAAAGCCGGATATTTTAATCTCATCTGATGAATGCTCGTTTTATAAAGGGGTCGTTCAGCGTCATTTTCCGCAAGGTAAGTATACGCAATACCTAGGTAAGAAGGGTTGTGTGGCGGGTCAAGGGGAACTTAAAAAGGCCAAGTTTGATCCCATTTTTACTATTAATCATACATTTGCTATGATGCGAGCCAACATCAGTCGCTTAATTCGAAAAACTTGGAACACCACAAAAAATATCCAAGCGCTTGAAGATCACATCAGCATCTATATTTGGATGCATAATAATCGTCGGACACCACTCTTTACAGCCTAAATTACAGGTGTGGTGCGTCTAAATTGATTAAACGTCAGCTTGTTTTGAGATTTTTGTCTTTGATTTTTGATAAAAGATTACTATGTCATGCATGACTTTTTTCCTTCACAGGATAATGGTGGAGTTTGTGACTATTACTAAAGTCATGCCGAGATTCCCCTCAAAACTCAAAAAAATATGCACCAAAGTCATGGTTTATTTTGTGATTAGAATATGACCTTTGGGGGATTGTTATTCCAGATTTTAGATTTATATAGTTGTCTCATCAATCAATGTTTTGGAGGCGATATATATGAACGCTTAAGTTTAAAGTTTGATCAAAAAAAGTATTAAAAAAGGATGTATTAATGAACCCAATAATTAATCAATCAATTGCTAAACCCATCGCTGGTGCTGCTGCCGCAAGCACTACAGTTCGACCGGTAAATTCTGAACAAAATTTATCCCCATCAGAGGTCGTATTAAATAATGCTAGTCATGCCGGGGATTCGAAAGAGGCAGAGACAGGTACCCAAGATATTCAGTCACAGTCGGTTCAATTGTCAGAGCAAAGTGGACAGGTAAGAGTCACTCAATCTGGTGATAATCGTCAGGACCCTCGTAGCATCATTGATGCAAATCAAGTTGCTCAGATTCAACGACAGAGTGAATCATTGTCCGATACTGTGAGTTTACCTACTCAAAACACGATCCCAACACCTTCCCCTGGGATTAAGTTACCATCACCCACCCCCACAGAGTCGTCGTACAATGCAATAGCGACTGGATTGTTGGCATTGAATCAAGAAAAGCTTACCAGTGTGTTAGATAAATTAGCTTTGACAGATTTGACAGGCAGTATCATTAAACCCGAATATTTAAAAGGTGAATTACTTTTATTTCAACGCTTGATCTTGAATAAAGTAAAAGCATTTCATCAAAAAAATGTAACGACCATTGATTTTGCAGCGAAACGAATTCTTGAGGCTTCTTTGAGCCGTGATTTAAAGGATTCTGATTTTATTCCAATAGCTAACTTTTCTAAATCATTCTCTGGCCTTATGCCAATTCAGCTCATGAATGCTTTGGGTCAGAAGCTTGGTGTATCGATTGGAACTGAGCATGGCAACGATATTCGAGTTTTTGAAAGTAATGAACAACATACCGCTACTTTTCCAGGTGAGAGACTATTTAGGGTTCATTTGAATCAACCGATTGATTTGAGTGAATTCAGTAAAAATCGCCTTGACCAAGATTTGAAATTATCAACCATCATAGAGGATGAACAATCCATCACACTTGACGCTCTGGATATCATTTACAAAAACATGCTGCATTCACCAATGGGGCAGCCCAATGTTTTACCAATGTATGGGGTGACCCAATCTGGGAAGACGTCCTTATTTAACTTCTTATTGGGTATTGATTCCGATTCTATTTATGCAGGACGTGTTGGAACTGGAGTGACGTCAGCAACAGTTCTCAATTTATCACAACTAAGCAATGAAATTTCTTATATGGATACGCCAGGGTTAGAAGAAAATCGTTCAGAATTATTAGAGCCGCTTATCAATTATCAATTGATCGAACTGTTATATTCAAATGACCTATCTAATTTGGTAATTACATTAAGACGAAGTGATGTGATGAATTTAGCAGCGGGTGGAATTCGTAAAGTAATGGACTTTTTTAGTTCGTTTTATGATGTATTTAAATTGGGCCTCGATGAAAATGGCCATGGGTTTTATGACCGGCTATCCAAGGAACATCTAGATGAAGAGTTCCTTGATACAATGCAAAATTGGATTTTAAAAAAGGTGAGGAATCAATCAGCGAAGTCATTACTTATAAACAAATACAATTCGCTTTTAAATGCCATGGAAACTGAATTGTTAAATTTAGACTCTGTACCGTTTACATTTCTTGTTCGTAATGACTTGGAATCTTATGGCCTTGTACACTATTCTGTTGAGCAACTGCAAGAAAACCTAGATGTTGCATTAACCCAAACTAAAAAAGAAATCCTTCATTTTGTAAAAGAAGGCCGAAAAATCTCTAAAAACATGTTACGTTTTTATATTTTTTTATTATTAATTAAACGATCATCTATGCCATCAAAATTACTTGAAGACAATGATGAGTTAAGAGGGTTTATTGAAAATCGTACCCCATTTGAATTTAATTCAATCAGGATACCTTTAACGGATCTGAAAGATACTAAAGGGGTTAAACCATTATTTGAAGAGTTACTTAAAGACAAATTGATCGATTTTTCTGATACGCTCAAGCAATATAGTGACGCTATTCATAACTTGCCAAAAAAGTTGACGGAACTGAATCGCACCCGATCGGAAATTGCCAATTTAAATAAACGCATCGAATCCAATACATTGCCATCGAATTCAACCACTAAAATTGATGCCATTAACTCTGAAATTCAAGAGCTTAACACGGCTATATCGACACTCGAAACAAAGATTAAAGATTTGGAAACTAAAAATAAAAAAATGAATGTTGACGATAAGAGAGACCGTCCAGGATGGCCGGTGACAAAGGAAGCAACAGGATGGCGCTGGCGTGAGGCTGAATTTTCTCATGAAAAATCCCATAAAGACGATATTCGCATTGATGTAAATAGAAACGATGGGTATACAATCAAATCAGAGGAAACGAAACATATTGTACAGTTTGGTTGGTTTTTTCAGGAATGGTTTAGAGAGTCAGCATATCATGTAACCGCTCACAACTACATAAATAAGCGAGATTTTTATAAGCAAGAAATTTCAACAAATAATGCTGATATAAGAAGAAAACGTTCAGAAATCGCCTCAAAGCAATCATCACTCACACTCAAGGAGCAACTTAAAAAAACAACAGCAGCAAATGCTGTTATTGATATGAGAAGCGAGCTGAATACACTCAGGAATACACTTGCTTCGTCTTATACAGAATTTTATGAATCAGTCATTAGGGCCGCTGAATTATTTGATCATTTAAAAGCCAATGCGCCAGACATGCGTTTGGTATTTAAATTGCTTCGCGATGAACAATTAAGTTTTTTCCAACACGTTATTCAAGATGTCGAACGTGATGATTTTCTTGAATTAATTCAGACAATAGACGCAGCTAACTAACCCTCTGATTTTAATGAAAGGCGGTGGTTATTTATGTAGCGTTTGAAGAATAAATCAATAAAAACAACGACAGGAGTAAAAAAAAATGAATATAAATAATAATCAGTTTAATTATCGACCAAGGCAAGTAACGCCTTATGCATCACCCTATGGCATTGGGGTTAATGTTCAAGGTAACAACACGACAGTGGATGCACAGCTTGGGCTTGGCTCGTCTGGGATCACCGGTGGGACCCTTAGTGGCTCATCAAACGGTAATTCGGCAAGCATTACGTTTGACCAAAAAGGAAAACCAACGGGAGCCTCTTTTGGGACGTCTAACGATAATTGTACAGTTTCCGTTAGCGTCAATAATAACGGCAGTGGCGGTATTGGCATTAGTTGTAAACGATAAGAAGGAGATCTGTAAATGAATATTAACTTTAATCCAAACCGTGGCATCGCATCCAGTTTTCAAAATCAAATGGTTCGGTCACTCACCTTAGACGCTCCGATTGTGACGATCCCGTCACCGGTGGTTGGGCCATCCATTGTGGCTAAGCAACGTCCTTATAAAATGGATGTCCAATCCGTTTCGGGTAAGATATCTTCCCCATCTGAGTGCCGTGACCTATGTGGTGATAATGGTGTTAAGGAATACAATTCGAATACCAAAACCGAAGTGAATGTGGGGTTTTTAGGTAGTAAAAATTGGGGCGTTGGATTTGGTGTTAATGGGTCGCGTGAAAATAACAATTCTTGTGTTTGTTATCCACCTCAACCATCAAATAATTGTTCATTAAGTAAATAAACTATTAAGGAGAATAATATGAATGTTAATTTTAATCCAAACCGTGGTATTGCTGCCAGTTTTCAAAACCAACTGCTTCAGCGACGTAATAAACCCCTAATCAATCCGATTTTGAAACCAACGTTGACGTATCCATCGCCGACACTTCAGTCACCAATGTTGGCTAACCAAAATGTATCATCATTGAGCGCTCAACCTATTGGTTTGAAGAAGTCTCCAGCGGCTGAGTGTCGTGACTTATGTGGTGATAATGGTGTTAAAGAATACCTTTCAAATTCCACAACAGATGGAAACGTTGGGGTACAGGTCAATAAAGGTGGCAAAGCTGGTGTTGGCATCAATGGGTCACATGAAAATAAAGATGTTTGTGTTTGTTACCCACCACAACTAACAAAGTAATGCCAGGAAGTAAATAAATATTAAGGAGTCTAAAATGAATATTAATCCAACAAATTATAATTATGGTAAATTGCCCAGTAAGCCCCATTTGATTCGTCAAGATCAAGGTTTGAAAAATGAACTTAATACTCCCATGAGATCAATCAGTAGGGGAAACATTGTTGAGCAAAGATTACTCGCTCCTTATATTGACCCAACATGCCCATGTCCAAACCCAATTAGTGGTCCACGGCCATATCCAACTGGCCCACTTCTTAATGGACCACGTCCATGTCCAAACCCTATTAGTGGTCCAAGACCATATCCAACTGGCCCATTTCCAATTGGACGAGATCCATACCCAACCCACCCATGTCCAAACCCAATTACTTGTCCAAGGCCATACCCACAACCTTTTGGACCAGTGATTGAGCCGATACAGCCGAAGCCCCAATCACCATCGACTGGTTATGGACTAAGTAGCTTGTGGAATTGGATAACTGGCAATAATGCGGGAAATGAACCTCAAAATAGCCATGAATTGCTCAATGATCCAGTCGCGATTAAGGCAAAGAATTCAGAAAGGGCTCAACTGGATCAGCATTTAGCTAAAGACCTTTTAATTAAAAAACAATCACAATTATCAGCTGAATTGCATTTGTAATCACTTAAAACCCAGTAGGAGGAAATGACATGAATAAAATTATATCGTTGGATATGTTGCATAGGACCCCGACTGCTGGGTTTTATCAAACAAAAACAGTTTCGTTTAATGGCGGTTATTATGAGCTTTACATTAATCGAACACAGGATATCCCAAATGAAGTTATTGTTCATCAAGAACGATCCGCATTGGCCGATGATTATTTTAATTACTATTTTAATCCAACGATCAAAATAAGTGTGATTTGCAATGATAATGGCAATGATGTTGTGATTGATCAGCTTGTTTATGAATCCAGTAATGAACCAAAAGGGTTTAAGTTTTGTAATCTTGATCATCACTTGGTTTTTAATGGAACCGAGTTGGAGATTATATCGAAATCATGCAATGCCCCACAAAGCTATCCAATCAACCAGGTTGAAATAAAGTGGTACATTAGCCAAACAAGTTTATTCAATTCAGTTGATGAATTGGTCAGGATTTTAAAGCCATATAAATGTAACGTCAATAATTTTTCAAACGTCATCAAATCGGATAATTGCCCTCATCCATATTATTTTGAGGAGTGGGAGGGCATTGTTCGTTTAATAAATTACTATGAGAATCGGTATTCCTTTACACCCAATAACAACGTTTCAATTATACCATTTGTAAATTTTTCGATGCATTTATTTGATGATTGTTTTGGTCAAGATAAGGGTGGGGGAGCGTACGTTCCGCTTTTTTTAAATAATATGAATAGTACACATTTTTTTGTTGATTTTTTAGTGAATTATATTTTAGATGATATTAAGTCTCAGTTGGATACGCTTATTATTGATATCCCGCATTCATTTTTAATGATGTTTGATGGCGAGTATCTGTTTCAGACGTTTCAGTACATTCAGGAATCAATTTGCCCATTACTACGGCCAAAAACATTATTGATCAATTATAAGGCTGACGATGGTTGGTCGCTGAAGCCAGCAATGATTAAATCTAAATTAAGCCAGTTAATGGCACTTCGGGTTGGTTATTCAAAAACTATTGCACAGCATTTAATAAATCATTTACATGATCATCATTCATTTGAATTTGATACTACTAAAATTAGAACCAGCGATGCGTTCTTTTTTAAAAAGAAACATATGCCTGCAATTAACGCGAGTCAATCGAAAATGCAAGGTAACACAGTAAGTGAATATCATCGTGATTTAGTGCTGCTTAAGTGGCAGTCGTTGGTTATGGCAACTTTAATGAATGTTGGCTTGAATAATATGAGCAAATGGAACCAAACCCAAGCAGAGGTTTTAAAGTTAGCACAACAGTATGCAAAGAAGACACCAGATTTGGAAGACGAATGCCGCCAGAAAAAGCAATTAATGGATGTAGAAATGACTCAAGGGAATGATGTCGGGGCTTTAAGCCGTGAGATTCGGTCATTAAAAAAGGCATTGATGATAAAATCTCGTGCACAGGTGATATCGTCTTACAATAAGCAACGCGCGAAAATATCAACGATGCATTGGTTACGGTTTTGTTATTTACTTTTAATTAAAAAACGAATGCTTGAATCATTGATTCAACGGTTGGATGCTGTTCCATTGCTTGAATAAAACTTAAATCGAATCTGTTGGTGTGGATGAGATAAAAATTTAAATAAATAAATGAAGGAAGGAAGGGTAATTATGAATGGTATTCAAATAAATAATCAGGTAACGGTTTATAACCAATGCACAAAAGGCTTTGAGCCATCCTATTTTAAGCGCCAGTGTCGGCAAGTTATGCAAACTCAATCAAAAGAAAAGATGAAAGCGTTGATTACGACATTTATCGCTTATATTGATTCAATTCAGACAAAATCAGATCTGAATAATTTGTTTCGAGTTGAGATGATGAATAATGTTAAGTCACTTTTTAAAACCATGATTGAGTTCGACATGATTGACGATGTTTTAGCCGTCTTTAAATGCATGAATGATGTTTACAAAAAGGTGCCAATGATTGATGGGCCGCAACCAATATTTTTAGCGGGTAATTTTATTACAAAAACTGATTTGATCATGGCGGTTAAAAAAGCCTTTGATCAAAAGGATTATGATTTGGCAAAAGAATCCCTATTTTTCTATTTGGGTAGTTTCTATCCAGGCGAAACCATTCCAGGGGATGATTTACCAGTTATTAAGCGTGCTTTAACGGAGATGTCTCAGGTTTTTAAATCAGTGCCATATGTAAAAAAAGTAACGAAAGATGCTCAGCATGCGGATGGTGAAACATTTAAAGAAATGTTTATGGATATCCTCTTTTTATCTTGCTCAAACCTCTGTTTTTCAAAGATTTTACAACCCATTAAACCGTATGATCTTTTTAAGAAGCAGCGTCACCATTTGCCATCATTTATGGTGACGTATAAAAGGCATGATGATTCTCAAGAGGATGAAGCCAAGGTGTATACTTATATTGAATTACCGATTCAATATGGTGCCGGCCAAGAGTTTCAAAAGTTAACAACCACCACATCAATGAATCACTCGATAAAAACAACGTTTGAACAAAAGGAGCAGTGCATTGTTTCAGCAAATGCACAGCAGTCATTATCAGCGTCATCCATGCAAGCGACACGAGCTGAGCAACAGCTTTCAAATCAATTATTGCAAGGTGCTCAAATAAATCAAAGTCAGTCAAAAGGTGCAAGTTCTTCCCAAAATTCATTAAACCATGATCAAGCAGTCCATAATCAATCACTTTCGAGCCAAAACACGAATACGGATACGACGCAACATTCCTTGCAATCAGCAACCAATGCTCAAGACGCTCAAGTTTCCAATGATATGAGCATGAATACCCATTCAACAGTTGATCATGAGACTTATGGCGTCAGGTCGGAGAACTCAACCCATGTGATGAGTCAAGACCAGACCATGAGACATCAAAGAGCACCGTCGCTATTTTTAGGCTTTCCCCCAATAAAAGGTGGGACGGCTGGCCTAAGCGTTCCTATCGGAAGTGACAATATGAAATCCCAACTCAACTCGTCAGGGACGTCAACCAATTCGGGTGAGTCGAGATCAACGGTAAATTCATCAACCACACAAGATTCAACCTCCACGGCAAATACTAACCAACGTTCATCTGGTCAATTAAAGCAAGATGCACATTCACTAAATGCGTCCTCTGTGGTTGCAAATGGTGATCATCAGACAAGAATGTCATCGGCCAATCATCAGATTGGGATCAATGAATCTGGTTCAAATTCTGTTGCAAAGAATTCAAATTTAAATCGTTTAGATCAGCAGCAGCGGCAGAATGTATTATCAACAAATGGAACTAAGAATTTAACAGAATCTCAGCAAGTGTCGAATCACGCATCAAGTACCAACGATCAAACAGTTGCTCAAAATCGTAACGCGACGGTTTCTAAAACAGAGACACAAGAAATTGTTAGAATTTTAGAGCCGGGGCATTGGCATATAAACATTCATACAATGCACTATCAATTTAAGACCTCTAAATGGTTCAATGTTAAAGAATATCAATTTGATTATAATCAGCCGGATAACCTTATTGAGGATGACACCGTTCAGAACTTTAACTTACGCTTAACCAACGATGCGTTAAGGCGCGAGTTTCAAGAAGTTCATCAAGATGAAAAAGTTTTGATGCCGGATGGTGAAACAAAAACAGAAACGTTTCATATTAATCATGCTAAATATGGCGATGCCTTAGTTTTATTTCGCTATTTTAAATTGATTGAAAAAAATCTTTCCTTAAGTGCCGATGAATTGGCTCAGATTTTTGAATCATTTGCGACATGTTTCCGCAATTGTTGCGATATTGATGTTGAGGGCAATGATCAAATAAAAAAACTTTGTCAAACGTTAGATGATCATGCTCTCATAATAAACGGTAAGAATTCTAATGATGCAGCCAACCGGCTGAATCAATTTCAAACCAAGCTTGAGGAATTAACGAAGAAGTATCTATGCCCTAGTGCTCCAAAATTGCCCCCCAATCGGGATTCAGGTTCGATTTTTTACCATACACATAAACCGGAAGGGTTTCATTTGGGCGCCCAACGGTTAATCTCATTAGAAGACTCATTCCAGCATGTTGCCGTCATTGGTGCCTCAGGATCAGGTAAATCGTCACGGTTCTTTGTGCCTGGTATTATGAGCTTGACCAATCAAAATTCCTTAGTAACAGATATCGATGGGAGATTATTTAATGTAACCGCTCATTTAAAACAACAGCAAGGCTATACCATCAAGGTGTTGAACTTAATGAATAACGAAAACTCAGATCAATTTAATCCGTTACGACATTTATCATTAAATGATAGTTATGACGAATATTTAAATGGATTTTTTGAGAAAGTTGGTGGGGAGAATGTCGGTAATAATAGTGTTTTTTTGGAAGGCGGAAAGGCAATTGCGACATTTGCACTTAAGCTTTTGATCTATGAATTTAAAAATAACCAAAGTAACTGCCCGCCTAGCTTTCCAGCGTTATACAAAAAAGTAATGTCACTAAATTACGAAACATTGAAGAACTTTCGTTCTCATTTAATTGAACTGCGTAAAAAAGACATGAATAATGTCGATTTAAATAAAGTGTTCGATTGTTTAGAACTGGCGTACAAAGAAACTGAGCTAGGGTATGAAGATCGTTTGATTTTTGCTCAACAGGCCTTGAAACCACTGGCCGATGAGGTGTTTAAACGTACGATGAGTAATGACGATGCGATTTTTAATTCGATCGCCGATCCGAACCAAAAAACCATTGTTTATTTGAGGGTGGGGGGGTCAAATGTAAACAAGTATAAAGCGATCATGGGGCTCTTTTTTCAACATTATTTTTCAATAGTGAAAGGCGTTGTCGATAACGAAATAAAGAAATATCCACATAAAAAAGAATCAGAACTAATCATTCGACCCACGCTATGTTATATGGATGAATTTGGTAATTTTAAAATAAATAATTTCCATACTGAAATTACAACGATTCGTAAATATAAAATCGGGTGCATGGTTGCACTTCAGACCCAAAAGCAACTTAAGCATCAATATGGCCACGAACCGGGCAGTATAATTGAAGAATCGTTTGGAACAAACGTGTATTTGAAATTTAAGCTTACGGATAATACTCCTGAAGTGTTATATCAAAATCAACAACGGGTGAGTAAATTAAAACTATTGAACGGGTCATTCATCCAAGTCGAAGAGCCACGATTGTCGATACATGACATTCGCAATCTAGATAGGAACCATGCCATTTTGAAATATGGGGAAGGCGACCCCATCAAATATGAAACCATGCGTCCATTGGATTTAGAGCCAAGACCAGAAACAAATCCAACCAGTGCCCCCTCTAAAGTGCTACAGCCAGAATCAAAAAAAGAGTTAACCACGCCACCCCCTGAATTTTATACGAAAGATGAAACTTTAATGACAATTAAAAACGTTATTTTTGCAAATCTTAATCGTCAACCTACGGCCAAAGAACTACGGATTATCGAGGCAGCGTATTTAACGGGTGTACCGGAAATTTTAACCGAATTAGACATGATTGATTCCTCAAATTTAGAAGAAGTAGTTACTGAATTAAAAAGTCAGTTTGGTGCGTACATTAGGTATCAATATAAAACATTTGAAGATTTTGAGGACTATTCTAAGGATCGAAAGAAATTAACAACCTTAACTGAACGTGAAATTATCAGCACGAATTTTAATTGCCCAGCAAAAATGGTTCACTTGGATCAATTGCAATGGTTTTATTCATATCAGACAAAAAGTTTTCAAGAAGCGTTTGTCCACTATCTTTATTATGCATCAACCAATGCAGATTCAGAAGTTGAGATTTTAAATCATATTATGGCTAGTTTAAATAATACGTTTAAGAAAGATTTTGGTGCATTTAATAAATCGTTAATGCAAGCCCTTCTTTTGAAAGCGATGTATTCTTATAAATATACTCATTATTTATCGAACTACTTAAGTGATTCCTCGTTTTTGTTTAGGCACTTTGATAATATTCAATTTGATTTATATCAAACATTTAACGCAAACTTTAATCATGATGGTTTGCCAAATGTAAAGCGTTTGGATGAGTTGAAAAAACTCGAAGGAGTAGATGTTAATACGTTAAGGTCACGTTTTTTAAGCAAGGATAGGTATTCCTGGTTAGGTGTTCATCTTTGGTTGTCGTTAAATCAAAAAGATCTTAATGTGCCAAATCATGCGCTAAATGTAATAGTGGATACCAAGACTTTTATGGAAAATCTAATGGGCAATTCGAAATATAAGGATTACAATAATCTAATAAAGAGTGATGAATGGGTTCAAAAACTTAAAAATATAGATTTCATCACCTATAATAAGTTTTTGACCAATGACGAATTGGGACTATATTTCCGCTCTATATTTTTAAACCATTTAATATTCAAATCAAACTGTTTTAATGTCGAAGAAAACCATAATAAGCCGTTAACCCTAGAGTTATCACCAGATTATGTCATTAAGCGCATTCAGCCGATTGATAATCAAACGTTTAAGATTGAAATTTTGGACAAGAGCAATACAGATGCACTGACATGTGACTTGTTTTATGTTGAGTTTTGCCTATTTAAGTATAACTCGTATACGGTTGTTCATAACGTTCATAAAAGTATTAATAAAACTGATATTACAGCTGAGTCAATTAATCATCACAGCCGCTATTATTGGTTGTTTGCATTGGCATGTCCAATTGCGTTATCATCCTTATTTGCGTCGTTTTATCTTGGTACAATTACTCACACAGTATCCAATGACACTTAGTCTGATCATTTGAAGGGTTCAATTTGCGGGTATTTAATCATTATAATACCCGCGATTCCTTTATTAATTAAATTCTAAAGATATTCATTATTCGCCTGATGGTTAACTTCATAAGGTATAACTAAATCGAAACCGAATTATTCAATGAAGATAATCAAAAAATTGGAAAAGTAGCAATATCGCAACAAACAATATTAATTTATAATAATGCGGGAGATTCAATAAGTTCCGATTAATAACTACAATTTTGAATAGTCAATCACTAAAAATTTCCTTATATTCCTCAGTCGAAAAAAACATACAGCCACTAAGTTTGAAAAATGTAGCAAGTGAAAAGTATGACATCAAAATTAGTGAATTTTTAAGTGGAGAAGATGCCAATGCGTTGAGATTGGTATGACGTATTATAGAGATTAAATCAAATTACCATCTGAGGTATTAAAGACCTCCCATTGGAATCTTTGGTTGCTGCCTATTCTTCGTTATGGAAAAATGAGGTTGGATATGTGTTATTATATGAAAGTGAAAATTTACTTCATTTAATTGAAACTTATCTTAAATAGTGTACGATAATTAAATATTTACAGGTTACATAAGGAGATTATTATTATGTCATCTATAGCGGTAGCATCAGTACCTAGTTCTACAACTGGTGGAGCAGCGTCGGCGTCACCAGTAAGATCTAATATTGGCGGAGCAGCCGCAGAAGTTTCTAAAATGAATCATTCCCATCTACCTGATTGGGGATCTATAGACAATAAATATGTTTCTGATTTATTAAGCAAATATCCAGAATGGACGTACTCACCATCAACTGATAATCAATTACTTATTCAATGCGATGAGGACCTAAAATTAGTACAAAGTGAATTTAATTTAATTAATACTAGAGCTAAAACGATTTTTGAATGTACAAGAATAAGTCCTTCTACTATAAAAGTGAAGCGTTCTTCTACAGGTTCTCTCTTTACTAAGGAATCTATATTACCAGGAGCGGCGGTCTCACTACCAATACCTATCCCTGGCTCTATATACTCAAAATATACACTAGCGGCCCTGCCTAACTTTAAAAGTATGGTCTACATACCGGATTTAAAAAAATATAACGCGAGTAGCAGTGGGGGGGAATCAAAAGCATCTTATGACATCTCTTTATTTTGCTCAAAGCCCATATCAAAAAATCAAAAGAACACGAAATGTTCTGCAGAAGAAGATCTAATAAAACTAATGACAAAATGGAGATATAAATTTGATCCAAGTTTTTTTAAAAAAATTAAGCGCTTAATTGCGATCTTGGATGTAGACACCCTGAGTAAGATTGAAACAGAAGTCTCTGAGACTTTGTTAGAATTGGCAGTAAATTATGCTTTAGAATCAGAAAATTCAGAGATTCTTGAAGCTTTACTAAAAAAGGGCGTAGACCCAAATGTTAAATTTTTCTTTGGAAATTCGCCGTTAAGTCTTTCCCTTGGGAGAAAAAGGGAATCCATAGTTCGCCTGTTACTGGAGCATAAAGCAAACCCAATGATTAAGAATGAAATCATTGATATTTTTAAAATGAATGATGATATAGTTGTTCAAGCACTTCAAAACATACCAGAGCCATTAATAGTAAACGAAGATACTAAAGATTTCAAAGCGTTCAAAGACGCAGTCAATAGAAAATTTCAAAAATCGAGACAAGAAAATAATGCTAATTTAGCTATTTTGTTGCTAAAAAAGTTTGGGGGGTTAATTGAAAAAACTGCGCTGCATAGGCTGTTATATGAGTGGGCCAAAAAACCTTCTATAGCTAAGGATATATCCCCAGAATATGTATTACAAGCACTTATAAAAGCTGGGGCGGATGTGAATGCTAAGATTTGTTCTAATGCTACTTCGCTTCATTGGGCAGCTGTAAAAGGCCACCTAGAAGTGGTAGAGGCATTACTTGCCAATGGAGCGTATGTGACTGCTAAAAATGATTATGGAATGAATACTCTGCATTTGGCTACTCGAAGAGGAAACTTGAAAATTGCAAAGACCTTGCTTGCTAATGGCGCTGATATTTTCAAGTTGTTGTCTGAATCAACAGCTAAAAATAATGATGGAGAAACTGCGCTGCATACGGCTGCTAAATGGGGACTCCAAGAATTGATAAACGTGTTGATTGAGTCTGGGATGGATGTGACTGCTAAAAATAATGATGGAAAAACTGTGCTGCAAATTGCTGATGAAGTAGGATGCCTAGAAATGGCTAAACGATTGGCAATAATAGAGCTGCTAGAAAAGGGTGTTTCTTCTGAATATGGTGAGTTGATTATTCCAGACGGCGTGACGTTATCAACACCTGATCAGAAAGGTTTATATAAACAGGCATTAAGCAACTATAATGAGACTGGTAGTGGGGGTGAATCAAAAGCATCTGATGGTTCCGAATCATTTAAAATTGAAATAGATAAGATGAGGCATGAGCGAAAACTCAGCAAGGCGGTATTGCAGATAGAGTCAGGAAACGAGGTATTAGGACTTAAGGCTTCCGATAAAGAAAACGTTCGTAAACGTTTAATTACGAGATTAATAAATAATAAACACATGAGACTTAAATTATGGGAATACATTAGTATGAGTGATGATTTTTTTGAATCAAAGAATGACAATGATAAAGAGCTGGTTAAACAGCTAGCATTAGGTAAAACTATTGTTTTTGAATCTTCTAGCTTTAATACAGTCGACTATCTACTATTTAGACAATTATCGAAAGCCAATAGAGATCAACTTCAAAAACCAGAAATGGTATTGAAAAGCTTATCATTAAACTCATTGTTATTGGCTTATTCCTCATTAAGAGAAAGTGAAGCTCCTAAATCAAGTTGTGATGGTGAATCCAAGTCTGGTAGATAAATTCCTCACTAGATACCGAGTTTGAATGGTATAGGCACGAGCGCTGTTTAGAGAAGTCGGATAATTAATCATACCATTAGCAACTTCTTTCTTTGCCTGTATTTAACATAATATATATTATGCGACATTAAATTATTTCTAATTTATAATATCTCAAACCCATAGTCTTGCTTCATTAAGTTATCAATATGTTTTTGGGACAATTCCTTAGTCCACATCGTTTTTGTGACTGTTCCCTGCTCATTGTATGTCAGAGTGAGTAATCCAGGGCAAGACTGCGGTGATTCTGGCAAATCAATCCGATTAAAGCAGGTGTGTATGTTGAATTTTATGTATGCAATTGCATCATGCAAGTAATGTGAGATATTAATGCTTACCTTTGAATTAAACACTTTATTTGAATGATATTGCTGGAAATTACCCGTCTCTTTCACGTTCTATTGCGGTTGTTTCTAACTTTTTATGATTAAATACACCACCGTCCGAACGACCAATACGAATTTTAACGGCTTTCATCACACGTTCATCTTCTAACATGGCGGTTGCTGTATCTTCACTTACACGTGCATATTTTACAAAGTGATCTTTAATTTTTGTTTTATTATCTTGTGAGGCACTTTGATATTCGTCGTAAAACAGTTGTTGAATCGCTTCTTCGGAATATGCTCGCCGATATGGTTTCATTGCTAACGGTGGCAACATTTTTTTCGATCGGTAAATGCCTCCTAAGGTTACGCCTGCGGCAAGGGTTTTCACTCCATTCATTACCCCTTTTTTAAAGATCTGACCCTTTGATACTGGGTTGTTTATATCTTTACCATCGGTAACATATCTGCGATACATTATATTTTTTGCTATTGTTGTTAACTGCTCATCTGTTTTGTAGTCTAACAAATCAATTCGCGCTTTCTCGGCGTCAGTTCGCGTTTCAGCATCCTTTACTTTCAACCTATATAGTTCTTTTTTTAAACGGTTTACCTCTGCTTTTATATGCTGCTCATTTTTTGCTAACCGGTTTTTTACAGAACTTGGTATAAATAAAGTGTCAAACAAATCTCTTTGTGTACTTTTTCGATGTTCTGTTTTTTCTTGGCTTAAAGCATTAATTGCATTTCTTATTTTCCAGTTGGAAAAGCCTTGACTCACTGTATGTTCTTGATCGTATATTCTTAAATCTTTTACTTTACTAGTTGCTTTATTACTGAAATAATCAACAAGTTTTCTAAGCCCTGCCGAGGCAGGTCCTAAAGTACTCAATGCTTGTTTGAGTGCCCCTTTCGTCATTTTTCCTGCAATTTTTGCAACTTGTTTGGTCCTGTTTGCCTTAAGTTTGTCCTTTAATTCTTTCTTTACATTGTCATCAACGTTCAGAGTATTAATATTTTCAAGTGATTGATTCAGTGTTACTATTTTCCCTATTTCTTTAAGTACTCCTACTAAAAGTCCACTATCTTGTATTACTTGTAATAATTCGACGTTAATACTCTTAAATACGTCTTCATCTTCTTCGGGAGTATACTCGTTGTCTTCATTTGTTTCAGGACTTTTTTCAATTTCTGTTGTGTCGCCAATTTCGTTTTCCGTATTTTTTTCAACACTGTTCTCTTCTGCATCTAATTCAGCTTGCTTTTCTAATTCAGCTTGCCTTTCTAATTCAGCTTGTTCTTCAAGTGCGGCTAGTTCCTCAGCTTCTGTAATCGCGTTATCATAAGAGTCCTCTCTACTAGCTTTGATATTGTTAAAAAATGCTTCTCCATCTTCAGTTCTATGAAACAATACGCCAGGGCCACTATGTCCTTTACTATTTGTTTGATAGGAGTGGGTGTCTGTAATCTCATAATTTTGATTGGGCAATTTATCTATTTCTTCAAATCTTTCATGTCCACCCCATTCTCTTTTCCCATAAGTCACTGATCGGTCTAACTGATTTGTTTTTCTATTATAAGTATACGTTTCTGTTATTTGATATTTGTTACCATCTCCACCTTCTACAGTTGTGGTTATATATGTTTTTTCAGCTAAATTATGCCATTTTCCATTTACTTCACTTTTTATTTGATACGTATTTTCTTGTGGAAATCCTTCGTTTTCTTTATCGTATGCATAACGTAACCCTAAATGCTCGTAACTAGTATCATCTTCAATTGTAACTGGACCCCAATAGGATGTCGTGTCACCTGTTGTGCAATCAATTACACGTTGTCCCCAAACAATTTTTTCACCATTTTTTTCCATGGTAGTAATTTCTCGATCTGTTTTAAAATCATCACCATAAAAATCCTGTACTTGGGTTATTGTTTCTCTCCCACCCGTATTTTCTTCGATGCGTTTATAATATAGTGGGACACGACCTTGTTGCCTTGCTTCGTTATAAGTGTTTAATTTATCTTGTGAGTTTTGATTAAAGGCCTGGAATTTTTCTTCAGCCGTTAACGTAGTTGTTGTTGAGTCAACCTCAATATTTGGTTGCCAGTCTTTGCCTAGATTTATTTGTAATTCATCGCCATTTTCATTTTTTACGTAAATTGGTTGTTCTTCTGTCGGTATATTGGCTTTATTTTCTGAGCTTTGATTTGTGGAATGGGGTGATGTATGTTCTTCTTCTTGGATTTTATTATAGAGTGCTGCTGCGGCTTCTCCGGTTTGGTGTCCCAAAACCGCAGAGTCTGGGCTAATCCCACTTGTTGTTATTCCAGCTTCTCCAATTCTTTTTAGAATTTCACTTTCGTTGTGTTTAGCTACTGGTTTACCGATTTCTTGATCATTCCTATTATTTTTGTTTGGTTTGCTTGGTCCACTTGAAGGAACAATTCTACTCATATTCTTCTCCTAATCTTAAATTCCCCCCCAAAATGGGGCAACTCTATCTACTTCCCATATTTCATTAAATTTAAACATTTATTGTCATTTTTAATGTCAATCTGCATGATTAAGTTATTATTTGTTTATGGACGTTTAGGATAGCTTAGGTGCAGTGCTGCTGTATCTAATTTTTTAGGATCAAACACCCCCCCATCGTTACGACCAGGTCGAATTTTTATAGCGTACATAAGTTTTTCATCTTCCAACATTGCTGTTGCTGTCTTTTCTGATAAATTTCCGTATGTCATGACCCTACACGACTTCCCATTTGAGTGATTTGAGTCTCCTCCTCGTACGTCCTTTCTTTAGGATCTATCAACTTTTGGTCTTGTAATTTACGGTGTAGTATTTGAGTGATTTTATTTTGCTCTTGATTAGAGAGGTTTTTGGGGTTACGCAGTCCCTTTGGACGTTTTGTTGCTTTACTTATTGGGTTGTTATCCTTTGCTCCACTAATTTGACTCACTCATTTCCCCTCCAGTTTAAATCTCTTCTAAAATGAAGCTTCTTTAATTACTTCCCATAATTCACTGAAATTAAACACAAAAATTACACTGTGTTTGTTTAATGGATTGATTTTGATGAAATCGTTATTGAATAATGGTCGATAATGATTGGTTTAGATGCAAAATTAATGATTTTAAGCTATTATTTCTAACTGGAGGTTTTTTATGACTTATATTACAGAAGATGCACGCAAGCAGTTTGTGACTGATTATGCAGATTCCTTTAAAAATGCGGACCCATTCCCTTATGTGGTGATTGATAACTTTATGAACCCAGCGGCCTTAAAAAGCATTGTTGATGTGTTCCCAACACCAAAGGACCTTGAATTTTATAAATATGAAAACCCATTAGAAAAAAAGCTAGCCATGGATCAGCTGGCCAAGCTGCCGGTTCCAATTCAACAAATTTTGCAATATCTAAACTCGCCTGACATGCTCATGTTTTTCGAACAATTAACAGGTATTGAGGGGTTAATCCCTGATCCTTACTATCGTGGTGGTGGTATTCATCAAATCGAAACTGGTGGTAAATTGGATGTGCATATTGATTTCAATGTTCACCCAAAGTTGAAGCTTGAACGTCGATTAAATGCGATTATTTATTTAAATGAAGATTGGGATGAGTCTTATGGTGGTCACTTGGATATTTGGCGTGGTCAAAAAGATGGCGATGCTCATATTTTAACCGAACGAGTTGATCAAGTATTGCCTGTATTTAACCGAATGGTGGTGTTTGCAACGTCCGAAAAGTCCTATCACGGTCACCCAGATCCTGTTACCTGCCCACCCGATCGTACACGTAAGTCGATTGCATTGTACTACTACACCAAAGATCGTCCTGAAAATGAGGCTGTGGATGCCCATTCAACCACCTTTATTAAACGCCCAGAAGACCCTGACAATAAAGATTTAGACGAAATGCGTGAAGCACGCAACCAAGGCCGTTTTAAATCCAATGTTTCAACCACATTAAAATAATGGTTTTTTAAGGGGGGGATTAAAATAGTTTGTTTGGATCATAGCTATCTCCGAATAATTCTTCCCCAAGGTTTTTTAATTCTGCTTCGATATTTTTCTTTCCAAAAAATTTTTCACCAATTGGTATTAACTTATCTGCATATCTATTTGTTTTTTCCATTGCTGTTTTAAACGAGTTTAGGGCAGAGTTTTCCAATTTTGGTTTCCCTTTTGCTCTATCGTTATACATTAATACCGATGCTCGCATGTTATTAAAAGATGCCATGTCGACGCCTTTAAGATCTTTTAATCTCTTATCTTCAACTTTTTCAGTTTGTACTTGTTTATGTGTTGTTTTTGCTGGAGTTTTTATAGTCGGCTTAGCTGGTATGGGGTTAGGTTTATTTGTTTTAGGAGCTGGTGGATTTGCTGCTGCTTTTGCGGCTTTTTTTGCAGCGAACTCAGCTTGAACCCTCTTTTCAACTTTTGCCATTAACTCATCTAACTCTGTTGTTTGAGTAATCCCTGTTTGAGGATTCTCTAGGTTAATATCTACCTGGGGATCATCTTTTTTCCAAATGCTTTGGAACAGCGCTTTCTCTTCGTCATTCATTTTATGAAGATTTTTTTTGTTTGTTCTAAGCCAGTTCATTTTTTCAGATACTGATTTTCGCTTTAGCGGTACTTCTACTTTTTTAGTTTCTTTGACGTCATTTGCAGCTTTTCCTATATTATCGCTTTCTGGCTCTTTAATTTTAGATAATATGTTTCTACATAGCTTTATTCCCTTCTCTTCTTTTGATGTGTCCATAAAATCACCTTTTGCCAGGACTGACGTATCTAAACCACCTATTAATATGTTTATTTTCTTTTCTACTTGACTAATCATGTTATCTTTATCTGATCTAGATGCAGATTCAAATGAATCTCGGTTTTCTTTATTATCTAATTTGAACCCTTCTAATTCCTTATTTAAATTACTCAACTGTTCACATATGTCGTCAATCGTACAAACTTTTACATCCAAACTGTTTAATTGATCAAATGCCATATGTACACTATCAGCTGTAGCGCTGTTGCCACCTTCTTGTGGATTCGCAGCCTGGCTGAGTGAGCCTACAGCCTTAGCTAAATCTTGACCAATCCTTGAAGCATCATTTCCCGTTAACTTTGTTGTTGTTGTTGTTGTTGTTGTTGTTGTTGTTGGATTAGTTTCTGTTCTTACAGTTGGTGGAGCAACTCTGTTTGGTGGCCCTCCTATTTGTGGATTACCCATCTGGTTCTTCCCCACGTACTTCGTATATGTCAGCCAATTGCTGTTGTTGATCTTTTATGGCGGCATTAACTAAATTCCAAAACTTTTTTTTGTTTGGCTCAACAATATTGTTTTGCCGCACTTCGTCATATGTTACATAATACACATAATGCAGTCTCTGATGGCTCACTTGCGCCATGTACGTGATTTTGCTGCGTTCAAAATGGACGGTGTAATAATTTATTGGGTCCTTTTCTTTATTGGTAATAATGTACTTGCTAATGCCATCCACAAACATGCGCAGCAACGCTTGTTTTCCTTTAAATTGATGTTCATCATTAATGGCATGCGCAATAAAGTTTTGACTCGATTTAAGTAACACCCCGCGTTGTAGTGCAACTATGTCAATATTGATTGGTTCCATTATCCCTCTTTGTTGTCAATCATATCTTTTAATTCCTGTTCTAGATTATCAATATTTATAAATAAGTGATTAATTATGGCAAATTCGTCGTCATCACCTTGGTTGAATGAAAGCAGCTTGTTATCATCGCAGACTATTCTAATATCTTTAATAGTTTCTTTACTTGACTCTTGCAGCGTTTCTCCAGTACCATCCCATTTTAGGCTTTCAAGCTTGTCGAATTTTCCTTTTATTATTGATCTCATAAGGTTTTTGTTACGAATTTCGCGTTCAGGGTTCCCTAAACTTTTTCCATTTTTCTCTTTATAAATTTTAGTATCATCTCCAACGGTTGATAGATATTTTACCTGTGAATTACTTTTCAACTGTTGAATTTTTTCATGTAACTCATTTGCGGTATTTTCGAGTCTACATTCATTCTCTGTCATGTTAATTTCACCAATATCAAGCCCGATATTGGTGGGATCGTCATCATGTCTGACATTTAATGGGTTAGCAATAGGATTAAGCCCATTCAATATGTTTTTTTTATCATTTCTATTAACAGGAGTGCCACAATTATTTAACGGACTGGACAAACCCTGTGTCTTATTAGGTTTATTGTTGTCTACTTTATACTTGTTTGCTGAAGAATTGGTTGAAAGTTTTGAAAGAAATCCTCTTACACTCATGCTTATATATGCCCAATATTAGGTAAAACTAAACATGGGTTATTTATAATAATTCTTATAAGTTCCGTCGTTAAGTTTCGTCACGATTTGTTCCAAATCGTGTCTCAATTGTCCCAAAACAAAATTGGCATCATTATTTCCATCAATACCAGCAATTTCCTCATCACTCGTTAAAAAATCGTGTGAGCCTGTTAAGCCAGCCTGTTCGTTTACATTATTAATTATTCTTTGTTTCTCTGCAGGGCTTTTTTCAGTATAATTTAGTAACTCGTCAAATTGTCCATCCCAAATGCGATCGATATAATTTTTTTCTATCTGTAATTTTTCTTTTCCCCTATTATCTGTAATACTCTTTGGGAATTTATTGCTTCCAATTTTTCTTTTAAAATTGATTAATTGAGAATTTTTTAAAAAAGTTAAACTCCCCCCCTTCTTACTGGGTTTAAGTGCTTTTAAAAAATCGTTAACCATAGTTAAGTTAGTATTTAAATCTGATTTGCTTTCATTTGCTTTAATTAAAGCAGAAATGTCTGTTGTATCTCGTTTATTTACGCTTTGACCTACACTACTTAAATTTTGTTGTGTACCCCCGCCTACTTTATTAACAGTAGGTTTTGTGATTTTTCCAATTCCCATAGATTCTATATTCCCAATATTAGGAAGAAGTAAACATGGTCATTGCCCCCATTCCCCCCCTAAATGCTAATTTAACGGTTTTTTGTTGAACAGCAGGCCTTGCTTGCTTTTTTTTGGTACTTTTTTTGTTGATCTGCGGTAAGAATTGCAAGCACTTTTTTATCGAAGGCTTTTTTTAATTCAGTTACTTGATTATCATAGTCTTTATGCAGTTGATCATATTTCGCCTGTTGTTTTTTTGATAGGTTTAAATCGTTAACATGGCTATGATCGCTTTTTGAATGCGCAGCGGCTTTAACTGTTTTTGCAGCACCCACGCCACATCCGCCACAGTGTGCAGTTGCTAACGATGGCATCGAAAGTAGTAATCCGGTGATTATAAATAAGCTTAGTTGTTTCATTTTGATATCCTTTAACTTATGAGATACTTTAAATGTATCAAACTTAGTATCGAAATGGAACAATTAAGCAGCCAGCATGGCTGTTAATGTTTGTGTGTATTGCTGCACACTTTTTGGTGGGTTTGTTAACATGCTGAGAGACTTTAAGGCCGTTTTTAGACTGCTCCGACAACAATGACGTTTTAATTCAACAACCAGTGACTGCAAGCGTTGATTTAGTTGCGCAATTATCGAATCGTTTTGTGTTGTATGTTCATGTTGATTACAAATGGCATGAATATCGTCGAGTAATGAACTGACAATTTTATGGTTGGGGTTCACTTTTTGATCATTGGCCAGCTCTGCCATTAAGTTATCGAGGGTGTCTTCAAAATGATGGGTTCGTAAACTTTGGTCCATTGCATTTGCTGGGATGGTGTTGTTGTGTGTTTTTGCAGATATTTCCATTTTTACTCCGTTACCTGTATGACATCAAATGCCATACAGGCGCACTCTCAGTCTCCTATAATTAGTATCGTTCTAGTTTTTGAGTTTATTGTATGGATTAATTTTGCTATATTTTAAGTTATGGCACAAGCAAATGACTGGTTTGA
>JBMHDV010000011.1:0-36194 GCA_049889215.1 Candidatus Marinamargulisbacteria bacterium
ATATCGAAAAAATTAATACCAGTAAAAAACAATTATCAATAGAAACTTTTAAAAATTTTTTTCAGACTTTTTTTAAAACAACAACGAACATCCCATTAATTGAAGAATTTATAGAAAACCTAGCAGAATTACAAACAATTAGAAAAAAAGAACACCTTATTTTACCACTGTATTTAACCCTATACCGTAAAACAACAGGTGATTTACCTTTACCATTCCAGTATGATCAATTTCAAGGCCTTTCAACTTTTGCACAAACAAGTCTGATTGATATTTTCAACTCATTTAGAAGTAAAAGACGTAAAGTGAGTGCTACTAGTTAAGCATCACGAACTTATGAAGACTCTTTTTTAATCCCGACTAATTTTCAATTCAAAAATGCGATTGTCATAGCGATTTTCTCTTCGACAAACTGCCCCCATTCATCTCCAATAACTATCATTGGCACTTCCTGTAATTTCAGCTACGACAAATCCCACTTCTTCACTCAATTCAATTTATTTCTTCCCCCTTCTTTTCAATTCAAAAATGCGATTGTCATAGCGATTTTCTCTTTGACAAACTGCCCCCATTCATCTCCAATAACTATCATTGGTACTTCCTGTAATTTCATCCACGACACCCCCCACTTATTACTCAATTTAATTTATTTCCCTCTTCCTACGTTTTCGCATCTTGCCCTTCTTCTTCCTCGATTGTTGCTTCTTCTTGAATTTCGACGTCTTCCTCCGCTTTTATTTCTTCTTTCGGTTCCACCTTCTTCAATCTTTAGATTTTTTCTTAGCTGTTTAAAATACTTATCTAATTGTTTATTATTAATTTTATTTCCAGGTAAAAATTTTGCCATAGCTTTTGCGCTTAACGCTTTCGTTTTTTGGTTTCGTGATAAATCCATATTGCGCCAATACTCATTGAACTGCTCTATTGTTAAGTCTTTTATGTTTCCAAAGCAATGAAATATATTAAACCCTTTTTTATCCTCATTCAGGATAATCTTAATGTAATCTTCTCTTGTTAATACATATTGTTTAATAGCTGTCACATACCACCCCATCACTAGCTCTATCTGCCTTAGATCTCCATTCTTTACGGCATGCTGCTACAACGTAAACTTATCTTTTTTTTCATTTAATAATATTTCTTTTAAATCTTCCCTTGTTATCACCTTCTCATCAATAGCCGTCTCATACCACCCCATCACTAGCTCTATCTGCCTTAGATCTCCATTCTTTACGGCACTCTGCAACAACGTAAACTTAGTTGTTGTTACATTTAATAAGATCTTTTCTTTAAAGACGCCCTCTTGGCTTAACCCTGCAGCTCTATACCAACCCATCACTTGCTTTATCTGTTCTAGGTCTCCATTCGTTACGGCATCCTGCAACAACGTAAACCCATCATTTGTTACATTTAATAAGATTCCTTTTAACTCTTCCTTGGTTATCACCTGCTCATTAAAAGCCGTCTCATACCACCCCATCACTAGCTTTATCTGTTCTAGGGCTCCATTCTTTACGGCACTCTGCAACAACGTAAACTTATCTTCTGTTACATTTAATAAGATCTTTTCTTTAAAGACGCCCTCTTGGCTTAACCCTGCAGCTCTATACCACCCCATCACTAGCTCTATCTGCCTTAGATCTCCATTCGTTACGGCACCCTGCAACAACGTAAACTTATCTTCTGTTACATTTAATAAGATTCCTTTTAACTCTTCACTGGTTATCACCTGCTTATCAATAGCCGTCTCATACCACCCCATCACTAGCTCTATCTGCCTTAGATCTCCATTCGTTACGGCATCCTGCAACAACGTAAACCCATCCTTTGTTACATTTAATAAGATTCCTTTTAACTCTTCACTGGTTATCCCCTTTTCATCAAAAGCCGTCTCATACCACCCCATCACTGTATTTAATTGGCTTAACAGGTAGTCTTTCCCTTTCTTATCGTGACCTATATGTAACACATCATTTAAATGACTATGGTCATTTATACTTTTTTCTAAAAGCAGCTTAAAATCCTTCATTGGATATTTTTTTGGTAATTCTTTTTTTTCTATTAGTGCCCCTATAATTTTCGTATGCAGTCTTTGTGCCCCATTTGACCGATAACTTTCATTCTGTATTGAACCTAGTGCGATTACTTTTTTCATTTTCTCTTTCTCATAACCATAAACTCATTTTAACACTAAGATGAAAAACAACCAATTTTGTTAAATATAAACAAAAAGAACTGAAACACTTCTCTCTATTTCCATCTTTTTTAATCCCGACTAATTTACATGTTTTTTTTTAACTTTCCAGGGACTATTTTTGATATAATTTTAATATGGTTCAAATTTTAATCATATCGGTTGTATTTTTCATCTTAAACATTGCCTATATTGTGTTAAACGTACCAAATTTTCTTTACCCATTAACCACGTTCTTTTTCTTTATTGTGTTTGTTTATCGCTACATTGTTTCTTTGCAAAAAGAAGAGGAGCGCCTGACTGACGAAATCAACGAAAACTTTGTTCAGAATTTACCAAAAGAACGGTTAATGAATGAGTTAAAAATGGCCAAGCGTGTTCAACAAGCATTGCTTCTTGTCGAAAGCCCAGAGATAGATGGGGTTAATATTGCAAAAAAATGCATCCCTGCTGATAACATTGGTGGTGATTTTTATTCATTTATTTGCAAAGATTTTGATCAAATGTCAGCCATGCAGCGCTCTCCAGGAATCATTAAGTACGTTCAGAATGAAAGTCAGTACTTAGGCATTGTTATCGGCGATGTTGCTGGTCATGGAGTCTCTTCGGCATTAATCATGGCACTTAGCGCAGGGCTTTTTTCTGAAATTGGTAAACGTCATCCATCGCCTAAACAGGTTTTAGAAGCAGCCAACAAAGATATCATGCGTTACATTCAAAACTCACAGATCACCCACGTTACGGCGTTTTATGGCGTTCTGAATGTAAATACGAATGAATTCACCTACTGCCGTGCGGGGCACCCTGGCATTATCTTACAACGAAATAATGATGACATTGTGGAATTGGAAGCAAATGGATCATTCCTAGGCATGTTTAATGACATTGAGTTTGAGGAAAACACAGTCCAGTTAGGGAAAGGTGATCGACTCTTTTTCTATACAGATGGAATTACAGAAGCGAAAGGTCCTGACGGTGACTTATTTGGAAGTCATCGGCTAGTGGACCATATTCGAAAACTTAAGCAAGAGCCTATCGGTACCGTATTACACCAGTTGTTTGATGACGTTGAGCTTTACACACAATATCAAAAAGCAACGGATGATCGATCTTTGGTCATCTTAGAACTTCACTAATGCTAACAGAAAAAATAAAAATGAAGCAATTATCGGTGAATAACCAAAAGTTTTCATCTAATAATGATATTGCATTAATTGAATCAAAATTCTCTTCAATAGTAGATGATCAACATTACTCTTTTTATGCATTGCCACAGTTTCATGAATTTTTATTTCAAGGGGCTCACCATTACAGAACAAAACAAATGCCAAAGCTCTCATTCACAAACACTGATTCCAATGAATTGAGCATTTTGGCGCTCACAGATTCCCATACATTGAATACAACCCCAGTCCCAACATCCGGCCTTCAACCAGCAACAATTATTGACTGGGTACGGCAGTTTCGCTCACAACAAATTCTTTATAAACAAACCGGTGCTACATATTCTGCAGGCGTCCTCTTGAACTCTGGTAAATTATTGGTTATTGAATGCTCAAGTTTTGAAACCAGCTGTTTAAAACTATTAGGAGCTTTGATTCGCAAAGATCATTGTTACCAGCCTATATTCTTTTTTTCTCATGCCATTAGCATGCAGCACCTTGATCTAATCATGCACTTATGTCCTAGCATAATTTTAGGACAATCTGCCATTACTTCGCCTGTAATTACAGCTCTAACGGAACATAGAGTAACTACATTTGGTTACTGTCGAAAATCAAAATACAATCGGTTTTCAAACTTTCACATGTAATTAAAAATCAAACCCAATTGATGCAAAATTATTTGAATCGTACTCAAAATGGTCACTTTTTTCGTATGCATAATCCAAGGATGCACCAAAGACATTTAAACCAACGCCAAGTGTAATGGTATTGGCTCGATTATTTAATACTGAAAACTCCTTGTACCCGGCTGATAAAGTTAACGTATTCATAATAATACTTGGTGTATAGTCAACACCTGCACTCACCAATGAATTTACCCCGTCATATTTATACTGCCCCATAATATCCAAATCACCCATTGGGTACCTTGCTCCAAATACCATCTGTAGCGGCAGATCTTCCTCGCCAGAATATGTTGGATCTTCAGAATCAACATATTTTACTTTTAATGGAATTAAATTTCGTGCAAATAAAGATACCTCAAGATTAGAGAAGTTATAAATACCTCCCACGTCAATATTGTATCCCGTGCCTGTGTAAGTATGAATTTCATTCAAATACCCAACAGCATTAATACCCAAATGCAATTGATCGGTAATAGAGTTTTGGTAACCAACTTTAATTATTCTATTTTTATATGAAAAATAACCGACGTTTGTTACTAATCCATTAACCATATCTGTTAAGATAATATCTTCAACACCTGCATCCATATAGCCAACGGCAATTACGCCAATATCAGATTTAAATGCTACGGAAACATTCTTATAATCTACCTCTTTCATAATTTGCGACGAAAATACAGATGTGGACCCTGTATCAACACGATAAAGTCCTGCGGGGTTTTCAAATACAGCATTGGACCCTGAGCTAAACCCTTCAATATTTCCTTTTCTAATCATTTCAGCGGATGAACCTAAATCGGTTAATAGTAGATATGACGCGGCATGAATGCCAACACTTGTCATACAGACAATGCATAGACTCAACAGCCATGATGTTAAGGACCAACAATTGCTAACTCTTAATTTCATAAACCCTCACTTACCCTATTTAGGTATCTATAAGAGTTATGCCCAGTTTTACAAGAGTTTAAACATTAAATTTGAGTATAATGAATAGACAGTGAATTTATGCTTGAATAAATGATGGAAATTGATTCACGATTTTTTTGGACATCGCCAAATAACGATCAATGCTTTCAAATGGTTTTTCAGCATTATCTTGATCATAAATAAAAAACAAAGATTTAGTCACAACTGCATCAGCCAAGGCTCTGTGAGCATTTTCATGACCAATATTGTATTTCTTACTTAAGGCCCCCAAGGACCTCTTTCCTTCTTCTTTGGTTTTGGCCCACTTTAATGTGCATAGCAATTCACTAAATGGAATGTCCAAATTATAACGGAGTAGTGTTGTTAATAGCCACGGAATATCAAATTGAGCATTATGGGCGACCAAGCACGTATTTTTACTAAATTCTAAAAAAGATGACATCACATCTTTTAAGCCAGGTGCATCTTTTACCATTTCATTATCAATTCCTGTGATATTTGTAATTAATGGTTTAATTTCGTTCACTGGCTTAATCAATTCTTGAAAGAACGTTTCTTGCCCATCTTTTGTTACTTTACATGCCCCTATCTCAATAATGGACTCATTACCTATTTCTAAGCCAGTGGTCTCAAAATCTAAAAAAACATAATCACGATCTCGCGTGGGCTGGCCAAATAATTGTTCTTGGTTTCCACAATTTGGAAAGTCAAAGCAACGCGGTGTAATATTCGAATCCAAGCGAGATAATGTTGGGCTGTTGCAATATTGGCAACGATCTTTGGTGTTTACCATTAAGCGATTTTCAAGAATATACGCCAACCGGCCTTGAGTAATGGATCTCTCGCAGTGTGAACAGTCCAATTGATTTTGTTCTTCAGATAATTGGCCAACATTGCAATATGGACATAAAACATCGACCTTAAAGCCACATTGACACGATAATTGATTAAGATGAAGTTTAACAGAACGATAGGACTTGCATGATGGGCAATTCGCAATCCCTGCTGACATGATTATACCGTCATTTCAAAGTCATTTTTGATATGACTACCAACGGATTGCTCTTGTTTGTAATATTTACCCCTGTAAGGACGCTCAGATGTTTTGTCCATCAAGCAAAAAACCAGCTGACAAATACGACGATTTGAGGACAACTCAATCGGTAAGGAATTGGCGTTAAATAGCTCCAACGTGATTCGGCCTTCAAAACCAGCATCCACCCATCCAGCATTCTGAATAAATAACCCCATTCGACCAATCGAGCTTCGACCTTCCACAAATGAAGTAATGTGATTGGGTAATTTTATATATTCATTGGTTGTAGCCAATAAAAACGATTGCGGAGGAATCACAATCTTATCAGCAGTGATTTCTTGATATTTGATTTCATTTTCAAAATCAAGGTGCGTGCGATGCGAATCATCAATGCGTAAAAAATGGGTTCCCAACGTACAGTCAACAGATGCGGGCTGTATTTGTTCATCTTTAAGCGGTGTTATTACCAGCTCTTCTTTTTTAATTAGTTCTTTTATCGTCCCATCCGATAATATCATTCCTCATCCTCCATTAGTTGCATGTAGTATGCATCTGTAATTAATTGTGTCTTTAAATCATCCACCAAGTCAATAAACAAAGTGCCAATTAAATGGTCATATTCATGCAGGAAAATTCGAGCAATAAACTCGCTGTAAACCTCAGATCGGTCTTGGCCAGCTGCATCCATATATTCAATCATAATATTGCACTTGCGTGGGACATATCCGCGAATCCCAGGAATACTTAAGCACCCTTCCCATTCATACGTAATATCATCCGTTAAAAATGATATTTTTGGGTTCATGACAACCAATCCTGTCTCTAATTTTGTATAAGGAGCCTTAATCACTTGATTCGGAGCAACAATAAAGATTTGCTGATCAAAACCAACTTGTGGACCAGCAATACCAATGCCCTTTTCCTTTTTAAGCGTCATCACCATCTGATCAATCATGGCTTTTGTTTTTGGGCTTAATGGATCATTAATCAATTGTGTTGATTGTCGTAATAAAGGATCGCCTAATTGTACAACTTGTGACATACAATAATCATACGGGGGTTTGTTTTTTTTGAAAAGTATCCCACGCAAAAGCATCCCCCGATTCACATCGGGCCAACACCCCTTAATACAACTACTCACACGTTTATTACCTTTAGTATTGTTGGGTGGAAATCGTAGAGACTAACAATTTAAAACAATTGTCATCAGTGTCTAATTGAGATCTCACAGACTCAAATTCATCGATCATTTTATTTACCTTATTCTGATCAGTTAATAAGCCCGTCATCGCAGTAACGATGTTTTGAACACTCGCTTCGCTCTGTAAAAACTCCGGACAAATTTCTTTCTTTGCTAAAATATTTGGTAACGCCATAAAGCCAGAACAATTTTCTTCAATCTTTTTCATAACCAACCACCTGGCAACCTGAAATGATATCCACGAAAACTGATACACCACCACACAAGGGGTCCCTATTAAAGCATGCTCTAAAGATACGGTTCCTGATGCCACCATCGACGCATGTGCTTCTGCAATTAAGGCCCTGGAATCATACACAAACTCAACTGGAACACCTGAATATCGAATATCCAACTCGGCTTCAATTTTTTTGGATGCAACGGCCATTTTAAATGTTAGTTTTGGAAACTGCGCATGCAGTTGCTTGGCAGCGTCTAGCATCATGGGCAAGCAATACTTAATTTCTTGAGACCGAGACCCCGGAAATAACCCAATAACAACATTTTCGGATGGATTTCGTTTTGGTAATAGTGAAATTAGTGGATGCCCTACAAACTGTGCCTTATCGGGTGCAATCCCTTGATAGTATGTGTACTCCTTTTCAAAAATACATGCAATGGTATCGCAGTAAGAACAAAACGCAACGGCTTTTTTCCTCTGTCCCCACAGCCAAAATTGAGGGGCAATAAAACTGATCACTCGAATATTTTTTGACTTGCACCATTTGGCCAACGGAATATTAAATCCTTGATGATCAATGATCACTACAGTTCGGATGTTATTTTTCAAAATAAACTGCTTGGTTTTTCTAAAGACGTTTAAAAAATAGGGAATCTTGACCAATGGCTCAATAAACCCAATGGTGCTGTGATTGACTACATTATATAATAATTGGCATCCGGCCGCCTCCATTTGCTCGCCACCGTTGCCATATACCGAACTTATAGCGGGTAGTTGTTTGATTATTGCAGCAGCATACATATCGCCAGAAGTTTCACCAACCGAAATAAAGATCTGATGCATTTATAAATTAATGGTTGATCCAAGTCGAATGGATGAGGCGCTAAAATTAAGATTCGACATGGACTGCGTTTGTCCCAATAAGTTTTTCGCCGACTCAGCAAAACTATATTGAACACTAGGCTCCAAAAACACATGCCATTGCGGATTGAATTGATAAACAAAACTTACACCAGCCTCTAAAATAAAGGCGGAAATTTGACGTTCTATGTAACGACTAATGCCCGTTGCTTCAACAATATCTTTCACCGTATAATTGCCTGATAAATGGCCAAAACTAGCAAAACCAACCATTTGCCCAACATCATCCGCCATTAAGGGATAATCAAATCGAAGTCGAATGACATCAAAGTGATGATCCGTCACTCGAAAATCATTTGCAGGTTCAATTGCACGACCAGATGTCAGCTCATACTGAAAACTAAAGGACTCAAACGGATGTCCAAATAAAGACAATCGAACGCCAATCACGTCTTTAAATGCATTGATGGCGCCGCCATCTTCAGAAAGTGATAATTGGTGCAAATGAAGCTTCCCCAAAAATGGGGAGATATAAATGTTATTGGTAAAGCTTTTTGGTAACGGATCAAAGTTAGCACCATAAATGCTAATGGCACCAATGAATGTAAATAAAATTTTGGTTAACATGGCTTCAGTGTACCATTGAATGGTGCCCTGAACTAATGTAAACTTAGCCTATGAATTATACAATTTTAAAAGCCATTCATTTAATCGCAGTTCTCGCATGGAGTGCTGGCCTATTTTACATCGGTCGCATTTTTGTTTATTACGCAGAAGCAACTAGTTCCGAAGTAAAATCGACATTGGGAACCATGGCCATCCGACTCAGCCGATATATTATGTTGCCCTCGGCCATAGTCACACTACTGGTGGGTCTTCACATGGCTGGTGTTATCGGTGCATTATCACAAGGCTGGTTTCACCTAAAGTTAACACTATTAATTTTGCTTTTTGGGTATCAACACGTTGCATCCAAGTTTTCGAAACAGTTGGTTGCTGGAACATTTCAAAAATCGTCGCGATGGTGCCGTGTATTTAACGAAGTTCCAATCGTTTTATTAACAGGCATTATTTTTTCAGTTGTTACCAAAGATACCACTTTAACTCTCGCAGCTTCAGGAATTATTACTGCACTACTAGCCACATTTTTTATTATTAAAAAACCTAGCTAAGCAATGAAAAAACCAACCATCGTTGCCCCTGGCGGTAGTCTTGAGAAGGCAATGATCGCTTTTGATTATGGTGCAGATGCCGTTTATGTCGGAGCAAATCAGTTCAGCCTACGAAAGTCTGCAAACAACCTTGAACTAAGCGAACTATCCTATCTATGCGATGTAGCGAAATCAAGCAACAAACGCGTCTATTTGGCCATGAATATTTACCCTCACGAAAAAGACGTTAACGGCATTATTGCATTTTTAACATCCATTTCATCCATTGGGCTGAGCGCTCTGATTGTATCTGATATTGGCATGTGTAAACTAGCAACTGACCATACCAATATCCCCATTCATGCGTCCACTCAAGCCAGTATATTAAATACAGAGTCTGCAAAACTATGGCAGGCAATGGGAGCAAAACGGATTGTTTTAGCACGTGAAGCAAGCTTATCGGAAAGTGGGCAAATTAAAGAAGCAACTGGGTTAGAAACTGAAGTCTTTATTCATGGGGCAATGTGCAGTAGTTTTTCTGGAAAATGCACCATTTCGAATGTTGCATCTGGCCGGGACTCCAATCGAGGTGGCTGTATCCAATCTTGCCGACATTCCTACACCCTATCGAATGGTGATACACAGCATATTATGAATTCTAAAGACTTAATGGGCATTGAAGCGATCCCTGATTACTTTTCTCAACATATCGATGCTGTAAAAATTGAAGGTCGCATGAAATCGGCCTTGTATGTGGCTAATGCTTGCCAACAATATCGCCAGGCCATTGATGCTTATGCTGAGTCACCAATACTATTTAAAGAAATAGTATCACAACTGAAAGAAAACTTGGGACGCGTATCTAATCGTGGATTTACAACTGCAAGTCTATCACAACCCGCTGATGGCTCGTCCATTTCGTATGATTGGAATGGCTACTCTAATTCAGTTGAATTTATGGGCATTGCTCATGATAATAACCATTCAAAAACTATGATTACTGCCAAACAACCAATAAAAAGTGGTGATACTATTCAATTTATCGCCCCAAATCAAGCAGCCCCGACGCCAATCATCGTACAATTAGAATCCTTAAATGGTGCACCCATTAGCGAAGCAAAGCCCAACCAACGGGCATGGCTATCCGTCGCTGTTCCCAAGCATAGTTTATTTGTCAGATGAGCAATATATCAACGTATATCGAGCATCCATCCAATACTGAATTAATGAAAGGGTATTCCTTTCGCACACTTATTCTGGATTTACCATTTTGTTCGGTTCGTGCACATCGTCCATATGATTGGAGCGACAAAGACATTAATGACCTTAATGCACTTGACTTTCAAGACCTTGCTTTTAACTTGGATGGTATATATACCGATCATGAATTAAGCATTATTAAAACCACCATAGAGTCTCGAAAGTTGCATCAACAATTTTCGGCTGTTCGAATTCAAGATCCTGGACTTATTATCTGGATCAATGAGCATTTCCCAAACTTAAACATTCAGCTAAACTCTGAAACAGGTCTTCAAAATACTCCTGCTATTAAAGCCATGTTCAACCTTGGCATTCAAACATTTATTTGCAATCACGAAACACCAGCTCAGACACTAGCAAAAATGTTACACTCGAACTCAGAATTTCAATTTGAAGTGTTTGTTCAAGGGCCGATTTTAATTCAATATTCTCGGCGACGATTTTTATCGGACTTATATGAATCCGACAAAACAACGCCAATTCGCTTGGATGCTGAAGATGCAGATTTACCGCAACGACAATTCACATTTTTAAATACACCATTCGGCCATTTTATGTTTGCTCAGTTCCACCGATCTTTGGCCGTTTATAACGACAAACTTACATCATTAATAAATACCAGCTGGTTGATCGATGCCAGAGGCGAGTCAACCAATTATTTTCAAACTGCACTGGATGTATATGTTCGTTTAAATGATGCAACTTCCTCTGAACTTGAATCTGCCATTCACACATTTAAGACTGAAAGCAATAAACCTCAAAAGCCAGGGTTCTTTCTGTCAAACAATACCGATTACGACTGGAGAGATGAAAATAAACATTGTTCAGCAGCGCCTATTGGCCAGGTTCTTTCAAAAGTTAAAGGTGATGCTACTTGTATAGAGTTTTTTAAACTGGTTGATTTAAATGAGCCCATTTATTGCATCAACCCCGACCAATCTGAAAATTTGTTGGATATTGCAGAGCTCACCAACGTAACCCATGAACACGTTGATCGAATTGAGCCATTTACCCCCTACTTATTACCACAGCAAAAAGGAATTCAAATTAAAGGAAAACTATACCTTAAAAATTCGTAATTTTGCGGTACGTTCGCGTGGATTTTTTTTAGCTTCATGATATGTCGCTTGTAATGGTTTTTTCGGAATTTGTTCTAAACCATTTTCTTTAATGAAACGCTTCACCACTTTATCTTCATTTGGCTGAAATGTAATAATAGCGATAATCATATTCTCATAATTCAAAACACCAGATAAAAAGCGATGTAATTCATTAAGCTCACCATTCACTTCGACACGAATGGCTTGAAATACTTTGGTGCACATTGCAATAAATTGTTGCCGTGATCTCACAAAGAAACCATATTTAACACAATCCACCAAATCAAATGTTGAATTTAACAAATTATTATTTCGACGGTTGATAATTTGCTCAACCAAGCGATGTGGCTGCCTGATATCACCTTCAGTCTCAAACATATAAATCAATTGCTCTTTTGTGTATGACGATAAGAGTTTGTGAGCTGTAGTTGAGGAATTAATGTCCATTCTCATATCCAATGGTTCGTCTCTTTGAAATGTGAAGCCACGTAATGATTGATCAATTTGAAAAGAAGATACTCCCAAATCTAATAAGATGTGTGTTGGAATGATATTTTTTTCAGCTAAATGATCAAACATTGAAGAAAATGGTGAATTCACAATTTTAACATGCTTGAATTCTTTCATGCGTTTTTTGGCAATCTTAATCGCTTCAAGATCTTTATCAAAACCATAATAATGGATATCAGGGTATTGAGTTAAAATTTCTGATGCATGCCCAGCAAACCCCATTGTTCCATCAACAACAATCGCATCTGGAACCAATTGAAAGTGCGTCATTAATTGTGAAACTAAAACTGGTACATGATAGTTCTTGTAATCCATGATTAATGTATTGTATCATATGTTTATCTCCCAAAATAAATTAAATAGTTGAGGGTTTTATGCGTAAATTCACGTTATATCAGGCTGCAAGGTATACAAAAATATCCAGGTACAAACTGGAACAAGCAATTGAAGATGGATTACTTGAATGTATAGATGGGAAGGGAAACGTTAAATGTTTTATTCCAGAAGAAAGCTTAAATCAATTTTTAGAGCAGTATGGTGAACAATATCGTCGCTTTACCTACCCTGAAGAAAAGCGCAACACATTCGTTGCTGATGAAATTAATAATTTCATCGCAAAAGATCTTCATGAACAAATCATAAATGAAAAAGATAGAGTTATTTCTCTTTTGGAATTTCAAAATCAACAACTAATTCCAATAGCAGAACAAACAAAATCTGACACAAACTTGAAAGTGAACGAGCTTAAATCTATTGCAGAATCAATTATAAGTGAACTTCCAAAAGAAAAAGCTGAATTAGGACAATCACTTATTTCTAAAATTAATAATTTCTAGGTTTCTAACTACTTAAAATTAACAAAGACCAGAATTACCACTGGTCTTTTTTTTTATCGTTAATTATTGAACTTCGATCATTCGTATGGAGTTCGTACCGCCGGGACGACCCAATGGGTACCCTGCAGTTACGATAGCTAAATCTCCAGACTGGACAAGATTAAGTTCCTTAGCATCACTTAATGCCATTTTAATCATTGCACCCCAGGATTGTATATCTGTAAACTTTTTCTTAATTAATAATGGAATAACACCACGATAAAGGGCCATTCGACGTATAATTTCAATATTGTCAGTAGGCGCAATAATTGGGATGCTTGGATTAAGTTTGGATGAAATAAGTGCAGTGGTTCCAGAACTTGTAAATGCAATCATAACATCTGCATTGGTTTCTTCACTGATTTGATCCGCAGCCTTACAAAAAGTTGTTGCCGCAGATTTAATTTGAAATACTCGTTTTACTTGACTGTACTTGGACTTTTTCAACTCAGCTAAATGCTTATCTGACGCCTCACATATGCGACGCATGGATTGTACCACTTCAACTGGAAAGTCCCCCACAGCTGTTTCAGCGGACAACATCACACTATCACAACGGTCATAAATGGCATTAGCGATATCAGATACTTCAGCACGAGTTGCCGTAGGCTTTGTCACCATACTTTCTAACATTTGTGTTGCAACGATCACTGGTGTTGTTAACCGGTTGCACTCACGAATGGTACGCTTTTGAATTTCTGGGACTTTTTCAAGACCAACTTCCACCCCCAAATCACCTCGCGCAACCATTACAACGTCTGATGCTTCGACAATTTCTATAACATTATCAACGGCTGAACGTCTTTCGATTTTTGAAATAACACCAATATGCTCCGCATTATTCGCCTTTAACCGTTGCTTTAGATCCAAAACATCTTTTGCTTCAGATACAAACGATAAGGCAATATAATCCACGCCATACTTAACCGCTGACAAAATATCTTCTTCATCTTTATCTGTAATCGCTGATACAGAAATTTTAGATAACGGTAAGTTCATTCCCTTATGGCTACTCACTTTACCACCTTGGGTTACTTTGCAATGCAAGACCCCATTTTGAATTGATTCAATAAACAAACGAATATTTCCATCATCAATAAAAACAGGTTCCCCTTGATTTAAGTCCTTCAATATATCAGGCGTTGTAACACCACACTCGTTTGAGTTCCCAATCAATTCTGAATCAGGCTTGATTAAAAACGTTTGCCCTGTTTCTAAAATAGCCCCTTCTTTCTCAAATTTACCAATTCGAATTTTGGGCCCCTGCAAATCAAAAAAGATCGCGGTATGTTTATTCACCTTTTCAGCTGTGTTTCGGACCAATTCAATATCACTTTTAATATTTTCAGGATCTCTGTAATGGGATCCGTTTAACCGAATAACATCAACCCCTTCCAACAAAATTTTTGATAATGTTTCTTCGTTATTGGTTGCTGGTCCCAACGTTGCAATTATTTTTGTTCGTTTCATTTAACGTATGTCCTTAATATATGATTAAAATCAGTTTCTTCTACCGGTTGAATCGATAATCGCATGCCTCGTTTAACAACTAACATATTTGTTAGTTCAGAATCATTTTTCAACATATCCAATGAAATCAGGCTTGGAAACTTTTCTTTAAATTTTATATCGACCATAAACCAACGCGGATTGGATTCCGGCGATTTTGGATCAAAGTATTTTGAGCTATCATCCCAGGCAAAATGATCAGGATACGGTTTTGATGCAACCGTTCCTAGGCCAACAATGCCTGGTGGTTTTGCATTTGAATGGTAAATGAAAACGTTATCACCAATTGACATGTCGTTCATCATAAAGTTCCGTGCTTGATAATTCCGGATCCCCTCCCAAGGTGTAACACCTTGTTGTTTTAAATCGTCAATTGAATAAACATCGGGTTCAGTTTTCATTAACCAATTCGTGAATTTCATACAACTATTATGGTATCATAACAAATGAAATTTCTACACAAATAATGAGGGTATTATGACAAATCTAACAATTGATGGCGCAGAGTCGCATTTTAAAGAAGTATTAACAGAACAACTTGAACGTATTCAACGATTGCAACAAGCAACACCAACCGTTAATTATTCTGAAAAAGCATGCATTACCATTGGGATTTGTTGGGGCGACGGCATTGGTGAAGAAATTTCGAATCAAGCACAACGTATTCTTGAGCATTGCTTGGCATCAGATATTGCGAATGGTGCTATTATTATTAAACCAATTTCAGGATTAACCATTGAAAACCGAGTTCAGCAACTTAAAGCCATTCCAGATGATGTGTTGGCTGAATTAAAATCTTGTGATGTTATTTTAAAGGGGCCAACAACCACACCACAAAAAGGTGATGGATACCCAAATATTGAATCTGCAAATGTGGCCATGCGTCGTGAGCTCGATCTTTTTGCATGTGTTCGGCCAGTCAAAGTTCCCGAAAAAGGCATTGATTGGACGTTTTTCAGAGAAAACACCGAAGGGGCATACATGCTTGGTTCAAAAGGCATCGATATGGATGGCATGAGCATTGACTTTAAAGTCATTACTGACTTGGGTGCTGAGCGAATCATTCGAATGGCATTTGAGTATGCGAAGCAAAATGGCAAAAAGAAAGTCACTGTTGTGACGAAATCAAATGTTGTCAAAGCCACTGATGGTCGTTTTTCAGAAGTGGCCATGAGAATTGCTGAGGAATACAAAGATTCCGGCATCATCTGTGACGAATGGTACATCGATATTATGACAGCAAAATTGATTGATGAAAAACGACAAACCGACTTTGAAGTATTTGTATTGCCTAATTTATATGGCGACATTTTAACCGATGAAGCTAGTCAAATTCAGGGTGGTGTTGGCACGGCAGGGAGTGCAAATATTGGTGCACAATACGCGATGTTTGAAGCTGTTCATGGGTCTGCCCCTCGCATGGTAAAAGAAGGCCGAGCAAAATATGCCGATCCATCATCCATGATCAAAGCTGGGGCCATGCTATTACGTCATATTGGTAAAATTTCAGATGCAGAGCGTATTGAAAACGCACTTGATGCAACGGTAACTAACCCATCATTTAAGATGACGGGCCACCCTGACGGGGCATCGTCAGATGATGTTACTGCTGAAATCATACGATTAATGAGTTAAGTAACACACCTTTAATTTTAGTAAACTTTACTAATAATTAAATACAAGCTATTATCATGTTCGTGTGATGATAGTTTTAAATAAAGTAATTGCAATGCAATCTGCTGATGATTCATTTTGGCGTTTGGATCAATCAGAAGCAAAGAATGTACCCAATAGCCCAAGCCCACCAACAGTTATGGATGTGCCAGTTTCAAAGCCAATAATAACCGCTCATTATGGCCTTACAGAAAATGATTCGGTTATGCATGGCTCAACGCCAATAATAACCACTCATTATGGCCTTACAGAAAATGATTTAATTAATCACAATCTTCCCCCCAAACTAAACCAGGATCACTATGTTACGGAACCAAATCCCGATGATTACCCATACAAACGTTTAAAATCCAGTCGATCCAAATCCAGTCGTGTCCCCCAATTCATGAAACCCATTGATGCTTTTAATCACTACCTCAGTAACCATGACAAAATCGAATCGACAACTTTAGGATGTAAAATAAAAGCTACAAATAGACACCTAGACGTAAACATATCCTCGACTAAAAAAGCCATTGTGTTCACTATTCATGAAGAACAATTACCTTACTTAGAACAAGATATAGCGCTTCTTGATATACTTGCAGATATCTTCCAATTTAATGAGGCCTATTCAAAATTAACTGGGCAGCGAACGCCGCCATCATCTCTAATCATTCAAAAACAAACCGCCCCCACTCAGTTTACCCCTCTCTCATATTGGAACAGTGAGTATGATGGCTATGAATTTAACTTAAAGAATTTAAACGAACACTTAACAGTTAATCATCTACCTCGTATTAGAGCTCATGAACATTACCCCAGCAATGCATGGATAACCATTGGTGATGATGTTGATTCCGCGCTATATATACGAATCAATAAAGCACCAATGAACCAGTCAACCATTGCAGTGACTGAATCGACAAAAGCAAGTATTTTTGGCGATTCTTTTGATGAACATGAATTTTTACCAACATTTCGATTAATTGCACTTGACACAGACGGAATAGAACAATGTGTTGGGTCTGGGCAATTGCTTCCAAATCAAACATTTTTATTTCACACCATTGATGCATTTCAAATCTACCGCGCAAAACACATCATCCACGTTATGGAATCAATTGCGAGAGTTATTGGGGCACGTAAAATCATCCTTTATGATGCCGCTAAAATTATGACAAAAAAACATCAACTTTTTTACTCCATTGCATACAGTATGCATGACAATAAACACCCATTTTATTCCAGATTCAACTACCAATTATTTAATGGGTCAATAGCAATTTTAGATGGAGGAAAGGTTCATGAATTTGATTCGCCTCAAGAACTTGATGATAATGACTTATACGCAACTCTAAAACATCCAACATCTTGGCAAACATTACTCAATATTGTTGACTCTAAGTCTGCGCTCTTTTTTACCAGGACTCAAAAAAAAGCACATTCAAATGAATCAATTTATGATACATGGCTTTGCTTGGTTAATAACCAACAACAGTTAAGTAAAGATAGACTCAACCAACCAAAAGCACATAATGATGCTTTTAAATGGCTGGCAACTTTTTTAAATACCTTGTTTGAATCCACCAGAAATAAAAAAGGTCAGACTTCTGACCAAACAGAATTACTTAACTGTTTACAACAGATTTCACAACCACGTGCCTATCAAAAGCATTTGATAGCGTCGCCAAAGCGATCTTTAAGCCTTTAATTAGTTGCAACGGGTAATGGCGTTTCCTTCAACGATTCCACACCTTTGTCATTGGCTAGTTGGGCTTTTGTAAACCGACGTACTCGTTTAATCATTACGGGTTCCTCTGGAACATTTTGGTACCGATCAAAATTAGATACAGCAACCCCTTTAATTTTTTGAACAACCCCAATCCCCTCAACAACGCGACCAAATACACAGTATCCTGGCTGTTTCTCTGATTTGTAGTTTAAAAATGTATTGTTAGCAACATTAATAAAAAACTGACTCGTTGCTGAGTGTGGATCGTTTGTGCGAGCCATCGCGATGGTGCCTACGACATTACTTAACCCATTATTTGCTTCATTCATAATTGGCTTTTGTGTTTTCTTCTTATTCATTTTCTCATCAAATCCGCCACCCTGAATCATAAACCCATCAATTACACGATGAAAAATAGTCCCATCATAGTAACCAGAATCAACGTAATTTATAAAATTCTTGACAGTTGCCGGTGCCTTTTTTTTATCGAGTTCAATTATAATTGAACCAAAATTAGTAACCATTTCAACGTAGTTGCCATCCCCTTTTGCTGTTGATACCGCCTCTGATTTACAAGATATCATAATTATACACAGTAATAAGAATATTCCTTTTAACTTTTTCATAAATTCACCTGTTCCTTTTTTGCAGCGATTGCCATAATTTTTGTAAACTCATCGACTTTTAAACTTGCACCACCAATTAATGCACCATCAATATTTGGCATATCCAATAAACCATCAATATTTCCTGAATTAACCGAACCACCATAGAGTATTGGAATCCCCTCCCCCACTGATTCACGAATAAACTTATGAACATCTTCTGCCATTTCTGGGGTTGCAGTCTCGCCAGTACCAATCGCCCAAACAGGCTCATAAGCCACCATAAAAAACTCATCATAATGAGTAATAACATCCAATTGCGCTGAAATGATAGATTTCAGTTGGCCAGCATTTCGCTCTTCTATTGTTTCGCCCACACATAATATTGGAGTTAGTTGGAATTGTTTACAAAGCTCAACCTTTTTAGAAATCATATCATTGGTTTCAAAAAACGTATGCCGGCGCTCAGAATGTCCAAGTAATGTATGCGTAGCCCCCAGGCTTTTCACCATCTGAGCTGAAACCTCGCCAGTATACGCACCATTTGAAAATTCAGAAATGGTTTGCGCGGCTAAACTTGCACGCCCTTTATGTTCATTTACTAATGGCAAATAGCAACTGGCTGGTGCAAGAATCACATCAACTTCTTGATGATCTTGGATTGATTGTTCGATGCCGCTTACCAATGAGCTTGCGCCGTTTATATCAAGATTCATTTTCCAATTTGCTGCAATTACTGGTTTCATTGTTTTTCTCCTTCTATGTTAGCGCTGTGACGATTGCAATGACAGCAGCTACCTTCATCATTATAACCCCGGTTGGTGCTAGAACCCACTGAAAATAATGGGCGTATAAAAATGCTTCACAAACGCCCTTAAATACAGATGAAGACCGGCCACCATAATTTCCATTCTTCATTTCGTTGTAAACAGCAATGACGCTGTCCCCAAATATTGCCCAAAAGAAACTGTAAATATATAAGGTGCCAATGATGCCTAAGAGCGCCGCTAGTAACCCACCCTCAGCTAAGTAAGCAACAATGATGGTTAGTGATGTGACAGACCAAATGCCTGGTAACGTTACAGCTTTTAGACCATTTATGGCATGTCGATCAGCTAGCTTCTCAATATTAGGGTGGGCTTTATTTGCTTGTGAGATGCTTGGAATATCAACCAATTGACGAGCAATCTCTTTTGCTGAGACAACCAATGTTTCGTATGTTCCACTAATTGAAATCGCATAGAATATAAAAATAACAATGATTCCCAACCCAAATCCCAACAAACCTGCGGTTGTAAATAAGTTGACTTGTTTAGAGTAAATAGCTAAAGCTGTGGATATTGCAATTGTTGAGGATAATATGCCGGCAACGGTGGATAGAGAATTCCCGATTGCTACAAGTGTATAAGATACCTTTTCTAATGATTTGAACACCACGCGATCAAATGCATTTTCTTGCTTATCTAATGTTTGCATGACCTGGTTGGACAACAATGAAAAAACTTTTAAATTACAGGCAACAACGGTTATTGAAAGCCCATAAATAATGACCATTATCACACCCAGTAAATCTATGTAATTATATGCAGTAGTTAAGCCAACAAGTAAAATCAACATAAATACAGCATTGCCAAATAAGCCATTAAAAAACGATGTTATCAACACATTTGAGCTACCATACTGTGCCTGTCTTGCAATAAATTTTATGGCTCGATGGTTTTTTGAGGTTAAAAAATTGGTAAAGAATATAATCCCTAGCATTACAATTAATGTAACGCCCAATGACACAACAATTTGAAAGGCATCTTCTATGCCAATTTTATAGGACATAATGCTAATTCCAATGGCCTTAATCAATAAAACAATATACCCCATATCCAAATAAATATTTGCTTTATTTTTACGCAATTTACTTAATGGCAGCATTAACACTGAACCTATTCCAGTTATTAATATCACCCAAAACACCCACTTCACTTCAGCAAACCCCAATAATGTCATCGCATCAGCTGGCTTAACTAAGTAATTCACATAAACAAAGAATGACGCAATAGCGACCATCCAAGAACTGTAAATATCCAGATAAAACCCACCAATGGAAGCAATTAATGTTCCAGAGTTCGACAAAACATTAGTTGGATGAGTCATAATTCTCGAGGTTTGATCTGCTGAATCTGCCTGTTCAGCAGCTGCTTTATAAGCACCGCCCGCGGATCTAAAATAAAACGATATAACTAACAACCCAATGGTTACAGCTAAAAATCCATAGCTTCCTAATGAAAGAAATCCCAAAATAAAGATAAAAACAAACCCTGAAAAAAATGCAATATTTTTATAAATTCCAGCTTGAATAATGGATTGTATCACATCATCTTTATGCTTATCTGTCTTATTGCATATCACAGAAACTGAATTTGGAATGGTCTGAAGAATAATAGCAACAATTCCGGAAAAAATTAAAATGGACCCATCAAACAATAGCATTGCCTGCCAATGAATTGTGTCCATAGATAGCAAACACAAACCAACATAACAGGCATTCGTCACCACGATTAATTGAATTAAAATCATCATTAAACGACGATTAAATAATGCAACACTCTTACTAATCAGATAAACAAAAGACTCAATAATGTGAGGACCTAAAGAGGTTGACATCATCGTTCGAAAACCAATAACACTGGCAAATAAAGAAATAACCCCAAACCCCAAAACATATGTAATTAAACTCATAAACTACCTTTCAATAAAACTCCTGTATACGATTCTAGCATTTTTCTATACTCATTTTCACTTAAATTCATTGGCTCAGAAATTAACCCTTCGCATTCAAGCATCATAAAATACCACTCTGTCATAAACGAGTCATAACTCACTGCTTCATCTAACTTCATCAAGTAATGAATTGTTAAATCAAATAAAGCGCCATTTTCATTATTCACTTGAGTCGTTGCACGGATGGCCTCAAGCATTCTAAACCCCAACGATAACTTTTTATAATTGCTGGTTAATGAATTAAAGGGCTGAATTAGCACCATGTCATGCACCCCAAATGTTGTGGACCGCTGACTTAAAGATGCATCAACGTAATTAAATGTATTTAAAAGACCACCAAACCGGGGTTTTTTGGATTGAGCATATTTAGCAAATGCACGAATTCTTCCATAATTTGATGTAAACAATTCAACCATCAGATCTTTATCTAAATACGGTTTAACGTTGAGTATAATTGCTTTGGTCACAGGTATAATGTAAAGATGTAGATGGTAATTGTGAAGTAAAGAACTTGCCCAATAATATCAAGTGCAGAAGAAATAAATGGTGCTGAAGCCACCGCTGGGTCAATTTTTAGAGATTTTAGAACAATCGGTAATGCAGTACCAATAAATGAGGCAATTGCCATATTCAGTGCAATTGTTATGCCAATACAAATGGCCATTAAGCGATGCTCTGTAATGGCAATAACATACCCACCAACCAATGCTCCAATAATTGTTCCGATGACACCACCAACCAAGGTTTCACGAAAAATTATTCTTAAGCGATGCTCAACACCACTCAGTGCCAATGTTCGTACTAAAATGGTTGCGGATTGATTCCCCACATTCCCCCCCAGCCCCATCAACAATGGAACATAACTTAAAATAAATGAAAGTGACACGGTTGAGAAATCGAGCTTCTCAGCATAATGAATCATAATCATTGATGCAAATATGCCACCCAAAATGGTGACAAATAACCACGGCATTCGATGAACCAATGAATAAAGGATGCTACCTTTGATTAGTTTATTGTTTTGAATGTCATCTCCAGAGGTACCAGATAACTTTAGAATATCCTCATTGGCTTCTTCGACAACAACATCCACAACATCATCAATAGTAATTACACCCAAAATGATGTCTAAGTCATCAACAACAGGCAACACAATAGAGCGATATTTTTGAAATATATTTGCAACATCTTCTTGATCCGTGTTTACGTTTACTTTAATTGGATAATTATTCCGAATATCACTAACCAGACTATCAGGCTCAGCAAGCAATAGTTTTCGAACACTAATCACACCTTTTATTTGATTATAGTTGTTCACAATAAATAAATAAAAAGCGGCATCTGAGTCACTTGGTGAGGCCTTCTTATATCGAATTAGAGCATCTCTTACATGAAGATTTTCAGGGATTTCAATAAACTCTGTATTCATTAATGCTCCAGCAGAATCCTCTTTATAGGTTAATAAACGATTTAACTCTTCTTGATCTTCAAGCGGAAGCTTGTCTAAAATAGCTGTCGCTTGGCCGTGATCTTCATTTAACAACGCCTCCAGTAAATCAACAGCATCATCCTTATCCATCTCTTCAATTAATTCTGCGGCATTTTCTGTTTTAAAGTTTTGAATAATTTCAATTTGAATATCTGGACTTAACTCTTCGAAGACATCAACAGAATGAGAGGTCGTTAAGCGATTAAAAAATAAAAATCGCTGTTCTGGAGTTAATAACGCGAGTGCTTCTGCAATATCAGCATCATGAAACTTTCTAAATAATAATTTAAATTGGTGTTGGTTCCCTCGGGAAATTAAACGATCTAACAAATCCAATAATCGTTGCTTTGCGTCCATAACTTTACTTTATCTCATGCAACCATATTTTTGAACGTCATTCGTTGTTTATGGAATGATAACAAATTTGGACTTTCCAATAAGTTTATTTTGCTCGTCAAATAAAAATAAAAAATAGACCCCGCTCGAAACATCAAAATAGTTAAATGAAGCAGCATTTAGAGACAATTTATTACCGCCAAGCTTACCGCCATCCATACCAGCATTTTTAAATACCGTGTAAATTTTCTGACCAAACATGTTGTATATTTCGATTCTTACATTTGCAGGTTCATTTAATCGGTAACTTATAATTGAACCTGTACTCAGTCGAAATGGATTAGGAAAAAATAAAATCTCACCATCAACTTGTGTCGACAGATTGTCCATTAATGTGAGTCGATTATCCAATGTTAAACTTGATGATGAATTAATGTAGGGGTTAGAGTACTGACGAAACCCAACCCGAACCACATGCAAGTAATTTTCTTCACTCGATTCAATATTTGACAACTGACTTGGGGTTGGATCATCCGCTGCAGAATTAATGTAGGTGCTTATTGAATAACGCTCCAAAACAACACTCCCTATTCCAGGGCATGAAAAAAGCAAAATAATTAAATAATAAATTAAACGTTTTGAAAACATCGTTATTAATATTCCCGTTTTCTTGAATAATTAAACAAAAATCGCTATTTCCATTTGCTTATTTTTTGTGTAGTATTTGACAATATGGTGAACGTAGCTCAGTTGGTAGAGCCCCGGATTGTGGTTCCGGTTGTCGTGGGTTCGAGCCCCATCGTTCACCCCATTAAGATAAAATCATGTTAATCGTAATTTCGGGCCCATCAGGGGTAGGCAAAGGCACTCTAATCACTCATCTATTGCAGCAACGCTCTGAACTTTCACTTAGTGTTTCAGCAACAACACGCCCGCCACGTCAGGGGGAGATACATGGTAAGGATTATTTTTTTTTAACGAACCAAGATTTTGATCAAGCCATCAAACATGATGACTTTATCGAATGGTGTGCCGTTCATCAACACCGCTATGGTACGCTTAAACAACAAATCGAACACAAACTTAATTTATCAAAGGGCGTTATTGTTGAGATTGATGTGCAGGGAGCAAAAAAAATTAAACAATCTTATACCAATCGGCAGTATCATATTTTTATCGCCCCACCAAGTATAGATATTTTAACTCAGCGACTACAAACCCGTAACACTGAACCCGACCATATCGTTGAAAAGCGCATTAAAGAAGCAGAAAAAGAATTGAAAGAAAAAGAAAGTTACGATTTGGTTATTGTAAATAATGAGTTGACACAAACCCACATTGAGCTCAATAATGTAATACTAAGTCTACTGACCGAAGGAGTCATTGAATGAGCAAATCAATACGTGATCAAATTAATCTAGCTGAACTTTACGCAAAAGTTCCTAATCGATTTTTATTAACTGTTGCGGCGGCTAAACGAGCTCGCCAAATTGATGATGGTGCCGTTCCATTAATCGATGCATCAGTATCACACAACTTATCTTTAGACATCGCACTAATGGAAATCCAAACAGGTAAAATTGTTGTTTCTATTGAAGACGTTTCTGAAGAGGAGTCAATTCTTGACGAAATCTCAGATTATCTTGACTCAGACATCCTTGATGTTGACCCTAACGACTCTGGGCAAGATACCCCGAAAAAACGTAAACAAACTGTTTAACGCTTCGTTATGAGCTCATCATCAGCCATCCTATTTGGGATATGCGGCAGCATTTCTGCATATAAATCACTGGATGTCATTCGTTTATTAAAAAAATCAAATACTCATATCACGCCAATCTTATCGGCAAGCGCGCCAAAATTCGTAACGCCATGGTCCGTTGAGACTTTGGCAGAGAATGAGTTATTATCCAATGATGTTGAAAATGGCAAAATCGTTCATCTTGAAGCATTAAAAGAAAAGGCACTTTTCGCTATTTGCCCAGCATCCGCAAATACGATTGCCAAACTTGCTGCGGGCATTGCTGATGACATGCTTTCAGCATCGTTTTTAAGCTACACTGGAAAACGCATTCTCTTTCCAGCCATGCATACAGAAATGTATGAAAACTCAATCACTAAAAGTAATATTGAGGCTTTAAAAAAACAAGGGGTCGTTGTAATAACACCAGATCAAGGCGATCTTGCTTGCGGGGATATGGGTGTTGGACGACTTCCCCACCCTGAATGTATTGCTCAGGTGATTAACGCCCATTGTCAGCATCCATCACTGTCATTGCAAAACACACATGTGGTAATTACAGCTGGCGGCACCAGCGAAGCCATTGATCCCGTTCGCTCAATTACCAATCATGCCTCAGGTTTATCTGGGCATGCACTTGCAAATATTGCCTATGGATTCGGAGCTAAAGTAACACTTATTCGTACGATAAGCCACCCTGTTTTCTCTGGTGTTTCATGCATTGATGTCACATCAGCTGCGGAGCTATCCTCTGCGTTGATGAGCGTTCAATCAGACACTGACATTTTATTTATGAATGCTGCGGTATCTGACTTTACCACCCAACAAGCAGTAACAAAACAAGCACGGACAAACCACATGAAACTTGAATTAACGCCGACAGAAGACATTCTAAAAGCCTTTAATTTATCAAAACCCAGTCACTGCATTAGTGTTGGATACTGCCTTAGTGATGCCAGTGATATCGTCCCAATTGCTAACGAAAAATTGAAGAAGAAACAATGTGACTTTATAATTGCAAATACGCCGAATAATTTTGGGCAGCCCTTTCGATCCATTGCTGTAATTGATGCATCGTTGAATCATACAAACATCTCTGGCTCATTGAGTGAAATTAGCTCTGAACTCCTTCATCTCATCCTGAATCATTAAGCTCACTTGCATGCACGCTTTATACTCATTACAATAATGAGATAAATGATTAGTGGAGGACATATGTCAAAAACAAAACAAACCGGTCAATTATCAATTAATACAACCAATATTTTACCTATCATTAAAAAATGGCTGTATTCAGACCATGACATTTTTATTCGAGAATTGGTATCGAATGCATGTGATGCAATTACAAAACGATCCAAACTCAGTAACTTACAAGATGATGTTTCTTTTGATGAAGCACCTGAAATCTCTGTCACCATAGATAAAGATAAAAAAACAATCACCATTTCTGATAATGGTATTGGAATGACTCAAGATGAAGTTGGAAAATACATTTCAGAAATTGCATTTTCTGGGGCTGAAGACTTTGTTAAAAAGTATGAATCTGAAGAAAAAGATGCCGGAATTATTGGGCATTTTGGCCTAGGGTTTTATTCATCTTTTATGGTAGCAAGCACGGTTGAAATTCAAACCTTATCTTGTTTACCAGATGCAACACCTGTGTATTGGCGATGTGATGGGGATACCGACTACACAACCGATAAAGGAACACGAAAAACAGTTGGTACCGATATTATTTTAACCATTAGCGAGGATAGTGAATCATTTTTAGATGAAACTACGCTTGAAAACTTATTAAAAAAATATGCAAACTTTTTGCCAGTAACCATTAACTTAAACGAGAAAAAAGCCATCACCAATGGCCAACCATTATGGGATAAATCGCCACAAGATGTGACAGATGAAGAATACAAAGAATTTTATCAAGCTTTATTCCCGTTTGCTGGGGAACCATTATTTTGGATTCACTTAAATGTAGATTACCCATTTAATTTAAAAGGAATTATTTATTTTCCAAAATTAATGCATGAATTGGACACATCCAAAAGCCGAATTCAACTCTTCTGCCAAAACGTTTTTGTATCTGACAACGTTAATAATATCTTACCTGAATTCCTAACCTTATTGCAGGGCGCTATTGATTGCCCAGAGCTGCCATTGAATGTATCTCGCTCAGCGCTTCAAAATGACCCATATGTACAAAAGATCTCTAACCATATTGTAAAGAAAGTTGGTGATGAACTTACCAAACGCTTTAAAAATGACTTGGACGGATTCAAAAAGGACTGGGTTGATATTCACCCTTTTATTAAGTTTGGCATGATGAACAATGATACGTTTTACAAGAAAACTGAAACCATTGTACTGCTTAAAGATGCCGTTGATTCCATGGCTGTATTTTCAGACGTTATTACAGCTGCAAAAGCTGACCACAATGGCAAAGTGGTTTATGCGCAATCCAAAAATCAAGTGGTTGCTCATCAGGATTTTTTTACAGAAAAAAAGATCCCTGTTTTTATATTAGATTCTGTTATTGATCAACATTTTGTCCAGTTTATCGAGTCAAAAAATGATGGAATTTCTTTCTTGTCCATTGATAATGCCATTAAGGAATTTGCCGAATCATCCAGCGAGGAAATTGTTGATGCAGACACAAATAAAAAACCCTCTGAAGTACTCCCGGATATCTTTAAAACGGCATTGAATGATGACAATATTACATTTGAATCGAAACCGATGGATGTTTCGTCACCAGCCGTAATTTATGAGGATGAAATGATGAAACGATTTTCGCAAATGAATCAATTCATGAAGCAAGGTATGCCTGACCTGCCAAAAAAGTATACGTGCATTTTAAATAGTGGATCATCACTATTAAAAGAATTAATCGAACTAAATAAAGCTGGAAAAACAGACGAGGTTTCAACTGTTTGCCAGCAAGTGGTTGATCTTGCCGTTATGTCGAACCAACCTCTCGAAGGGGATCGATTGCAACAATTTTTAAAGCGATCTTTTGATTTATTGAACAATAACTTTTCATCTTAACTCAACGAATGACAACTGTTCAAAACGCAATCATTGAGTTAGATCAGCAGCAACGCTTAACCCGTGTTGCTGCTGAACGTGTTGCTACAACGCTGCTTGATGGCACATCATCAGATGATGAAATTCGAAACCTACTTGTTGGTTTAGCCAGTGGTAACGGCGAGACATGCGATGAAATCATTGGGTTTATTCATGCCATGAGACAACATATGGTTCCGTTATCATTCAAACAAACGCCCCTGATTGACCTTTGTGGAACTGGTGGAAGCTTGGCCAATCGATTCAATGTCTCAACCTGTGTTGCTTTGGTATTGGGGCAATTGGGTTTTCATGTCGCCAAACATGGCAATAGAGGCTCAAAACGCCCAAATGGAAGCTTTGACTTTCTGGAGTCACTCGGTATTAATATCGATTTATCGCAAGAAGACCATCAAGCACGTCTTGATGAATGGGGCTGCACCTTTATTTTTGCACGACATCATCACCCAGCCGTTCGGCATGTTGCAAATGCAAGAAAACAATTAACACATCCTAGCATCTTTAATTATATTGGCCCCTTTTGCAATCCAGCATCCCCAAGTGTTCAACTTATTGGAGCTGCATCACACGCATTGGCTGATCGACTTTTTGAGGTTGCAAAAGAACTCGATTATTCAAGCATTGGTATCATTAGCAGTGATATTGGCCTTGATGAATGTTCAACCGTTGGAACATCGCGACTTTTAATTGTTAGAAATGGACAAACGTCAACACATAGCATTGATCCAATTGCGCTTGGAATCCGTCATGAACTTAGTGATATTTCAGTAAGTGATTCAGCGCTCGCCGAAGATAATGCGCGATTATTTAAAGCAATTATCCAGCAACAGACAGACAATCATCCACTCATTGACTTAATTTGCTTAAATGCAGCAGTTGTCATGCATGTTACTAATGAGAGTATTCCAATTTCAGATGCTATTCAGCAAGCAAAATCAGTATTTCGAAACGGATCACTTCAATCAATTATTTCGAATTAAGATTCAAGTAATTCACCATTTTTTGCCCATGAATTTCGTGGGATTTCGGTGAATGTTACGTATGTTGCAGAAAAGGGTTTATCGGCATGCGCCTTTAACGATGAAGCAACATCGTGAGCAATTGCATTTTTTTGCTCAACACTTAATTCTCCGGCAACTTTGATATCAACATATGGCATATTTTTTTCTCCTAAATATATTCTTTTTTAACTAAATAATCGTCCACTGCCTGCTTCCAGTTTGGTGGTGTATACAAATCCGTGTAAATCCACTTTGCAATATTTAACTTGCTATTTAATGGGCGCTTTGCTTTTGTTTTGTATTCTGAGGATGCTAATGGCAAAATCGGAACCTTAATCTTTAAGCGCTGCAAAAAATAACTCGCAAACTCATACCAAGATGTGGTGTTTAATGTGCGAAAGTGATACACCCCATATGCTGGCATGTTATGAATTAAGTTGACTACAGCTTTGGCAACAACCTCGGCGGATGTGGGTGATCCGACTTGATCAAATATAATATTAACTTCATCAGATGTTTTCGCTTTTTTAATAATTGCATCAACGAAATTTGGTTGATGAACACCATACACCCATTGAATTCTGATAATATAGTGCTTTGCCAATCGTTTTTGAATCATTGCTTCACCAAGCAATTTTGATTCACCATACGCATTAATTGGAGCAACAACATCTTCTTCGTCATATGCACCTTCTTTTTTCCCATTAAACACATAATCTGTAGAAAAATGAATTAAAGTAGCATTGATTCGGTCGCAATGCTCTGCGATTTGTTTTAAAGCATGGCCATTCACTTGATTGGCAAGATGTATGTTATCTTCGGCATCATCCACAGCTGTATATGCCGCTGCATTAATCACAATGGTTGGCTCATGGGTATTAAACGCCTTAGACAGCGCCGTCTCCGATGTAATATCACAATCTTTGTGGGATAAAAATACAAGCGAGTCTGGTGACAGTTCAGGCAACCATTGCTTTAGTTCACTGGCAACCAACCCTGATGAACCAAAGCATAAAATCTTCATATGGATTTAACTTTATCAACCAATTCGGTTGCAACCGCCACGGTTGGGCCTTCTGCAAAGATTCGTACAATGGGCTCAGTGTTGGACGGCCTTAGGTGCACCCAAGATGACTCAAAGCTAATTTTTATTCCGTCTTCACAATTGATTTCCTCACCATCAAAAAATGCTTTTACTCGAGCTACTTTTTCATCAACCAATGCCCGTGATTCCAATGGCTGCTTTTCTCTGACCATTAAATACTCTGGATAGTCCGCAATAATCTCACTGACTGAACGTCGAGCTGTACTTAGGTGAAGTAGGGCCAAGCAAATACCGGTTAAACTATCACGCCCCCACCCGACCTTGGGTAAAATTACGCCCCCATTTCCTTCGCCGCCAATAATTGCATTGATGGCCTTCATCTTTGCAGTTACGTTTGGCTCACCGATGCGAGTGTAATGAATATTTGCATTGTACTTATTTGTAATGTACTCAATAACTTTGGATGTGGATAAATTAACCACCACATCTTCATTATCTTCAGCGCAATGAGATAAGAAATAATCCATGCAAAATGCCAATGAATAATCTTCTCCAATAAACCGACCATTTTCATCAACAATGACCAAGCGATCGGCATCTGGATCTTGAGCAAAACCAATATCATAGTCACCGTCTGCCACTGCTGCCTGCAGGTCTGTTAGGTGATCTTTAGTTGGCTCTGGAGGGTGAGAAAACTCACCATCAGCACCGTTAAACAAGTAGTCCACCGTTACATTTAAGCGTTTAAATAATGCCAGGTCAGCCGGGTATCCTGCACCATGATTAACATCAATTAATACCTTTAACGGCTGAATATCTGCTAAAGGCAGTACTGATGAAATAATATCAACATGAGTATCCAAGGCTGCCGGATCTTCAACTCGCACACCTTGCTGATCCCATGCAACCAACGGCGCCAATTTTTGGTTTGTATACCCATTAAAAAACTGATCATAGGAGTCTTTTGACAAAAACGCCCCCGATCCATCAATAATTTTAACGCCATTCCAAATCACTGGGTTATGGGAGGCTGTGATGGCAAACCCACCCGCTGCAGCATGATGTCTGACCATTTGCTGAACTGTAGGGGTTGGCACCTTGCCAATGTAAATAACATCTCGTCCACAAAGCTGACAAATTGAGCTAACCAATTGACTAATTGCAGAATGGCTTGTTCGCGTGTCACCACCAATAACAATTTTTCCTTCAGGCAACCATGCCAAGTATGCTCGGACAAATGTTGAAATTAGTTCCGGGCTTAAATGCTCACCGACAACGCCTCTTAAACCGGATGATGAAATCATTAATTTTGACATATTATTCTCCATGAATTTTTAATAATTTTAGCATTTTAATGTCGGCTTAAAAACCCTGTTCAATCAATTACTAGGAAAGTGTATACTATATTGATGCGAGAATTTATGTATCATGTTTGGTACTGGAGTGTTATTTCATTTTGTGTTTTTACGCATTTTTTTATTGCTTTAATTGTAAGCCCCCTCTCATTTCGTTTTTTTAAAACACACCGAAAGCTTGCACGTCTTTTTATTATTATTATTTCAAAATCCATGAAACTTCGTGTAAAAACAATTGGCCTAGAAAATATTCCTGCAAATAGAGCCTGTATATTCATGCCAAATCATACCAGCTTAATTGATATTTTAGTTATGGTTATTGGGGTTCCCCATCATTTCAACTTCATTGCTAAAAAAGAATTGTTTTGGGTACCATTTATTGGATTGGACATGCTACTTGGTGGGGACTTTTTGATCAATCGAAGTAACCCAAGAGAAGCAAAAAAGTGCCTTGAAAAAGTCAGAAAACGACTTTTAAAAGGTTGGAATATGCTAATCTTTCCTGAGGGAACACGATCTGCAAATGGTAAATTGCTCCCATTTAAGCGTGGCGCATTCAAACTTGCGGTTGAATCAAACGCATGCATTGTCCCTTGCTACATTCATGGCAGTGATAAAATTGTTCAAAAAAAATCACTGAAAGCATCACCTGGAACAGTTACTATCACATTTGGTGCACCGATTGATGCCACCAACCACTCTGGATCAAAAGCTGATATTCAAGGTGTTCTTGATCAAACGTTTAATCAAATTTCGTCAATGAAACAAATAACATCTTTTTAAGATGACTTTTCAATAATAAATATCCCTTTTTCAGTCAAAAAGTTTGTAAATCGAATTGGAAATAATAAACGCTGAATCCGATTTCTGATTAATGGGATTTCTTTTATTATTTTATACCCTTGATTATGGCATAGCTGACGAAACTCTTTGTTTGTTATTACTCGGATATTTGGCGTATCAAACCATTCAAATGGTAACTGCTTGGTAATTGGGGGAACTCCCGTTAATAATAAATGCAATCGTACGCGCCAATAACCAAAATTAGGAAATGTAATGATCGCCCGTTTTGACACGCGACACATTTCTTGAAGCAGTGCCAATGGGTTGATTACTTGTTGCAGTGTTTGTGAAAGAATCGCGACGTCAAATGCATTGGTCTCAAATTGCTTCAAGCCTTCAAGTACGTCGCCCTGATATACAGGGATGCCTTTTTCTAATGCGACCATAACAGCGTTAAAGTCATTTTCAATCCCATACCCCTCACACTGTTTTTTTTGCCGGAGCTCTTGCAATAACCCGCCGCTACCACAACCAAGGTCAATCACACGTTCATTGCTTTTTATTTGTCCTAATACAATCTGTTCGTATAACTTCATAAACTCCCCAAAAACTGTTTAATCACCTGTTTTGTTTCTTCACTATCAATTAAAAATGTATCATGCCCATAATCTGAGTTTATTTCAACATAACTGACATGTTTATTCATCTTCATGAGTTGATAGGCAAGCGCTTTACTTTGACTTACTGTATAAAGCCAATCAGACGTAATGGCCAAGACTAAAAACCGAGCATTTGACGCACCTAATGCAGTATCAATGCTGCCATACGTTTTCTCTAAATCAAAATAACTTACCGCCTTTGTCAGCGTTAAATATGAGTACAAATTAAATCGATCAACAAATTTATTGCCCTGATAATTTAAATAACTTTCAACCTGAAACTCAGGATCTAAATGATATTTGTAAACATCCCCATCCTGCAAATGACGAGAGAACTTTTGCTCCAATGCACCTTCGGACAAATATGTAATATGCCCCAATTGACGAGCAACGGCTAACCCTGCATCACCATTGCCAGACCTCAATTGCTCCAAAATTGAATATCGGCCAACCGAATCAAAAGCAACAGCTAACGGACTCACTTTTGTTGTAGATGCAATAGGCACACAGGACTCAATGACATCAGGCGCTTGAGCCACCCACTCTAATGCCTGCATTCCCCCCATGGATCCACCAATTACCATTTTTATCTTTTCGATACCCAAAGCATCGATTAATTTACGTTGAACACGTACCATATCCCCGATCGTAATCACCGGAAAATCCAAGGCATAGGGCTGGTTCGTAGCTGGATCAATTGAGCTTGGCCCAGTGCTACCATAGCAGCCGCCAAGCGAGTTTGTGCAAATAACAAAATATTTTGTTGTATCTATTGGCAGGTTTTCACCAACAATTTTTGGCCACCATTGTGCGGCATTTGAATCGCCGGTAAGTGGATGACAAATTAAAATGACATTGCTTTTCGCGGCATTAAGCTCGCCAAAAGTGTGGTAAGCAATGGTTATTTCTGGCAATTTCTTCCCAGAATCTAATTGAATGCTATTTGGATCTTCGATAGTAAATGTTCTGTATGTCATAGGTAAAATAAAAACCCAATGGATCCTAAGATAATACGATAAACACCAAAAATAGATAAGCCTTTAAATTGAATCAACTTTAAAAACCAACGCATGGTAAATAGTGCGATAAAAAAAGAAAGCAATGTACCTAAACCAATGTATCCCAACTGTGCTAAAGAGAACCTTGGTACCGCACTAAATAAATCGTAGCTGCAGATGATAATTAATAAAGGAACGGCAATTATAAAAGAAAATGATGCGGCTGTCGTACGGTTTAACCCAACAGCTAAACCACCCATAATCGTCATTGCTGATCGACTCATCCCTGGCCATAACGCCAAACACTGCCAAATGCCAATCATTGTCGCTTGCTTATACGTAATTGTTTCACGATCATCATTATCTGACTGATATTTAACTTTAAAATCAGCAATAATTAACCCAATACCACCAATAATTAAGCCAGCAAAAATAGTCGCTGGCGAAAATAACACAGACTTAATAATGTCTTTTAATAAATAACCAATGATTAATACAGGTAAGATAGCTAGCCCGATGGTTAATTGTTGCCGCTGAAAAGGGGCTGCTATAAACTGCTTGAATTGTTGTGGGTAAAGCCAAACAACCGCTAATATACTCCCCATTTGAATCACCACATTAAATACCTCATAAAATGACTTATCCATACTTAAAATATCGCTCATTAATATTAGGTGTGCGGTAGATGACACAGGTAAAAATTCGGTAACCCCTTCGATAATACTTAAAATAATGACATTAAATAGCATAAGAATTTTCGGTTTTTGTTTGCTCGTAATTTGGCTTAATGGGTGATGACAGAGATGATAGTATCAACCCCAACGCCATGGCTAATGTCATAATTGCAACAACCAAATTTCGTTTATCAATGGCTGACATTGTTTTCCACTTTAAGTTCCCTTTAATAAGTTCCACTAAGGGATTTACAAAGGACACCTCATAAATTGACTTGCAAGATGGACACGTTACTTTTAACGTTTTCCCAGGTTTAACTGGAAACTGGAATCGAGTATTGCAATTTGTGCATGTTATTTTCTTCTTGGGTGATATTTTTTTTAATGTTTGCTTGATCATTTTTTATTTACTTATTGTAGCATTTTTAGTTGCTAATAGACTTTAAATTAAAAATAATTTTAGACTACATATATGAGTATTTATTTTTGTACGGATTGTAAAGATGCATTCATTCCAGAAGAAACAAAGACGGATGGTGAACAACTTTTTTGTAAAAAATGCAGTGCGACACTAATCAATTTGGGCTCAGAAAATGGAAAAGTCAGCCTCCGAGCACACCTCCAATCTAAAAATCACATAAAATCAAGAGAGCTTTACAATGATTACAGCTTAATTTCCTCTAAAAACTATGACGCGCCCAAAAAGGACCCTATACTAATTGAATGTGAATCAAAATTGACCATCAACCCATTGGATACTGATGCATTATATACGTTATCTCAATGGTATTATGCTCATGGGTTGGTTACTGAAGCAATCGCGATTGCAAAACAAATCATAAAGATTAATTCTGAGCATGCGAATGCCAATGCATTTATTGCACGTGTGAATGCTGTAGGCCAAACCGCAACACTCCCTGAAGACCTGCCCACCTTAGAAGGTATGGGGTATAACTTAATGAAAGCCAAAAATTATGGTCAAGCAGAAATTATTTTCAAAAAAATTCTTCAATTAAATTCAAAGCATGCTGCTGCACAGCGATACCTGGCCGAAATTTATACTGAAAAAAAACAATTTTCAGATGTGATTCATATTTTAAATCGTTTATCGCTACAGTTTCCTAAAGATCCGCAAATTTTATTTAATCTTGCCGTTGCTTGTTATAACGCTAATGATTATGGACGAGCTTTAAGTAATCTAAAAGAGGCAAAAAAACTATCCACAGATATCGCTTTTAATAACGAAGTGGATAAGTTTATTCACCACTTAAATTCTCTCTAAGCCACTAAAATGCATTAAAAATTGATTCAAACGAATATGATTGATTCAAGCGCGTTTATTTGGTATTCTTTTTTAAGAATTTGAATCATATTTTTTCATAAAGATTAAATGTGATTTGATTTATTGGGGTGTAGCCAAGCGGCAAGGCAACGGGTTTTGGTCCCGTGATCGTTGGTTCGAATCCAGCCACCCCAGCCATTCCTACTCATTTTTTCATCTAGCCAATTTTAAGATCGAGCTTGCTATTAGCATAGCGAAACTCTCCCTTAGAAATTGA
>JBMHDV010000012.1:0-2512 GCA_049889215.1 Candidatus Marinamargulisbacteria bacterium
AGGATTTGGTGACCGTCGTAAAGCCATGTTAGAAGATTTGGCTATTTTAACGGGTGGTCAGGTGATTTCTGAAGAAGTTGGTTTAAACTTAGAAGCGACTGAATTAACACAATTGGGTCAAGCTCAAAAAGTAAAAGCAGATAAAGAAAACACAACGATTGTTCAAGGTAAAGGGAATCCAGCGGATATCGAAGCCCGTGTTGAGCAAATCAAAACTGAAATTGCGAATAGCGATTCAAGCTACGATAAAGAAAAGTTACAAGAGCGTTTAGCGAAGTTATCTGGTGGTGTTGCCGTTGTTAAAGTCGGTGCAGCAACAGAAACTGAACTAAAAGAAAAGAAGCACCGTGTTGAAGATGCATTATCGGCAACGCGTGCAGCTGTTGAAGAAGGTATTGTCCCAGGTGGTGGTACTGCATTGGTTAACTTGATTCCAGCGCTTGAAAAAGCGATTGAGTCAGCAGCTGATGATCACAAATTGGGCATGAGTATTGTATTGCGTGCCTTAACTGCACCATTAAAGCAAATTGCTGAAAACGCTGGTCGTGAAGGATCGGTTGTTGTTGAGCGAGTTAAAACTGAGACGCAAGGTACCGGTTACGATGCACGTCGTGATCAGTATGTTGACATGATTGCTCAAGGAATTGTTGATCCTGCAAAAGTAACCATCGCAGTTGTTGAAAGTGCTGCATCGATTGCATCACTAGCAATGACCACTGAAACGTTGGTTGCAGATGAAGAAGATGACAAGCCAGTCGCTGCTGCACCTGACATGGGTGGCATGGGCGGCATGGGTGGTATGGGAGGAATGATGTAATCCATCATTTCTTGATTCTACTCAAGTAATGTCAAAGGGCTGGTCAATTGACCAGCCCTTTTTTTTATGTTTCTGCGGCTTTAAATATATGTAAGGTTTTTAAATATTATTTCAGAATTTTGTCATCAAAAAAATTCATATAGAAATTAAACAGCAATTGTTCATCAGTAGTCAGATTTTTAAACTCAACCCCATTCGTATTTTCCATTGTTTTCCCCATTAAATCTGCGTAATGAGCGTGTGCTTTTTTTACATAACATTCTTTTAATTCTTTTTCCTTACTATTACCTTGTGATGCACATGCGAGAACCTTGCCTCTAACATCTGTTCTAACAGTTTCACAGTATTTGGCATCTTCGAAAATACATGTGCCCATATCGGTTAAACTGGTAAATTCTAATGCTCCGTTTGTAATTGTTGTGATATTCTCAAAAATAGTTTTATGAGACTTCGGTGTCGCTGGTCCTTGTGATGTTAAAGCGCTAACTCCTACGAATGCTGTTTTTATTAAATTCCCTACTCTCATATGATTCTCACCTTTTAATTATTTGATTATTATCGTTTTTTTTAATTGATTAATTTCACTTAATTATAGCCTATTTCAGCATGGTTTCAAATTCGATTTCCGATATGATTTGAATATTGGCGCCAGCATCATTTAATTGTTGGGCTTTATCGTATTTACTACCAGCGGATTCACCAACAACCAGGTAATTTAAGGCTTTTGATACGCTTTTTACAACTTTACCGCCGTTGTCTTTGATGATGGCTTCAATGGCTGAACGCGGTTGACTTAGTGTACCGGTGATAACAAAGGTTTGGCCAGCCAGTTGTTGGCTACTTGGTCCTTTTGGTGGTGCGGGGTCGATGCCAGAGGCCATGAGCGCTGTTACAATCTGTTGGTACTGCTCGTTCGCTAACGTGGCCACCACAGCAGCGGCCATTTTAGGACCCACTTGTTCGATGGCAATAAGCTCATCTTCAGTGGCTTGTTGTAGTTGTTCAAATGTGGGGAAATGTTCGGCAATAATGCTGGCCGATACTTCGCCAATAAAGGGCAGGCCCAGGCCAAATAGGATGTTGGCAAAGGGTTTGGTTTTGGATGCCTCAATGGCCGCCAAGAGGTTATCGGTCGATTTTTCGGCAAAGCGGTCGAGATTGATTAAATCTTCTTTGGTTAATTTATATAAGTCCGCCACGGTTTGTATGCGACCTTCCTGCAATAATTGATCCACGATGGCATCGCCCAAGCCGTCAATGTCCATGGCATTTTTGGAACAAAAATGTTTGATCTTCTCTTTGATTTGGGCGGGGCAGTTGGGGTTGATGCACTGGTAGGCAATTTGACCGTCGATTTGACGAATGCTGTGTTGATTACAGGATGGGCAGGTGTCTGGCGGTGTGATGGGTATTCGGTGGTTACCTTCAATCGCAACACCAACAATTTTTGGAATCACTTCGCCAGCGCGTTTGATGGTAATGGTATCGCCAATATGCACATTTAAGCGTTTAATTTCGTCAAAATTATGAAGGGTGGCACGGCTTACTGTTGCGCCAGATACATTCACCGGTGCCACATGGGCCACGGGTGTGATAATACCGGTTCTGCCAACCTGAAATTCCACATGGTCCAGAGTGGTTGTAACTTCTTCTTCAGGGAATTTGTAAGCGACGGCCCATTTGGGTGCTTTGGAT
>JBMHDV010000013.1:0-33644 GCA_049889215.1 Candidatus Marinamargulisbacteria bacterium
TATATTTATATGGGTGTCAAAACCTAACCAATCTTGAAGCGTTACAATCCTTAACGAAGTTACAGTCGTTAACTTTACATGGGTGTCAAAACCTAACCAATCTTGAAGCGTTACAATCCTTAACGAAGTTACAGTCGTTAAATTTACAAGGGTGTCAAAAACTAAGCAATGTTGAAGTTTTACAATCCTTAACGAATTTACAGTCGTTACATTTAACTGGGTTTCACAACCTAACATTCCCTCAAATCAATTTCCCAAAACTTAAATCATTGAAACTCAATGACTCAAAAATAAATAACTTAGATCAGTTGGATATAAAACCCCAATTCCCAAATTTAGAGGAACTTAAAATAGTCGCTGCATTTAATATTTTTATTCCACAATCGCTAATATCGACGATTATTGATCACGAAAACATAAAATCACTGACACTAAACAATCCATTTAAAACCAATCAACTATTAACACAATATCTAGTGCCATTTGCTTCAAAACTAAAACAGGCCCCAACATTAAGTCAGCGCCCTCTATTTAATAAATTCAAAACCATTATTAAAAATCTCAAGCCACCAAAAAACGATAGTCAACTCGCCTTTTATTTTTATGCCCTCCATATCTTTATGACGATCGCTAATGAGTGTAATGATTCAGAACTCATTGAACAGCTTAAAGAAAAATTGATTGGATCCTTTAAACCAGGGGAATTTAAAGGGTGGTACTTTAATATCAAAAAACATCAACCGTTAAGTCTATTAAGTTTACAATTGTATAGTTTGATTTATTGTCTCCGTCATGTAAACGACAAAGAATTAACCGATGCGTTCAGAGATTACATGTCCCAAGATGACTGGATTGACCATTTCAATTCAAACGTCGCCAATATTAAAAAAGAGCCTTATGCCACTATCAACCAATACCTATTTATATTAAGCGGTATTAAAAACACAAAATTAAGCAAAACAAAAACAGCCTTACAACAGGTTCTACAAACAGAAAAAGTTCAAAGTAGCAACTTACAAAAAAAACTTCAACCGCAGCTAACCACCGCTATTCAAAACTACTTTGAATTGACCATCAATCCAAAAGACATTTTATTTGATACTTTTTATTACGAGTTATGGCCCTTAGATATTGCCATAGAATCTAAAAAACTATGCATCGAATTGGATGGCCGTCATCATTCAGACAACCCTTTTCAACGACAAAATGATGCCATTCGTGACATGGAATTAGCAAAAGAAGGATGGCGCGTTGTTCGAATTAGGAACAGTGAATTAACGCAATGCCTTAACGGGCATACAATCAATCAAGATCGGTTGAATCAATTGATTGAATCTAAATTAACGGTTCGTTCAAAACCTAACATAAGCAAAAGTAAAAAGCCCAAATCAAAAAAACCGTCTACGAAAATACGTAAAAAACAAATAAAGACGTCTAGGCGACAGCTTAAGAAACAAGCTTAGACTTTGCTTTTACGATTCGTTTATACCATCACCGCTATTTTATTTATCGTTTTAGCTAAGTATGAATAAGACGTGCAATAATATAAAATAAAAGAAAAACGAATTATTTAAAGCATTGAAAACACGTTGTTAGCTATAATTTATTGGAGTTAAATCATGAATAATATCAACATCATAGCCACCATCATTATTATTTCCATATTAATCTTACTAAGCTCCCACCTCTTTATTCATAAAACATTTCATACAGAAGTAACCATTCCTGTACAACCTGAAGCGCTATGGAATGCGCTCATGGACGAGGCTCAATACGCTAAATGGAATACTGTTCTTGTTCCGATTGAAGGGCGCATTGAAGAAGGAAAAAAATTAAAATATGAAATGACCGACCAAAATAACAAAAAAAGTATTATCCGCATAAAAGTCAAACGGGCATTGGTAAACCAAGAGCTAAATCAGGTGGGCGGTGTTCCAGGCATTCTTACGTTTGATCACAAATACATTTTGGAACCAACTGAAACGGGCACAAAACTCATCCAGCATGAAATTGATAGAGGGCTATGGCTGCTATTTTGGGACTCAAGTTGGATTGAAGACGCTTATATCAAAACCAGCAAAAACTTAGGTAGCTTTCTTACCACCAAAAATAAGGATGCTGAATGAAAAAAGTCATTCTAACTGGATCATCGGGGATGATTGGAAAAGGGGTGCTTTTGGAATGTTTAGACAACAATCAAATCGAAGAAGTACTGGTCATTAATCGTCAGCCTACGACCATAAATCATCCGAAATTAAAAGAAGTAATTCATCAGGATTTTTTAGAGTTTGAATCCATTAAAGGTGCACTACACGGATTTGATGCATGCATTCATTGCATGGGTGTTTCGGCAATGGGAATGAACGAAAGTGACTACTTTAAACTGACTTTTTCAGTAACAGAATCTTTAGCAAAAACACTTTATCAACTCAACGAAAATATCACCTTTATTTATGTCACAGGGTCCGGCACAGATAGCTCAGAAAAAGGTCCGATGATGTGGGCACGAATTAAAGGAAAAACAGAAAACATGTTGTTTAACATGGGATTTAACGACGTGTATGCATTTCGACCTGGTGGCATCATTCCTGAAAAAGGAACAAAGCCAAAAGTCGTTTATATTCAGTTAATACTCAGCATCTTTAGGCCATTGTTTCCAATATTAAAGTTATTTCCGGCCATAACAACAACATCACGCATTGGGCAAGCCATGATAAATGTACTGCTAACCCCTATAAATAAAAAAGTTCTCATGGGGAGTGATATCAATCAAATCTGCAAACGACATACTGGTTGATGCCATCAATAAAGCCATCAGTTAGCAAATTAAAATCGGTTTTTTTTATGCATTTTTATTTCATCAATCACAAACACCCCCACATCAATTGGTAACCATCTAAAATTGATTTATAATAAGTCTGCACATGTACATTTTTTACGATTTTGAAACCAGTCAAAAAGATTTTTTAGGCCAAATCCTATCCTATTATTTTGTATTGGTGGACGAAACATTTCAGCCCATCCAGGAGTGCCAAGGGCTGATTCAGCCCAACCGATTGGAGCTGCCCGCTTGTGGGGCCATTCAAGTCAATCAGCTGTCAATCAACGACTGCATTCAACACGGGCAACCTGAATTTGAAGCGGCAAATACCGTGTATGATTTTTTGCAAACCGCAACCAATGCCCATGGCCACATTCCATTGGTGGGTTTCAACTCCGCACGGTTTGATTTTAAACACCTCGAAAAGCTACTGCTAAAGCATGGCTTGAGCCCAACATTTTATGGCAAAATAAGCTCGCTGGACATTTATCAATTTAGCCGACATTGTGCCATTCATCATTCAGACACCTTCCCTTTTACCCGAAAAAAGCAAATGGAGACCGAATCATTCAGTTTTCGTTTGGAAGATTTAGCAACGGCATTTGACTGTTTGGACACGCCCCAAACCCACGATGCCAAAGACGATGTGTTGTTGACCATTGAACTTACAAAAAAACTGGAACAGACCTTCAACACCACACTCAAAGAGTTTTACACTCAACAACACGACACAGCCGCCTTTAACGCACCGAATTGTTATTTAAAAGAGCCCGTCTTGCCGTTTGAGCAACCCAACCAGACCCCCATCATTCACTATAATGAATGGCTGGTGATTGGCAAAGCATCCAAAACCACCTACATCCTATTGGACGTCAATGCCTACCATAATCAGTCCAAAGACAGCTTTTCTGATTATTCAACCATAACCAAATACTACAATAGCCGCGCCAATGCCATGCACTGCTCCACCCATCCACAAACCGACGCCCATGTGGCGATTTTAAACGACCCCAACATTCAAAAAATCACAGCCAATGCCCTGCAATACTTTAAATTATTTCCTGTGGATTGGGACATTGAGTACCGGCCTTGGGCCATGGGTTTTGATACCATCCCCACCCTACGCACCTACATCGAACGCTTGCATAAGCACCCGGATGACTACAACGCCATAATTAAAGAGTGGCAGGGTTTAAAAGCAAGCACGCCAAACAAAGCGCAAGAATTTAATTTCATGATCACGCTCTTTAACCGGTTTTACTTAAATCACCACCCCAACCCAAAACCAGAACATATTCAAAAATACATTCAACCACGCTATGTCTCCGGTGCCATGCACCGAAATATCGCCGATCAAATCACCCCAACTACCGAAAAAAACACCATTGAGTTTCACTTAACCACAGCCACACCAGGCAGCCGCGAACATACGGTATTAAGTGAGTTAAACGATTACACCAAACAGTTTATTGGAACCTACATGCATGCTTAAACACATGATCCTTGCACTTGTTATCCTATCCTCAGCCATCATGGCACACGATGGGCACCCATCATTCGAAACCATTGCCAAAAATTCGGCCGATGCCGTGGTGTTTTTACAGGTCCAAAAAAAAGCCAATCAACAACCCCAACAGCCCACCTTCGAAGACCCATTCTTAAATGAGTTCTTTTTTGGTCAACCACAGCAACAAAAAAAGCGACGATTGTCTGGCCAAGGGTCCGGCTTTTTTATTGATGCTGCCGGTTACATTTTAACCAACAATCACGTGGTGGAAGGGGCCGAAGTAATTCAAGTCACCCTAAACAATAACCGGCGCTTAAGCGCCACACTGGTTGGTGCTGACCCACAATCGGACATTGCACTTCTAAAAGTGAAAGCGCAAGGCCCATTCCCAACCTTAACACTGGGCAATTCCGACCAACTGAACGTCGGTGAGTGGGTATTGGCCATTGGCAATCCCTTTGGGTTATCCAACACCATAACCGCCGGCATTGTAAGTGCCAAAGGTCGTAGCCAAATCGGCATCACCGATTACGAAAACTTTATCCAAACCGATGCCGCCATTAACCCAGGCAACTCCGGTGGTCCACTGGTGAACATGTCCGGCGATGTCATTGGCATGAACACGGCCATTTTTAGCCGGTCCGGCGGGTCCATGGGCATTGGCTTTGCCATTCCAATCAATATGGTCAAAAAAATTAAGGCACAGCTCATCACACAGGGCCGAGTCACCCGTGGCTATCTGGGTATTGTTATTCAAGATTTAACACCCACATTGGCCAGTTCATTTAAAAATGCGCCATCTCAAGGCTTAATCATTACCAACGTATCACCAAACTCACCCGCACAACAAGCCGGCCTCAAAACCGGTGACATCGTAACCAAAGCAAACAATACAACCGTTACTAACATTGCCCAATTTCGGAACATGGTCGCTTTAACGCCACCAAATTCAACATTAACGCTCACTGTTGTGCGGCAAGGCAATCGCATTGTGCTGCCCGTAATCATTGGTCAAATGGCACAAAAATCGAATAACAAAGTAGCGGCTGCCAACGAATTTGGACTGATTGTTCGAAACATTAAAAACAACGACCGTTACCAATACAAAATCAAGCAAATGAAGGGCGTCTTCATTAAACGTGTACAGCCCAACTCGTTGGCCGATACGTTGGGGATCCCAGCGGGTGGCATCATCACTGAAATTAACCAGCAGCCCATAAACAACATGGCCGACTTTAGACGCATCATGACCAAAAACCCAAGCAAAATTTTAGTCCTGATCATAAAAAACAACCAACCGCGTTACTACATGTTAGCAAAGTAGGTCATTGCCGCTTGTGGGGAATGGTACATGCCATTGGCCCAGTAGCCAACAAAGGTCATATTCGTGGCATTCGCGTCCGGAAATGTGTCAGGATTAAACCGGTCAACATGAGAAAACGATGGCCCGGCTGTAATCACCTGGCCAGATTCGCGATCCACCAAACAAAACGAACATACATCAGCAACATCACGATCACTTGTTCGGTACACCAACACCATCGATGTTGGCCGTCCATCAGTCGCCGATACCGCAGAAACATCTGCCATATTTGCCGCATGTATTACCGAACCTTCAACGGTTGAAACACCCTGCTTGGCCATATGTCGAGTACCATCAATCCCAAACTTCACCAAATCTGAATGGGCAACGGTCTTGCCATAATAGCCCGGATCTTTTGTTATTGAAGGTGACACTGAATTAACAATCGCCATCTTCAAACCAGTAACGCAACATGCAATACTTCCCTTCTAGTGAATGAATCAACTACACATATTATACCGCAAAAAATAATTCCCCCCCCTAAATGTGTGTCCGATTAAGAATTAACGTGACTGTAAAAGTAGGACATATCTTTATGTTCTGCTTTATCCAAGCCTTCTTCTTCATGATCAGCCGATACACGTAAGCCAACCACGGCCCGAATAAGGGTCAAACTGACCAGCGAAAACACTGTGGTAAATAAACCAATGGCAACAACACCAATCAGTTGCGAAATAAACTGGGCCGACGATGCTTGTGCACCAATCAAGCCAACCGCAAGTGTTCCCCAAACACCACAAACCAAATGGACAGAAATCGCACCAACAGGGTCATCAACACGTAGCGCGTCAAAAATCTTCGCTGAAAACACAACCAAAATTCCGGCAACGCCACCAATCATTCCCGCCTCAAATGGTGAGATAATATCCGCCGAAGCTGTCACGGCAACCAAACCAGCCAACGCGCCATTCAAGGTATTGGCCAAATCTGGGCGTTTATTAATGACCCACGACGTCCCCATGGCTGTAGCAACACCGGCCGCTCCGCCAAGAGCCGTGGTTACAAATACAAGCGATAGAACCAACGGCGTTGCCGATAACACCGAACCGCCATTAAAGCCAAACCAGCCAAACCAAAGAAGCAATACCCCAATGGTTGATAACGCAAAACTATGTGGACGAATTGCATTTGAACCATCATAGCGCCCCAAGCGAGGACCGATCATAATGGCCGCAACAAGGGCTGCCCAGCCGCCAACGGAATGCACCAATGTTGACCCAGCAAAGTCATAAAACGGCACGCTTAAGGTATCTAAAAAGCCGCCACCCCACTTCCACATGCCCGTGATTGGGTACGATACACCAACCAACACCAATGCAAAAATTAAGAAGGCCGATAGCTTCATTCGCTCCGCAATTGCACCTGACACAATGGTTGCAGCCGTGGCTGCAAACATGGCCTGAAAGATAAAGTCCGTATAAAAGGTATAATTTTCACTGGTGCCAGCAGCGACGTCCGTTGCTGAATATGGCAACCCAAACCCAGAAAACCCAAAAAAACTGCCACCAAATGCTTCACCAGGATACATTAACGAGTACCCTACAACAGCAAATGACAATAACCCAATGGAAATAACGCCAATATTCTTGAACAGAATATTGACGGTATTTTTTGAACGGGTGAATCCCGCTTCCAAAGCCGCAAAGCCAAGGTGCATGATGAACACCATGGCTGTTGCAATTAAAATCCACAAATTAGAAATTGTTAATTGTAGATCAGCTGTCATGCGGCTTTAACCACTGTTTTTTGGTTGACGGTCATTAACGACTCACTTAACTCACAAACTGAAACCAAAATTCGAGCCGATACCAAATACGGATCCGAATTTGCACCTGGTCGACGATCTTCCAAGTACCCATACCCTTTATCTGCAGTAGCAATTGGAATTCGAATGGATGCACCACGATCTGAATTGCCTGACTTAAACTCATTAATTGAGCATGTTTCGTGTGCACCTGTTAATCGCTCATCCAACGCATAACCGTAAACGGCAATGTGCTGTTGGTGATTTTTTTCAAGGTTGTTAATCGCACGTTGAACGGCGTCAGCACCAAGGTTTTTATCACGCATATCTTTTGTCGAAAAATTGGTATGGCAACCAGCACCATTCCAATCACCTTTCATTGGCTTATTTTCGTAAGACACTGTAATGCCGTACTCTTCACCCAAACGGTGCAATAACCATGTCGCAAACCATAAGTGATCCGTTGTTAACAATGCATCAGCAGGCTCTTCGAAGCCACGATACCCGATTTGGAATTCCCACTGACCCAACATGACCTCTGCATTAATGCCATAAAATAATAAACCAGCATCAATACAGGCTTGCTGATGCTCTTCGACCAATTGACGGCCATTAATTCGAGTCGCGCCAACACCACAGTAAAATGGGCCTTGTGGTTCTGGGTACCCATTTTTTGGCCAACCTAACGGCCCATTTTCGTCAAACAATGTGTACTCTTGCTCAAAACCAAATAATGGGTCTTGCTCAGCTGCACCCGCTTGCAACACCTGTCGTAAAACAGATCGTGTATTGGTTTCGTGTGGATTACCGTGACGATCAAATACTTCACACATCACCAAAAAGTTACCTTCACCACGAATTGGGTCATTAACAAAACTCACTGGACGTAAAATACAGTCAGAATTATCGCCGGTGGCTTGGTTGGTTGACGAGCCATCAAAGCCCCACTCTGGAAAAATACCAATGGTTGGCTCACCAGTTAACTCAATCACTCGAGTTTTTGATCGTAATTGTTGGGTTGGTTCAGTACCATCCAACCAAATATATTCAGCAAATTGTTTAGACATTTTTATTCTCCTTTTTTGTTTCTTTTAATAGTTTCATAATTGATTTATGATCATGACGCTTTGCGTCGTCATACGGGGTACCACCCCAGCGATCTTTCGGGTTCGGGTTCACATTGCGTGCAATTAAAAACCGGACCACCTCTTCTTTGCCTTCCGATGCCGCCAAATGGATGCATGTTCGACCATCGTAATCCGCTTCATCCAAGTTAACACCACTAGCAACCAAGCGCTGAACTTCATCCAAATCGCCTTGATACGCTGCCCAACACAGTGCCATTACATCTTTCATGATGATTTACCTCCTTTCATTTTTTTTTGCAGTAACGTCACAATTTGTTTGTGGTCATGACGTTTGGCATCTTCCAATGGTGTGCCACCCCACCGGTCTTCAGGGTTCAGATCCAACCCACGTGCGATGAAATATTCAATGATATTAAGGTGCCCTTCCGATGCCGCCAAATGGATTGGTGTTCGGCCATCATAGTCTGCCTCATTTAAGTCGATTCCCTTGGCTTCCAAACTTTTGATTTCATTTAAATCGCCCTGACTAGCGGCAAAGTTTGCAACCATGACCCCTTTTAATTTATCTTCATTTTTTTGAAGTCGAGGGTCGTTCTTGGCCATATTTTCAATCAAACTATCGTAGTTATGAAAATTAAAATTTTGAACCAACTTCTGAGCAATTTCGACCGCTCGAACCGAGTTACCGTACTCATCCAAGTTGGGCGACCAAATGGTAATCCCACAAACACCTGGCACAACCAATACGAGGGATCCCGACACGCCACTTTTTGCAGGTAAACCAACACTAAACGCAAACTCACCCGAAAAGTCGTACATGCCACAAGAGTACATGAGCGATAAACAGTTCTTGGTTGTTTCAGCCGAGAATACACGTTCACGAGTAATCGGACAAATCCCTGCATTTGCTAGAGTACCCGCAACATTGGCATGGTCCGAACAGGTTAATTCAATTGAACAACACTGAAAATAGAATTCTAAAATCTCATGCAAATCAGTTCCTTCAGGAAACGCATTGTTCTCTCGCATAAAATAACCCAAGGCAAAGTTACGATCCGCCGTTTGTTTTTCCGATAAATACACGGCATTGTTAAATCCAGGACGACGTCCACCGGTTAACATTTGCCATTTATCCAACACATGATCAAACCGATCCGACACGTTTAACTTAGGTTGTACCAAGGCACTGGTCATAATCGCACCAGCATTGATCATTGGATTATGGGGACGACCGTCTTTGTTTAAGGTAAGCTCATTAAAACCACGGCCGCTGGGCTCACGACCCACGTGATTATGGGTGGTATCCTCACCAGAATCTTCCAACGCGATGCAATAGTTAATGGGCTTGCAAGTGGATTGCACACAGTAAGGAATTGTGGTGTTCCCAATATTCAACCGTTGACCATCCACCGTGCAAATGGACAGTGCATAATAGTTAGGGTTGACCCGTGCCAACTGCGGTATATAATCTGCAACATGACCGCCCATATTGCCTTTCGATGATTCGAATATATCGGTAACCACATTTGAAAACGACCGAAAATCAGGAATAATAAGATCCCCTTTCAACGCTCGCTCAATCAACGTAATGTTCCGATAAATAATGTCATGAAACAATGCAGAGTTAATGGGATCGTTATCTTTCAACTCTTTCAGTTTCTGGATTGTTTCCTGAATGCGTGGATCATCGGCTAAAATACCACGTGAACTAAGGGCATCCAATATGTCCCGTTTGTAAATCTCATTTTTGCCAGCCACATCCAACGATGCAAACAGTGCATTTGATGTAATTAAGTTAATATCGTTAATATCAAACCCAATCATTTCTGCACTAAATTTTGTATCAGATGAAGAGACCAACTTTTCGATACTCTTTGTCAAATCTTCCTCCTAATTTTTAGATAAATTTATCCTAAATCAAAAAAATAAGATCCCCTATCAGACAGCACCTACTCCACATGTAAGACAATTCCTACAGCACCAATGAATGCCTTGTTTTTTAGATAAAAACCAGATAATTTATTAAAGATTCATGAACAAAAAAATTATATTTTTAGTGGCCATCATTGCAGTTCTAGTCATTGCATTGCAAAAAGTAAGCAGTAAAAAAACCATCATGGTTGGCACCTCCAGTTGGCCGGGTTGGGATTTGTTTGAACACGCCCAAAAAAAAGGGGATCCTTTGGCGAATTACAACCTTAAATTCACCCGCTTTAACGAATATAACGACATTCTAAATGCTTTCATTAATAACACCATCGACATGGCAACAGTGACATTGCACGAAGCACTCGTTATACAAAGTAAAATCAAAGACCCCGTTCGCATTATTTTATTACTGGATTACACCATTGGTAGTGATGCTATTCTGGCACATTCAACAACCGAGTTCCTACACCAATTAAAAGGAAAAACTGTTGGCACCGAAAAAAACACAGTCGCGTACTACACCTTGTTACGTGGCCTCGAAAAAGCGAATCTATCCAAAGAAGACATCATCATTAAAGATTTATCTTTAGATGAATTACTCACACAATTCAAACAAAAAAAACTGGACGCCATTAGCCTGTATGACCCCTACCTTTTTGAACTCACCAGCTTTACAAAAAATGTATCAACATTATTTTCTTCCAAAGAAATCCCACGCGAAATTTGCGATGTTGTCATCGTGCGGCAATCACTGCTGCAACATCACCCGACCATTATTTCAAATGTTCGTAAGAATTGGTTTAACATAACCAGTAAGGCATTGCCATTTAAAAAACTCACCGACCCCATCTACACCGATAAGCGCTACATCACTCATGTAAGAAAAAACATTTATTTTGCCAACCAAAACGAAAACAACTATGCCTTTGGCACCCCACAACAACCCGGATACTTAAAATCAAGCATCGCACGCATCCAAAAGTTTCTAGCAGCAGAAAGCGACATCCGTCTCAACCCATCAATTGTAGATAGCATGGTTGTGTATTAACGATGATCAAATTACCTTACAAAAACCACCTCTCCTATTTAAGTATCACATTTATAATCATCATCGTTGGATCAATCACCATGGGCATGCTTTATGGTGTAAAAACCACTCAGCTCATCAACAAGAAAATCGACAACACCAGCAATATTTTATTGCTGAATAGCGCCATTTGGGATTACCAAGAATTTTTACGCGACCTACCAACCAGTACGGCCAATAAAAACAGCCAACTAAAAGACCACAAATACCATTACACCACAACACTTGATTTAATCCATCAGCTGCTCATGAAGTTTGAGTCATTCAATATCCAATCCAATAACAAAGAAAAAGCCATTATTGCCGCACTGTATCGCATCCAAACAAAAGTAAGCGAATTATCCTTTAAAACCGATGCCTTTATCTATTCCACCAACACGATTAACCAAACAACCCCCTTCGTCACCTATCTAACAGAAGAACAGCGACTTCTAAAACAAGACCTTATGGCACTAAAGCAAGTCAACCAAACCGATATCAAAGCACACATGAAGCGTTTGATCATCCGAACCATTTTAATCGCCGCTATGATTTGCATTACCGGGTTTTCGCTATTCAGCCATTTTAAACGACGGTTAAGCGTAGACTTAAAACAGTTGGAATCATACAGCAACACCAGTGAAAAAAATGAAATTCAAGCCATAATCTCAACCCTCAAAGCCACACAACAACAACTAAAAAATAGCAACAAAACAGCCACAGAATGTCAAATTGTTGTTAACGAGAAATCAAAGCAAGTGCAACAAGTCACCGAACAACTTCTGCATTCGCAAGAAGCCGAACGTCAAAACATTTCACAATTCATTCATAACGATTTGGGGCAACACTTAACCGCACTAAATTTAGAAACCGCCGTTCTCGAATCAAAGGTCACATCCCCCGACGATTTAAATCAAACCAAATCACTAATTCAATTATCCCTCAAAAAAATCAAAGCCGTCTCAAAGTACATCCATCCCCCCCAATTCAATCACCAATCCTTATCAAGTGTTTGCCAAAACCATGCCAAAGATATCCTACCTGACGAAATCACAATCACCATGGACTCAACCAGCTTTACCGAAACCAACTTAACCCAAGCTCAAAAACTGAGCCTATTTCGAACCTTTCAAGAAGCCATTACCAATATTGTGCGCCACGCCAACGCATCGCATATTCAAGTGGACTTAGCCACCACAACCACCCACCATACCTTACGCATTACGGATGACGGCATTGGCATATCAAATGCAACACCCTCCACCGGCCTAACCGCCATTAAACATCGCATTGCCATGAACAATGGCACCTTCGATCTTAAAAACAACCAGCCAACTGGCACGACAATGACCGTGACCTTACCCCTGGAGCTCTCATGAAAAAAAACATTTGCATCATCGATGATCACGAAATTATTCGCACAGGTATTCGCCGGGTATTAAATCAATCCGACGACTATGATGTGGTGTATGAGTTTCCATCCAATGCCAGCTTACTCAATCAACCCATTACAAAACCCTTGGACATTATTATTCAAGATTTGGATCTAGAAGACGGTTGCAACTTATCGCAATTGGAGATTTTAAGTTACAAATGCCCAAAGGTACCCGTCTTAATCTACACCATGCACCCTGAATCCATGTATGGACTGGCATGCTTAAAATACAATATTGCAGGGTACCTCACCAAAGACAAACCCATTCGTGATTTACTAACCGCCATCGACACCATTTGCAGTGGCAACAATTATTTTACCCCTGAACTAAATCAATTGCTGGCCAACCATTACATTAATAAAGATACCGCATCGGTGGACCACCTTAGCCAGCGTGAACAAGAGGTATTTGTATTGATTGGCGAAGGCTTCACACCAACCGAAATTGCAAAAAAATTATTCATTAATATCAAAACCGTATCCACCTATCGGCGCAGAATTTTAGATAAATTAAACCTTAGCACCACCAATCAAATCATCCGTTTGTACCTAGCGAATAAAACCAGTAAAACCACCCCACGCTAAATCGTAATGCAATCCCATTCCGGGCCCATCGCCACCATACCAGTGCTATGGCCGTACGCCGGGCAAATCAACGTTGACCGGTTCATGGCAAAGGCCTTTTTCATTTTGGTAATCCGCCCTTTTTTCACTTTCACTCCTGGGTGAATGTGGCCCACAATGCAGGGCACCCCCAAATCGTCGTGGGGTTCATGTTGGCAAACCACCCCACCCAAGCGCACACGCTCGGTGCAACTAACATGGGTTAACGATTTCATTAGCCGGGCATCGTCATGGTTCCCAATCGTTAAAATCACTTGCGTTGGCAAGCTCCCCAGCCATTCATTCACTTGGTCCGCATACCCGCCCATCGATCGGCTATTGGCATGAAACAAATCCCCTGTAATCACACACCGTGCGGGTGAAACGGCAGCAATATCAGCCACCAATTTGGCCATGGTCGGCGCATCAAAATCATCAGTTAGTGGCACGCCCCCGTCCTGCAACAAAATCCCCTTACCCAAATGCAAATCCGATACCACCAGGGCCCCATGGTCCGGTAAGTAACAGCCCCCACTGGGCAGCAGCGCTACCTGTTCATTGCAAAAATCAACTTGCATCGCCGTCCATTTTTGCACTTAACTGTTCACTGTACAAGGTAAACCCAAATGGACTAACCTTTTTGGGTGTGGCAAACACAAACTGATTCGCAATCACCGCCAAACGATCTTGCAAGCGTTGTGGAAACAGTTGCTGATTAAACACCCCATCACGCGCCTGCTTAAGCAATAAGTTCTCTGGATCAAACTCCTTAAAAATATCAAACAAAATTCGCACACTTGATTGGGTGTACCGGCCTGATTTTAAACGGCCAGGCATGCCCTTATAAATCAACCCCGATACCATGCAAATCTGCCGGAACTCCTGCAACACCATTTCGTTATGATTAAACGAGGCGTGGCTCAAATCCCGAATCGATTCTACCGTTAACAATCGTTGAATATCAAATGCCGACCAATCGATGGGCTTGTCCGCTTGAATCATAATGCCATAGTCGTTCACACTCATGGCCGTTAAGCATTTAAACTGGGACGATAATTGGTGGGTCATGCCCATGGCCAACGCATGGTTGGCTGCACGGCCACAAAATGGGTACAAAAATAAGGTATCACAATCATCCACCACACAATACTCCACCAGGCATTGCTCCGCCGTTGGCACAATCGAATCTCGGTGCTGCCAATTTAAAAACTGCTGGGCATAGGCCTCGGCCAATGGCGTTTGATTATGAAATTTGGTGAGTTGCGCCAACATCGCATCTGCCAATTGCGACGAGTACGACATAAAGCCACCAAACCAACGCGTAAATTTGGGCAATTTTGTTTTGACTTTTTTTACAAATACAATGTCATCTTGAATCCGAACCACGGCCAATGTGTGACCAGCAAACAAAAACGTATCGCTGGGGTTCAGCTGTCGAATAAAGGCCTCTTCAATTGTGCCCAAGGTTCGCAAGTTTGTGTATTTTACAATCAAATAGTCTTCCGATGTAATGGTCCCAACACTGTAGCGTTGCGATGTTTGAATTAATTTGGCCGTATTGGTGGCATACTCACCATCGGTCTCAACCAATTTCATATGGTCCGGATACGCCTTTAAAACTGTATGCTGATTGCAACAAAAATTGAGCACCCATTCCAAGTCTTCTCGTGGTAAATCGGCATAGGTGTGCGTGGCGTGGCACATGGCCAACAGCGCATCACAATCATACGATCGTCCCATGCAAATATTTACCACATGCTGCATTAATATGTCCATCGGCCGGCCATGGGTCACTACATCGTCAGCCACAGGCACCATCAATTGTTCAACGGCAGCAACGGCCTCAATCACTTCAAAGCCGTGGCGCGGTACCATCATCACATGCGATGCATCAAATGGCGAATGCCCACTGCGCCCCGCCCGCTGCTTCAGGCGCGCCATGCCTTTCGGCGACCCAATATGAATCACCGCATCCACCGGCTCTAAATCGACCCCCAAATCCAAACTGGACGTGGCCACAATGCACTTCACCCGGCCTGCTTTAATGCCCGCCTCAGCCGCTTCACGCACGCTCCGATCAACGGCGGAATGATGAATGGCAATGTCCTGTGTTTCAAATTCACCAGAATCCTTTAATAACTGATACCATTGCTCCGATTGCGAGCGTGTATTGGTAAACATTATGGTCGACTGAACTGCCTTAATTTGCTCGATAATGGTTGGCAATAACTGCTTTCCCAACTGCCGAAACCCCTGCGACTTATCGGTTGGTAGCAGCACATCGCCGGTAATCACCTTCTCAAAGTCATCACGAACCATGGCCACATCTTCACCCGGTGCCAACACCGTGGCCGCCAAAGATGGATTCGATAATGTGGCTGACAACGCCCAACGCTTAACTGCGGGTTGGATATCAGCAAACCAACTCAAAAATAGTTCAAACAAAATGCCGCGTTTTTGCTGCACCAGCACATGCCATTCATCCACCACCACCACATCCACCTGTTTCAATACAGGCACCATATCGGCATAGGTGCTAAATAAGGCACAACTTTCTGGGGTTGTAATCAAAATATCCCAGGCATCACTGCGCGCCTTCTTCTTTTGACAGGAATTCGAGTCACTGGTCCGTAACACCACACGAATATCATCATAAAAGAACCCAAAAATATCCGTTAGTTGTTGGGTGGTATCGCGGGCCAACGCCCGCATGGGGGTCACCCACAACACTTTTGGGCGGACTTTGGTTGCCAATGCCTGCTCAATAATCCCCAACGCCATGGCCATGGTTTTCCCACGCCCTGTTGGCGCCTCAATAATGCCAAAATGATGGTTGGCATACGCATCAATCACGGCGGCTTGGTACGGCAATAAGGTCCGTTTACTTTGGTCGAGCAACGCTTGAACTATTGGCATAGCGCCCTCGCATCCGCCAAGGTACTGGCCTCTGCCACTGGCTTATCTAACCGCAGGCGCTTAATGCGTGGAAACCGCAAGGCAAGCCCAGCTTTATGGCGCGTGGATGGCTGAATCCCATCAAAGGCCACCTCCAACATAACCACGGGCGACACTCCCCGAACCGGGCCAAATTTATCAGTCAAATTGGCCTTAATCAGTTGGTTCACCTGTTTAATTTCGTCATTGGTTAAGCCAGAATAAGCCTTACCAATGGGCACCAATTGATCGTTATCCCACACCCCAAACGTGTAATCCGTAAATAATCCTGAGCGCACACCACGGCCTTTTTGGGCATACATAATCACCACATCCAACGTTAACGGCGCCACTTTCAACTTCCACCAATCCCCGCGCACTCGGCCATGTTGATAGGTAGACGACAAGCGCTTGATCATCACGCCCTCCACATTCGTGTCACGGGCCTTGGCCACATAGTTCGTCATGTCCTCTAACGAGGTAAACGTTAATTTGGTCGATAAGTTACGGGCCGGCACGATCGATTCCAAATACGCGCGCCGATCACGCAACGGCTCCGACCGACGATCCTGCCCGTCCCACTCCAAACAATCGTAAATCAATAAGGTACAGGGCAGCTGCTCAAGTAATTTTTGGCTCAACTTTTTACGGTTCAACCGTTGCTGCAATTCATAAAATGGCAATGGTTGATCGTTTGCCCAAGCCAATAGTTCGCCATCATACACCCCATACGGCAGTGTCGCCGTCATGGCCATCACATCCGGAAACTGCGGGGTGATCAACTCGTTCCCACGAGACCATAAAGCCGACCCTTCAGGCCGATGCACCAACTGGGCACGAATGCCATCCCATTTGGGTTCAATGCACCAATCCGCCATGAACGATATTGTACTGGCCATATCATCAGGTAACGGGGACGCCAAAAAAAACGGGTACGGTCCAACTCCATTGCCCGAACTCGCCGCTGGGTCCACCAAAGCATCATAATGATCACGAGTTGGTGCCCAATCGGTTAACAAACGTTGCTCCAATGTTAACGCATCCACACCATGCACGGCACTTAAGGCCTTGAGCACATTTTTTTTACTGGCCCCAATTCGTATGCCGCCCCCCAACAACTTATTAAACGCATACAGCTCAGTTGGCAGTAAGCTTTGCCACTGCCCAATAATCCACGCCTGTTTTTGGTCAACATCTGCGGCCTTTAAGGCCTGCATCTGGTTGCAAATGGCCGCCAAGTTGAGTGGTTGCTGCCCGGTCTGATAAACCAAACACAGCGCCATGGTTTCACTATTATCGCCCAGTGCCTCGTAACTTTCATCCACCAACCATACGGGCAAATCACACAGGTTAGCACACCATTCCCGCAACAACTTTCCAGAACAAAAGCGCCCCAAATGATTGCCCAATAAAAAGTGAAGTGCAAACGGCAGGTGTACCGGGTCCTCAACCTTCAAATAATCTTCAATCATCGCAATGGTACGATTGGTTTTGGGCTCTTGCAAACAATCGTTCAGTAATTTAGCAAACAAACTCATTCTTCGCTTCGCTCCAATGCCAACGCCCCCAACGGTGTTGCTGCAATGCCCTGTTCTTGCAAGTATTTTGCATAAATATGGGTACTGCCGTGCATGGTCCACACCTGGGTTGGCGCACAAGCGGCCACCGTGGCGTTTAACCCAGCCCAATCCGCATGATCCGACAACACAAACCCTCGCATGTTCCGACGCCGTGTTTGCCCGCGACTTAACATCCAACCAGACACATACGCCTCTCGGTAACGGCCCAATGTTTTGAGCCAGGTACTTCCTTGGGTTGCCGGCGGGGCAATGATAATGCCCGGACGATCCCAATCTTCAAGTACTGATTTGGTTAGTACTGGCGGTAAATTATCTAAGAACCCATACTGTTTATACACCTGATTCATATTATCAACCGCCCGATGAACAGCCACTGGCCCCACGGTTGAATCAAGCCCCGCCACCAACCGTTGCGCTTTCCCTAACGAATAGGCATACAAGACTGTATGCTCACCCGCCACCTGATTTTGTTGCCAAAACGCATGAATATCAGCCATCACATCGGAGGCCGATGGCCAATGGTAAATGGGCAAGGCAAACGTGGTCTCCATCACCAACAAATCACACGGCATCGCCTCAAATGGCTGCACCGTGGGATCATCATCTGTTTTAAAGTCGCCAGTTATAATGCTGCGTTGATTATTATGCTCCAGTACCACCTGCGCACTTCCCAAAATATGCCCCGCAGGAATCAACGTCACACGCACCCCATTTAAATCAAACGGCGCATGGTACTCATGGGCCGTCACTGAAATATCCTTGCCAATACGAATCCGCATAATGTCCGCCGTCATTGGGGTAGAAATATAGTGCCCCATCCCCCAACGCGCATGATCCGCATGGCCATGGGTAATCACGGCCGTTGGCACCGATCGATAGGGATCAATGTAAAAATCACCCGGCACACAATATAAGCCATTTGACGTTACTTGCAACATATTTGAAGTATATCAAAATATAAACAACCCAACGGCTACAAAGCGTCCGATAATTTTGCTAAAATTAACAACAATGCATGTTCAATTTAAACATATCAGTTACAACTTTGAAGAATTTGTCAAGTTTCGTCGCAATTACCCCCAATTTAATTCAGAAAAATTTAAACACCAAATTAAAGAAAACTACACAAAAACCGAACAGTATTTTTTTGATCATTTTAATCAAGCATACGGTGAGACAGATTCATTTAAATTCATCGCTCAGGTAATGATAGGATGTTTGATTATACATCACTTAAAGAAGGGTAACCTTGAAAAAGGGAAAAAAATTGATGATCTTAGGGAATTTGATGAAACCCCATCATATTATAGCGTCCTTACGAACGAAGCAATTAAATGTAAAAATACAGAAGCAAGCACTCATTTTTTCAATTTACTACAGGATCGCCCCCGCAAAAGAGCGCTCGTAGTCCCCATCATTAGATTAATGTTCAAACAAAATCAACTTGCCCCGTTAATTAACTTCCTAGATAGTTTAGATGAAACGTTAATAAACAATCGATCCATCAAAAAAAAATTTAACAAAAATCTCGGAATAGGAATAAAAGAGTCCAAAAATGTATCAAGCGAGTATCTCAACAGCATTGCATCTCATATCAATGACGAAACAAAAAAAGACCAAATCTTAAAATGGATATCAGATAACAAAAAAAAACAATCCAAACGAATGAGCGAGGTCCGTCGTAAAGGACAAATATGCACTATTTCTTAACTTTTCAAAAAATATTGTGTGTTGCTCAACAACGAAAACCATCTTAAGATAATCTTGGTTATTTAAATGAAGAAAATAATTAGTTTTAACAACATTGATCCCCAAAAAAAAGTACTCGTCATTGGCGCTGGCTATAGTGGTTTATTGTTGGGATTAATGTTAAAAGAAAAAAAAATTCCATATCTAATTGTCGAAAAAAACAGTCAGCCTGGTGGCGTATGGATAAGCCAAGGCAACGCAACTAGCAAGGTGCAAATCGACCCAGTTGCATACGCAGCATTATCCGCCGCCACATCCATTCCACCCGCGTATACACCCACAGAAGAAATTACAGCCGAGTTTAAACGAATAGCAGATGATTTAGATATTGCATACAACGTTAATGTTCAAAAAATAACACAACAAGGCAAACTTCACAGAGTTCAATTATTATCGGGAGGCCATATTGATGCCGCTGCAGTCGCGATTCGCACTGGCACATTAACTCAACCAAAAGCGATCACTTATCCCAATGAATCAATCTTTAAGGGCACCATTACATATGGCATTAAAAATAATATTTCCCCAAGTGATTTTAAAGGAAAAAATGTTGTCATTGTGGGCATGGGTGCATTTGCAATTGAAAACATGCGCACGGCATTCGAAAATGGTGCGAAACACATTACAATTGTGGCCCGCCATATAAAACCCGTTCTCCCTAAAATGTGCTCGTATGAAGCGGCACGATTTATAACCAACTTAAAAAACATGTTTGTCAAATCATACCGAAACGAATCTTGGAACCGATTCTTTACTGTTTTAGACGAGATGTATCAAACAACGGGGAACCAAACCCTCATTAATCGTGCATGCACCACCGACGAAAACGGTGACCGCTATTTTAATTGCACCGGAAGCGCTGTTAGTGATACCTTCTTCATCGCACTTTCTGAAGGCAAACTTACGGTGATTGAGTCAGAAATTGCATCATTTAAAGAATCCAGCATTACCACAAAAAGCAACGAAACAATCGACACCAACATGGTTGTAAAATGCATTGGTTCAACGTGCGATACAACACTTGCAGAAAAGCTACTAACCAAGACCATTTTCATGAACGGCCCATCAGTCACCCACAATTTGCGTGCTGATTGCATTGGTGCACCATTCATCATGGGCCCAAACGAAGCCATTCCAATACCGCCACTGGTATCCTATGCCATGTTAAGTGATGTCATCGATACAACGGCCATTTATTCTTATCGATACCCAAAAAGATACAAAGCCTTCATTAATAAAACAACGTACATGAACCCCGAACGAGAATGTATTTCAAATTTAAACTACCAATCCTACATCAAGTTCTTTTGGTCCATCTTAACCAGTGGTGAAACGGGATTGGTTGAAGAAATCTATGATCGATTTGCGCAGCGACAGAAAATATACCAAGAAAAACTAAATTATAAAACCGCATATGAAAACAATCAAAAGGAATGGCAACAAAAAACAAATACACCATATCCTCTAAAAGGTCTAGCCACAGAAGAACCCGCCAATACAACACCCGTTAGCACTTACAAACGGTTATACAAAGTCGCAAGTTGGGTTGGCATTGACCGCGTATTGGGGTGGCTAAAATACAGACCAATTCAACGACTTCTTGATTGGTTACTGACTTAACCTTGGTCTTCCCGCCCGCCCCTAACACACAATATCTAGTCAATTAAATGATTACAACAAACAATTTTTTTGTAAGATATTTAAGTAAAAATTTACTATAATTATATAATAAATTAAATCTTCAACCCACGTTAAACGAAATAATCGTTAATTAAAAGGAGAAAATAATGGCAATAAAACAAGTCCATCCAAATTTGGCAACAAAACCTCGCGAATTGAATCAAAGTTCAAATAACCAACCCCCACGCGCGAGTACAATACGAACAAACGCTTTAAACGATAATGGCGGTGGCGGTACTACCCTTTGCACAAATGCTCAGTTAAATAATGCAACACGCCCACCAATAACTTCTTGCACATCAGCCACAAATGATTCAACCAATTCAGGTGCATCAGTAAATAAAAGGAAAAAGGAATCAATATGTGAGTATACTTCTTCAGGTGCATCAGTAAATAAAAGGAAAAAGGATACATATAAAAGAACCCCGCTTCATATTGCCGCCAAAGAAGGTAACTTAGATAATGTCCAAGCCTTAATTAAAGATGGGGCAGATGTGAATGCAAAGGATGAAGATAAAAAAACCCCGCTTCATATTGCCGCCGAAGAAGGTAACTTAGATATTGTCCAAGCCTTAATTAAATATGGGGCAGATGTGAATGCAAAGGATGAAGATGAAGAAACCCCGCTTCATATTGCCGCCGAAAAAGGGTGCGTAGATATTGTCAAAGCCTTAATTAAAAATGGGGCAGATGTGAATGCAAAGACAAATTATTATTTTTTTCCCAATATTGCAAAAACCCCGCTTCATATTGCCGCCGAAGAAGGTAACTTAAATATTGTCCAAGTCTTAATTAAATCTGGGGGGGATGTGAATGCAAAGGATCAATATGGAGAAACCCCGCTTCATAAAGCTGCTAGGAATGATCATAATGTTTCTAAGACCTTAATTGCTGCTGGGGCAGATGTGAATGCAAAGGATGATTTCGATTCTTTACCGCTCCATTACGCACAAACACCAGAAATGATTAATATCTTGGCTGATGAAAATACTGTGAATGAATATGATGATGAGGGAAGGACACCATTGTCTAAAGCAATTGCATCAAGTAAGCCAGATAATGTTCAGGCTTTAATCAACCATGGAGCAGACCTCTTCACAACATATATTTATAAGCATAACCAAACACCGCTTGATTTTGCTAAAGCAATTTATGCAGAAGAAGAAGAAATTGATGAGCAGATTGCTTTAAAAGAAATTATAGACATCCTAACCAAGGCTATGGCAAATCCAGATAAAAAGAATAAGATATGAATAAATATACCCAGAAACATTAGATCAAAAAGATTGTCTACTACTTTAATATCAATACAAATGAAACAAAAATGAAATAGCGCCCAAGTCCAAGCGTTTAAATTTGAGTGAGTTCTAGGCACTTTTGAATGAAGCGCGCAGTTTGGCTCGATGCCAAATGAGCACTGCAATGATAAAGTAACGCCGAAATCGCTCAAATTTAAATGCTTGGCGCGCTCGCAGGGAGTCGAACCCCGAACCTCCTGATCCGTAGTCAGGTGCTCTATCCAATTAAGCTACGAGCGCGTGAAAAAATTATACCACCCCACCCCACCATCGTCCATTCATAAGTTCAAAATAAAAAAGAGCCTCAAATGCTATCTAAAATGACAAAAAAAATCACAACATTTATATTCTGACACTATCGAAAATAACTAAATTGATGTTCAGCTATATTGAAAGAAGACCAACTAATTCTGATTTTCTGTAGGTTCAATATTATTAGGAACACTGTTATATCGATTAACACGAAAAATATTCGTAAGCTTCCCCTTGATTCCTTCAAACCAACTTTGTTTAACATATTCAAGTATCCTAGAAATTCGTAAACCTTGCTCCTCATCAAGCTCAGCTTCTTCTTCCCGAGCCACTGTATCCCCACGCTCTAACTGGTTTAACGATCCAGTTGAATTAGAGGGTTTTTGAGCATGCCTTGCAACAAATGATGTAATCTCTGACGTAAAGTCAGCCAATCGATGAAACGACGTTTTACCGCGTATGTCTTCTCCTAAAAATTTAATAAAAAACATAACGGCAATTGGTGAAGCAATAAGTTTAAAATCATCCTTTGCCGATTCAAATCCAGCAAAACCATCCTGAAAATGATCTTTAGGAACCGTCCATTCACAAAAAACATCCATGGCAGTATTACTAGTCAAAATCATTAAAGGAAAAAGACTCACGCCCAACAAAGTCCCAAGCGTAATATCAACCATTTTTTTTAAATTGGATGCATCATTATCTTTATTTATATGGTTAATCATTTGACACACGCACTTAACAGCAAATAAATAGCCCATTAAATCAATAATTATAGGCGACTGATTCACTCGATCTTGATACCCAGAATCTGCCAAATCAATAATCTCAGACATTGAGCTAGTAATCGTTTTATTAACCATACTTGTATAATTCTCAATCGCAGCAGATATATTCGATCCGATAGCTAATGTTTGTTGTGTTGTCTCATTTAACATTTGAGTACATGCCAATTGAGCCCCCGAAAGTTTCATCATTTTATCACCACATAAGCTTAATTGTTCAGACAAATCATTCATTCTACTAGAAATATCTTTTTCGATTTCTCTTTGAGCGTTAACACATGAACGTCTAATTGAATCATAATTATCGATCAACCAAGAATATTCACGTACCTTTTTACCTTGAACTCCACAACTATTGATGTACTGACTTGGAAGTTTAATATTTATATCATGCGTTGATGTTGTAGGACTCGTATAATTAACGCCACCATTAATTTCTAATTGCCTTTGATTTAATGCGCCTGAAATCTGCCTAAATGTATTTTCCGGTAGGGGAACCTTAGGAATATGATTAACCATAGACCCCCAAATAATTGTCGGTAATATGTGTGAAAAAACATGAAACGCATAAGGAACGTAAACCGCTTTATCCAGTAAGAATCCTGCAGCTAACTTTAACTGCTTTACAGCCATCTTTTGACACGATACTAACCGCCTGTCTTCCTGATTATTAATCCTAGCAGCCCCCGTAGCAACCGTAGCACCCGTAGTACCTGAACCTACCATAAAATCTCATCTCCTATTTTAAATTATCAAATTTATCCAGTTAAATAATTTCAACCAAATCATTAATCTATTTTGTAAACATCGTATGAAGGTCTACTTTAATTTCATCAAAATCCACTCTCAACCATATCTACATTTTTGGATGACTTAAAACAACAATCATATTTTTTTAAAAAATTTGCAAAAACCATAACCTACAGTACGATGTGTTTATGATGAGAGTATTAGTCCATAAAAAAATCACCATTACTAAAGCAATTCATATGGGGATCCAATTAGCATGATGACAGGGCCAAAGCACAGTCCAACGAACACCGCCCAGTGCCAATGGTTATCCAGATTAGGGAAACGCGGCACTTATGGGCTGAGAAGGCATAGTAGTGAGTCTTCAACACAAAGAACGATAAAACCAGAGCCAGGATCAAGTGTATTGATAAGAAATAATTCAACCAAAAACCTAAAGGTAGTTGAACAAAACTCGTTAGAAATACAGAATAGTAACGAAAAAGGGAGAGGACTCTACAGTAATGTAGAGATAAAAAAAGGCGAAATAATAGGTGTGTATGGAGGAACACTCTTAACAAAAGAAGAAGCCATAGCTTTAGAAAGCACTTATAATTGTGATACCCAAATAAATGCGCGAATACAATATTTATTTGATTTAGAAACTGTAGTACAAGATGGGTATAGCCCATTAATTAATGAAGTCATAATAAAATTAAATGAAAATGAGAGATTCAATAGAGCCGGAGAAGGGCAATACCCTGACGTATTTCAAACACCATCAAAACTTTCGTTTGTGAATCATGGCACTAAAAAAGAACAAAACGCGAAATTTCAAAGTATAAAAATAGATCCAATAGATTATCGAACAGGCATACGCATCACTGAAATACTGATAATGAAAGCTATAAAAACAATCAAAATAGGAGCCGAGATAATCACAAATTATGGTCCAGATTATTCAAAGTTATTAAGAAAAAAAAAGAAAGATAATCAAGCGGAATTAAACTTAAACGGTGTAAGAATTGATCGAGTCGTAGAAGGAGATATCATTTTTATTAAAAAAGAGACTGAAAATGAATCAGCAAAGCTTACAGATCAAGAAATTAGTAACCCAACGATTAAACCTCAACATGAAGCATCGCTCTCTATCACTGGTAACCAAATTAATTCTGATCCCTCCTCCAAACAAGTAAAGCAATCCGTCACATTACCCCAAGACTCAAGGGCCACAGCAAGTAATCCGATGCTTTTTTTTCCACCTTGGTGGGTAGTAAGCAGAAAAGAAGATTTTATTAGGGGCATTTATTGTGATTCAAAGTGTAATAAAAATGTCATCAATGATTTTTTAATCGCATTTGCGATGCACTCAGTAGAACAATTTAAAACAAATTACACTCCCCTACCTGCAGCGATTCATCTATCTAATGCCAGCAGTTTAATTAATGAAATTATTGAAACAATTTTTGAAAACACCACAGCCAATGACAAAGCAAAGCATCGTTTACTACTAGATTGGTTTAAGAAAAAGCTTTATCAACAAGACAACTTTTTAGAACACTTTATTTCAAAACTTCCCTGCACCTTTAAAGATGATTTCCCTTTAGTATTAGACACGTTTCTTAAACAATATATTGCATCAATAACCACTGGTGACAATCGACTAGATCAACTAGCACTATTACAGAAGTTTTTTAATGGCGAATTAGGAATACCGGACCCCTCTATTACAAATTCATCAAATTTTAGACGACCCACACCAAATCAATTAACAACAACGACAAAAAAAAGAAAACGTAAAAGAGAAAAAAGAGATAGTTTAAAGAGAAAAAACTACTATGTCTGGGTAAAAGATGGGAAGTTAGTTCAACAAGGAACAGAGGGGGCAAAACAGATTACTAAAGATTCTTGGAGACAAAGACAAGATAGATTAAATAATAAAGTCTGGGTTAAAGATGGGAAGTTAGTTCAACAAGGAACAGAGGGGGCCAAACAGATCACAAAACAAGCTTGGAAAATAAGACAAGATACAGTCTGGGTTAAAGATGGGAAGGAAGTTCAAAAAGGAACGGAGGGGGCAGAACAAATCACTCGTTATCGGTGGAAACAAAGACAAAAACAAAAGGGTAAGGCGAATAGATGGTATGATTATTGGAACCAAAAATAGAGCAACATTCTTTTAATAATAGTTCTCACACCGCTTTTTTCAAAAACCGCATAATAATACTGCAATTAAATAATGTTGAGCCCCCTACCTCAAAATGCAAATGAACGGTAAAAAACCATCATCATAATTTTCAAAATGATATTGCAAAATATACAAACTTTAGTAGGATATATTTGTGATGAGAGTATTCGTGCAAAAAAAATTACCATTCCTTAAGCAATTCATAAGGGGATTCAATTAGCATGATTATAGGGCCAAAACACAGTCCAACGAACCCCGCTCAGCGCCAACGGTTATCCAGAATAGGGAAACGCGGCACTTATGGGCTGAGAAGTCATAGTAGTGAGTCTTCAACACAAAAAACGATAAAACCAGAGCCAGGAACAAGTGTATTATTACGAAATAGTTTAGGGAAAAGACTAGAAGTAGTTGAACAACGCTCGTTAGAAATAAAGAATAGTAACGAAAAAGGGCGAGGACTCTACAGTAATGTTCAAATAAAAAAAGGAACGTTAATCGGTGTGTATGGAGGAATACTATTAACGGAAGACGAAGCATCAACTTTAGAAGGTAATAATAATTTGGATGCCAAAACAAATGCGCGAATACAGTATTTATTTGATTTAGAAACTGTAGTACAAGATGGGCATAGCCAATTAATTAATAAAGACATAGAAAAGTTAAATAAAAATGAGCAATTTAATAAAGCTGGAGAAGGGCAATACCCTGACGTATTTCAAACACCATCAAAACTTTCGTTTGTGAATCATGGCACTAAAAAAGAACAAAACGCGAAATTTCAAAGTATAAAAATAAAGCCAATAGAATATAGAGGCATGCGCGTAAGTGAAATACTGATAATGAAAGCGATAAAAGCAATCAAAATAGGAGCCGAGATAATCACAGATTATGGTCCAGAATATTCAAAGTTATTGAGAGAAAAAAATATAGATAATCAAAGAGTTTTAAACTTAGAGGGTCTATTCATTGATCGGGTCGTAGAAGGAAATATCATTTCTATTAAGCCTGAAAATAAATTAGTAGGGGCAAGGGATTTAGAAAAAGACGGTGCTACTGCAGAATGTAGTGCAGCAGATGCGAGGAATTTAGAAGAAGACAGTGCTAATGCAGAATGTAGTGCAGCAGCGGCGAGAATTTTAGAAGAAAACAGGGCTAATGCAGAATGTAGTGCAGCAGCGGCGAGGAATTTAGAAGAAGACAGTGCTACTGCAGAATGTAGTGCAGCAAAAATATTAATTGGAATGTCACAGGGTTACAAAGATAATCAAGAAGAAATAGGTCGTGAAATAGCACCTGTACAAAATCAATTACCAACAACAACGAAAAAACGAAAACGTAAAACAACCAAAAAGTATAATTCAAAAAATAGAAAAAAACTCTCCAAATTTGTCTATCTTGATGAAAATCGTAATGAAGTTCCCAAAGACACCCCGAATTGCAAAGAAGTAACTAGACATCATTTTTTGGATCCAAGGAGTAAAAGAGTCTGGATTAAAGATAAAAAAATAGTTCCCCCTAAAACACCTGGTGCGGAAATACAAAGTTTATACACTTTTATAAATAGAATGGATATGGTCTGGGTAGATGAAGAATTAAATTTAGTTCCCCCTAAAACACCTGATGCGACGGAAATACAAAGAGTATCATACCGACAAAAACTAAATCGAAGGCTTAAGGCTGCTTACATATTTAAGGGAAAAAGCCTCGTAGAGAAACAGAAGGCAGAAGTCATCCGGATAAAAAAATTACTTAAAGACTTAACCAAAAAAAAATCTGGGTAAAAGCTGGAAAGTTAGTTCAAGAAGGAACAGAGGGGGCAGAGCAGATTACTAAACAATAATAATAGTTCTCACACCACTTTTTTCAAAAACCACATAATAATACTTCAATTAATATTTAAATAATAAATAATATTGAGCCCCCTACCTCAAAATACAAATGAACGGTAAAATAACATTATGATACAAGTCAGACGATGGTTACTCAGTTGTTTAATTCTCATTGCAGGCATTGTCTTGGTTGGCGGAGCCACTCGATTAACAGGGTCTGGATTATCGATGGTGGATTGGCGACCGATCATGGGCAGTATCCCGCCCATCACGGCAGCAGCTTGGGATGCCACATTTAATGCGTATCAACAAAGCCCAGAATTCCAAAAAATCAATTACAATATGACATTAAGCGAATTCAAATTCATCTTCTTCTGGGAGTACATTCACCGCATGCTAGGGCGTTTGATTGGCTTATTTGCCGTACTCCCATTTATCTACTTTATAATCAAGAAACAACTCCCAAACGGCTTTAAAAAGCAATGGTTGGGCATCATTATTTTGATTGGCTGCCAAGGGCTCATGGGCTGGTACATGGTCAAAAGTGGCTTGGTGGATAATCCCCATGTCAGTCACTTTCGCTTGGCGGCTCATTTAAGCTTGGCATTTTTAATTTTCATTTTAATTCTCCACCAATACCTAAAAGCATTATATCCAACAGGCAACATCAAACGAACCCGTTTAAGCAATCTATCCCTCGGGTTACTGGTGCTCATTGGCTTACAAATTGTGTACGGGGCCTTCACAGCTGGGTTGGATGCTGGTCACTTTTACAATACAACCTACCCAAAAATGGGTTCGGAATGGTTACCGGCAGCCGCGCTCATGTATGATGGTGGCTGGCTTGGAAACGCCCTCAATAACCCCATTATGGTGCAATGGGTTCACCGTTGGTTGGCCGTTGCAGTGGTTATCGGCGGCTTATTGGTTTGGCGAGACTGCATCAAACAACCAAAATTAACCATTCAATATGCAGGGTTGGCCGTATTGGGTGCCATTGGATTCCAATTTATTTTAGGCATTATTACCCTATTAACAGGGGTGTGGTTACCAGTCGCATTGGCCCATCAATTTGGTGCGTTGGTGCTATTATCAACCACGGCAACCCTGCACTTTTTTACAACACGTGACCACATTTCGTGATGCCGTTCTAGCTGTTGTTGCAACCATTCCAAAGGGACAAGTCCTAACCTACAAACAAGTCGCCACCTTGGCTGGCTCACCAAATGCCTATCGTGCAGTTGGGCAACTCATGAAACAAAACCATGCACCTAATATTCCTTGCCACCGAGTCATCACTTCATCAGGCCACATCGGTCATTACAATCGAGGTGGAACAGCCAAAAAAAGAGAACTGCTCAAAAATGAAGGCGTCCAACTCACTGGCAACACCCTTACCCACCCATTACGTTAACTGTTGGTAAACACCATCCCATAGTTGAATGCGATGGTTCAAAGCGGCCCTTGCGGTTGTAAGTACCAACGCCCAATCCTCATCGGTCTGACACAAATTAGCAACCATTTGCTCGGCTTTGCCGCCATGCTCGTCACCATCAAGCTCAATATGCCGCTCCAAATAGGCAATAAAACCTGTAACATTGGGGTCCAAAGCCGCTTGTTTTAATAACGGCTCAAAAATAACGGGCACCAATATTTCACGGCCATAGGCAAATGCAGCCGCCGTCTCAAGTAGCGATGACTGAATCACATCATGGGTAAAACGCAAAAACGTTTGAACGGATGGTGGAATGTAAGATCGCGAAATTAAATCCGCATAACTCAAATTAGGCACCTTTAAATCATCCAAAAACGACCCCATAGCGTGGTTGGGTTGAATGGCATTAAACGCTTGAACATAATACAAAAAGTGACTGGTCACCTGCCCATCAATCACATCACTTTCTTCCTCTAAAACGATTTCGTTAATCAGCCGTACATTATCCACCTGTTGAACTGGGACCCAAGGCACCGTCATACTGGTCAATTGCTGCTGCAATGTTTTAAGTAAATTCATAAAATCCCATACGGAATAAATGTGGTGACTCATAAAAACCGCCAAATCATCCACAGAATGAATCGCATCATACAGTGGGTGCTCTTTTAATTGATGATGGAGCGGAGCTAATTCAGCGTGAATATCCATTTACAGTTGATACAAATCACAAACATCGGTCATGGTTGGGCACTGAAACTGAAACCCAGCTTCGATTAAAATCTTCGGGCTAACACGCTGTGACTGCAATAACAGTTCTCGCCCCATTTCACCCATTACCGAATTAACCACTACTTTTGGTAACGGTGCTATGGTGGGCCGCCGAACAGCTCTTCCCCATTCACGCACCCAATCAATTTGAGGTTGAGGATGTGGAGATACCACGTTCACTGGCCCTGCAATGGCAGGGTTGGCCATCATAAAAAATAACGCCCGCAAAGCATCATCCAAGCCCACCCAACTCATGTATTGGCGCCCGTCACCGATTGGTCCAAGCGCGCCAGCCTTCATTAATGGATTTAAACGTTGAATCACACCACCACTGGGGTGCAATACCGTACCAAAACGGGCATTACAAACACGAACTGAATCTCGAATGGGGTCACACGCCGCTTCCCAATCCGCCACCACCTCACTTAAAAACCGGGCGCCAACGGGGCCATCTTCTGCCATCAATTGCTGGGAACTGGGGTAAATCCCAATGGCCGATGCACAAATAAAGGTATGCACTTGGTTTGGCTTTTCCTGTAGCTGAGTGGCCAATGCCTGAGTGGAACGCACACGTGATCGTCGTATTCGATTCTTTTTTTGTTGATCCCAACGCACTGCTGCGGCCACGGATTCTCCAGCCAAATGCACAATAATGGACACATCCGAAAAATCATCAATAATACCCAGCTCTGGATCCCAACAAATTTCGTGAGACCAGTCAGGCCGTTCCTTTCGCACCAAATGTTTGACGGTATGCCCAGCCGCACGCAAAAATCGTGTCAGTGCTTGGCCAATCATTCCCGATGCCCCGGTAATGGCAATGGTTTGTGGCTCTAACGGCCAATCATGTAGCAGTTGTAAATCCGCCTTGGTAATCGCATGACGGTAATCCAACATTGATTTAATATCACGTTTAAGCGACCACCCTGCAGCCAGCTTAGCCACCATATGAAAGGGCAACCGGCACTCAATGGTATCCACCAATTTGGTCCGTGTATCAGACAGTTTTACAAAGTCATGCTGGTGACGCCACGATTTAAATGGGCCTTTCACTTGAATATCAGTAAAGGATGCGCCTTTTACAACATCTTCATGTTTGGCCAACCATTTAATTGGAATCCCAAACCGTTTCATTTTCAACTGCACAAACCGGTCCTCAAATGGGCCAACAGACTCCATTAGCTCAACCGACTCCCACGGCGGCAAAAGCCGTTCAAAGGCGCCGTCACGGGCATGCCAATCATACACCATGCCAGGTGGCACCAAAATCGTCGACGATTTACTGAATTTCATAGCTTAAGTGTATCATCGCTCCACCAAAAAAACGTAGAATTTTGAACACTGTCAAAAAAATAATACCCCAACCATCTAAATCAAGCTCAAAAGTGTTCATTTATTTAACACTACGATTGGCATGCAGCTGCAACTGTGAAGGGTACAAAACAAAGGAGGCAACCATGTCAACATTTTATTTAACACCATTTTCAAGAAAGGAGCGTTTATTTGATGATATTTTTGATAATTTCTTTAATCTCGGCATCCATGGTGGAACGTATCATTCACCAACAGAATCAATCGATGATTCAGGCGACAGTATCACACTAAGCATTGATCTACCGGGCTTCGATAAATCCGACATTAATATTGACTATAAAGACAACCAACTCATTGTTCATGCCAAATCAACAGAGGCATCAAATCGCCAAGCCATCACGCGACGATACCCCATTAAAAATATTGATATCAACACATCCAGTGCCGATTTAAAAAACGGAGTACTAACATTAACACTTGAAAAAACAGCCGCGACCAAAGCACAACAGCTAAAAATCAATTAATCGGCACAATCGGAGGAGGGACGCTCCCTCCTCCACAAAAAATTAAATTTTAAATTCTAACGTAAGGGGCGAAAGAGGAACTCTTTGGGCTCGTACGGGATCACTTATTTGTGATGAACCAATGCCATATAAACTACTATGGGGCGTATCAAAATTAAATCCTAAATCGAATTCTTGAGTATTACCAGCACCTGGCGTATTTAAACCCCCTCCCAATGGACTAACTGGCTGAACTGGCGATTGATCAAATTCGCCAGTTACTTCCTCACGTGAAATTCTCCTACCAGATAGTTTAACCGCAGAAAAGTCAGCTAATGTTTGAACTCCAGGACTATAGAATACTTGTCCAAAGACTGTTTTTTTGGGCGTTTGATTTGGCGTAGATTGATGAGACCCCGCCCCTTTATTTTCTTTGTTTTCTTTATCACGTTTAACACGCTTTTGAGCTGAAAAAACCTCTAGGTTAGCCGGTTTTCGCTTGGGAGCCTTAGGGTTAGCCGGTTTTTGTTTTGAAGCCTTTTCCTTCCGCTTTAACGCACGATCTTCCTTTAAGGCTAAAACACGTTTCTTCTCATCTTCAAGAAATTGAGCTGTTGATTCAGCAACGCGTATAGCATACGATGGTTTGGTTTTTCGACCTGAGCGACGAGGCTCAACCTCTTTTTTTTCTTGTTGACGTAACTTTACAGACGCCTGGGCAGATGCAATTGCACTACTTCTTGTAATCATTTGTAATCTCCTACATATTGGGGTTAATAATAAAATAAAATAAATTTTTGCTAAAAATCAACTAAAATTTTATTTAAAATAACAATGGCCCCATTAGGGGCCACCGAAATTAAACATAAATTTTATTTTTAACGATTTCGTTAAATAAAATCAAAGCCGTTATCGTTAAATAGCTCCGATCGAAAGTTTAAGTCGCAACGAATAATATCCTGATCAATATAAATGTTATACATTTGGGTTTCCTCCAACAATTTTTTTGAGATAACCATCTTATGCCCACCACCGGAAAATTTA
>JBMHDV010000014.1:0-45659 GCA_049889215.1 Candidatus Marinamargulisbacteria bacterium
CATACGATATTAACGATTGGCATGCATTATTTATGGCCACGTATCAACAAGCACTAATGGCAGGTGCAAAGATCATCATTACAGGTGGTGAACCATTATTGCAACAGCCTGCATTGGTTGAATGGCAGCGTTTGTTTAGTGATCCTGTTTTAGTTGAAGTGGAAACCAATGGCACCATTTTGCCATTCGCAGAGCTTTTAACTTGGGTAAATCAATGGAATGTGTCGCCCAAATTAAGCAATAGTGGGGAAACTAAGTTAAAACGTTGGCACAACGATGTGATTAACTTTTACTTAAATGAATCTTGCGCCGTATTTAAGTTTGTTGTTAAAGAAGAGGCTGACATTGAAGAAATTTTTACAGCTATTCCAGCCATAAAACAATTGCCGTTGGAACGAAAATATTTGATGCCAGCAGCGGACAATCGAGATGCGTTAATGGACCTCTATCCTAAAGTCATTGATTGGGTAAAAATCCATGGGTTTACCCTTGGTCAGCGTCTTCATATTGATATTTGGAATCAAAAAACGGGTGTTTAATTATTTTTTAGATTGATTGGCTAGCATGGACGACGCATCAAACATCGGGATGCTGCCATTGGATGTAAACCTTGGAAGTTCACCATTCCATTTCTCAGCCATTCTCAATTGAATTAATGCCGGGTTTCCTTTAAGTGCATTGGCTTCTCGCTTAATAGCAGCTGCTCGTGCCTTTGATTCAATTGAAATCTGAAAGGCTTCAGCCTCAGCTGCCAACTTTTTTTCAGCTGCTGCAGCTTCTGCTTGGGTGACCCGTCGAGTTTTTTCATTTTTTGCTTGTAAGGCCTCTTGTTCTGCCTTTACTTTAAGTTCAATTGCTCGGTTAAATTCATTTGAAAAAGCAAAGTCAGTAATGGCAACATTCGCAATTGATAACGCAGCTGTAACACCCTTTCTTTCCAATGTAATTTCAATGAATTGTTCAACTTCTTCTTGAATTTTGAGCTTTACTTGTTCACGTTGTGTAATGAGCTCTTCAGCTGTATACAATGCAGTGACTGATTTAACAGATTCTTGAATTGCCGGTTCAATTAATGTGGATTCAATCACTTGTCGAATACCGATTTTTTGAAAACTTTTTGGGGCAATGTTACCATTTAAGGAGTATTGAACAGAGACTTCAGTTCGAACCGTTTGAAGGTCTTTTGACGCAGAAATTGAGTCATTGGACACTTTACGTAAACGGATGTCCAGCTGAACGACATCATCAATAACAGGTAATTTGAAATGAAATCCTTCATTTAATTGTTGAGGTTGAACAGCACCTAAACGTTTAATAACGCCCACGTGGCCTGACTCTACAATGACAAATGCTGATTGAATTGCAATAACTAGAAAGCCGATAACGGCAAAAGAAATAATGGATTTAAATGGGATTTGTTGCATGTTAATTTGTTGACTCATGATTTTAAGTATATCAAAATAGACTCGAAATGGTAGCCAGAAAATTTAATGTTATTCAATTAAATACAGGTTTTGAAACAGCCCATCGCAATATGCATTATGACGAAGAGTTACTAAATCAATTGCAACCAGAAGAACGCATTGAACGATTTTACATCTGGCAACAACCAGGAATTACCTACAGTTACAAACAAACATGTCCAGAAAATATGCAGCATTTTGATCACTCGTCGCGTTTGACAGGCGGTGGCATTGTGTTTCATTCTCCAGGAGACATTGTATTTTCTGTTGCTGAATGGCGGCATGATCCTGATTTTACAGGTGGATTGAAGCAGCGCTTGGCTGTGATTTCAGATCATATTAAACAGGCATTAACAAAGCAAAACATTCAGTTGGATGCTATCCAGGCGACCTCAGAAATTAATCATCGTTATTGCCATCAATACCCAACCCCATTTGAAATTACAGTAAACGATCAAAAAATTGTTGGGTTAACCATTCGCCAATTTAAAACTAAGCGACTCATTCAAGGCATCATTCATACCAAACCAGCGGCGTCCTGTTTTCATCCCTTTTTTAATTTATCTATTCAAATTGACCATGAACAACTATTAAGCCATTTGCTAAATTAAACAACCTAGATCATCGATAACTGACTTAGCTTTAAAAATAAGGATAAGTTCATGAAAAAATTTACTATTTTAATGTTAATCGTGGCCGCTATGGTGGGCTGTGACGCAAAAGAAGACAACACCGCAACATTAACAGCATCACAAGCCAAAGCCATGAGCCAAATAAATAACACAAAAGGTAAACATAATAGTAAAAATGGTCAATCAGCAGCAAGTGTTGGGATTCAGTCAACAACCGGGCCAGGCAATATGACATGCTACACATTCAATTATGATTCACTTTTTTCACCCCAAGGCGGTGATTCAGTAATTGACTGTACGCAAGGCATTGATTTATCCAGCTTTGGAATTGATTCATTGGTGGATTTTGATACAAGTTATATTACCCATAGCCGACGAACTGTGGATGGCGTTGAAAAAAACATGGTGTTTTATATGGGAGATGACAGTAAAACATTTTTATCCATTATTGACCCTGGATTTTACAAAGATGATTACTACATGATGGATGATGGTGATCCAATGTCCAAATCAGGCAGTTTATTTTATCAATATTTTGATATGGGAAATATGGGCGGCGGAAGCATGCCAATGTCATCCCAAAACACCCCGCCAGAGAGCATGAGCATGTCCATGTACTTTACGATGATTATCTGGTCGGCAGATGACGGTGTATCCATTGATTTATCCAATTTGGCAGCGCCTTCAATTTCAAAAAAAGTAACGTCAATTAGCATTGGCAGCAATACCGATAAATGTGAGATGACGATGACAAGCAGTGCCCCGTCATGCAAGATTTATGTGAACGTATGGAACACTGATAGCAGTGCCTACGATCAATACACCGCTGAATTTAACATGAATCAAATGGAAGATGGATCATCGATGGAAAATCATCAAAGCATGAAAATGAAGTTTAACTTAATGAATTCAGACAATAAAAAAATCGGTTATTTAAAAATGGATTTTGATGGATTTGTATTTACTGCCGTTGATTTAAATGGCACCCCATTTAAATAAACCATCCGTGTCTTTTAAGGCCGGCATACGAGGTTAACTTTACCTGCACTTTAATTAAAATTACTAAAAAGAAAACTGGTGTTTTTTCCATCCAAGTGATAATGTGAGTAACATACTCAATACATCTTTTCATCGTTTGTTATATTACATTGTAGTTTAGCAAACTGAATGTTGTGCATATAAAAGGGGCAGGAAAATGATAATGAATGTAAAAATTACATTACTTAGTATTCTGATGGGGATTGGAACCGTGGTGCATGGGTACCCAGAGTTAACGGAGCATGCGTTAACTTGGGAAGGAAAAGATAAGCCGGTATCGATTCATGCAACCAATGTAAATTCGAGTGGGGAAATTGGATCGGAATTGTTTGATTTTCCTGTGAATAGCAAAATATATCACATTTGGTTAATTGCCTACAGCCAGTGGTTTGCAGATATGTATGGGTACCCGAATGACTATGTGGTGGACATGCCCAAAGGGTTGCACGTATTGCAGTTAGAGATGGGAAATCACCGAGTACGGCCAACCATGTCGTTTCACCTGTTGTTGGATAATTCATTGGGTTTGGATTTGCCAACGCATAATATAACGTCCAAATTCAACCACCCGATGCGGTTTCCGAAACGTTTAAAAAATGAAGAACGAGTACCTTGGTGGAAAACCAATAAAAAACGGTGGAGGAAACAAGGAGAGTTATCGGATTATCAAAGTGCAAAAGGCAAACGTCATCGCTACTTCGATTTGAATACCCGAATTGCGACGCTGGATTATGATCCCATAAAAAAGAAAATAGGAGCGTCAACCAGCACGGGAATATTAATGTACCGCAATGATTATTTTATGGGCATGGATTATGTAAAATTGTACACCTCAACAGGGCACAGAAAATTGTTTAACCGCCCAAATGTGTCCATTTGGTTAAAGAAAAAAGGGGGGCGAGATTATCGAAAGAATTGGAAAGATCGTCCTGAAGAATTCATGAAGTTTAAAATACCAGACGAGATGCGCAAGCAAATTTTGCAATTGATTGACGGATTGCCACCCAGTGAGGATATGAATTATGACCATTTATACCGACGGGTGTACAAGCAACAAATTAAACAAATCCAGGGGGAGTAAACATGACATATACAATCGAAAACGCACGGGCGTATGGGGAATTATCAAAGGCGGTGTATGAAGACGATGGTGGAACACCACTTGGGTGGGAAAAAGTAATTCGATCGGATGAATTAGCCGCGAATGACCCAAGCATCAGATTTAGCGATAGTTTTTTTGGGTGTTTGTATAAGCGTGAAGTACGTAATGTAGATAACGAACTTGTGACCGAATACGCCATCGCCTATCGAGGCAGTGATGATCGGGGGGATTGGATAAAATCCAATAAACCGATTCTGGATGATAAGTTGCCGGAACAGTATAAAGATGGAAAGAAGTTTGCAGATGAGCTACAGAAGTATCTGATTGATAGAAATATAGAAACTGAAATAACAACCAAAGATTTTGCCTATACAGGGCACAGCTTGGGGGGTGCATTGGCGCAATTGGTTGCGGTAAAGAATCAAGCTGTGGGGAATGTTTATACCTACAATGCACCGGGTGTGGGGCATTTATTGGATGATGTGGTGGGAAATCAATATGAGCTGGATGGCTACAACCCAAAAGAGCATGTCATTCATGTGAATAATGATGATGATTTGGTGTCGAATTTGTATTTTCCAAAGATAGGTGTTGAAGTTGAGATTGATGCCCATTTACGACAATTAAGCTTATTGGACATATTTCTATTGAAGAATGATGTTCCCCTTCTTGCGATTGAATATCAAAAGTTTTTAACTGAACACAGTATGGTAACATTACTCGATGCATTAAACCAACCCGAAAGCAGCATTAAATACACAACGCAGCCATATAAATATGATTTGGAAACACAAGAGTTGATATTAGAAGACGATACTCGAATTGGTGTGGATGGGGCGCAAGTCACCATCGATTTAAGTGGGCTGAATACATTAACCAACAACGACTACATTGAAAAAACACATGATTACATGGGGTTGTTGGTGGGAGAAGCAACCACCAACCCGAATATTACAGAAGTGGTATTTAAAAAAGACGGCAACGTGGTTCATACCGAATCAGATTTATTTGTGGGCAGCCGTGCCGGGGATCGTGAGCAGGGGACTGAAACTGGTCAGGAAAATAGCGATTCCAATGATGACGCATCCAATGGGTCAGATAATAGTGGCGAAGACCTTCCACCAGCCACAACACAAATCACCTTGGGTGGTGATGACTTATTAACAAGCACAGATGACGATGATCACTTGTTTGGTGGTGAGGGCAATGATGGGTACGTGTTTGAGTCGAGTGGTTATGGGCATGATGTGATTGATGATCCCGACGGTGGTCGGATAATGATTGGCAATACAGAATTGGCTGGCACAGCAAAAATGGTTGATGGTCAATTGGGGGTGTATGAGCTTAGTGGACAAACCTTAACGCTTAATCAACAAGGAGAATCATCAAATTTACTGGTAACCAGTAAAAATAACGAAACCATTACGATTAAGGACTGGCGACCAGGACAATTTGGCATCACTTTTGAAGTGCCCGATATACCAACACCTGAAATGGAGTTTGATGATTGGTCCAGTGATAATGGCCTGTTTGATTTTGATTCATTAAAAATAGATGGAACGCTGGATGTGCCAAAAATGGCCGTTGATATGGATGTGGATTTGGGGCAGCTTTTAGAGTTTCCAAAAATGGATATCGATGTTGAAGATATTGGTGTTCATTTAGGCATCGATTTATCTGGATTTGTACCCAGTGTAGTCAACGAGTTTCTGCAGGGAATCATTGATGGCATTATCATTAGTCTCAAAGAGTCAATTTTAGAAACAATCTTTTCTAGCTTGGTTAAAATTGTTGCCGCTATTCCCATTCCCTATGTGGGTTGGGCCATATCACTTGCGCACTATTATGACATGGTAAAAACCGTGGCTGATATTTATGACAAGTTTAAAGATGCTTACGAAAAAGTAGAGGCTGTGATTGATAAAGTAAATGAATTGGAAGAAAAAACAGATAATCTGATATCAAATATCGATGCGCTTTTTAACATGGTAGATGATATGGATAATATCTTTTTAGAAGATGTTGAGCCGGAAGGCGACGCTCATGTGATTGATACTGGGGATGGGCTAGATACCATTTACACCACCAATTATGACGATCATATTGATGCGGGTGCTGATGATGATTTTGTTGTGTCGATGGGTGGTGATGACATTGTTGATTTGGGAGAGGGTGACAACTATACCGAAACTGGGCCCGGGAATGATACGGTTAGCGCAGGCAGTGGTGATGATAGCATTCAAACCTTCAGTGGTGATGATACTGTAACTGCTGGTGATGGTGAAAATAAAGTAATCACTGGCATGGGAAATGACATCATTAACACAGGAAGTGGTAATGATTCGATTGACGGGGGATCTGGTAATGATGTGATACGTTCGGGGAGCGGGGACGATAATATTTTTGGGAATCATAATGATGATTTTATTGACGCCGGTGCTGGAGACGACAAAATTAGCGCTGGTACTGGAGATGATGAGGTCATTGCCGGTAAAGGAAGTGATATTGTTCAAGCTGGTGAAGGCAATGACAATGTCAGTGGCGGGACTGGAGATGATAAATTATTTGGTCAAGCGGGTGAGGACGTGCTGCGTGGTGATGACGGTAATGATAAAATTCACGGTGGAAGCGGAAACGATACCATTTACGGTGGACGTGGTCATGATGTGATTATTGGCGGTTTAGACGATGATATTATAAGCGGAGAAACCGGCAACGATACATTGTATGGTGGCAAAGGCGACGACACTTTAGTTGGTGGCGCAGGGCAAGATAGCTTAACCGGTGGCACTGGCTCAGATACTTTTGAACTGGATTCAAGGGAAGCCACTTGGGATAGAATTGAGGATTTTGAGGCCGGCATTGATACAATCAATATAAACGCAACAGCTGGATCTCAATTTGAATCGGCATATGCAGCTGTAAATAGTCAGGGCTATTCGACAGACCAGTTAAATTGGAAAATTAGCGGGACAGTGAATGACGATACCATGAAAGGGGATGCCAATAACGATCGATTTTATGGATCGTTGGGTGCAGATACTATTTTGGGCGGTCGTGGGAACGATACCGCTGATTATACCCATTCAACAGAAGCTGTTTCGATTAATTTAGAAACAAAAGAAGCCTTGGGTGGCGATGCGGCTGGGGATACCTACAGTAGCATTGAGTCAATTACTGGGACAGCATATGATGATGCTTTTGTTGGGGATGATTCGTCAAACACGTTTGAAGGAAATGCTGGAAACGATCGTTTTAGTATCGGGCGAGGGTATGATCAGGTTGTTGGCGGCGAAGGGGTGGATCAATTTATTATCCAACGTGGAATGCGTGGGGATATGGTTACAATTCAAGACTTTAATGCATTTGATGGTGAGAAAATTGATTTAACTGCCTTCAACGATATTGTAAATGATTACAGTAGTATTAAGATTCATTATGATTCAGGTGACGCACTTGTGGTGTTACCAAATGGTCAGATAGTAAAATTATTGGGCATGCCATCCGGTGTTCTTGGTCCAGGTCATTTTATTGGCAATGCCGCAACCTATGAAGGAAATGAACAAAACAACACGTTATTTGGCGGTGTTTATTCAGATACCATTGTTGGAAACGCCGGTGATGATCGTTTGATGGGTGGTATGGGCGATGATACCCTTGATGGTGGTGCCGGAAGCGATATATTAAACGCTGGAAGTGGCAATGATACACTCATCGGGGGGGCTGGATCAGATACATTTAAAATTACCGCAACGCAAAATGAAGCTGAAGCGGAACATGTGGTAATTCGAGACTTTAATGTGGCTGACACCTACGAAAAGATTTTTCTAACAGGTTATGGTGCAACAGATAATGCAGCAGCGATCATTAGTCGTGCAACGGATACAGACACGGGTGTGCAATTGCATTTATTGGATGGCAAGACAATCACATTGCTTGGTGTTAAGCAAGATCAGTTAAATGAGGACCATTTAATTGTTGGTGACGCCCAAGTAATGGCTGCAGAAATTAATCAGAAAAAGGCCACATTAGCAACACAAATTACAGCGCAACAAGCCGCCATTTCAAATGCGGTTAGTGCAGCAGAAGCCCTTGCGCAAGCAACAGAGCAGCGGTTGGCATTAGAAGCATCAATTGAGGCGAGTGAAGCTGCAAAAGCGGCTGCCATAGAGGCAGAGCGATTAGCTAATATTGCAGCTCAAAAGGCCAATTCTCTGGCTGCGATAGAGGCTCAAAAGGTGAAGGAAGCCCAGCTGGGATTATCGTTTGATATTAGTAACAGCAGCCGTAACAAGGCCGGCGTGACAGTGCTAAAGATGGGAGATTATGAGCATGGCGACTTTTTGCTTTCCAAGCATTTGGATGGGAAAAATATTGTCGTTGGAGATTTAAATGGGGATGGAATGGACGATATTTTAGTGTCAGATTCAACTAGCCAAGAGCAACAGGTTTACCGGTCCTCAGGACTTGGGTTTGTGCTGGATACTGATCTATCGGCTGAACACAATAGTGTGATACAAAGTCTTGCTTCTGAATCAAAGCAAAACAGCCCAACACCTTTATTTACAACTCACACCCCCATAACACCTGATCATGGGGAACTCATTCAATCAAAAGGATTATTGGCGATTAATGATTCAGAGTTTTTGGTCTTGCTAAGCATTAAAGATAGTCATGGAAAAACACGCATTGATGCGATAAAAACCAAAGCAAACCATGACCCAGTCGCTGAACCGGTAACACTCATCGGTGTAGATGACGCTGTATTATCCTCTGAATTAACCAATAAAATAGTTCAATTATCAGATGGGTCATTTGTTATGGTTGCGCAGTTTGTGGATGATACTGGCGTTACCCGAGTTGGTGTGCAACAGTTTTCAAGTACCCTTAGCAAGATGGGGAGCACTAAATTCCTACCCAACCAAGGCTTAAACCAAACAGATCCAACAATTACTGCAACATCGGATGGCGGTTACAGCATCGTTTGGGCAAATATTGTTGATGAAAATAATCGGTTTGAGTTACTGTCTCAAGAGTTTAACAATCAAGGCGACGCCACTGGACAACCTGTGACTGTGGCAGCTGCCCAGGAATCTAAAAACATTACAGATGACCAAACGGGTGTCCATAACTTGGTGAACAATGGCACGTCGTTAACCAATGATCGGTTTGGAAATCCAAATAATGCAGTTAAATTTGATGGGCATAATGATTTTATGAGTATTCCGAACCATGACAATTTTAATGGCCAACAACTGACCATTAGTACTTGGGTAAAAATCAATGAAGATTTTGCTGGTAATGGTCAAAATGTGATTGTTCATAAACCGTTTACAACGCATGCCGATCCGCATTATCAGTGGGGCTTATATTTAGCTTCCGGCCAGTATAGAGAAAGTAATGGGACATTTACAATCGCGGTGGGTGATTCATCTTTTGGTGGTGCAAGCATTCAAATGACACCAGATGAAGTGGTGGGGGAATGGTTGCATCTGGTTGGTGTTTTGGATGCCGAAAATAATCAATCACGGCTTTATGTAAATGGGGAGCTTAAAAAATCGATCGACGCACCCATTCAACTGGATGCCTTTAATACAGATGTTTATATTGGTAAACAAGCCAATTTAAATCGAAGTATTGATCACACCCCCATGGATTTAGATGATGTTAAATTGTATAACAAAGCACTGACCACAGAAGAAATCACCACCATTTATCAATATGAATCACAACCAGATGCTCAACAATTACCAGAGAATTTAACTGAACCAATCGCCAATTACGAGTTTACTCAAACTGGTGGTCAATATTATTACAATCGACCAGTGATAAAAGAATTAAGCGATGGAACAACAATGGTGATGTGGTGTGATAGTAGAAGTGAAAATGGGACGATGCATTATCAAGTTATTGCACAACGATTGGACGAAAATAATGAACCGTTAGGTAGTGCTTTTGTCATTAATGACAGCGCATCCAAATTTGGGGCCATATCCAATGTACAGTTTGAAGAGCTGTCGAACGGACATATTGTTGTTGTGTATAACAAGTTTGTGTCATCAACAGATAACAATGCTCGTGTTCAAATAATTGACGTAAATGGAGACACAGTTGTTGAAGGACAGACCCTGAATAGCGATCCATCATTAGAAAGTTGGGTTGGGACAATTACCCGCCATGATGATGGTGGTTTTGTTGTCACATCAACAATTGAATCTGTAGCAAAAGGCAATGATTACAGAGACGTTGTTGCTCAGCGGTTTGATTCAGAAGGGGTAAAAACGGGCCCACTCACAACGCTAAGTAGTGATACAAATGGGTACCAGGCATTCCCAAGCGCTATTCAATTAAATAGTGCGCAGTTTGTATCGCTATTCCATGATTCAAATACACAGGCAGACGATAATCTGTCATTTGAACTGAGTAGTGTATCCATTGATGCACAAGTTTCAAATGTAAATGAACATGTGTTCTGGCTTGACTTTGATGGGGATGGTCAAAAAGAGTTGGTTGTAATTAATCATGAAAATAATGTGAGTACGTGGGAAAAACAGGAAAATCATTGGGTTCAAAAGATGCCACCGCATGCTTTACAGGGCACCGGAAAAATTCAAATCAACGATTTTAATAATGACGGTTTATTTGATATTCAAATTGGAACTACGTTAAATATAAACACTGAGTCTGGTTTTACAACCGGGCCAACCAACACATTGCCAATAAACGATAACGCATCTCAAGTCATGGATGATGAATACTTTTTTTCTATTGAGTCAAACTCACCAACAGTGGCATCTGGGATTTTTGGTGATTTTAATGGCGATGGTAAACAAGGTGAATTAGATTATCAGACAGCCACAGTTTTTTCAAAAACACCAACCCTTGATAAAATTAAGACCAATCCCGCATTGATTGGTGATTTTAATGGTGATGGGAAGGACGATATTTTATCGATTAATCATAATACAAAAGAGACCTTACTGATTGAATCAAATGGCATTGGTTTTAAAAACGTGCGGCAAATATCGTCGGACATATCAAGGTTATCTGGCGATCGTTACATTGGTGATTTTAATGGTGATGGCAAAGATGATGTCATGATTCATAATAGTGATGGCCAAACATTTTTCTTTTCATCAGGCAATGGTTTTCAGGATGGTATTGTGTCTGGCCAATATGGAACAAGTCAGTGGTATATCGGTGATTATAATGGTGATGGGTTGGATGACACCTTACGTTTGGTTAATGGTAAAGCCAATGTGATTTTATCTTGGCTCGCAAAAGAGGGTGACTTAAATTCAGGGCATAGCGGTTTCACTCGTGGTGGATCAGATGATCAAGGTGTGCAGTATAGCTTTAATGGCAATATGACCGATATGGTTGATCAATCGAGACTGCATAAGACCTATGGTGGCCATGATTTTAATGGTGATGGTAAAGATGATGTGTTTTTTCATCGGCAAGATTTAGGAAGTGACAGTGGCACGTATGTTTACCTTTCAACTGGTGATGGGTTTGAAGATGGTGTTAGAATTTCAGGTGCTGGTGATGATCAATCAAAATTTACCTATGGCGACTTTGATGGTGATGGGTTTGTGGATAAGTTTCGACAACATGATCCCGGATCATTTTCATATGAACCCACAGGTTCAAGTGCTGATGTTTTTATTAACGAAACCGACAATAGCAGTGGAATGCAACGAGCGTCTTGGTTGCCATGGCTGGATAAGAAGAAGGTGTGGCAAGTGGGTGATTTTAACGGGGATGGCAAGGATGATATTATTGATATTGGAGCCAATAAAGCAGACGTGTATTTGTCGAGTGGCGAATCATTCGTTAATGCCAATACCATGTTTGAATCTATGGATCATATGTTAAGAATTAATGTGGATGATCACCGATTTATGGTGGCATGGGTGGAGTACGACGTAAGTTATGATGCCACCAAATTATATACCCGGTTTTTTAATCAATATGGGGAAGCGTTAAGTGATCCAGTATTGATTAAACAATACAAAAGACCAAGTAATCAAAAAATAGAGTTTGCCATTAATAAAGTAGCGGCAGGGGACAACCATTATACGTATGAGTTTTCATATATTGAGCTTTTAGAAAAAATCAACATTGGTTCAAGGAATTTAACTTTAACTGACACTAATCATTGTACTGTAGAATTTACATTTAATGATGCTCAATTGGCAAGTGTTGAAGAAACAGGCACTTCTAATTCTGGCACTCAATCGAACTATTATTTACTGGATACTGTTGGTGATGGGGAAGCATACGTATTGGATCCAAAAAGAAGTGTATCACTAACGAGTGATGTCCATGTTGGCGAACTTGATATAACAAGTCAGAATTTAGGTATCAACAAAATTTATAAGCAAATTCATACACTAAAAACTTACAGACAAGAAGGTGGTGAGTTGATTTTAACGAATTTAAACTCCACCGGTTTTAATTCTACAACCATCAATAACTTTTCCACGAATACAGAGTTAGCAGAGGTAGTAATTATTCGTAAAAGCTGGAAGACCCATTGGGGGGATAAACATAGTGAAAGTAGCACTAAAACAGTAACCGGTTATCCTGGCCCTTTTAGTGTTCCATATGACCCAGTTACTTTCGATATGGGCAATAATGTTGGCATATTGCATCAAGTGGCTCAAGGAGAGGCGGTTCAGCTTCGGTTGCAAATTGTTAATAAAAACACAGGGGCTCACGTTGCTGATAGCACGATTGGTTCATATTACATTGAAGAAGGCAATCAAGCGTATCGGTCTTATATCAATATGGATGCAGCTCAGCTTGATGATGGCCGAATAGTGGTGGTGTGGACCAATTTAGACTCATCAGCTCGTGGTTATCAAATTAATGCAAAGGTATTAAGTGCCAATGGTCAGAATGAATCGTCAAACCATACGATTGTAGTACCAAATAATGGCTATGGTGTAACAGATATTCAAATGGCTAAACTAACGGAAGGAAAGTTTGCTATTACATGGAGTAGCACAGGTGGGCAAGATGGTAGTGGCGATGGGGTTTATTCTCAAATTATTGCTGTCACAGGAGCCCCAGGCAAAAGTGTTATAGAACGAGTTGGTGAAGATGGTCTGATTTCAGTTGAGACAGAAGGAAACCAAGCCAATCGTGATATTCTCAATTTAGCCGATGATGAAGTTGTATTTTTTTACTACGACAATGCAAGCAAATCCATTAAAGGACGTGTTTTAAGAGAGAATACAGAAACCAATTCAATCAGTGGTAATTCAGAGTTTACACCTCAAAGTTCAGGTGTGAAATCATCAAGCTCTGGATCTTTTTCGATGCAAAGTTTTGGTGATGGAAACTCTGTATCCCCAGAAGGAGAAAATAAATACATTGTTCAAGGTTTGTCAGCAGAAGAACAAGCTGTAGTTGAAATGGAGCAGATTAAAGCAGATATTGCGCGAGCAAAATTAGCGGTTATAGCGGCTCTAGACCGACGCTATCGTGCACGAGAGTTAGAAGAACAGCAAAAATCAAGGCTTGCAGAAAACGCTGAAGCATTGCTTGCACAATCCGTAAATTCAGAAAGTGTTGAAGATAGAATTGATGAATTTAGAAGCCTCATTGAATCTTGGGCACAAGATCAAACCATTGAAGACACAGCAGGTGATGATGTATTAACTGGTCAAATTGGGAATGATGTCTTAGTTTCATCAACGGGAAATGATGTTTTAGTGGGTGGTAAAGGCAACGATACATTGGTGAGTAGTAAGGATGGTGGGGTATTGGTTGGTGGCGAAGGAGATGACCGCTTTTTAATTCAAAGTGGCGACCAAACAACACTTACAATTTATGACTTTGAATCAGGTGATAAGATCAATTTGGATGATTTTGGCACTGTTCGGTCGTTTGAAGATTTAGAAATGCAAGACGTCATCGTGGATAATGAATCCTATTTAGCCATTAAGATTGATTCTAAAAATACATTGATGGTAAAAGGAATAACATCAGCAGATGACACATTATCCATGTTTGAAGGCGCAGCGCTTAATCATCGAGCCACCATGAATCAGACGATATTTCAAGGAAATGAAGATTCGGATATTGTACTAGACTTAGAGTCAGCAATCTCTGATATTGACGGCGATACTACAGCCATAGTGTCGATTTCAGATGGTGATAATGGGATAATTTTGTATCAAAATGGGCAATGGATATATCGCCCAAATATCGATTTTAATGGTGAAGATACATTAACGGTTACAATTCAGGATGAGCACCTCGCAAAAAGCACACATCAAATACAATTGCAGATTAATCCAGTTAACGATGCTCCGGTCTTATTATTAGACAAAATGACCGGAATCGAAGATCGTGTTGTTTATATGGCACCGATTGCTTGGGCAATTGACATTGATGGCGATGAGTTATCTATTCAATCGGTAGGATCAGCGGGCCATGGCCAAGTCGATATTGTCGGACAATTAATCAAGTACACGCCAAATGCTAATTTTAACGGAGAGGATTCGTTTGAGTATACAATTTCGGATGGTTCGGGCGATAGTATTACTCAGCAGATGACAGTAGCTATTTCGCAACAAAATGACTCAATCTCTGTAAAAAAAGATTTAGGGTTACAGTCCATTTCAGTTGGTGAAACATTTTCATTATCATTATTTACCGACATTTTTGATGATATCGATGGTGATGCAGTCGGAACTTATGAGGTGATCAATAATGAGCAATTACCCGATTGGTTAACATTTGATGCCACAACCATGACATTTAGTGGAACGCCAGTTGCCGGGGAAGAGGGGCAATTAATTTCAATTGAATTAAAAGCTTCGGATCAAGAGCACACCATTAAGGTTCCATTAACAATTACTATACCGACAATTTCTGGCACCGCAGGTGACGATGAAATTAGAGGAAGCCAAAACGATGATATTATGAGTGGCGGTTTAGGTGACGACATTATTCATGCTGATGAAGGTGCAGATGTTTTACTTGGTGGAGAAGGCAATGATCAATTGGAATATTCGGAGGATGCTATTTGGACTGCAGCATACGATGCATTCAATACCGATACTGGACACCGAATGAAAGTGATTGGAAAAAAACGCACATTTGATTCGTTTAATGGAGGAGATGGTGCTGATAAACTGAATTTAACCGATGGCCATGATGCTTATTTTTTAGACGATTTTGCGAGCCCGAATAAAGTAAATGATCAAGGACTTTTGAATGGTGTTGAAGAAATAAATGCAAAAGAAGGTCATGATATTGTTGATTTGACCTCGTATAGATTCACTTACGGAGATGTAAAAATAAATGGTGGCGATGGCCATGATGTAATTTGGTCGAATGCTGGAAATGATCAACTATTTGGTGAACATGGCAATGATAATATTATTGCTGGAGCAGGAAATGATAAATGTTATGGCGGGGATGGCAATGATACCATTAATGGTTTTACAGGTGATGATCAGCTGATTGGTGGTAATGGGTCTGATCAACTCACCGGTGGGCAAGGGTTTGATACCTTTACGTTCACAAAAGTGTCAGATTCAACCATTCACGAAACAGATCAAATTAATGATTTCAGACAAGGTATAGATAAAATTAATTTAGCGGCAATTACCAATGACTTTAATTTATTGGAATGGACGGTAAATGAAGAAATAAGTACAATACACATTGAAGGATCTGAATTTCAACTGAATGTAATCGGTGAGTTTGAATTTAACGAATCCGATTTCATATTGGTATAGCTGGTGGAGGGTAGTATGAGGTTATTAGTCATTGGATTTCTTTTTTTTAGTGTGTGTTGTCAGGCAGAAACCATTTCATTGGATATGGCCAACGACAGAATGGTAAATAAAAATCATTCCATTAAATTAGCGAATTTAAAACGAAAACAAAGCGAAGTTATGCTCAAGCAAGCATGGGGATCTGTGTTTCCTAATATTGATTTGGTTTTTGATCACATTCATAATGAACTCATTGGAACGCGTCGTCTTTCATCTGCAACAGCGTTAACAAATGCTGAGCAAGATAATCTAAATTTGGCCCCCATCAATGCCAATCGAATAAAATTATCAGTTAATCAGGTGCTATATGACTCTAAAATACCTGATCAAATAGACCTTGCAACACGTCAATATGAGATGGCAGAGCTTGAGTATGATCAAACCATCCAAGATTTTAGGTTAGAGTTGGCCACACTTTATTATGAAATTGGTCGATTAGAAAAAAATCATAAATTGGCTTTGTTAGAGGTTGAAACGCTAACCGAGAACTTAGAGGAGATTAAAAATAAACGAGCCTTAAACTTACATACAAAGCAAGATGTTTTGGATGTCCAAATGCAATTGGCTGAAAGTAAGCAAAACGAGTTAAATCAACGCCAATCGCTTCGTTTAAATCGCCATCGGTTTAATCATATGATTGGGCAAGATATCCGCGATGAATTTACCATTGATATTGGTGTATTAAATCCAGTATATTATTTGGATATTTCAGATTCTTTAGGCGCCCTTGAAACTGCCTGGGAAAACCGAAAAGATTATCTTTTATTATTAAATCAAAAAAATCAGCGGTTAATTGAAAAGAAGATGTTGGATGAAAATATCATCCCTGTTGTATCGTTTCAGTCCACTGTTGGGACAACACATTCAAGTGAATTTTCATTCTATCGTGAAGATAAAGATATTAGTTGGACCATTGCTGCAACGGTTCCAATTTTTACAGGATTTAAGCAAACCAATAAGATCGAAGAAATAAACATTATGATTGATATCATTGAAACAGAAATCGCACTTAAAAAAGAAGCCATTAGAATTGAAATTAATGATGCAATTTATGAAATGAATTTGGCAAAGCAGCGTTCGAAAGACCAAGATATCGCCATTGAATTAGCAAAAGAAAGATTGGACATTATATCGGCTAAATATGCAGAGAAATCAGCAACTCAAATTGATCTTATGAAAGCGAAGAATAATTTAACCAAAGCAAAGCTAAATCAAGTTACAGCACAGTATGAGCTTGCAATTGCTGCAGCAAAATTTAAGCATTCGATTGGTCGTAATCCCATCCAAATTTAATGGCATTTTATGAAACAAAAAAAGCCTCCTTCAATTAAAGAGTTATTGGCAACTTGTCGACGACCATTTATATTTGCAGCACTATTTAGTTCAATAATTAACCTTTTACTGTTAGCAAGTCCAATATATTCATTGCAGATTTATGATCGGGTCTTATCGAGTGGCAGTATTGAAACATTGGGAATGCTTAGTATTATTGTGCTTGGGTCGTTTATCTTTTATGCCTCATTTCAACTGATTCGTTCATTTATATTTTTGCAAATATCATCGTGGACGGACCGAAAATTAACGTTGCATTATGTTTTGGGGATTATTCGTCTAAATGCACTTCAAGCCAATCAGGTATTTACTCAGCCTATTCGAGACGTTGGTACAATTAAGTCGTTTATTAATGGGCAAACCATTCAGCACTTATTTGATGCACCTTGGGCCATTATTTTTTTAGTAGCATTATATTTTTTACACCCGTTAATTGGCATTATGGTTACATTATCAGCATTAACCTTATTATTATTAGCATTTATAAATGACTGGCAAACAAAGGCCGCCATTGTTACTGCCAACGAAATTCAAATGAGTAATATTAATCAATTAAACTACATGGTCAAAAACGCCATTGCAATTGAATCGATGGGCATGGCCCGTGTGCTTAGTCATCGATGGCAAGTAAAAAATAATGCATCAATAGATGCCCAAAACCATTCCAGCAAACGAACAGTAATTATGGGCCAATTGACCAAAACCATACGGATGGCAATTCAAGTTATGATTATGGGGGTGAGTGCCTATTTGGTTTTAAATAATAAAATGACATCTGGAGGGATTATTGCAGCGTCTATTTTGTCTGGTAAGGCATTACTGCCATTTGACCAAGCGATTTCAACATGGAAAAGTGTGGTTTCAACTAGTCAGGCATATCAACGGTTAGTAAAGCTGGAGTCAGAAATTCCGATTAGGGATGACGCAATGACATTACCCGCTCCCGCTGGAAAGTTAAGTGTTGAGTCATTAAGCTTCACATTTCTGAATCAATCAAAACCATTTTTAAAGGGCATTTCATTTGAAATTGATGAAGGCGATATTATTGGGTTAATTGGGCCAAGCGCATCGGGAAAATCAACGTTATCAAAATTATTGGTCGGCATATGGAAACCCACACAAGGGGTGGTTCGATTGGACCATGCAAATATTTATGATTGGAATCGTGTAGATATTGGGCAATATGTTGGGTATCTATCACAAGAGATAGAGTTATTTAACGGTACAATTCAAGAGAACATTGCTCGAATGGATCCAGATGCGGATAGCAATCAAGTGATTAATGCTGCAAAAATTACAGGGTGTCATGAAATGATTCTATCATTACCTCAGGGATACGATACTGTTTTGTTGAATGGTGGTGAGCCTCTTTCTCTTGGCCAACGACAAAGAATTGGGTTAGCACGAGCCTTTTTTGGACACCCGCGCTTGGTTGTATTGGATGAACCAAATGCGCATTTAGATCAAGTTGGTGAAAAGGCCTTATTGAATGTTTTGAATTATGCAAAACAGACAAATATTACCGTAATTATTGTTTCTCATCGAACAAGCATCACCGCACAGCTAGATAAGATCATGGTTTTAAATCAAGGGATGATTCAGCAATATGGCCCTAAAGATGAGGTGTTAAAGCAAGTTTTACCTGCAGTATCAGGAAATAAATCATGACCAAATTTAATATCAATAATATTAAGCAGTATGCCCTTATTAAAAAGTTAAGAGCCGTATTTCGTTTGCTTAGGTACTGGTTTGGTCATTTATCAACGGAACAAGTTAAAGAGTCAAAAGATATAGCAAAAGGGTCCATTCGAATGGGCCTATATTTAATGCTTACGTTTACACTTGTTTTTGGTATTTGGATGACATTTGCACCCATTGATAGTGCCTCTGTAACGTCTGGTGTTGTAGTCGTAAGTAGCAACAAAAAAACAATTCAACATCTTGAGGGTGGGATAATAAAGTCTATTTTGGTTAAAGAAGGACAATCTGTGAACCAAAATGAACCATTAATCATAATGGAAGATACCAACTTAAGGGCACAACTAAACATTCATCGAATTCAAATGCTGGGGTACCTAATAAAAAAACAGCGACTAATCGCAGAGCGTGATTTTCAGCAAAACATTGAGTTTGATTTAGGTAGTTTTTTTGATTTGGACCCAAATGAGGTGAAAAAAATTATTGATGGTGAGAAAAAGCAATTTAATGTTCGGAGTCGATTATTAAAAGGGCAATTAAAAATTTATGATCAAAAAGTCAAACAAATCAAAGATGAGATTAAGGCAGTTGAGTTTCAACGCCAAGCAGTTAAAGAACAGCTCCTACTTATTGAGGAGGAAATTGAATCACAAACACGTCTGTTAAAAAATGGGTATGTTTCGCAACAGGAAGTGATTCAGTTAAAAAAACAAAAAGCTGAGTTAAGTGGTCAAGCGGGCGCATTCCATGCAACAATATCAAAGTTATCTCAGACCATTACAGAAACAAACATAGATCGTCTGAAATTTAAAAACCAACAATTAAATGAAATTATTGCTCAACTCCAAGAACTTCAATTGAATATTTCTGATGTTGAGGAACGCTTAAAAACTTCAAAAAATGCTGTTGAACGAACCGTTATTAAATCATCGACCCCTGGTGTTGTGACTGGTTTAAAATACCATACAATTGGTGGTGTTATTGCGGCAGGTAGCCCAATTATGGATATTGTCCCCCAGAACGAGGAGCTAATTATACAAACAAGAGTGTTGCCACAGGATATCGATGTGGTGTACCCAGGGCTTGTAGCCAAAGTAAGACTATCCGCATTTAAAGCCAAAACAGTACCGCAACTGACAGGGACTGTGTTAACGGTATCACCAGATCGGTTTATCGATGAAGTAACTGGTCAACCATTTTATTTAGCTCGCATTAAATTGTTTGATGATGAGTTGTCACAATTGAGTCATATTTCACTCTATCCGGGAATGCCTGCAGACGTATTTATTATCACTGGGGTACGAACCTTTCTGCATTATTTGATGGCGCCTGTAACAGACACCTTACAACGCGCATTTAAAGAAGATTAATTATCCATAGATTCAGCCTGGATTTGACAAAATGGCTTGATTTCTTTAATTTGATCACTAGATAAGCTAACTTTAGGAGATTATTTATGAAAAAAACTTTAATTTTATTAGCGTTGGTTGCTTTCGTTGGATGCTCTAACGAATCATCATCAATTAAAAAGGTAGACGTTTCAGCTGCCGAAGCAGCGGCCTTGGCCAATATAGATACTGTTAAAAGATCATCAGCCAAAACACCAAATACACAATAGGAGATAAAAATGAAAGCAATAATTTTATGTTTAATTACACTTTTTTCTGCAAATAGTTTTTCAACAGATCTTAATTTTTCAAACTTCGATACTGATATTCAGCTCACAGATATTAACAAGTCACAGACAAGCAATTCTGCATCGAGTTATTTCATTTTAAATGATTCAGAAAAATCCATTGATATTTTAAAAACAGATGGCACTTCGATTCACCAATTCTTTGCAAAGGAAGGCCAAGAAATCACATTTGGTAGTCAGGAAACTGCGGGAGTAAGTTCAAGTTCAGATTCCTTTTCAATTACAATACATAGTGTTTTAAAGTCATTTAAAATTACTGATGAAACATTTTACGATAACTTTAAATCAACGGACTCATTTCAAATTAGTGGCGATAAAACACCGCCTGTAATTTCAGTTGGAACGAGTGCTAATAAATGTGTCTTGATTTATAATATTCCGATCAGTGGCAGCTCTTCAATTTCAATCAATACCAAAAACTGCCCTGTTCAAATTAAAGCCGTTTCTGATACCAATGAAATTTATCAATATACCTCAAACTTAAACGGTCAAACAATGACGATGGATCTTTCTGACCCTTTTAATCCAAGTTTTAGTGTATCTCAAAACGAATTTCCCATGTTAAATTTAGAGGGGAATCAAGTGGGATATTTTAAAATAGATATGGAGTTAGGGGAGTGGAGCTTGCTTGATAATAATAAGCAGCCATTCAAGTCTAATTAACACCATATCCATTCATTAAATATATACAAAAAAAGCCTCATGATTGAGGCTTTTTTATTATAGGTACCATTTTACAAGTAGTTGAATCACATCATCAATGTTATCCAATGGCACGAGTTGTGTGCTGTAGGTGTCTGATGATGGTAGACCACTTTCCATTGAAGACACAACCAAGTGACGAATGCCAAGGTGTGAGCCAGCCAATAACTTTTGTGATACACCACCCACAGGTAGTATTTTACCTGATAATGATAATTGACCTGAAAATGTTAATGTTCCTGGCAAGGGAATGTGAAGTAGTGTCGATAAAATTGAGACAAAAATACCCAAGTCCCAACCAGACCCACTTTTATAGAGGTTGGTATTTTGAAAATGAATATGAAAGTGATAATCAAATAGCAAGTTTGGATCAATCGAATAATCTTTAAATCGGGTTTTAAGTAATCCAAACACAATTCTAATGGATTCTTCAAGTTTCGGGTCAAGATTTCCAGTCGCTGTGAATCCTGGCTCTCCTTGGTAAATTTGGGTTTCAATCGGGCAACAATGGCCAACCATGGACTTTAACATTAAGCCAACACTTCGTCCCACCCGTGGCTCGACGGAAAAGCGTGGTTTGGGCTCACCTTCACCTAGTAATTCTTCGATAAATCGGTTGGACCATTTTATTGGAATGGTTTCATTATCGACAATACGTAGTGCCATTTTTCGACATAGTTTATCAATGGTTTGTCGCAATTCGCGTAGTCCAACATCCGACGTGTATAGGTTGACAATGGTACTCCAAAGGGGTTTCGAAATTGCCATCTTATCTTCAGGTAAACCAAATTCTTTACATGCTTTCGGTAATAAATAATCATTGGCTACAGCGACTTTTTCGGCAATGGTGTAACCGGGAATTGGAATGATCTCCATCCGATTTAGCAATGGTTCAGGGATTGCATTTAAATCATTTGCCGTACAAATAAACATGCATTGAGACAAATCAACAGGGCATTGAATATAGTGGTCAACAAATGCCTTATTTTGTTCGATATCTAAAATTTCAAGTAATACTGCAGATGGGTCACCCTTAAAGCCACCAGCGAGTTTATCTATTTCATCCAAGCAAATGACTGGGTTCATGGCTTGCGCCTTTATTAAGCCTGAAATGATTTTTCCTGGCATTGAGCCGACATAGGCACGTCGGTGGCCTCGAAGCTCGGCTTCATCCCGCACGCCACCCAATGCAATTCGAACAAATGGACGACGCAATGCGTGTGCAACAGATTGAACAATGGATGTCTTTCCCACACCAGGTGGCCCAGATAAGCAAAGAATAGTCCCAATTCGTTTTTTTGCAATTTTTCGAATCGCTAAATGTTCGAGGATTCGTGTTTTAACGGAGTTCAGCCCAAAATGGTGCGCATCGAGTTCTTTTCGGACACGTTGAATATCAATTTTAGCTGATTTACGTTTTCGCCAAGGCAGTGCAAAAAACAAATCCAAGTACCCTTTAATAACAGCAAACTCGGTGGAGTCATCGGGGTATTGGTCCAATCGTTGGATATCTAAAAGGAGTTGATCATGGTAATCTTTGGATAATTTTATATGGCCCAATTTTTCGATAAACTCATTGGAAACATTTGCTTCAATGCCAGATTTAAGCTCCGCTTGAATCGCCCTTAGCTTGGCCTTAAGCATCATTTCACGGCGTTCAGTATCTACGTTTTCTTGAATCACACCATCCAACTGCTGGTTGATTTCAGCATCAATCAACAGCTTATTTAAACAGTGTTTGACTTGCTCCAATCGATGATACACATCAATGGATTCAATAATGGCTACTTTTTCGTCATAATTCATGGGCAAGTAAGACGAAATAAAGTCCGCCAGTTCTTGGGGCTGGTCAGGATGAATCACACTTAATAACGTATCCATCGACATATCTTCAGATTCAAACATGTTATGGTGCTCTTTAAACAAATCATAAACGGTATTCGACAAAGAGATTAGGTCTCGAGTTTTATTAACGGATGTTTCACATAAAGAATATGAAACCAAGGATTGCTTTCGTTCATGAATATTAACGCGTTGCATACCTTCAATGACAATAAATCGCCCGTCAGGTTGATGTTGTTCGTCAATAAGTTCACACAACACACCAGTGGATGACAGTTGTTGTTTTTTTGAATATAAGGTAACCAAATGGCGATTATCAATCGCTAAATCATCAGGAACTTTTATCCGTTGAATGGTTTGTGGAAATACAACCACATCCGTTAAAGGAAAGCCAACTTCTTTCAAATGTTTACCCATACCTTATTTATCGGTCGATTGAGCAAGTGTTTTACGTTCTTGATTAGATAAGTAGCGATTTTCAAAAGCTTTTATATCGGTGATGGAAACATTTAATGTGCGTTTTTTGCCACCTGGCAGTGAAAACATCGGATCAATCATGACGGTTTCTACAATGGATCGAAGCGCACGTGCACCTACCTTTTTAATTTTAGCAATTTTTGCAATCCTCTCAACGGCTTTTTTATCAAAGGTGAGTTTGATATTATCGATGTCCATTAAGGATTGGTATTGTTTAACAATGGCATTTTTTGGTTCAGTTAAAATTTGGCACATATTTTCTTCACTAAGGGCATGCATCGGTGCAATAACGGATACTCGACCAATGAGTTCAGGGATAATTCCATATGTTAATAGATCTTCGGATGATAAATGATTAAAAATCGTATCCTTGTTAATCACATCCTTTTCTTTGTCATCAACAAAGCCCAGTGTCGATTGATGCAATCGCTTTTCTATAAGCTGTTCGATGCCGTGAAACGCACCGCCACAGATAAATAGAATATTTTTGGTATTCACGGTAATGGTCTCTTGATTGGGGTTCTTACGGCCACCTTTTAAGGGTACGTTTACTTCAGAACCTTCGAGTAGTTTTAGTAACGCTTGTTGAACACCTTCACCAGAAACATCTCTGGTAATTGATGCTGATTCAGATTTACGAGAAATTTTGTCGATCTCATCAATGTAAATAATGCCTCGCTGAGCTTTTTCCACGTCGTTATTTGCAATTTGAAGTAATCGAAACAGCATACTCTCTACATCATCCCCGACATAGCCCGACTCAGTAAGTGTTGTTGCATCGGCAATGGTAAATGGCACATCCAATAGTTTGGCGAGCGTTTGAGCAATTAATGTTTTACCTGTCCCAGTTGGGCCCGCTAGTAAAATATTACTTTTTTGGATATCAACATCAGGAAAATTAATGGATTTTTTAAACAGCCGTTTATAGTGATTATAAACAGCAACTGCAACCACTATTTTTGCTTGGTCTTGATCAATAACGTAATCATCCAACACTTCTTTAATATCAGTTGGAGTTGGTAAATGATCAATATTTACATCCGCATTACTAGTGGTACTAACATCCAAATGTTTTTGCTCTTCTTGTGCAATGACTGCTGTGCAGACTTTGACACATTCATTACAGATATGAATGCCAGGTGGCCCGGCAATTAACCGGGCCACATCAAATTGTGATTTATTACAGAAAGAGCAAACAATTGGGGTGGTTGTCACTTGGCGAGAACTTTATCCTTTACATTTTTTTTCGTAATGATACTGTCAATCAAGCCATATTTTTTAGCTTGTTCTGTATCCATAAAGTTATCTCTGTCTGTATCTTTTTCAATACTTTCATAGGTTTGACCAGTGTGATGAACCAAAATATTGTTGATTTCTTTTTTGATTCGTAAAATTTCTTTGGCTTGAATTTCAATATCCGTTGCCTGACCTTGAGCACCACCCAGTGGTTGGTGAATCATGATTCGAGAATGTGGCAAAGCAAATCGTTTTCCAGCTTGCCCAGCAGCTAACAATAATGCACCCATTGAAGCTGCTTGTCCCAAACAAATGGTGGACACATCAGACTTAATGTATTGCATGGTGTCATAAATGGCTAACCCAGCAGTTACAACGCCACCAGGACTATTGATATATAAATAAATATCCTTCTCATTATCTTCAGCTTCTAAAAATAATAACTGTGCAATGATTGTGTTTGCGACAGCATCATCAATTTGAGTTGAAAGAAAAATAATACGTTCTTTCAACAAACGTGAATAAATATCGTATGAACGCTCCCCACGTCCAGTTTGTTCGATTACCATTGGAATTAAAGGCATATGGTATAACCCCTTTCTTAATGTTTTACTTTATTTTAGCGGAATCGATTAAGAATTCTCTAGCCTTTTTATTCAATAAATTATTCTTTAATGTTTCAACGTGGCTGTCTTTAGATGATTTGTAATCATCCAAGGTCTTGATTTTTTCATCATTCCAAGATGCAATTTCAGTATTAAGTTCATCGTCAGATACTGTCATTTTTTCTTTTTCAATGACTGATTCAATGATTTTTCTTAAGTGGACATTATTGCGAGACGATTCACGCGCTTCATTTCGAAGGTCATCTTGTGTTTTATTGGTGATTTGCATGTATTGTTTTAGATCCATGCCTTGTTGTGCCATCGAGTACTCAAACTGCATTAACGATAAATTAACCTCTTGCTCAACCATCGCATCTGGGATCTCCATTGGATTTTCTTCGATGAGTGCATCAAGAACAGCTTGTTCAGTCTTTTGTTTATTTTCAGTTTCAAAACGTGCATTAATCTCGTCAGTTAATTTTGATTTCCATTCTTTAACCGTTTTGCAGTCTTTATCAATTTTTTCAGCGAGTTCGTCAGTTAACTCAGGTAATTTTCGTTCTCTAACTTCAACAACTTCAACATTAAATTCAACTGTTTTTCCTTGCAAATCAGGTGTTTTAAAGTCAGCAGGGTAAGTAACACTTACATCTTTTTTGTCACCTGTTTGAAGACCAGTAATGGCTTCATCAAATGGTTCACCATAGTTGGCGGCACCAATACGTGTGGCTTGGTTGTCTCTGGTCCAAGTTACGTAAGGTTCACCATCAATGGTAGCTGTTGCATTAAAACGAACAATATCATCATTTTTAGCTTCACGCTCAACACTTTCATAGGTCGCATGCATGCCAACTAAAATATCAATTTCCTTTTGCAATGCATCATCATCGGCTTTCTTTTGTTCAACAGTTACTTTTAAGCCTTTGTATTTTTTAAGTTTTAATTCAGGCTCGACGTCCACGTCACAGCGAAACTTAACCGGTTTGTTTTCTTTATATTCATCAACATCAACATTTTTAGGGTAATCAACCACTTTAAGCTTAAGTTCTTCAATAGCTGATTTGTAGGTGTCATTAATTACGTCGTAAATGGCTTCTTGAACAATAACGTCCTTGCCAAAATTCTTTTCAAATATTTTACGGGGAATTTTCCCTTTTCTAAAACCTGGTAACGATGCTTTTTTACTTACTTTTTTAAAAGCACCATCAAACTTTGATTCAAGTTCTTCATGACTTGCTTCAACTTCAAGGCTAATTGTGTTTCCATTGCGTTTTGACTTTAATACTTTCATGCTGTCCTCCGGGTTACAGATGGAGCGGGGTACCAGATTCGAACTGGCGGCCTTCTGCTTGGCAAGCAGATGCTCTACCAACTGAGCTAACCCCGCAATTTATGAAATAATATCATTTCAAATCTTAATTGAGAAGATGATGATTAATTTTTTTGATTCCAATCCAACAATCCATCCACCATAGCGGACTTTGATTCCTGAGAGTCAGGGCTAAATTCATTAAATAAATCAATACTGGTTGCCAGTAATTTAATCAGGTCATCTTGTTCAGGGTGGCTAGAAATTGTTAAGTTTGAACGCAATGCCAGCGAACAAACAAATGGCAGCCATAAATTGCCGCCAAATCCACCAGTCATGCCACTAAACGGGCTGCCACCACCAAAAATACCGATGTGTAGATTGAGTGGGTGAGCTTTCGCAAATACCCGTAATACCAACTCAAGCCGATCCAAGTCGGTTGAAATTGCATTTAAAGGGTTATGATGCAGATGGAGTTCACGTTTGGATGATAACGGGTATGCCCCTATCAACGTTTGCGCTTCTTCAGGGCTCATTTGACCGGCCGTATCGCCATAAATAACCTGGTGTGGGATTTGTTTGAACTGCATGGTTTTTTGAATTTTAGCTGTATTTGCAATGCTCTTTGATACACCATCATTCAAACGACTCTCTGGTGTTACGCCCACCACTCCGGAAATATACAGATTCAAATAGAGTTGTGGTGCGAGATCTGACGCTTGTAATCCCTCCCAAAAATGTGCAATGGATTGAATGGATTCTTTGGTGGTCATATTCGAATTCTTTTTGCCATACGCGCCATCGGCATAAGTAACAACGGCTGGATCCAAACGAAGGCCAGTTTCTTCAAATAATTGAGTATGTAATTTTAAGAAGTGATTGGTAATATCAGCATTCTTTTCTTCATTTTTTGATGTCATGACCAGCATTCGCCAATCTTTGTTCATTAGCCAAGTTTTAACATCTTGGTGGCTTGCATTAAATCGTTCACAAAAGTGGTCCAGTTCTCGATGCCCATACGCCATCTTTTGCTGGAACGCTTTCAGTTTACTTGGTGATGGTCCGAGTGCAACGGATTTAAATGATGTCCCAATTTCACCAATTGGCAAATCCAGTTGCAACATCCCCTTAAAAAAGTCACGTATTCGCCTATCGTCAAATCGGGTTGGCTGAACTTCATCACGGCCTGTGGCTGCCAATGTCACAGAATTATATCGAAAAGGTGGCAAGGGTGCGCTAGCAGCAACTGTTTCGGCAATCCTTAATGATGCATCGGTTGGTTGTTGGTTGGGGACTGAAAATCCAATACGCCCAGGGGTTCTAGTTGAAAATGATCGGCTCATTTCCAATATGGATCGATGTAAAGTACTTCTTATCATGTTGTTAGTGTACAAGAAGATGGTTTAAAGATTCTAGGACAAGATTTACTTATATTTTAGAGGAATGTGATTAAAACTTACCTCTTAAATCAAATAGTGTTATTTTACCTGGATTTAAATTTGGATCATCAGAGTCTAAAAGTTCAACGTTTTCTGCAGTACGTTTCATAACTTGATCACTATAAAAGGGCTGTTGGTAAGTCGTTTTAGATTTTTCTATTGAGTTGATAAGTCTAGGGTTAATTTCATAAAAAGCTTGATGAAGAATATTCATAGAGTGTTTTTGATTTGATGATACGGATACTTCGCCATTTTCTAAATTTAAACTTAAACAATATGTCTTATGCATGCAGCAAAACCCTTGAATGTCTGACCAGGTATAGTGATCGTATGAATATTGGTTAATCCCTAAACCAGTCAATTGGTTAATAACGGCATTAGATATACTGGGGCTAATTATATTATGCTTTGACCCACCAATGAGGTTAATTTTTAGGTTTTCATTTGATTGATTTGTAGTTTTTACTTTACGTAATATGGTCGTTAATGTTTTTTTGATCCAAGGTTGAACATTATGATTAAAATGAACCATGGCACCTGTTTTGGTGACAGGATTATAAATTGTTACGCCTACACAACTTTGTAAGTTTGGAGAAATAATCTCCTTTTTTATCTCTCCACATTTTTGAATTACACCTTCCCCTTCTAAAACAATATTTCTTATTCCCCCGGCTTGAGGTATGTTTGAGCGTCTATTGATTGAGTGCATTTTTTTCTCCTATAAAATGATTAAAAACTTCATTTTTCTCACCATGATGTGAGTTGTTTTACTATAGTGTCGTAAGTTGTTCGCTGATACTTGCATTTTTCTTTAGATGACATTCAAAGATTCATGTTTAGTTAGTCTGCAATGTATAATTATTATTTTAATCGTAGGTCAACAGGCTTGGACAAGATTATATGAGCAATTTTCTGGTAGTAATTTTCGTGGGGACACAAGACTTCTTTTAGTTTTCTGCTAATCTCAGACGGAGCATTGCATTCAGTCTCTTTTTTGATTGAATCATTGAGTTGATTGGCAATGGTTTGCAATGTTTTGTTGGATGGACGGATATGCTCAGGGTACACCATTTGATTTAAGATAACGTTTGGTAAGCCAACAAAGGGGACCTTCATTCGAAGTATGTATTTTGCAACCAAAACCATCCACCAGCGAACACAACCAATAATGGTCATTGGAATACCCATCAATGCCAATCGCAATGTATTGGTGCCCGGTGCTGTGATGGCATGGGCAATGGCAGGGGGCAGTTGCTGGGTGATTTGTATGCCATTATGATTTAACTTGGCTAGAATGGTGGTAATGTTCGGTTCCAATTCAGGTGTTTCACAAACGATAATAACGGAATATCCAGAGCTTAAATGGTCACAAAGGGTTAGCATGCTTGGTAAGTGATCATTAATTTCTGCCAAGCGTGAACCAGGAAATAAAGCAATGGTTGGGGGCGTGCCATCATCATCATTTTTGGGGAATTCATCCAATAGCAATGGGTGGCCAAAGTAATGGGTCTTTTCGGGTGAAATTTTGGAATAAAAATCATATTCACGTTTAAAAATCGTAATTATATGATCACTATAATTGGCTAATTTTTTGGCAGATGTGACATCGTTCCAAATCCAAAAATTGGGGGTTATAAACGACGAAATGGGAATGTTAAACGATTGTAAAATCGTCGCAATTTTAAAGTTGAAGCCAGGAAAATCAACGATAATCGCACGGTCAATGGGTTGACGTGATAATTGATCATTCATGTGCTTAAATAGTGATGAGTGTTTTAAGCGATGCCCAATATTAACAGAGTGTTGGGCGGCATCAATGGAAACTAATTGGGTGCTGTGGTTTGCAAGTTCGTTATTACCAAAACTATAGACGTGGTGATTATCATTAAGCGTCTTTGCAAGTTTAGACCCATAGGTATTGGCAGATGATTCGCCACAAATAATTAAAATGTTCATTCAGAGGTCGCTTCAACAGCAACTTTTTTAGAAATACCTCGCGATGTATCGTGTTGAATAAAATCAAGCAAATATTTTACATCTTCAACCGCCGATGATGCATCGAATTCGGCCAATGCTTGTTTGGTATTTAAATTTGATCGGTACAATAATTTATAAAGCTGTTTTAACTCAGCAAGGGTATCTCGTGTCATGCCACGACGTTTGCAGCCAATAATATTTAAATTTCTAACATAGGCAGGGTTGCCATCACATAACATAAATGGGGGAACATCTTGGGTTAAGCGAGAGTACCCACCAATCATTGATCCTTTACCAACCCGAACAAATTGATGAACCCCAGTGATCCCACCAATTGTGACGTTGTCTTCGATAACGGTATGGCCGCCCAAATGAACCACGTTTGCCATTACAATATGATTGCCAAGTGTGCAATTATGGCCAACATGAGTATTTGTGAGCAGCATGTTATTAGACCCAATTTGGGTGATTTGGTTTTCACCAGTCGCTCGATTAATCGTAACATATTCACGAATATGGTTATTGTCGCCAATTTTTACATACGCGAGTTCACCTTTGTATTTGATGTCTTGAGCTTGAGATCCAATAACAGCACCATATTCAAACGTGTTATTTTGACCAATCTGGCACCACTGATCAACCATGACATGTGCTTTTAAGGTTGTATTATCACCAATAGTCACACCTTCGTTAACAATGCAATATGGCCCGATGTGGACACCGGTTCCAAGGATGGCTGACGAATGGACCGATGCTGTTGGGTGAATAAACGTACCAGTGGATTCAGCGCTTGATTGTCGAATAATAAACGAAATCTCGCTGCACTCTTTACCGTCAATGTATGATCGAGACGTAAAATGAATGTCATCTTCTGCTCGAGATGCAATGCTGGTTTCAATTCGGATTTGATCCCCTGGGTATACATTTTGATGCGCTTTGAATTCCTGGATGGTATCCAGTTGGAAGCGATGATTATCTAAATAATTATCATTGATAAGAATTAACAAGCCTGATTGTATATGAGCATCAATAATCCCCTGACGAGGAAGTGGTTGTTGATCAAATGTCCCATTAAAAAATGGATCGGTAATGGATACATTCTTAATGGTGATGATTTGGTCGCCAGCATCAATGGTTTCAATTTTATCAATCACGACTTGTCGAACAATGGATTGAAGTTTACTTAGTAAATGTTTCATCTCTCCTCAATTCTAATTGAGTGTGAGTGGTTATGACAATACCTGTCCAAAGCCAATCCTTAAAAATGGATCAAAATCAAGCCCTGTTGTAAACTGAAGCAGATGCCAACCAATGAGATCACATTACATGCTATCGAATCATTAAACGCTTTAAACGATTGGTTTACACGTTCAATCCCAGACTCATTATGCATTTCGCTTCAACCATTGGTGGTAGAGGCACAACCCAATATTGTGCCAATGAGTTACTTTTTTAAGAAAAATGAGAACGAGTTTTTTGAAAAATCGTCCATTTTGCAAGCAATAATTGAATCCAAAAACCCCAAAAACGGACTCAGTAAGCAGGCATGCCAACAATTAGTACAAGATATTTTAACCACCAATCATGAGGATATCATATCAATACCATGGTTAAGCCAAGCCATATTGGAGTACCAAAGTCACCCCAAAATTTCTCAGTTTCGTGTAGAGCACCAATCAAAAATACAGGACATGATTCAGTTCCTAAATCAGCAATTCAAGTCAGTAGTTGTGTTTGGTTGGGATGCACAATGGATGAATGAAATTACCGAAATAGTCCAGAAATTTAAGTACCCAGTCGATTGGATAATTCCAGGGCTGTCCAATCAGAAGATGACAGTAGCAGTCCATGAATTAGCATTGATTCCTGATTTGGTGTTATCAAGTAATCTCTCAGAGTTCGTTGTAAATCAGTGCATGAATCAAAAGGATGAAATCCAATTGGTGATTAATCATCTAAAAGACAGAACGGATCAGCCATTGCTGGTGGTTCCAAATCAACAAATCATGCAACAAATTGAGTTTGTTGCTGCGAAGCTTGCTATTCACATCGATACCCAGGCCGCTGTCCCATTATCAAAAACTAAAAAAGGGGAATGGTTAATTGCGCTTATCGCCTATATTAATCAACCAACCGTTTCATCATTGACTCACTTGGTGGCACTAAGTAGTCCCCAATTAAACAAGGGGCTAAAAACAATCATCGCCAATATTCAACATCATGCTGGTGTCAAGTTAGCGAGCTCAGCTGTGTTGCCACTAATTTTAAAAAATATTCCAAAAGACCATCCCTTTCAACATATATTAAGTCTTAAGTCACTCGAAGAAATACAGCTATTTTGGCAGAATCAGAGCAATGCATTTACCACCGATAAAGCGGGCTACCACGCTTATCAGACCCATCATCAAATCCAAGATATTTTAAACGATGCAGTGCAACAAAAAAAACACCCATTTAAGTATGTTCAGTTTTTATTAAAATATCGTTCACTAACATTGGTTCAATCAGATGCTCGAATCCGTTGTATTGCTCCAGAATCCATTGCACGATATTTTGACCAACCAATCTGGGTGATGGGATTTGGAGAGTGGTCGTGGTCCAAACCAAAAAAGGCCGGTTATTTATCAGTTGAGCAATTGGGGCAGTCGGATATCGACAATCACTGCCGCAGGGCTTTTGGTCATTGGGCGCTTACACATCCAAAATTATTGGGTGTTTCTTATGCAGGAACCATCGATGGTAAACAGAACTTTCCTTTAGAAGGAATGCCTGTAATATCAAAGCCTGTGCAGTTAATTAAAAAAAACCAACAACCCCTTCAGCGCTCAGCAGCCGCCACAGTGAATCCCACAACCGTTTTAAAGAGTTCGCCATCCAAGTTGCAGCACTATCAAAAGTGCCCGTATTCATATTATTTGCATCATGTTCTTGGCATTAAAAATACATCCGAAAAACAAACGGATAGCCAAATCATGGGAATTCTTATTCACGATGCAATTGAGCAAATCATCAAAACAGACGGTTCAGTTAATGATGATCTATCATTGCATTTAAACACAACACTGACACCGCTTATTGCGGACAGTTTAAAAAAACGAATTCAAGACCAATGGCCGCTAACAGATTTTATATCTTTTTGTGTTACTGATGGAGGTAAAATTAAGACGGAAATTCCGTTATCATTGGATATTGATGGTCACAGTATTGAAGGTCGTGCGGATGTATTGGTAACCCGTCCAGATAGCATTGCGATTATTGATATAAAAACAGGGCAATTACCAACCAAAGTTGCAGTCAAAACATTTGAAGATGTTCAGCTGGGATTGTACATATGGATGTTAAATCAGACCAAGCAAGTCAGTGCGCATTATTTTACGAAGAATAATACACTTAAAACCATGCTAGATTCTGCAGATGATGACTTTTTAGAATTGTTTTCAGCCTTTAAAGGACGGATCAAAACCATTATCAAAAATATTCAATCCGGTATGTTTTCACCTGAACAAGCAATGGTAAAAACAAATGTTCAAGCAAACACATGTCGGACATGCAACTATTACTCAATTTGCCATTATCCAGAAAGGCACCAGCGATGATGCAAAACACAGCACCAATGTCGCGTTGCATTGAAGCAACAGCTGGATCAGGAAAAACAACATTAATGGTTGAAGAGCTCATTCGGTTAATCACGACCACCAATGCACCACCAGAGTCATGTTTGGCCATTACATTTACTGAAAAAGCAGCCAATGAAATGAAAGTTCGATTAATTTCTCGGTTAACTGAAGTTGGGATTCCACAGCCATTAACCATCATTAATCGAATGAATATAGAAACCATTCATTCCTATTGCAATCGATTATTGAAGCGATACGCATTAAGTATTAATGTATCGCCGCATTATGAATTGATGAGTGATGTTGAATTACGACGTCGTTTAGTCGAACACGCCACCGATGTATGGGTCTCAGCTGCCCATGACCCACCAGATTGGTTGGTTACTTGTTTTTCAACATGGTCATTTGATCAATGGTCTGGCATGTTAATTTCGGCTTTTTTTCAACATGAAACCGTCGCGTATTGGTTTAACCACCAGTTCGCTGATCTCGATGGTTTAAATTGTATGGATGCCAAGCATGAACGGTATTTCAGCACATGTCAGGCATTAAAAAACGCATACGAAGCATTTAAAGAGCGGGTTAATAATGATCAGCATCACCATAATTGGTTAACCTATGATGATATTTTAACAAAAACATATCAACTTTTAAGCCATGTGGATTGGGTTCGGCACGATATTCAACAGCAGTTACGACATATTTTTGTGGATGAATTTCAGGACACGTCTCCTATTCAATGGGCCATTATAAATCAACTTAGTAGCGACTCAGATCCGTACAAAGATGGAAAGTTATGGATAGTTGGAGACAAATGCCAGGCAATTTATAGTTTTCGTGGCGCAGATGATGCCTTAATGAGTATGGTGGTTGATACAAAGCATCCACAACTAAGCCATATAAAAAACACCAATAATTATCGGTCCCATCCCATTATCATCGATTGGATAAATGCATTATTTGAACGATTATTTAATGACCAAGCTCAAACCTTTTTACCCATGAAGCCAGTCAAAGAAACCAACGATTCGGCAAGTATTCAATGCAAAATTAGTGAGACGAAATCAGTAGAGTTAAACTCAATAAGTACTTACATTAAACAGCAAAGTGCTTTGGGAATACCGTTTTCTGCAATGGCTATTTTAGTTCGTAAAAATTATGATGTTAAGGTTATTAAAGCACATTTAGAAGCGTGTGAAATTCCTGTTTTAGTAAGTAAAGGTGCGGGCCTGTGCGAATTGGATGCGGTGCAAATTGTGATGTCATTCTTAATTGGCGTGTTGGATCCGGACAATAATATTGCGTGGAGAGGAATTGCAAATGACATTCTTGCTATTTCTGATGAACATATTTTAGATCAACTAACCATTTCTGATCGGGTATTTGATGCCTGTAATCAGCACCCGATGGTGGTGGGTTGGCTCAAAGAACTGCAATCGGGGGCATTACTAACAAAGTTAGTCGAGTTGGTATGGCAGTTACCATGTAAGTTTTCAAATGATGACGATATGGCAATTGACCGGTTTTTAAATGAATTTAATACAGCGTGGCAATTAATGGATGGCCAGCGTCCGAAAATCTTGGATTGGTTGCAGCAATGCATTCAGCGTCCAAAATCATTGGGTGTAGAAAACGAAGCAATGAGCGATGCCGTACAGATCATGACATTGCATGCTGCAAAAGGGTTGGAATTCCCTGTGGTTATTGTTCCTTTTTTACATGCTCAATTTAACATGGGAGCATCAGATCCGTTATTGGTTTCAAGAGAATTGGGGCTAGGGGTTTCGGTGCCCGAATTAGAAAAAAACCCAATTCGATCAGGTATCTATGCAGCCAAACAGCAAGACACTATTAACGAAGAGTTACGATTATTTTACGTAACATTAACTCGAGCAAAGCAGCATGTTTTATTAACCGGCCAAAAACTGAAGCGTAAAAATAAATCACGTTTATCGCTATTGCTCCCTTATTTAATTGATCAAGGTGATGCGTTCACATTTAATTTCGAATATATCGCTAAGCAGAATGGCGATTATCCTTCATTGACTCAAAGGGCTGATGATGAAATCCAAAACAATGGATTAATGATCAATAAATTACCAGAAAAAATCGGCGGGCAAAGTATTTCTATTTCCAATCTATTGGATAGTTTAAGTTGTCAAAAAATGATGCATTTAAATCAGTATTTTCCATTAACTTTTACACCATCAGAGGAACAAACAGAGGGGGTCGAGATGCATGATTTAATCGCAAAAGCATTAATAAATCGACGTTTGCAGCCTCAGTTAGATGACCCTAGTTGGCTTCAAAAGCTAATGGGGATGGCCTGGTATAAACGGATTATTCAAGATGGACGCCTGCAAGTAGAAATGCCTTTTGAGTTTAATGATCAATCCATTGTTGTTCGTGGCCGATTTGATGCCGTCTGGTTTTGTGATTCAACTCATAGGTTCCAAGTAATTGAATTTAAACGATCAATAGGTCAAAACGAATTTCGGTATCAACAACAAGTGAATATTTATGCCCAAATGATTCATGCTGCCCATCCTAAATATTCATTTGATCGAACAGGCTCTGCCATTATTAATTTATCCTCAAGTGAGGTGATTCCAGTTCAAGAATCGCCAATAAAGCTCAAGGAATTAATTGATTCAATTCGTGGCAATGAATTAAAAACGAATCCATTAAACTGCCATCAGTGTCCATTTAACGAGCATGTGAATAACTGCAGTGATAAGCCTTGGGTTAAGCCCTCTTAGCTAGTAAAGGTAACGGGACTTATGATAATATTTTAGACAATGAAAGAGGGGGTAAAAAACAGTTTATTTTGGGTGGTATCAATTCTATTGTTTACATGCCCATTTATTTTTCACTTTTTAGATACGGTGCAACCAAAAACATCAATGATTTCAGTTGAGCAATCGCCACAAAATATAAAACAGCAAGGGGTACTTGTGCATGTGGTTGGAGCCGTGGATAATCCAGGTGTTTATACCGTTCAACCTGGAACTAAAGTTGTTGAATTGATTCAAGCCTTACAGTTATTACCACATGCCAAATTAGATCATCTTAATCTAGCGAAAACATTAAAAGATGGTCAAAAAATTGTAATCAAAGAAAATCAGCTGGGGTCTAATGATAAAATTAATGTTAATTTCGCTACAAAAAAACAACTCATGAGTTTGCCTGGTATTGGCCAAGCATCGGCACAAACAATTATAGAGTATCGCCAGCGAGTAGGGGTTATTCAAACTATCGGTGAAGTCGAATTGGTTTTAGGTAAAGCTAAGTTGAAAAAAATAAAGAAGAAAATCCAGTTTTAACTAACTTTTTGAATACTAATGGTGTCTTGATCAATAATCACATCAAACGATTTATTTTTCCAATCCGCTAACGGTAAACCCAGGTCTGGGTCAGTTGGATCTACTGGGTGGTTAATTGGGATCACCAACGCCCCAATTCGGATATTCTTTTTAGGAACAAAGTGTGAACCAACTTCGTCAAATAAGTCACTAAATGTTAATTTCATAATGAAAGTATAGCAGGGGTACTCAACAGAAGCCAAAATAAGAGAAGGTTCCATTTTTTCAAGTTAGGCATTTGTAGAGGAGGGAGTATAACAGCGTTATTCGACCGAAACTAAAATGTCAAAATTGGAAAAATGGTGGGCGATGCAAGGCTCGAACTTGCGACCCCATCCTTGTAAGGGATGTGCTCTCCCAACTGAGCTAATCGCCCCACGCATTAAAAGCATATCATGTGATTTTTTCATTGTCTATCTCCAAAAGTTCATTCCAATTTAGTGTATGATTAGAGCATGTCCCAATGTCATTGTGGTCAATCCAAAGAACTAAATAGGTGTTGCTTACCCATTATTAACGGTAAAAAAATTGCTCAAACGGCACTAGAACTAATGCGATCAAGGTTTTCTGCATATGTTGAAAACCACTTTGAGTATTTGAATCAAACCGTCATTGGTGAAGCTGCAACAGCTGTTGGTGATTATGATTCGAGCATCATTTGGGAACAGCTAGTAATATGTCGCGTGTTAAATGGTGAGGCCCATCATAATGTCGGCACAGTCGAATTCAAGGCATTTTACAGGACGCCCAATAATACTCGCCATATGTTATGGGAAGAGAGTCAATTTAAAAAGCAGCAAGGAAAATGGTTTTATGAAGCCGGAGTTATTCTTCATGAACACTAAAGTAAGTCGCGTATTTGTTATTTTAAACCCGAATTCAGGACAATTGAAACCTTGGTTTCGTTGGATAAATCGATTATTTGGCTGGAGTAAAATTAAACGCTATGAGTCGCCCAAAATTGCAGCTGAACAAATTAAGGCAATATTTGAATCTAATCATATAAATTGTGTTGTTGAATTAACAAAAGACGCCGGTGATGCAACCCGTTTAGCCAAGCATGTTGTCGAAACTCAATCCGCAGATACAGTTGTTGCTGTTGGTGGTGATGGGACCATTAACGAAGTGATTAATGGATTGGTCGGCTCCAACATAAAGTTGGGTGTCATACCGTATGGAACAGCCAATGTTTTTGGCATATCGTTCGGTTTACCAACGGATGTGGTATCAGCCACCGAGCGAATTATCAATGGCAAAATTAAAGCAATAGATGTTGGATCTGTGAACAACCATTATTTTGTTTGCATGGCTGGGGTTGGATTTGATGCATACATCATAAAAAAAGCAGAACAATCACTCAAAAAAACAATAGGGGCACTAAGTTATGTTTTTACTGCAGTTTGGGAATACTTGCGTTATCGATTTCATCCGATACTATTCAAAGTCGATAATCATCAAAAAACATATAAGGGGTATTTTTTGGTGATTTCTAACACAAAATATTATGGTGGAAAATATGTGATTTCAAATGATGCTGAGGTGGATGATGGGAAATTGGATATTTGCCTTATAAAACATCATGGATTATTAAATATTCTCATTTGTGGGGTACAAATGGCATTGGGTAAATTGAATTTAAACCATCAGGTAGAGATTATCCAATGCTCATCTATTCGAATTCGAGGATTTGGCCGTCATCGAATCCATTGTGATGCTGAGTATGTAGGACATACTCCAGCGGAGATTAAAGTTCACCATAAAGCCCTATCAATCATTCACTAAAAGACTCAACTTACGTTAAGCGTTGAATTCTGTTAAACTAGCTCAAAAGGAGAATTTTATGAGTTTATCAATTTTTTATGATGCTGATTGCGATTTAAATTTAATTAAAGATAAGAAAATAGTAATTGTTGGCTACGGATCCCAAGGTCATGCCCATGCACTTAATTTAAAAGACAGTGGTTGTAGCAACATTACCATTGGTTTACGTGCAAGTTCAGCAAGCGCTGACAGAGCTAGAACCGCTGGGTTTAATGTTGAAGAGCCTGTAGAAGCCGTTAAGGATGCTGATATTGTCATGATCTTAGCACCAGATGAATATCAAGCAGATATTTATAAAGCCATTGAAAGTAACATTAAAAATGGGGCTGCCTTAGCGTTTGCTCACGGCTTAAATGTTCATTTTAACTTAATCGAAGCACGTGCTGATTTGGATGTCTTTATGACTGCGCCAAAGGGCCCAGGTCACACAGTTCGAAGTGAATATCTTAAAGGTGCAGGTGTTCCTTGTTTAATTGCTGTCGCACAAGATGCAACTGGAAATGCTAAGAATTTAGCGTTGGCATGGGCATCAGGTGTTGGTGGTGGTCGATCAGGTATTATTGAGACCACATTTAAAGATGAGTGTGAAACTGACCTATTTGGTGAGCAAGCTGTGCTTTGCGGTGGTGTTACGGCATTAATGCAAGCAGGCTTTGAAACGTTGGTTGAAGCAGGATACCCACCAGAAATGGCATATTTTGAGTGTTTACATGAAATGAAGTTAATTGTTGATTTAGTATATGAAGGTGGTATGGCGAATATGAGATATTCCATCTCTAATACTGCTGAGTATGGCGACTATCATACAGGGCCTCAAATCATTACAGCGGAGACAAAGGCTGCAATGAAGAAATGCTTAGAAAAAATTCAGTCTGGTCAATTCACAAAAGAATTTATTGAAGATAGTAAAAATGGCGCAACTCAATTAAAGTCATGGCGTAAAGCTGGCGCAGAACATCAGCTTGAAGATGTTGGTGCTAAGTTACGTGGTTTAATGCCATGGATCAAAGAAAACCAATTGGTTAGCGAAGCTAAATCTTAAGATAAATTGAATCAAAATAGTTGATATTAAAAAGCCCCAAATTGGGGCTTTTTTAGTTTAAACAATGCTGACCACATTTTTATTGGGCATTTTTTGGCGGATTGAAATGGGTTCCTTTTTCTCCCCCACAACGTCTTTTGCTTTTGGATTCTGAGAGTATAAATAAAAAAGACTCAAAACCAATGTAGCTAAGCCAAGAATAATAACCAAATGCATTCTCTCATTCAGAAGAATTAAAGACACTTTTTTATCCAAATTAGAAATCATATCATTAAGCTCGGTCGTATTCTCCAATTTTGTGAAAGAAAATGATGATATGACATCATTTGTACTGATGGAGTTATTTGTACTGATGGAGTTCCATCCTTGACAAGTAACCCCAACCAAATATCGGCTCCCGTTAATATTACACAGTAACGGCCCACCAGAGTCGCCATTAACGATAAACTCAGACAGTTTTATGTTTTTAGCTTTAATAATTACGCTTTTATCGGTGACCTTGTAGCTGGCGTGACCTCGCCCACTAACTTTTATTGCATCATCAACTTTACGCTTACTGTTATAATCATATTTCCAATACGTACCACTTCCATGAATCTCACAGTTTTGATTGATTTTTGGTAGAGTGGAAAATATATTATTTTTTGGAAGTGCAACAATTTTTTTACGAATGGCATCATTTGGCACATCTAACCTAAGTGAAGAAATACGAATATCTGTTTTATAGGTATCGGCTTTCTTGTTTAACCAAGTTTCTTTTTTTACAGATGCTAGAACAGTTGCTTTTGCATTGTCATAATGGGGAACTATGAGTCGGTTTTCTTTATCTAAACATTTAACATGAGCTGCGGATAAAATAGTCAACAATTGTTTCTGCTCATCCCAATCGATTACTGTTCCGGACCCACACGTAACGCCGTTATTTCGTTTAAATCCGAGCATAGCGGGGTGCGCTGTTGTTAATGGGCCATTATTTGAACTTGCAATCCCATTGCAAGATGACGCCATACCCAAAAAAAACATACCAAATGTTTTTAAGCTTTTCATGCTAAATATCGTGGTTTACGCTCAAATAATTTCAGGTTTATTACATAGATAACAATGATTGTCACAAATCAATCATTCACTTAAACTATGGTTAATGCCTGCTTTTAAACAGTTAATTATTATTGTCATTGCATTGGCTATATTCATGCCAAACACGCATGTCCATTTAGATTTTGATCATGATAATCATCAAGAATGCAGTATGTGTCAGACTCATTTGGAATCAGCTGTTATAAGTAATAATCGTCCTACTATTGAGTTTAATTTAGATAAGGAATCTATAGCTATCCAAACTGAATACAAAACTAGATACAGTTCTTTACATTTACGATTATCACGAGCGCCACCAACATATATCATTTAAATCATCAACTAATCTAAAGGCGGAAAATATGAAAAAATTAGCATTATTAATCGCATGTTTAAGTGTAATTGGACATGCTCAGACAAAAAAAGTAACGGATTTACCAGACATTTCGATCATTGGAAATATGATTGCAACTAGTACAGAGACAAATAAATCAATGGATGTCAGTGAAATTGAATTTTCTTTCCAGCATTACCTTTATCCTTCTGTTAAAGCGGATGTATTTGTTGGATTGCATAAGGAGTCCAATGGCCAACGAAAAATTGAACTCGAAGAAGGGTATGTGACATTCTTAGATACATTTAGCGTATTAGCTCCAAATTTAGGATTGCCATCAGGTTTGGGAACAATCGTTGGTAAAAAGTTAATTGGCATTGGAAAAATTAATGCATTGCATCCTGAGCAATGGGAATTTACGGATCGTCCGTTAGCTATAAAGCAATTTTTTGGTCAAGACCATGGGTTAAGTGCTGAAGGTATTCAGTTCTCTTACTTACTACCAGTGCCATTCTTTTCACAGATTGAGTGGGGGTATTGGACACCTAGTGCACACGAAGAAGTGGCGGGCCAATCGCATGGTATTGAATATGAAAATCGTTTAATTAGCACTCGTTTATGGAACAGTTTTGCAATTTCAAGAAATCAAGAGCTCCAATTAGGGTTTAATTATTTGCAGGGAAATCCTTCAGCAAGTTCAAAAAATGATAAACAAACATTAATGGGTACCGACATTACATTTAATCAAGCCATTGGTGATCAGTTACTTAAACTTCAAGGTGAAATATATCGAGTTGAATATGGCGAAGAGGGTGAAGCTGCTGAGAAGCAGTCTGGAAGTTATGTATCGGCAACTTATGATATTACAAAAGCCATTCAAGCTGGTATTCGCTATGACCAATTAGGTAAACATGGTGATGAAGGCCAAGAAATTAAACAGCTGGCCTATATGTTAACCCGTCAATTAACTGAAACATCTAAGTTTCGGTTGCAGTTAAACAGCGGTGAAAATACAGAAAACACCGTTTATGCACAATTTATTTTTGGCATGGGGCCACATTCCCATGTACTTCAATAAGCTAACATTTGCTATTATTTTGTGTTGTTTCTTGTGGGGGGGCAACACAATCAATGCTAAAGACAAGGTTAAAATTGTTACAGTAAACGATGATTTTGCATCAATAGCAAAGGCTGTTGGTGGAGATCATGTCGTTATTTATTCACTGGTTAATGGTAGTCGAAATATGCATGACATTAAACCCAAGCCATCCATGGTCGTAAATTTCAAAGGTGCGGATATGTTAATTCGATTGGGTATGAGCCAGGATGCATGGGTAGATGGCTTGATTTTAGTGGCTCGCAATTCAAAACTATTTCCTGGTCAAGTGGGGTATTTGGATGCGTCTGAAAATATTCAAAAATTAGAAGTCCCAACCGCTGATATTGATGGTAGTCAGGGCGATATCCACATTGAAGGTAACCCACATTACTGGTTAAATCCTAAAAACGGTATTGTTATTGCAAACAGCATATATGAACGATTGATTAAAATAGATTCAAAAAATCAAACGGCCTATTCAAAAAATCTTGCTAAGTTTACAGCCAACATTGAGCAAAAAATGATTGGTTGGCAACGTCAGTTACAAACAATAAAAACAGCTCAATTTCTAACATATCATGGTGTATGGTCATATTTTTTTGATGCATTTGGACTCACCAGTGCAGGAACCATGGAAATGTTTCCAGGCGTACCACCAACTGTAAATCATTTGAAGACATTAAAAAATAAAGTCAAATCATCACAGCATAAAACAATAGTGGTAATGGCTAATTTTTACCCAAAAACCATTGGCCAATCATTTGCAACAGATATAGATGCTGAGTTTAAATACCTTGCAACCAATGTTGGTGATAATAACATCGATACATACATTCAGCTGTTTGATTATTTGGTCATGGAGATGACAAAATGATTGAGTTAATTATTTGGCCATTCATTGCTTGTTTGGCGTTGGTATTCATCCATGGTTATTTTGGTGCCTTTGTTTTAAGACGCGGCATTATATTTATCGATTTGGCACTCGCACAGTGGGCAGCCTTGGGATATTTGGTGGGGCATTGGATGGGTGTTGAATCTCCAATTGCTCTATTTTTATGTGGGTTTGGACTTACATTGGTTGCCTCATTAATTTTGGTTGGGTTAAAGCCATTTTATGAAAAAGTAAATCAGCAAGAAGCTTCTATTGGCGTTGTCTACATATTAGCAACAACTCTTGCAACAGCATTAATCTCAACGACAGGTTTGGACGGTCACCATTTAAAAGAGATGTTATCGGGCCATTTATTGTTTGTTCAGCCAACAGAGGTGCTGTCTGCAATGGTATTATACGCCACCATTGCGGTCATATTATTTAAAATTCAAGGTGCAGTATTAAGCAATTCATCGCGTTGGTCGGACATTGCTTTTTATGCGTTATTTGGGTTAGTGGTAACGTCATCCGTTAAAATGGTTGGTATTTTACTTGTATTTTCGTTTTTAGTCATTCCATTATTAACCGTTCGGTTATCCTTTACGGATGTAAAGCAGCAGGTCGTGTCTGCCTGGGTGGTAGGTATTGGAGGCGCGAGTGCGGGAATCGCATTGGCGATTCCCTTAGATATTCCACTTAGTTTAAGCATCATATTGGTGTATATGTTACTCTTTTTTGGTAACGTTATACGTTGTTATTACTTGGATCACTAGTGCCAGGTTGCACCTCATCAAGTTGCTGTAACTCTATGTGGGGCCGTTGTCTCACGTCAGCGGATTTGCATTTTTTGTATCCATATTTTAGACCGTCAATAAGTATTTTGATAAAGATAACGATGGCAACAACTTCAACGAATTGAGTCAAATTCAGACCCTTTGTTTCATCATGAGTTCTTCCGCGAAGGCTCCCATGTTCGCTGTCAGTAATTTGAGTAAATGGCGCGCCCGGAACGATTCGAACGTTCGACCTACGGATTAGAAGTCCGTTGCTCTATCCAGCTGAGCTACGGGCGCAACAGAAATATAATACCAATAAATAATAAAAAGTTCGATAGTCTATCCAGCTGAGCTAAACCTAACCATTAATAATCAATATGGTCGTATTGTTTGATGAGTTGGTGATATAGGGTTTGCTGCTCATCCCGGGTTGGACAAGTTAATGGTGTTATTGTGGGGGTATTGTAAGGTTTAGATGATGCGATTTGAGATTCAAAGGCAATGGCACGACGAGGGGTTGTTCCCCATTGGCTACTTTGACTGCCCCAATGCAAAATGTTGTGGTTAAACACGATCACGTCACCAGGTATCGCAGGCAATGCACGAATGGATTGGAGGGGGTACTCAAAGCGTGTCTTACCCACAGGGTAATAAGGGTCATCAGCGGCTGGTAATACGTACATGCAGCTATTATCAGGGGTGGCTGCTGTAATGGGGAACCAACATGAAATACTGGTTGGCATGCCATCAGACTTTACACAAGAAAACAGTTTTTCTCGGTGTGGTGCCCAGCCTTTATTGGTTTTATTGGGGGCAATATCCCATGCCCAAGTTTCAGGTAAAATGACGTAAGGCTCTGTTAGAATCTTTTCAATTATGGGGTGCAACGCAAACACGGTTTGCCAAAATAGGGGGTGAGTAACAATACCAACCGGCTGTAAGGTGGCTGACTTTAATTCATCAAATGCACTATTGAGCGGGTCAAATATGTGTTGCGGGAGCAATTGTTTAAAGATAGTGTAACCATCTTGTTTTAATCGATTCATGTGCGTTAACCATTGAAATGGGTTGGGGGCATTGATGGATATGTTGTCAGTTGCACGGGGAAAGGTTGGCCATGTAATGGTACTCATTACTTAATCATAATGAATTGGGTGCATGAAGATCAATTGCAGGAATGGATGGTTTATGAAAAAATTTAAGCATGACCAATCTGAGCGTCAATGTAAATAAAATTGCATTGCTTCGAAATGCCCGAAATGGCGATCGACCCAATGTGTTGCATTTTGCTAAATTGGCATTGCAAGCAGGCGC